>NZ_JAJJNF010000002.1:0-532225 GCF_021245805.1 Mangrovimonas futianensis
AGCGATTAATATATATAGTCTTTTCATTATCTTTTTCTGGTTGCGTTAATTATTGTTCTCTGGTGATATAGAACCAGTCTGTCCTTACCTCGGTGTCCTTGTACTTCACAACGTAGAAATAAGTCCCCGTTGGCAACTCATCCCCGTCATCAGATACGCCCCTGAACTCATCAGTGTAAGCCCCGGTGAAACTGAATACCTTCGTACCGTAACGGTTGAAGATCTCCAGACTGTTAACCCCAAATCCGGTCAGATCGAAACTGTCGTTGCTACCGTCTCCGTTTGGTGTTACCACCTCTGGGAAGATACAAGTGTCCATTTCAACCGTAACTGTTGTAGTTTGAGGACATGGTCCTGTCGTAGTATAAGACACTACATAAGTAGCACCACTACCAGCTCCTGTAATCATACCTGTATCAGGGTTAATAACAGCTGTTGTATTTGCTGGCTCCACGATGGCAAAGTTACCACCTGCAGTAGCAGTCAAAGCCATACCTGTTTCAGAACACATGATAAATTCTTCATCATAAGAGAAAGAGGCATCCTCAAATGGATATTGGTCTACTACAAATGTGGTAGTTGAATAACATCCAGTCATTTCATCCTCTACTCTAACGTAGATAGTTTGAGGAGGCATTGTTTCAAATGGTGAGGTTAACGCATTCATTGCTCCATCTGCATCGGCCATTGACTCATGATAAGTTACTAGGTAACCTGTCTGACCTCCTGTGATTACATCTGTTTGAGTTTCTAAATCGAATGTTGCATATCCATCCATATCAGCACAGCTAAACATATCATCTGGCTGAACAGGCTCTGGCAATGCATTGATAGAAATCTCAAAAGAAGTAGAGTCATAACATCCCGTCGTAGTATTTACAGCACCCACATAAATAGTTTGTGGGCTGGAGACGTTAACATAGGCTGTTGGATCTAAAATTGGGTTTGTTTGATCCATGGCATCTTGCTCAGTTGTATAATAAGCAAATGTAAATTCACTTGGATCCTGAGTACCATCCAAAATACTTTCAGCATTTTGAGTCAAATCAAATTCTGTGAAGTCCTCTCCAGAACATTCCTCAAGTGGAACCGCCTCAGTTACAAACTCTGGTAATGGTAAGAATTCAACGTTGATATCATCAGCAACCGAACACTGCGCCGATTCCCCAACTTGCACATAATAATTTCCAGGTTCAGTAACTGTAAGAACAGAAGTATTTTCACCTGAAATCTCTACGAAGTCTTGATACCATGTGTGGTAAGCTCCTTCAAGTCCAGTATCTAGAACGACAGGTTCACCTTGACATAGTGCTGTACCATCTGCAATAGTAATATCGACCCCTAAGTCAATCTCACCTAAACTTAAACTTCCACCTTGGATAAATACAGCAGAATCTAAAATAGAGTCATTTCTATCAGCTACTACTAATTTAATATGGTAAGTAACTCCAATTTCTACTGTAGAAGTAGCTGCCATCGGAATGGTCATACCATTAAAGTTAATTGGAGCTGCTAAAGGATCTACTCCACCGGCTCCAAAATAACTATCAAAATACTCTGCATTTACAGATCCACAACCAGCGTTATAAGCTTGATCTCTAATTGTTAGTACCGAAATTGGATCACCTGTACCAGGCACTACCGCCAAGTTTTCAGTAATTCCAGTCTCTGTATTCGTCAAGAAAAATGCAAAGGCATCTGAGAACGAACATTGGAATGTTCCGTATTCTTCTGAAGCAAATAAGAAATTGAAAGAAAATTCGTCTACATATGGAACAAAATCAAATTCTAAAACTGCTGAATCATTATAACTGAATAAACTTGGGTCAATTCCGGTTGCTTGAATGTAATCAAACAGATCTTGATCTTGACCACCACTGTTTTGAAGACTTGGACCAGCTCCATTAGGACCGGTTAAATTTGGAGAGTCAGCATTTCCACTAACCAATACAATACCATCTTCAAAGGCAAACCCTGGAGTTTCAGTATAGAAATAACCAATACCTTCTTGACCAGAATAAGTGATGTTTGATACATCTGCACATGGTGAATCAATAAGCACGTCAGTTACCAATTCTTCATAAGTGTAAGTTGTTGTATCTGTTTGAACTGGACCTGGAATAGGTCTGATACATAAATCAAATGTAGATTCATAAACCCCTTGATTTGTTGTAAACACTCTTACATAGTAAGTTTCTCCAATCACAAGGTCATTTACAATAGCTGATGTAGTTGTAGTACAAGCCAATTCTGTAAAATCACCACATGTACCTGAATAAAGAGCCATGTCTAGGTTGGTTTCGTCTCCAACTATATTGTTTATAGAAACAATAAGGTTAGGATCTGTAGCCTCGAAGAAGAACCAAACATCATCATCATTAGCTCCAGCACATCCTGCAGGGGCACCTGAAGGTGTAGAACCAGTCATAACTCCTGGAGTAACAATATCACAAACAAATGTTTCATTCACCCCGGCTTCTATAGCTGCATCACAATTATCATTGTCTGGAGGACAAGCCAATTGTAAGAATGGTGTACTGTTAATTAAACAGTTTGAGTCATTCGTATTAATTGCATAAGCGATAACAGTTGTATCAAACGGGAAAGGTCCAATTTGATAAGTTCCAGCTTCTGTAGCTTCTACTGTTGCATCATCAAAATCGCTACCTATAGTAATTGATGTAGCATCTCCCATAGAAACCAAAGTCACGTCGATTAAGAATTGATCTCCGTTAGCACAGTCATCAACCAATGCGAAAGTAGCTTCTTGAAGTTCACATGTAGGCTCTACAATATTTACTGTAAAGTCTAAAGTAACACCAAAGGATCCATTAAAACATGGATTTGGATTTGTCTGACCAAAATCCGCCGTACCAATACGCATTCTGTGTAAACCTGGATTTGCATCAACAGGTAATGTGAAAACACATTCTAACGTAGTTGGATTTGCCCATTCAGATTCTCCTTGGAAAAACAACTCGGTGTCATTATCAAACACTAAATCATCATTTAAATCAATCCAAATATTTGTATTATATGTAAATCCTGTAGCGAAACTTACAATAACGGTTGTTTCCCAACCTTGGAATAAGTTTTGAACTGTTCCATCTGTATGATCTTCATAGGTCACATCACCAAAACTAGGGTAATTAGACGTTTCTATTTGCACATTGGTAACTCCTTGACCATCATTACTTGTTGGCACAGAGATACAATATCCGGTATAGAAGTCTCTTGGACCACTCCAAGTACTTGTTCCATCATCAGCACCACAATCGGCTTGAACGTAATACTCATAATTCGTATCGGGATCTAAATCCATAACAGTGTATGGGTTTGTAACTCCCGTGTAATCTGGAGTACCATCTGGTGTTTCACCAAGATCCACATTTACGATCTCGATATTCCAAGATGTTGCAGTTCCATACTCAGTCCACTCTAAAATGGCTGTTGTCATATCAACTAATTCCACAGTCAATGAAGTAGGCTGTGGACAAGCAGGAATTTCTACAATTTCAAAATTATCAAAACTCACACTTGCATCAGCAAAATCTGCCACTTCGCCTTCTGAAGCCCAAACTGCAAATTGAACCACACCTGTGTAAGCTTCTAAACTGTATATAAAATGGTCACCTCCCACTGGAACAGTAGATGTATTATCCCACTCTTCAATAGGTGTCCAAGTAGTACCACCATCAGTAGTTATTAAAAGTTGAACTTGATCATCAGAACCTAAAATTCCAGCAGTATCAGTTCCAAATCCTTGCATAATGGCAAAATCCCATTCTAATTGCCAAGGACCTCCATCTAAGTTAAATTCAGGAGAAATTACCCAATCGCTTTTTCCTGTTCCATAAAGGTTAATTCTATAAGCACCTGCCCAACCAACGTTAGCAAATCCACCTTCAGCCCAAGTCCAAGTATCTATAAAATCTGTTGGTCCAGAAGTTGGATCACCATTGTCAGCTTCAGCCCAACAATCTGGGATGAAAGAATTAAACTCTTGTAAGTAAGGAGGAATAAATACAGCACATTCTGTTGTAAAGAAGAAAGGTCCTGCCCAGTTGCTTAACCCATCTTCATCTCCACAGTTTGCTTGAACATAATAAGCATATTCTGTTATGGCAGATAAACCACTTACCTCAAAAGCCGTATTGGTGTCTGCAACGTCGGTTGCCACACCAGTTGGAGTTGTTCCTGATTCAACAACTTCTACGTTCCAAGAAGAAACACCAGTGTTATTATCTGTCCAGCTTAATTCTGCTGTATAAGCCGTAATATTATCTGCATTAAGATCTGTAGGAATTGCACAACTCGGTGGTGTACAGTTTACAGTTCCAGAATATATAGTTGTTCCTTGTAAAGAACCTGAACCACTTGGCATTGTAAATAAGTCTTCACCAAAGGCTTGGATAACTACTCCAACTTCTCCAGCCCAGGATCCACCAGTATTCCAAAATAGTTCAAAAGGTTGACCGTCACATAAGGTTACTTGAGCCTCTCCTGAAGAACCTGAAGATAAAGTAATTGTTTCTACATCTACACCATTTTGTGAAATGGTCATAGTGTTTCCATTCCAACCATCTCCAAATGAATCGGTCATTACAAATGTATACTCACACTGCTCAGTCACATCACATAACTGCGTATCAAATGAGAAAGGTCCTATCCATCCACTTTGCTCAGCTCCACAATCGGCTTGAACGTAATATTCATAGCTTGTACCAGAAGTAAGACCTGTAGCAGTAAATGGATTAGCATCTGCTGTGTAATTTCCTGTTCCTGTTGGAGTTGTTCCAGCCTCAACCAATTCAATATTCCAAGAAGTAGCATCTCCATTTTCAGTCCAAGCTAATTCTGCACTATCCAACCCAGTAGAGTTAACTGCTAAATCAGAAGGATTAGGACAAGCCTGTGTAATACCATCTAGTATAATGTTTGGAACTAAAGTTGATGTGGAGGTAGACCAATCTGAAGGTGGACTGGCAGGGTCTGGATTAGTACCATCATTATAATAAACGATGGATCTTGATGTCCCCATATCCGTATTGTAAAAATCGTCTCCCGAAGAATCATATGATGGCATATTCTCATCAACCGCAATAATCAAATTATCGGTACCTGAATAGGTGAACGGCGTATCAAATACAATCTGAACCCAACCATTTACCCCAGCTTCTACTGTAATACCACCAGAATATACCTGAGTGAAATTTGCAAATGGCTCCCAATCTGCAGTAGATGGAAAAGATGAAGTTGTAGATTCAGCCATATAAATTACCAATTCTTGATTGTCAGCTAAATCTGATGTTCCGCTGTAATACCATTGCAAACCGGTAATTTCTCCGGATGCATTGATTTCGTCAGCCAAATAAATGGACTGAGAGTACGTGTAACCATAGAAGGGCTCGAAAGGGGTATTCGCTGTCTCGATTGTACCCGACCCTATCATCACTTGCGACTTTACGTGCCAAATTGACAACATGAAAGCCAGCAGTAGAAGGAATGTAGTTTTCTTCATAAATTAAATAAGTTAGTTGTTTTTTTCTTTCTCGTCTTACGACATCCAAGTAATTCCTTAATTCTAATTAGAATTTATAAGAATTTTGAGAGCCAAAAATTATAAAAAAAGAAACTCATAAATTGGGCTCTTCCTATTAAATAGACAAAAAGCTTTTTTATTCGATAAAGTGCGAGCAGAGCTAAGACCCCAAAAAATGGCAAAAAAATTCACTTTGAAGAAAAACAACTACCTAAAACTATGAAACCGATAATATTGCTTCAAATCTTCCAGTAAGCATTTATTTTCTTTCAAGAAAAAGGATATGTTAGTTGTAGGAATCTCTTTTGCTATATTTCCTTCAAAATCTTTGAAATCTCATCGAGCTTTGGTGTTAAAATCACCTCGATTCTTCTATTTCTTGCTTTTCCTTCTGCAGAATCGTTAGATGCAATGGGCAAAAACTCCCCTCTTCCGGCGGCCGTTAAATTATCAGGTTTTATTCGAGGGTTCTCCATTAACAATTGAACAATAGCCGTAGCTCTTTTAGCAGAAAGATCCCAATTTCCTTGCAGGTTTCCTCCTCCTGAATAAGGCACATTATCTGTGTGTCCTTCAATTAATACTGCAATCTCAGGATTATCGGCCAATACTGTTCCCAATTGTTTCACTGCTTGACGCCCTGAAGCACCAACCGCCCAACTTCCAGATTCAAACAACAGTTTGTTTTCCATAGACACATAAACCTTACCGTCTCTTTGCTCTATGGTTAAACCCTTACCTTCAAAATCTGTCAAGGCTCTCGAGATGGCATCCTTTAATTGTGTCATTGCGGCATCTTTAGCCGCTATGACTCCTTCTAATTCTGCAACCCTATTAGATCGCTCTTCTAATTCTCTTCTTAATGTTTCAAGTCTGGCGCTTTCTGCTGCCAAAGCCTGTTCTTTAGCTTCCAATTTCGCCAATAATTCTCTGTTTTTTTGTGCATTTTCTGCCAATGCCGAAGAACTATTTTCCTCCAAAGCATCATAAGAATTCTTTAGATTGTTATAATTGGACTTTAAGGCAGCCAATTCTCCCGACAATTTGCTCTGGTCTGATTGAGACTTTTCATAATCCGCCAATACCGAATTCAGTTCATTTTGTGCTTGGTTTTTCTCAGCCAATAAATCATCATAACTTTTCTTTAAGTTTTGATGGTCTTCTTGAAGCGCGTTGTACTTACTCTCTAAGTCCTTATATACTTTAGGAGAAACACAGGAAACAAAAACAATGGCGGTAAGAATTAAAAGGAATCGACTTTTCATGAACTCTAATAAGAATTTAGGATTTAACTTCAACTAAAATAGGACAATGATCACTATGCATTGCCTCTGGCAAAATGACCGCACGTTGCATTTGGTCTTTCAAAGGCTCTGACACCATACAATAATCAATACGCCATCCTTTATTATTGGCTCTAGCGTTTGCTCTATAACTCCACCAACTATAATGGTGTGGTTCTTTATTAAAAAATCTGAATGAATCAATGAACCCGCTATCAATAAACCCACCTATCCATTCTCGCTCGACGGGCAAAAAACCAGATACCTTAGCATTTCTCACAGGGTCGTGTATATCTATAGCTTCATGACAAATATTGTAATCGCCACAGATAATAAGGTTAGGTATCTTCTTCTTTAATTGATCAACATATTCTTGAAACATGGCCATATACTCTAACTTATGATCTAATCTTTGAATATTGGTTCCTGATGGCAAATACAAACTCATTACCGAAAACCTATCAAAATCAACGCGGAGATTTCTGCCTTCATCATCCATGGATTCTATTCCAGTACCATACTCTACATGATTTGGTTTCACCTTGCTAAAAATTGCGACACCACTATATCCCTTCTTTTTGGCCGAAAACCAATAATGGTATTTGTAACCTGCTTCTTCAATAGCTCCAACATCTACCTGCTCCTTCATAGCCTTGATTTCTTGGATGCATATGACATCGGGATTGGCTAATTTCAACCAATCTAGAAATCCTTTGTTTATTGCTGCTCTTATACCATTTACATTATAAGAAATGATTTTCATGAAGTCCTTTTTGAATTTTAGCTAAAATAAATAATGCGTTACATTTACCACAGAGAAGCCAATACCTTTTTTTCAAAAGCTATTAACAAAATAATTTGAAAAATATTCTGTTTACTATTTGATGAAACTAACGCTAACATGCCTACTCATTTTGCTTGGAATGGCTTCCTTTGGCCAAAATCTGGATTCTAACTTCAGGTCAAAAAAGGTAGCTACAAGAGATAGTATTCTTATTGATAGCGTTAGTATCAACCCCAGCTTTTTCTCCATTAAAACCAAAGACAGCTCCTATATTGATGAATCCTATTACCTAGTAGATTTCTCAAAGTCTTTATTGACCTTCAAAAAAAAAATAGATACTGACACCATAATAATAAGCTACTTAAAATACCCTGAATTTTTAACCAAAACTTACAAGCAATTGGATGAAAACATCATTGTTGAAAGCAATGAAAACCTCAACCGTTTGTATAAACTGCAACAACCTAGTAAAAAGGAAGTCTTCACTCCTTTTGATGGTTTAAGCACCTCGGGTAGTATTTCAAGAGGAGTCGTCATTGGGAACAATCAAAACTCGGTTTTAAACAGTGAATTGGATTTACAGATAACAGGTAAACTAAGCGACAAGGTGTCCTTAAGAGCCTCAATTCAAGATGCTAATATTCCCCTTCAGGAAAGTGGATATTCCCAGCGTTTGGATGAATTTGATCAAGTCTTTATAGAATTATTCAGTGATAACTGGAAAATACGAGCAGGAGACATTGATTTAACCAACACCCAATCCTATTTTGCTAATTTCACCAAAAGAGTACAAGGTCTCGCCCTAGGAGCAACTTTAAATCACCCTGAATCTCAAACACAGCTATTTGCCTCCGGAGCTTTGGTAAGAGGTCAGTTCACAACCAGCCAGTTTAATACCCAAGAAGGAAACCAAGGTCCATACAAACTTAAAGGCCCCAACCAAGAATTATATGTGTTAATCGTATCTGGCAGTGAAATTGTATATGTTAACGGTGTTCCCTTACAAAGGGGCGAAAACAAAGATTACATTATCGATTACAATGCTGGAGAAATCATTTTCAATTCCACTTTTCCAGTAACCTCCGAAATGCGTGTCACGGTAGACTATCAATACAGCGAAAGAAACTATTCCAGACTGGTTGTTTATGGCGGAGGCCAATATGAAAGCGAAAAATTGCAGATAGGCGCTTCCATTTACAGTGAAAACGATTCCAAAAACAACCCACTACAGCAAAACTTATCTCCAGATCAAGTGGAAACACTCTCACAAGCAGGAGATGACACCACCTTGATGGTAGCCCCTTCTGCAGTTCCCGAGAGCTATAATGAAAATAGAATTCTTTACCGAAAAGACATTCTTAATGGCATTGAAATATTTGTGTTTTCAAACAATCCCGATGATGAACTTTACAGTGTCAAATTTACCCAGGTAGGAGATAATCAAGGAGATTACATCATTAGCAGTACCAATGCCATCAACACTATCTATGAATATGTTGAACCAATTGGCGGTATACCACAAGGAAATTATGCTCCCATCATTCAACTTATTGCCCCCACTAAACTCCAAATAGGTGTTGTAAACGGCCATTACAAACCCATTCCCAAAACAGATATAATGTTTGAACTGGCTGGAAGTAAAAGTGATGAGAATTTATTTTCTAGTTTGGACAATGATGACAATGACGGATTTGCCGGAAAGATAGCATGGAATCAAAATGTGATAAAAAAGGACAGTTTGTGGAATTTGGATCTTTTTATTGATACCGATTACATTCATCAAAATTTTCAATCCATACAAAGAATTTACAATGCCGAATTTAATCGCGATTGGAATTTAGGCACCTCATCAACCCCGCTACTTGCCACTGAACTAGGCAATCAAACATTAGCTAAGTCTGGGTTTAATTTATTTCATCATCAGAAAGGGCAAGCAACTTATAGATTTGAATACTTAAATTATTCTGAAAACTTTAATGGAAGTAGACATCTCTACAATGTCAATTTTAATTTAAACAAATGGCAAATAAGGTCCTTGTCCAGTTTTTTAAATGCGAATTCAAATACCAACGAATCGACTTTCTTGAGGAGCTACAATGTTTTAACCTATAGTCTGAAGAAAGGATGGGCCGGGACTAAATTAGCCATGGAAGACAATGAGCAAAAGGAAAAATTAACGGGAAACTATACGGCACTAAGTCAAAGATATCAATCAGCCGAAGTATTTACCGGGGTTGGCGATAGCACCAATGTCTTTGCTGAAATAGGCTATAAGTTTCGGGTAAATGATAGCTTAAGGGCTGGAGATCTTCAAAGGGTCAACACTTCCAACACTTACTATATTGACTCAAGATTAATCAACAACCAAAACACCAATCTTGCTGCATATATCAATTACAGGACCTTGAAGCAAGAAGACCCAAATTACGAGGATGAAAATTCATTAAACTCCAGAATCCAATACAGTCAAAAGTTTTTCAATCAAATTCTCCTTTTAAATACAGTTTACGAAACCAACTCAGGAACCTTACCTCAACAGGATTTCACTTATGTGGAAGTTGAACCAGGCCAAGGAAATTACACTTGGATAGATTACAACAACAATGGCATTCAGGAACTGGAAGAGTTTGAAATTGCTCAATTTCAAGATCAGGGAAAGTATATTAGAGTGTTACTTCCCAATCAAATCTATCTGAAGACCCATCAAAACAGACTAAGCGCCAACCTAACTATGAACTTTCAACAATGGTCTGTTTCGGATAATCACTTACAAAAATTCTTGGCTCACTTTTACAACCAAACTTCCTACTTAGTTGATAGAAAACACTTGAGAGAAGGAAGAAGCTTCAACTTAAATCCATTTAAAGACGATTTGGAAAACGAATTGGGGCTGCAGTCCAATTTCAGGAACATTTTCTTCTTTAATCGCGGCAAACAACATTTTACAAGTAGCTATACCTATTTACAAAACCGAACCAAAAACACACTCACCATAGGACAAATTGAAAACTCACTTATTAGCCACAAACTTCAATTTAATCACAAATTTGCAGAAAGTTGGCTACTTAATGTAGAATCCTATTTTAATAACTCAGAGTCTTCAAGTGAAAATTATGCGAGTAAAAATTTCAACATTGATGAAACCTTATTATTCCCTAAGCTTTCCTACTTGCTAAATGACAATACGCGATTTGATATTTTTTATAAAAACAATCAGAAAGAAAATACCATTGGTGATTTTGAAACCCTGAAACAACAAAACTATGGCGTATCATTCTCGTTTGCCGACACACAAAGTGCCGCTATAAATGGAGAATTCAATTACATTTCTAATGATTTTTCAGGAAATGCCAATACGCCTGTTTCCTATCAAATGATGGAAGGCTTGCAACCTGGAAGAAATTTAACATGGAGTTTATTAGCACAAAAGAAAATCACCCAATACTTGGATTTAAACTTGAACTATATGGGACGTAAAAGTGAAACTAGTCAGGTAATCCATACGGGGACCGTACAGTTAAAGGCTTATTTTTAAGCAATGTAACGTTTGTTACATCATTTCTTCTCAAAAAAATAGTATTTTTGTCTGGTATGCAAAAATTGTTATCCATAACCTATGCCTTTTTAATCCTGTTTCAAAGCATCAGTTTTGAAGTACGAGATTTGGTTCATTTGGACACCTTTTTTGAACATGCCGAATTCCACAAACAGGCCTATGGAGACAGTTTTCTTCAGTTTATCGCAGAACATTATGGCAACTCTAGAGAGGAGCACCAAGGGGACCACCAACATGAGGATCTCCCGTTCCAGCATGAACATCAAATGTGCTCCCATTTAAGTCCGGTCTTTACGTTTGAAAATTCAAATATCGAATTTGATCAAATAGAATTCGTAGAGATTCCTTGCAACTTTTTTTACAAGGAATCACACTCAATTTTTGAAAAATACCCCCTTTTACAGCCGCCCAAAACAGCATAATTCTTCCTTAGAAATGATAGACCAGCGCCCATCCACAAGGCGACATGGGTCATATTTATTTAATTATCTAAAAGAATTATGTTAGAAAACATCATCAAACTGAGCTTAAAAAACAAGCTCATCATCCTCTTATTTACAGCTGGAATATTTGGCCTTGGACTTTATTCTTTAACCCAAATTTCCATTGGTGCGGTTCCTGATATTACCAATAACCAAGTTCAAGTTATCACCACATCCAGAAACCTATCCACCCAAGACGTTGAACAATTTATCACTTATCCCGTAGAGTTGGAAATGGCCAACCTACCCGGAGTCAAGGAAATTAGATCGGTATCCAAATTCGGACTCTCGGTGGTAACAGTAGTCTTTGACGACGACCTAGGCACCTATTTGCCCCGACAGCTTTTGGCTGAAAAAATAAAATCTGCCACCGAAAAAATCCCACAAGGATTTGGAACTCCAGAAATGGGGCCCATTACCACAGGTCTTGGAGAAATTTACCAATACACCTTAGATGTCAAACCAGATTACAAAGGTTCCTACTCAACAACCCAACTACGTACCATCCAAGACTGGATAGTAAAACGTCAATTGTCAGGTATTCCTGGTGTTGTTGAAATCAACACTTGGGGCGGCTACTTGAAACAATATGAAGTTAGCATCAATCCGCAGAAATTAGCGGCTATGAATATCTCCATCTCTGAGGTTTATGACGCCTTGGAAAAAAATAATAGTGTTGCGGGTGGTGGTTATATTGAAAAATCAGACCAAGCCTATTTCATCAGAGGCGAGGGTTTAGCAAAATCCTTAAATGACATTAAAAACATCGTAGTCAAAAATAATGGTGTTCCGCTTTACATAAGGGATGTTGCGACAGTAGGTTATGGGAACGCTATTCGCTTTGGTGCTATCACAGGAAATGGTCAGGGAGAAAAAGTACTTGGACAAATCATGATGCTGAAAGATGGAAATTCCAAGCAAGTCATTGAAGCGGTCAAAGAACGTATAGCATCCATAGAAAGCACCTTGCCCGAAGGTGTTTATATTAATGGTTTTCTAGAACGTAGTGAACTGATTGACAAAACAACCTTTACCGTATCTGAAAACCTCATTTTAGGTTCTTTGATTGTCATTTTTGTAGTGGTTCTTCTTCTTGGAAATTTAAGGTCGGGCTTGGTTGTCGCTTCGGTGATTCCTTTAAGTTTATTGTTTGCCATAACCTTAATGAATGTATTTGGCGTGGATGCCAATTTAATGAGCCTGGGAGCTATCGATTTTGGAATTATCATTGATGGCGCTGTCATCATTGTTGAGTTTATAGCTTTCCAAATTTCAAGTAATGCTGACAAGCTCCAGACCTTAACAAAAGGCGAAAGACAATCGGCCATTGATGCCATCACTAAAAAGAGTGCTTCCAAAATGATGAATTCAGCCATCTTTGGTCAGCTTATTATTTTAATCGTTTTCATCCCTATATTGTCACTCAGTGGTGTTGAAGGAAAAATGTTTAAACCCATGGTTCTCACCTTTAGTTTTGCCTTAATTGGCGCCATGATCCTATGTTTAACCTATGTGCCAGTAATTTCTTCCTTGGCCTTAAAACCTGCAAAGGAAAAGAAAAACAACCTCTCCAAGCGACTTATCGCCTTTTTGAACAAGCAATACCAACCTGTAATCAATTGGGCACTCAACCATAAAAAATATGTAATTGGAATGTCTGCCGCGTTGTTGCTTGCAAGTATTTGGATCTTCAGCAGCATGGGAGGAGAATTTGTGCCCACTTTAGATGAAGGTGATTTTGTGATTCAACCTGTTTTAAAAACGGGAACCTCACTAGATAAAACCATAGAGATTACGACTAAAATTGAAAATATCCTCATCAAAAAATTTCCAGAGGTGGACCAAGTCGTTAGTCGGATAGGCGCCGCAGAGGTTCCCACCGATCCCATGTCGATGGAACAAAGTGATGTTATCATCAAATTAAAACCCAAGGACCAATGGGTATCTGCAGAAACCAAAGATGAATTGGCCAATAAGTTTAAAGAAGCATTATCAGTTATCCCAGGAATGGACGTCGAATTCACCCAACCCATAGAAATGCGATTCAATGAGCTTATTACTGGAGTTAGAGCCGATGTTGCCATTAAAGTCTTTGGAGCCGATTTGGAGATTTTGGCTAATAAAGCCAACCAAATAAAAAATCTGATTCAAAATGTAGAAGGTGCCTCGGATATTATTGTAGAAAAAGTAGCAGGACTACCACAAATGACCGTTACTTATAACCGAGATAAAATTGCGCGCTACGGACTTAACATTTCCGATTTAAATGATATCGTATCTATGGGATTTGCTGGTAAAACAGCCGGAAGCATTTTTGAAGGCGAAAAGAGATTTGACTTGGTAATGCGTTTAGATTCCAAATACCGTAAGGATATCAACAACTTAAAGACACTTTATGTAGATGGCCCTAATAACACCAAAATTCCTTTAGATGAATTAGCCAATATTGAATACACTACAGGACCGGCACAAATCTCGAGAGATGACACAAAAAGACGCATTGTAGTTGGTGTTAATGTTAGAAATAGGGATTTACAATCGGTGGTCGATGATATTCAAAACATCCTTAAAAAGGAACTCAGTCTTCCAGCAGGTTACAACATCACCTACGGAGGTCAATTTGAAAATCTCCAACAAGCTAAAAACAGATTGATGATTGCCGTACCACTTGCATTGGTTCTTATTTTCATCATGCTGCATTTTGCCTTCAAATCGATTAAGGATGCCTTAATGATCTATTCAGCCATCCCATTATCAGCGGTTGGTGGTATCCTATTACTTTGGCTAAGAGATTTACCTTTCAGTATTTCGGCAGGCGTTGGTTTTATCGCTCTTTTCGGGATCGCTGTTCTAAACGGAATTGTACTCATTGAGCATTTTAAAGAACTCAAAAAGAAAGGTGATTTTGCGACCATTGAGGACCTCATCAAACAAGGAACCTCAGAGCGTTTAAGACCTGTTCTTTTAACTGCGGGTGCTGCAGCTCTTGGTTTCCTACCTATGGCTATTTCTACCAATGCAGGTGCCGAGGTTCAAAGACCTTTGGCTACCGTCGTCATTGGAGGTTTAATTACCGCCACCCTTTTAACCTTAGTCGTCTTACCCGTTCTTTACGCTTGGTTTGAAAAACCCCGAAAAGTGCGTTTTAAAAAGAAATCCATTGTTACGGTGGTTGTAATTTTGGTTGCATTCCAAATCCAAGCGCAGCAACAACCTTTAAGTATCGCGGAAGCCTTAGCATTAGCCATACAGAACAATAACGAATTAAAAGCCTCCCAAGCACAGACCGAAGAAAGTAAAGCGCTAATTGGTTCAGCCTTCAATTTTGATAAAACGGCGCTTTATTATCACTATGACGAAAACAATTTGGCCATAAATAATGAGCCTCTAAAGGTTTGGGGTATTTCTCAGGATTTTAAATTTCCAACCGTATATTTTGCTGACAAGAAAGTAAATCAAGCACAATACAACAGGCAACAATCAGCACACGAGCTTAAGACACTTCAGTTAACCAAAGAAGTTTATACTGCTTTTTACCAATTGAAATATTCAAAAAGAAAAGCCGACACCTACCAATTTCTAGATAGCTTGTACCAAAATTTCTCCAAATCTGCCAAACGAAGGTTTGAATTGGGAGAAACCAATTATTTGGAAATGATAACCGCTCAATCCAAGCAAAAACAGATTGAAACTGTCTTTAAACAAGCTCAACAGGAAGTTGCAAAATCTAAGGAAACTCTAAAAAAAGTGATACAATTAGATAGTTTGGATTTTGAAGTTGATGATGAAATTCTAACCCGACTGGAAGTAAATACTTTAGGACTTGACACGAATCCGGGGCTTCACTTTTTTGAATCTTCCAAAATATACTTTCAGGCATTGGAAGTGAAAGAAAAACAAGATTTACTACCTGATTTAAATGCCGAATATTTTCAAGGGACCAATAGTCAACTCAATGGAAATTTGATAGGGTATCAATTTGGAGTTAAAATACCCATTTTGTTTTCGGGACAAGCATCAAAAATAAAGGCCAGCAAAATTGCTGTAGACCGTATTACCTATGAGCAACAAAACTATCAGCAAATCCTGAAAAGCAAACAACAAAGTTTGTTGGCCACCCTCAAACAATATGAGGAGGCTATTTCCTACTATGAATCACAAGGAAAAACACTTTCAGAAGAAATCATTTCAACAGCACAAAGAACCTTTAAAGAAGGTGAAATTGACTTCTTTCAATACATTCAAAGTATTGAAACTGCCAAGGACATCGAATTGGAATACCTTCAAAATCTTAATTTATACAACCAAACCGTCATTCAACTTAACTTTTTAATTCTATAATCATGAAATATCTATATAGCCTTCTTTTATTACTTTTTGTTGTTTCCTGCAAAAGCAATTCTGAAGAAGCACCAGTTGCAGAATCAAATGAATCTAGCCACGAGCTAGAAATTACCCGAGAGCAATTTCAAGGAGAGTCTATGGCCTTGGGCCAACTTTCTGAATACCATTTTCAGGAAACGGTTCAAGTAAACGGAATGATTGATGTGCCCCCACACAACAAATCAAATATTACCACTTTTATGGGAGGATATGTCACCAAAACACCCCTTCTTGTTGGTGACTTGGTAAAAAAAGGACAATTATTGGTCACACTAGAAAACACAGAATATGTTGAAATACAACAGCAATATCTGGAGGCAGCAGAAAAGTTAACTTTTTTAAAGAGTGAGTATGAGCGACAGAAAACGTTGTTTGATGAAAACATTACCTCACAAAAAAACTATCTACAAGCCGAAAGCAACTATAAAAGCAATCTGGCCCATTACAATGGCCTAAAAAAGAAATTGGAAATGATGAACCTCAGTCCTAAATCGGTTGAAGAAGGACACATATCCAGATCCATTAATCTCTATGCGCCTATTTCTGGGAGTGTTTCCAAGGTAAACATTAGCAATGGGAATTACGTTTCGCCAGCTGACATTGTAATGGAAATTGTGGATACAGACCACATTCATTTGGAATTATCGGTTTTTGAAAAAGACATCATGAAAATTAAAAAAGGACAAGTCATTCAATTTAAAATACCCGAAGCTTCCAATGATATTTATACAGCAGAAGTGCATTTGGTAGGCACTACCATTGATGAAAACACGAGACGGGTACAAGTACATGGACATTTGAATAAAGAGGAGGCCAACTTTATTGTTGGGATGTATGTAGAAGCTTATATTTCAGTTAGCCAAAAAACAGCTAAAGGATTGCCCAATGAAGCTATCATAAAAACTGAGAATGAAGCCTATGTTTTAACATTGGCAGAAACCACCGAAACAGCCTACTATTTTGAAAAAACAGAGGTCCCATTGGGTGAAACCAACGAACAAACCACCGAGATTTTAAATCCCGAGAAATTGAAAGGAAAAGATATTTTAATAAAGGGAACCTCCCTTTTAGATAATGAAGGAGACTCTGGGCATGGGCATTAAGGAACAAAAAAGCCCAAGTTAAAACTTGGGCTTTTCTTATTTTTTATAACTGTTAAAGGAAATAATCAAAACGATAACAGCTCCTAATATTAGGGCTATATAAGCTTTGGCATTTTCAGAGAAAGCAGGTTGGTCGTAATCTAAAAAGGTAACCCCAAAAACCATTAACAAGATCCCCAAAAATCGAATAACTTTCTGTTTGTTCATTAAATCCAATTACATTTTCATCAACCATTCCTTGACATCCACCTCTTTTTTGATGATATCGCGAAGTGCTGAAATCTTAACGCGCTTTTGCTCCATAGAATCGCGATGACGAATAGTCACAGTGTTATCTTCTAAAGTATCGTGGTCTACGGTAATACAGAATGGCGTACCAACAGCATCTTGACGACGGTAGCGACGACCTACAGCATCTTTTTCATCATAATCCACATTGAAATCCCACTTCAAATCATCTACAATTTTTTTGGCGATGTCAGGAAGACCATCCTTTTTAACCAAAGGCAATACGGCTGCCTTGGTTGGCGCTAATACCGCTGGTATTTTTAAAACGGTTCTGGTGGTGTTATTTTCAAGTTCTTCTTCTACCAAAGAATTTGAGAATACCGCCAAGAACATTCGATCTAAACCTATGGAAGTTTCTAACACATAAGGCACATAACTTCTATTCTCTTCATGGTCAAAATACTGTAATTTTTTACCTGAAAACTCTTCGTGTTGCTTTAAATCGAAATCTGTACGTGAGTGAATTCCTTCCAATTCTTTAAATCCGAAAGGAAATTTAAACTCAATATCTGTAGCGGCATCGGCATAATGGGCTAATTTTTCATGGTCATGAAAGCGATAATTATCGGCTCCCATTACTAATGATTGGTGCCATTTGTACCTTGTTTCCTTCCAGTAGTCAAACCATTCTTGCTGCGTTCCCGGCTTGATGAAAAACTGCATTTCCATTTGTTCAAACTCACGCATTCTAAAGATAAACTGTCTGGCAACTATTTCATTTCTAAAGGCCTTTCCTGTTTGGGCAATTCCAAAAGGAATTTTCATACGTCCTGTTTTTTGAACGTTTAGGAAATTCACAAAAATACCTTGTGCCGTTTCTGGCCTTAAATATAAATCCATGGCACTATCTGCGGATGCACCCAACTTAGTTCCAAACATCAAATTAAACTGTTTGACATCGGTCCAGTTTTTACTTCCAGTTAGGGGATCTGCTATATCAAGTTCCTCAATAAGTGCTTTCACATCAGCTAAATCTTCATTTTCCAAAGATTTACCCAAACGCTTTAAAATAGCCTCTCCTTCTTCCTTGTATTTTAAAACCCTAGGATTAGTTGCCAAAAACTGATCTTTGTCAAAGGCATCTCCAAAGCGCTTTTCTGCTTTTTTAACTTCCTTCTCAATTTTAGCATCTAATTTCCCCACATAGTCCTCTACCAAGACATCTGCCCTGTAGCGCTTTTTGGAGTCTTTATTATCAATTAACGGATCATTAAACGCATCGACGTGACCAGAAGCCTTCCATGTGGTAGGGTGCATAAAAATAGCAGCATCAATACCAACAATGTTATCGTGCATTTGCACCATGGCCTTCCACCAATAATCACGTATGTTTTTCTTTAATTCTACACCATTTTGGGCGTAATCGTAAACCGCACTTAGCCCATCGTAAATTTCACTACTTTGAAACACATAACCGTATTCCTTAGCGTGTGATATAACCTTCTTAAATTGATCGTCTTGATTTGTCATATGGCAAAATTAAAAAACCGCTCCAACTAATGGAACGGTTTCCTTAAAAATATAAATGAGTTAGTTAATTAAGTTCCATTTCAGTAGCTCCTAATGGTAGCATGTCCTGGAAAATAAAAATTTTGTAAACGCCAGCAGTTAAATTAGCCTTCGAATTGATATTGATTTTGGTACAAACATCCATTTCATCACTGATGTTTTGGATGGTTGTTTTACCACTATAAGTCAACGTGTTTGTTTTATTTGATATAGACCCTCTAGGTTCCACAACTTCATTCTGTGGATTTAGAATTTGAACATAAATC
The DNA here is from genome assembly GCF_021245805.1 of Mangrovimonas futianensis. Taxonomy (NCBI): domain Bacteria; kingdom Pseudomonadati; phylum Bacteroidota; class Flavobacteriia; order Flavobacteriales; family Flavobacteriaceae; genus Mangrovimonas; species Mangrovimonas futianensis. The sequence goes on from NZ_JAJJNF010000002.1 coordinate 19,197, forward strand.
TCTTTGTTCCCTATAGGAGTTAATTTGTTACTTAAAAGAGTAGCACAAACTTCAATATGGTCAAGTTTGTTCAATTTATCAGTAGTTGTAATCGTTCCGAAATTAATGGAATTTAAGGCTTCGGCATGCACATTATCGGCAGATAGTGCTTCAACCTTACTTAGGGTGGTTGTCAAATAATGATTCTCAAGTTCCAAATCTTTAATATAGGAAACTTTTGATACCAATTCATTTGAAACAGAATCAACCTGAGTTTGTAGCAGGTCGTTCTCAACCTGAATAGATTTTATTTTTTTAAATAGTCGCGTTCTTTCGCTATTAAGAATCGCTAATTGACTTTTGTACTTAGATATCAAAGACGCATCAGCTTTCATAATGTTTAAAGAATCTAATGCCAGTTCCATTCTGGTTTTTGAATCCTTTAATTCTTGGTTTAGCTCCTTGTTGTCCGTCTTTACCTCGTCATAGCTTTGAATCATTTGAGACAATTCATTTTGAACCAAATGGGTTTCCTGCTCTAAAAAATCTTGATGATTTTTTAAGGTTTGATAAGTGGAAAAACTATAAGACCCTAATACAACAATTGCTATCGCTAATGCACCGATAATTAATCTATAGTTAAATAATTGAGGGTTAACTATCATTACTTCGGGATTATTTCGCGAATCTAACAAGAAAGAGGATTTAAAATAATTTTTATCGATAAACTGAAAAAATAATTGATAAAACTCTACAAACAGCACATATTCTTTAATAAAGCAGTTAAAAAAGTAATATTTATCTTTAAGGTATGCTGAAATACCTCACAGATATTATCGATTTGTTCTTTCCAAAAGTATGTTTGGCATGTCATGAGGCCCTGAGTGATCACGAACTACATCTCTGCACCAATTGCCGACATGATTTACCAGTTTTAAATCATCCTCATGATTCAGAAAATGAAGTAACAAAAATATTCTATGGAAGAATCCCCATAAAACATGCTACCTCTCTACTCTTATTTGAGAAAAAGGGACTCACCCAACAATTAATACACAATCTTAAATATAAAAACCAAGAACAAGTGAGCTATATATTAGGCTCCTGGCTGGGTGCCGAGTTAAAGGAACATGAGACTTACCGAGCGATTGACATGGTCATCCCAGTGCCTTTGCACAAAAACAAACTAAAGAAACGAGGATATAACCAAGTGGCAGGATTCGCAAAAGAACTTGCCAGTGAATTAGATGCAGAATACATGGACGAAATCTTAATCAAAGTTACCAACACCCAATCACAAGTTGGAAAAAACCGATGGGCCAGGTGGAACAATACAGAAATCTTCAAACTTCAAAATCATGAAAAAATTGCGAACAAACACCTATTGTTAGTTGATGATGTTATTACCACTGGAGCCACTATGGAGGCATGCTTCAATGTACTAACTCAAGCAAAAAATGTTAAAATTAGTCTTGCTTCCATGGCAATAGCCCAATAGTAATTTCGTTAATAACAAATTAGTTGTTTCTTTGTGTAAATTTTTAAAAGAGGAATGAATCAACTGTTCAAAAACCTTATTTATTCAATAATTGCTGGATTAATATTAGTAAACTGTGCCAATAGAGGAAGACCACAAGGCGGCCCAAAAGATGAAGATCCACCCATTATTGTAAAATCTGAACCAGAAAATTTCTCAACCAATTTTTCAGGGGATGTCATTACCATATATTTTGATGAGTATGTAAAGATCAAAAACATACAAAAGCAGCTTATTATTTCCCCTCCCATGGACACAAAACCAGATATAACACCTTTGGGCGGTGCTAGTAAGTTTATTAGGATAAATATCAAAGACACTTTGGCTCCCAATACTACCTATGCCTTCAATTTTGGCAATAGTATTGTTGACAATAACGAAGAAAATCCGTATCCCTACTTCCGTTATGTTTTTTCAACAGGAGATTACATTGATTCCCTAACAGTTTCTGGAAATATTCTGGACGCCGAATTGATTAAACCAGACAACTTTGTTTCTGTCATGCTTTATGAAATGGATAGTACTTACACCGATTCTATCATATTTAAGGAGCAACCCAGATATATTACCAACACCTTGGATAGCCTTACCCAGTTTACTATAGAAAATATTAAGCCTGGACAATACATGTTGTTTGCCATGAAAGATGCCAATCAAGATAATAAATTCCAGCAGGCAACAGATAAAATTGCTTTTCATCCAACACCAATTACAGTTCCAAATGATTCGGCTCTCTATGATCTTAAATTATTTAAAGAGCAACTAGACCCCAAAGTTATTAGACCTCGTTTGGTTTCTGGGGAACGTATTGCATTTGGATACAAAGGGGATTACGAAAACATGGAGATACTGGTGCAATCTGATGTTCCTGAAGATTATTCTTATCGAATCACAAAAAATGCCACTACAGATACCTTAGACTATTGGTACAAACCGCGATTGGAAGTAGACTCCCTTATTTTCAAGGTTAGGAATAAAGATTATGAAGAAGATTTCACAGTTAAAATTAGTGAACAACCGAGAGATACGTTAACCATTAAGAATGAAAGCAAATCCACACTTAACTTCAATGAAGATTTCATTCTATCAGCTAGCACACCCTTTTATGAAATTAAAGAGGACAATATAAGTATCATGGATAAGGACTCCTTAGATGTTCACTTTCAAACCAAACTGGATACTTTATTAAACCACTTGGTTTTTAATTTTGAGAAAACTCAAAGCAATAAATATGAAGTAAATGTTTTGCCACAGGCATTTACAGACTTTTTTGGCGATACAAACGACAGTTTAAAATACACTATCAGCACCAAAAAGCTATCTGACTATGGCAATGCAAGAATCAATTTAAAAAATGCACAATATCCTGTGATTGTTCAATTAACAAACGATAAAGGGGAAGTCAAATATGAACAGTATAGTGAAAAAGAAGAACCTATTGACTTCACTAATATCGATACGGGAAATTATAGAATTAGAGTGATTTATGATACCAATAAAAATGGTAAATATGACTCTGGAAATGTTCTAAAGAGACAGCAGCCCGAACGTATTATTTATTCTTCGGATATTCTTGAGGCCAATGCCAACTGGGAAAACATTGAAGATTTTATCATAACAAACTAAACCGATCCCTATCCCTTAAAAAACCTAGCTTTTTACGATTAGTGATAATATGTTCCTTTTTTAAGGAAACGATATCCATCCATTCTTTTTCTTCATTTTGGGTCGATATTTTATTTCCCAAAACATCATAGGCTGCAGAATGTCCCGAATACTCATAACCATTGCCATCCAGTCCAATTCGATTAACACCAATGCAATAGCTCATATTTTCAATGGCCCGAGCCCTAAGCAAGGTATCCCAAGCATCTATTCTTAGTTTGGGCCAATTAGCGACATAAAGAAGCAAATCATAATCTTCGGTATTTCTGGCAAATACAGGAAACCTAAGATCATAACAAATAAGCGGACAAATTTTCCAACCTTTATAATCTACAAGTAACTTTTCACTACCAGCTTTATAAACACGGTCTTCACCAGCCAAGGTAAAAGTGTGCCGCTTGTCATAGGTTTGAAATGTTCCATCTGGAAACACAAAAAAGAGACGATTGAAAAATTGATTGTCCTCTTGTATGATCAAACTTCCAGTTAACGCTATCTGATGGGTCTTGGCTTGCTTAACCAGCCAATTTACCGTTTCCCCAGCCATAGATTCGGCCAATTTTTTGGCCTGCATGCTAAACCCTGTAGAAAACATCTCTGGAAGCACTACCAAATCGACTTTTCCTGAAACAGCCGCTATCTTTTTTGAGAATTGCTCGCGGTTGGCAGTGGGGTTTTCCCAAAAAAGGTGGGATTGGACTAAGTCTACTTTTAAAATTTCTGACATGTTTAAAATTAAAAATAATTACTTTTATTATTGCTTAAATTAGATAATGAATAAATTTCTTTTCATTCCCTTCTCAATATTCTTCTTGATTTTCGGATGCAAGCCTTCCCAAAAGACAAGGAAAGAACTCATTCAAGAAAATACCTTACTAAAAAATCAGATAGCCCAAATAAATCAAAATAGGTTAACTCAGAATGATGTTGCTCTAGAACTAACCAATATGAATGTGGTTTACAGAGGGGTTGCAAATCCAATTCGTGCAACTATTAATAACGCGGAAAAAATAGAAATATCAGGTATAGGCGTTAGTAAAGATAAAGACGGAAACTACAATTTGAGACCAGGATCCGGTTTAAAAGTCAAGGTTTTTATCAAGGGCTTTTTTAAAAGTGGCGACTCAATTTCCTTTGAAAAGGAATTGAGAATAAAAGATCTCGCAAGACCCATTGGCACCATCAATGGGTTAGGTGATGGAAATGATTGCCCCATTAAGTTATCCAAAAGCAAAATCATGAATGGAACGATTGGATGGGAAATACCAGAATTCTCATGGGAAATGAAGAGGAAAGTATTAAAATTCAACCTATATACTTCAAATGACACCTTAACTATTAGCGGCAATCGTTTTAATCCAGAATCCAAAGAAATAATTCAAAATCTAAATATCGGTGACACAATCACTATTCAAGATATTCGGGTAGATCATAATGATTCTCATTACAAACTTAAATCTATCTCTCCTGTTTTAATTCAAATTATTCAAGATTAAACAATCTCCATCTTCTTCAATAAAAAACTGGCGTTCATATTTTGACAGATTCCCTTTTTAAGTTTGTAATCAAAAAAGAGTTCTTCATTGATGATTTGGGCATCAAAATAATAGTTTTTAACCGGCTCCAAATCCTTTTCAATCTCACACAAGCTAAGGTCATGTGTTGCGATAATACCAGTAGCATCTGAAGCCACCAATTTCTCAACAAACTTTTTAGAGCCAATAGCCTTATCAGTACTATTGGTTCCTTTCAAAATTTCATCCAGAATAATAAAATAGGGCTGCTCTTTAATAGCATCTACAATAAACTTCAATCTAGTAAGTTCGGAAAAGAAATAGGAACTATCATCGGTTAAAGAATCACTGGTTCGCATACTGGTTATCAATTTAACCGGATGGTACTGGCTGGATTTGGCACAAACAGGCAAACCCATATTGGCCATAACGATATGCAGGGAAACGGTTCTTAAAAAGGTACTCTTCCCAGCCATGTTAGCACCAGTGACTATAAAAAATTGTTCCTTATTTATTTCTACATCGCTATCAATTCGTTTCTGCGCCGGCAATAAAGGATGACCAAGACCCTCAGCCTTGATACAAGACCTATTATCTACAATCTCTGGATACACATAACCTGGATGATTGAAAGCAAAATTTCCTAAGGAATTATAGGCGTCAAAAAACGTTACCGCTTCAAACCAATGAGCCACTGTTTGGTGATATTGATGAATCCATTTTTCAATCTTATAACTATTTTTAAGATCGGTCAAAAACAATCCATTTCCAAAAATGGCACCTATCATGTTATTTCGATTATCTAAGGCATCCAAGTGTTTGGAAAATTGTCTAAAAATAGCGGAAGCCTTTTCTTGGTGGCTTTGAATTTGCTGTTGTTTGGCCAGAAGCATTTCAGATGAAAACGATTCATTTTCTATCTTATTTAGAAGCAATGCGTACTGCCTAAAGGTCTCCTTTACCTTATCAGAATTGGAAGCTAAGACATTTATTTTCTTCAAGTATTTTCCTGTAATCCCTAGTCCTAACATCAACCAATATCCCAAAAAAGTCAAATGATTATAATCATAAGCCGACCAAACAAGCATACATATAGAACCCAACGCAAAAACAGTTGGGAACCACCTCATCATGGCTGGCACAAAGCTTTGATGCTCCTTTAACCATTTTAAAATTTGGTTGGCAGGAACCTCAACCTTAATTAAAGAGGCGATGGCTGCAAATTCCTGTCGCCATTCAGCCTTCTTATCTAATTCCTGAATAGCTTGTTGTTTGGAAACAATATTCTCAACATCATTAGCTTTCAATAAGAGGGCTAGGGTTTCACTTCCCTCTTCCAGACGTGTTCGGTTAAGAAATTGAAAAAAGGATCCCTTACCAAATAAATCTATGTCATAGGCATACTCATGAAAGTCATCATTAAAGCGTATTCCTTGATCCCGATGATGAAATTTGCCTTTACCTATTTCCAATTCTTCCTCATTAATTCCTACAAGAGCCTTGTGAAGATTCCGCTTTCTTTTAATGCGCATGTACTTTAAAAGAAGCAAACCGAACAAAGTGCTTCCAACCAAGAAAATTACGCCTGCCAATGGCAAGTTTTCAAAAAAGAAATAAACCCCTGCAACGGTCAATAAAAACACGGTTAACCTCAACATACTCAAAACATACATTTGTTTGTTGAGCCTTTCAACGCTTTGCTGATGGATTTTTAATTGGTGTTGATAAAAGTTATTTGGGTCTTTCATGAGGTCATCTGTTGACTATAGACAAAAACTCCCAAGCTTTCACTTGGGAGAATTTATTTTATATAATATTTTAAATCTAAATATTAGCCTTTCAAGGAAGCCTTTAAATACTCACGGTTCATACGTGCAATATTCTCTAAAGAAATTCCTTTTGGACATTCCACTTCACATGCTCCAGTATTTGTACAGTTTCCGAATCCTTCTTCATCCATCTGTTTAACCATGTTTAATACACGTTCTGTAGCTTCAACTTGGCCTTGTGGTAACAACGCATATTGAGATACTTTGGCTCCAACAAATAACATAGCACTCGAGTTTTTACAACTTGCCACACAAGCACCACAACCAATACAAGTAGCGGCATCCATAGCCTCATCTGCCGCTTCCTTTGAAATAGGAATCGCATTGGCATCCTGAGTGTTACCAGAGGTATTTACTGAAATATATCCTCCCGCTTGTTGAATACGCTCAAAAGCTGTTCTGTCAACAACCAAGTCTTTAATTACTGGAAATGCTGTAGCTCTCCAAGGCTCTATGGTAATGGTATCGCCGTCATTAAACATACGCATATGTAATTGACAGGTTGTTACACCACGATCTGGCCCATGTGCCTCCCCATTGATATAAAGCGAACACATACCGCAAATTCCTTCACGGCAATCATGGTCAAATGCGACAGGCTCTTCACCTGAGTTGACCAATTGCTCGTTCAAAACATCCATCATTTCAAGAAAAGACATGTGTTCTGAAATATCATTAACTTTATAATCGACCATTTGACCCTTAGTATTTGAGTCTTTCTGTCTCCAAATTTTAAGTGTTAAATTCATAATGTCTATCTTATTTGTATGAACGTTGTTTTAGTTCAATATCTTTAAATTCCAATTGTTCTTTGTGTAAAACGGCATCAGCAGGCTCTCCTTTGTATTCCCAAGCTGCTACAAAAGCAAAATCTTGATCATTACGTTTGGCTTCTCCTTTTTGCTCACCACTTTCTTCAACAGACTCTTCTCTAAAGTGACCTCCACAAGACTCTTCTCTCATTAAGGCATCCTTAGCGAATAATTCACCTAGTTCCAAAAAGTCGGCCACACGTCCTGCTTTTTCCAATTCCGGATTCATTTCACTAGCACCTCCAGGCACTTTGACCTCTTTCCAGAATTCCTCACGAATTTGCTTAATCTCAGCCATAGCTTCTTTTAAACCTTGCTCGTTTCTAGCCATTCCAACTTTATCCCACATCACTTTTCCTAGTCGCTTGTGGAAATGATCTACAGATTTGGTTCCATTGTTATTAATGAAGAAATCGATGCGATCTTTAACCGCTTTTTCAGCTTCATCAAATTCTTTGGTTTCCGTTGAAATTTTTCCTGTACGAATGTCATCTGCCAAATAATCTCCGATGGTGTATGGCAATACAAAGTAACCATCAGCCAAACCTTGCATCAAAGCTGAGGCTCCTAGTCTGTTTGCACCGTGATCTGAGAAGTTCGCTTCTCCAATGCAATAACATCCTGGAATGGTAGTCATCAAGTTGTAATCAACCCAAACACCACCCATAGTATAGTGGGTAGCTGGATAAATCATCATTGGCGTTTTGTATGGATTCTCATCAACGATTTTCTCATACATCTGGAATAAGTTCCCGTATTTCGCTTCAACGATTTTTTCTCCTAGCTCGGTAATTTTTGCTTTAGAAGCATCTTTAATATTGTGAATTTTAGCCTGCTCCTTACCGTAACGCTCAATAGCAGAAGCAAAATCCAAATAAACAGCTTCTCCAGTTGCATTTACACCATAACCAGCATCACAACGCTCTTTAGCAGCACGGGATGCAACGTCACGAGGCACCAAGTTACCAAACGCCGGGTAACGACGCTCTAAGTAGTAATCTCTTTCGTCTTCTGATAAATCGGTTGGCTTTTTACGACCTTCACGAATAGCCATGACATCGTCCATGTGTTTAGGCACCCAGATACGTCCATCATTACGAAGGGACTCAGACATCAAAGTCAATTTAGACTGATAGTCTCCTGAACGTGGAATACAAGTTGGGTGAATTTGTGTATAACATGGGTTAGCGAAATAGGCTCCTTTTTTATGTATTTTCCAAGCTGCAGTGGCGTTACTTCCCATAGCATTGGTGGATAGGAAATAAACATTTCCATAACCTCCTGAGGCTATCACAACAGCATGCGCTGAATGTCTTTCAATTTCTCCAGTCACCAAATTACGGGCAATAATACCTCTAGCCTTTCCATCAACAACAACAACATCCAACATTTCATGGCGGTTGTACATTTCAATCTTTCCACGAGCAATTTGTCGGTTCATCGCTGAATAGGCACCCAATAAAAGCTGCTGACCAGTTTGACCTTTGGCATAAAAGGTACGAGATACCAAAACCCCACCAAATGAACGGTTATCTAGCAGTCCGCCATAATCACGAGCAAATGGAACCCCTTGGGCCACACACTGGTCGATAATGTTAGCAGATACTTCAGCCAAACGATATACATTAGCCTCACGAGAACGGTAATCTCCTCCTTTTACAGTATCATAAAACAACCTGTAAGTTGAATCACCATCACCTTGGTAATTTTTAGCAGCATTAATCCCCCCTTGTGCCGCAATGGAGTGCGCACGACGTGGTGAATCTTGATAAGCAAATGCTTTTACATTATACCCTAATTCTGCCAAGGTTGCAGCTGCCGAACCACCTGCCAATCCTGTTCCAACCACAATCACATCAATATGACGCTTGTTTGCTGGGTTAACTAAATTGATTTTATCTTTATAAGTGGTCCACTTATCTTTAATGGGCCCCTTTGGTACTTTTGAATCTAAAGCCATATTAGAATTTTTTAGTGACTAAAATGATGGAATAATGCGATGAAAATAAATCCTACTGGAAGAATAATGGCATACGCCTTTCCAAATCCTTGTAACGCTTTTGTGTATTTATTATTAGCTCCAACTGATTGGAAAGCCGACATAAATCCGTGCAACAAGTGTAGGCACAAGAACACAAAAGCAATCACATAAGCTCCAACTCGTAATGGGTTTTCAAACTTATGAACTAGTTCTTCGTAATATCTAAAATTGCCATCAATATTGAGACCAGAAATATCTCCCTGAATGAACTTCGTATTAATCTCTGGCAACCAGAAATCAATAAAGTGAAGCACCAAAAAGGCAAGAATTGCCAATCCGCTATAAATCATATTACGGCTCATCCAAGTAGAATTTGCCCCACCATTGTTCTTGGCGTAACTAATGCTACGTGCATTTTTGTTTCTTAACTCCAAAACAAAGCCCATTACAAAGTGAAAAATAACACCTAAAATCAAGATTGGCTGCATTAAGAACTGCACCAATGGATTTGTACCCATAAAATGGGATGCTTGATTGAAGGCATCTTCACTGAATACGGAAACTAAGTTTACAGAAAAATGTAGTAATAAGAAAATCATTAGGAAGAAAGCCGAGAGAGCCATGGCAAATTTTCTTCCGATCGAAGAATGAAAGATTCCGCTCATTTTTGTAGTTTAATTTAAATACCCACAAAGATATACTACCGCTACAATTTAGGAAAATCTATGTCACTTTAAATAAGTATTTAGAATGATTTTAAACAATTAGCAATTATAAATCTTGAATCTTGAAAAAACATAAGGCCTTAAGATAAGTTTGGCTTCCATTTTTTTTATGACATTAAGCGTTTAAGTACCTTTGGAAAAAATAATTAAAAAATGAAATACTTACCTATAGACAGTCAGCTTTTCGTTCGAAATCGTAAAAAATTCACATCTGAGATGAAACCAAACAGTTTGGCGGTTTTCAACTCTAATGATATTTATCCCATAGGTGCGGATAGCACCATGCCATTTCAACAAGATCGTAATATTTTTTACTTAAGCGGCGTTGATCAAGAAGAAAGCATCTTGGTTTTATTTCCAGATTGCCCCAAAGAAAATCACCGTGAAATTTTATTTTTAAGAGAAACTAATGATCATATTGCTGTTTGGGAAGGTGAAAAATTAACCAAGGAAAAAGCGCTTGAAACCTCGGGTATCAAAACGGTTTATTGGCTTTCAGAATTTGAGAGAATTTTTAAAGAACTAATGTCTCAAAGTGAAACGGTTTACATCAATACTAATGAGCACTACAGAGCTAGTATTGAAACTCAAACACGTGAGGACCGATTCAATAAATGGCTAAAAGAAAAGTTTCCAGCCCATTCTGTGGCAAAAAGCAATCCTATTTTGCAAAGGTTGCGCTCTGTAAAGGATCCTGTTGAAATCGCTTTGATTCAGGAAGCCTGTGATATTACAGAAAAGGCTTTTAGAAGAGTTTTAGGATTTGTAAAACCAGGGGTTTGGGAGTATGAAATCGAGGCAGAAATGATGCACGAATTTTTAAGAAACCGATCCAAAGGTTTTGCCTATACACCCATTATTGCATCTGGAAACAATGCCAATGTTTTGCATTATATAGAAAATAATAAGCAATGCCAGGATGGTGATTTAATTCTATTTGATACGGCTGCTGAATATGCCAATTATTCAAGTGACCTAAGCAGAACGATTCCTGTCAATGGAAAATTCACTGACAGACAAAAAGCCGTTTACAATGCGGTTTTGAGAGTAAAGGATGAAGCAACCAAATTATTGGTGCCAGGAACATTATGGGCCGATTACCATGTAGAAGTTGGAAAAATTATGACCTCAGAACTTTTGGGACTTGGATTGCTGGATAAGGCAGATGTTCAAAATGAGAACCCTGATTGGCCTGCTTACAAGAAGTACTTCATGCATGGGACCAGTCACCACATGGGATTAGATACACATGACTATGGTATTTTAACCGAACCTATGAAAGCCAATATGGTTTTCACCGTAGAACCAGGAATTTATATCCCTGATGAAGGGTTTGGAATTCGTCTAGAGGATGATGTGGTTGTTCAAGAAAAAGGAGAACCCTTAAATCTTATGAAGAATATTCCTATTGAAGCCGAGGAAATCGAAGCCTTGATGAATTCATAAATCAAAAAAGGATGGTTTTAAACCATCCTTTTTTTTCACTTAATTCAGAACCTATACTAATTCAGGTTCAAATACATAACGATTTAGTTTCCTTAAGGTCTCTAATTTATCGCTTGTATTGATTAAAAGGGATATGTTGTTGTTACTTCCTCCGTAAGCTATCATTCGCACGTTGACATCCTGCATGATTTGGAATAATTTAGGGGTATCTGGGTGATACACGATATTATTTCCTACCAAACAAACAATAGTTCTATAACTATCTACTTCAACAGAACCTAACTTACTAAGTTCTTCTACAATTTCACGTATATAGGTGATATCATCAATCGTTAGTGACACAGCGATTTCTGATGTAGTTATCATGTCAATAGAGGTTTCATATTTCTCAAAAACCTCAAAAACTTTTTTCAAAAACCCATGAGCTAAAAGCATTCTACCAGATTTGATTTTAATAGCCGTGATATCATCTTTGGCCGCAATAGCTTTTATACCTTCCCCATGAATTTCATTGGTAATCAATGTACCATACGCTTTTGGTTCCATGGTATTTTTTAGCCTGACTGGAATATCCAGATCACGAACTGGCATCACTGTTTGGGGATGCAAGATTTTAGCCCCGAAATAGGCGAGCTCAGCTGCTTCATCAAATGACAAATTGGAAATGGCATGTGTGTCAGGCACATGTCTAGGGTCATTATTATGGAATCCATCAATATCTGTCCAAATTTGAACTTCTGTAGCCTTAATTGCCGCACCAATAATAGTTGCAGTATAATCACTTCCGCCACGTTGTAGGTTCGCTACATAACCCTCAGCATCCAAACAAATAAATCCTTGTGTAATATAGATATCGGCCGGTTCGGTTTCAGTCAAAATTCTATTCAAATTTTGTTTGATATAAAACATGTCAGGCTCATTGGTTCTATCGATTCTCATGAAATCCAAAGCCGAAATTAATTGAGCATTGATTCCTTCCTGTTGTAAAAACCTACTAAACAAAAAGGTCGAAAGGAATTCTCCTTGAGCCACGATTTGATTATAGGATCTCTCTGTATAAAATTCTTGGGCACAATCTTGGATGTTTTTAAAAATCCAACGAACGTATTGTTCGCTCTCTACAGCCAACATCTCATCTTCAAACAAATGAGAAATAACTTCGATGTATTTAGATCTTAAGGCATCGATAAGTGAAAGTGCTAATGAAGCATTCCCTCCTTTTAATGCATTTGAAATTTCAACCAGCGCATTGGTTGTGCCAGACATAGCGGAAAGTACAACCACTTTTTGCTGTCCATCATTAATGATGTCTTTAACATGGGACATGTTCTCAACAGACCCAACAGACGTTCCTCCAAATTTAAGTACCAACATGGTTTCTAGTAATTTAATGGCGCTAAATTATTCATGGAACTCCTAATAAACATTATAAATAAAAAATTTAGTCTAATTTTGCACATAATGTTAATTATTTAACAAAATGAAAACAACAGCATCTTGTGTGGAAGAAATTTTGGCTAACCAACCCTTTTTGGAAGAAGCGCTCCATAGAAATATCGTAAACTTTTCTGCTTTAGCAGAGGAATTAAAACCCCAAGTAGAAAGCATGCTTAAAAAAAACATCAAATCGGGAGCCATTATGATGGCACTTAGAAGGTATCATGCGCCTTCTAACATTGGAACAACCCCAAAATTGAAACAAGCTATGAAAAGCCTTGGAGACATTACGGTACGTTCTGACCTCAGCGATTTCACATTTCAGAATTCACCATCCCTAATAAATAGTCATTCAAAAATTTTAGAGCAAATAGATAATTCTCCAAATATTTTCTATGCCTTTACAAGAGGTATCTTAGAAAGCAATATCATTATTTCCAGCTCCCAATCAGAAAAAATAATGAGTTGTTTTAAAAATGAAAAACAAATAGGTCTCAATAAAAACTTGTCTGCCATTAGCATTAACCTCCCAGTCAACAATTCAAGAATACCCGGTTTGTATTATCAAATATTTAAAAGACTCGCTTGGGAGGGCATATCTTTATACGAAGTCGTTTCTACTACCAACGAATTTACCGTTTTGGTTGAAGACGATTTGGTAGATCGCGCCTTTTCAGTAATAAAAAATTTAAAATCTTAATTTTAAACAACTCAATTAATATAACACCCTTTATCTTTGCATTATAACCCTCTTAGATGATTTATAATTATAAGAACGTCGCTATAAACTATACGGATAACGGTGAAGGAAAAACTGTCGTGCTACTGCATGGTTTCTTGGAAGACCTTACGATATGGAAAGAAATTGCATTGGTTATTTCCAAAACACATCGTGTGATAGCTATTGACTTATTCGGTCACGGTAAGACCCCTTGCTTGGGCTATATCCATACCATGGAAGATATGGCCAAGTCTATAAATGCCTTATTAAATCATTTAAACATTAAGGACGTAGTAATTATTGGACATTCTATGGGAGGCTATGTCTCTTTGGCTTTTTCAGAATTATTCCCTTCCAAAGTTAACGGCATAGGGTTGGTGAATTCAACTTCAGAACCAGATTCAGAAGAAAAAAAGCAGAATAGAGATCGAGCTATTAAGGCAGTTAAACATAACCAACAGACGTTTGTTGGCATGTCTGTAGCCAATTTATTTGCTCCAGAGAACAGGGAACGCTTCCAAAACGAGATTTTCCAAATTAAAAAACAGGCCTTAAAAACGCCCGTTCAAGGAATAATAGCCGCATTGGAAGGGATGAAAATAAGACCTAGCCGCACAGACCTTTTTAAGTCATTAGAATGCAAGAAAATGATTGTTATTGGTCAACATGACCCTGTAATGAATCCAAAATCAACACGTCAACTCTTTGAAAATTCGGATGTTGAGATTTTGGAATTAAGCGGAGGACACATGAGTTATATAGAAAATTTGGAAGATTTATCTGACTTTATGGTGCATTTCGTCGATTTTTAAATGCCTTTTGACTATTTTAAAGACATTTTTTCCTAAGTTAGAACACTAAATCTAACAGCCATGAATAAAAATGTCAACACCAACCGTTCATTTTCCATTACGAGAATGTATTGTGATTTGTTTGGACATCATTATGAAGTGTCTAAAAAAGTAACACAACACGTCAACGAATACACCTGTAAATGTTGTAAAAAACAACTAACCACAAACAGCAATGGAAACCTTACTATTTTAACACCTAAATACAGGGAAATCAATAATTTACTAGAAGAAATGTATAGCAAACGTCTTCTACGTTTAAAAGAAAAAACCTTTTCAACCCAAATTTGCTAGTCGATTCATTCTAATTTTCGATTTTTTTTTATATACTTTGTCACGTCCTATGAACAAAGTATAGCTATGAAGAATTTTATTTGCTCCTTCGCTGGCCATGAATTCAGAGTGACCAAAGAAGTGACCACCCATGTTAAAGAATTTAAGTGCATTCATTGCAAAAAGGAAATGACCACCGGTGAAAATGGCCATCTCAGGCCATTAACAGATAAATACCGTGAAATCAATTCCATTTTGAATGATGTCTACAAAAAAAAGAAGGCGAAAAAGCGACGTTGCTTAACGGCTTAAATCTAAAAAGAATTCCAACCCTGGGCTTTTAATTCAATGCTCGTTCCTCCCCGAGTGATTAATTGCATCCCAGCTTCCTTTTCTTTGATAAAACCAACAACCGTAAAATTGGGATTTCCTTTAATTTTAGGATAATCACCTTGATCAATTGTAAACAAAAGCTCATAATCCTCACCTCCATTTAGCGCTATGGTCGTACTATCAATATCAAACTCTTCGCATGTTGAAATAACTTGCGGATCTAATGGGATTTTGTTTTCATAAAGCTCACAACCTACATTGCTTTGTTTACATAGGTGCATGGTCTCTGAAGACAAGCCATCACTCAAATCAATCATTGAAGTTGGCTTTACATCTAAGGACTTGAATAACTCAATCACATCCTTTCTTGCCTCAGGTTTCAATTGTCTTTCAATGATATATGTGTAAGGTTCTAAATCGGGCTGACTTTGAGGATTCACCTTAAACACTTCCTTTTCTCGCTCCAATACCTGAAGTCCCATATAAGCCCCTCCCAAATCTCCGGTAACAACAATTAAATCATTAGGTTTTGCACCTTTTCTATAAACCACATCTTTCGAATCTACTTCTCCAATAGCAGTAACAGAAAGAATCAATCCTGTGGTTGAGGAGGTTGTATCGCCTCCAATGACATCTACATTGTATATTTTTGCTGCAGTTTCAATGCCCGCATATAACGCCTCTAATGCCTCTAACGGGAATCTATTGGAAACAGCAAGCGATACTGTAATCTGAGTTGCCTTGGCATTCATGGCATAAATATCGCTCAAGTTAACCATAACAGCCTTATATCCCAGATGTTTCAAAGGCATATAGGCTAGGTCAAAATGAACCCCTTCTACCAACATATCGGTACTTACTACCACTTGTTTCTTATCAAAATCTAGAACAGCAGCATCATCTCCAATTCCTGTGATAGACGATTTATTCTTAATTTCAAAATGTTTGGTCAAATGGTCAATTAATCCAAATTCTCCTAATTGCCCCAAATCTGTTTTACTTTGGTTTTTATCTTCAATCATACTGCAAAATTAAAACCCTAAGCTTAATTAATCCACGAAAACATGCAAAATATTGATTTTGACTACCTAATTGGAATAGAATATGTAAGAACCTATCCTAATTTGAAAAAGCTTTGTATCTTTCCTCCTGATTTAAAAACAAAGCTTTACCCAAATGAAAAGAGCCCATTTAATCGCTACTGTGTTATGTGCCACATTCATGTTCATTAGTTGTAACGAAGATGATATTGAACCCCTGAATGATCAAACCCCTATTGACGAAAATCCCATTGAAAATCCTGAAAACCCTGAAAATCCACCGTCATCTAATAATGACGCACAATTCCCTTGTGAGAATGGATTTGCAGATATTTATCCTTGCAATTCCTATGATTTGATGGCTCATATTAGCATAGAAATGTTAGCCGGCGCTTTAAATGCCGAGGGAAATGACTCTTGGGGTTGGACAGACCCTATCTCAGGGAAAGAATACGCTCTCGTATGCTCAACACATGGCACCGCTTTTGTTGATATTTCAAACCCTTCAGAACCTATATTATTAGGTAGGTTGGCAACAGCATCTTCTACAAGCTCATGGAGAGACGTAAAAGTTTATCACAATTATGCCTTTATTGTAAGTGAAGCAGCAAACCATGGAATGCAAGTGTTTGACTTAACAAAGTTGAGAGATGTTGAAAATCCTCCAGTACAATTCACGGAAGATGCTCATTATTCTGGATTTGGTTCAGCTCACAATATTGTAATCAACGAAGAAAGTGGTTATGCCTATATCGTAGGTTCCAATGCGCCCAATTTATCGGGAGGACCACATTTTATTAATATTCAAAATCCTTTAAATCCAATAGGTGAAGGTGGCTTTTCTGGGGACGGCTATTCACATGACGCTCAAGTCGTAACTTATAATGGTCCAGACCAAGACTACCAAAATCATGAAATTTTAATCGGCAGCAATGCAGATAATGTGGTGCTTGTTGATGTAACAGATAAATCAAACCCAACCATTATTTCCACCGTAACTTACAACAACATTGGATATACGCATCAAGGATGGTTTACTGACGACATGACCTATTTTGTACTTGGAGATGAAGTGGACGAAATGAGCTACGGGAATAACACCAGAACACTCATTTTTGATTTCACAGATTTAGACAATCCAAACCTATACTTCGATTATTTTGGCCCAACGGCTGCTATAGATCACAACGGGTATGTTAACGGCAATATGTTTTATTTGGCCAATTACAATGCTGGGGTGAGATTTGTTGACATTTCTGGAATAGGCTCACAATCCATGACGGAAGTAGGATTTTTTGATACCTACCCAGAAAACGATAATACAGGTTTTCATGGAGCGTGGAATGTTTACCCCTTTTTCAATAGTGGTAACATCATTATAAGCGATATTGATCGTGGTCTTTTCATTGTAAAACATCAATAAGCAAAAAATGAAGCAAATTGGTCTACCAATACTTCTTATACTTCTTAGTTTTATTTTCCTTGGGTGTTCCGAAGAAAATTCAGCTTCGATAGACCCAGTGCTAGAAGAGACTTTGGAGATTACAACCTTGGGGGGCTCAAAAAATGAAAGTGGACAATCCATTATTCCTACATTGGATGGTGGTTATGCTATTCTAGGACATACCCAAAGTGCAGATGGAGACATTCAAGACAAGAATGAAGAAGGTTTTGATTTTTGGGTGTTGAAATTTAATGCCCTTGACCTGTTGGAATGGTCCAAAACTTATGGCGGAAGTGGCGATGACCGTGGTAATGGAATCATTCAAACGGCAGATGGTGGTTACGTCATTATTGGTCATTCATCAAGTAGTGATTTAGATGTTTCCGAAAATGCAGGATTGCAAGACTATTGGCTGGTTAAATTAGATTCTCAGGGCAGTATCCTTTGGGAGCATTCTTTTGGCTACTCTGGTACAGACACAGGTCTTTCGGTTATTGAAACTACAGATGGTGGTCTTTTTATTTCTGGAATCTTGGATGTAACAGCATCGGGAGGCGCTGGAAACACAAATAAAGTACAGCATGCTGGAGGTGATTATTGGGGCTTGAAACTAAATTCTCTTGGAGATATAGAATGGAGCAAATATTATGGAGGCTCTTTTACAGACACTCCCTATGACGTGGTTGAAACAGATGATAATGCCTTTATTTTGGTTGGCTCATCAGACAGTAATGATGTAGATATTTCAAGCAATAAGGGGACCTATGATTTTTGGGTCATTAAAATTTCAAAAACCAATGGCGACATTATTTGGGAAAAATCACTTGGCGGATCTGAAATTGATGAAGCTCGAAGCATCACCAAAACTACTGATGGTGCCTATTTGATTGTGGGCGATACGAGAAGTCAAGATGAAGATGTTTCATCAAATCATGGCGCAGCCGATCTTTGGCTTGTTAAAATAAGCTCCGAAGGCAATATAATGTGGGAAAAATCGTTTGGAGGTACAGGGTTTGATGCAGGAAGATCTGTTTTTAAAACTACCTCTAACACCTATATTATTTCAGGTAGTTCAAGGAGCATTAATGGTGATTTAAGCACCAACAATGGACAAAATGACGCTTGGTTAATGGAAATAGATCCAGAAGGTCTTGTTTTAAAGTCCTGGTCCATTGGCGGTTCACAAATTGATTACTTTTATGATGCCGTAAAACTAAATGATGGCAGAATTATTGCTGTTGGTGAATCAAGTAGTTCAGATTATGACATACCCGAAAACAAAGGATTTACAGATTTGTTAATTTTAAAAACCAAATGAAAAGATTATTAAGCTTTTGCCTGTGCCTTCTATTAATTTCTTGCTTTGAAGACAAGGATGATAACCTTGATCTATCAAATCTGGCAACTCCTACATTTAGGTTTACTCAAAATTGGGATGGAACCGATGTAAGCATTGATGATTTAATAACCACCCAATTCACTAATGCTCATGGCGAAACCTTAAATATTTCTAATCTTAGATATTTGATTTCGAAAATAGTTTTTGAAAATGCTGACGGTGATATTTTCATCTTGAACGGTTACCAATTAGTAGATCTTTCAGACCCCAGTACGTCGCTTTTTAGTCCCGAGGGCTCTTTACCAGAAGGCCTCTATACTCTTAAATTTGTTTATGGATTCAACGAGATGGACAATATTGACGGCGCTTATCCGGAATTGAATTCAGTATCATGGAATTGGCCTCAAATGCTAGGTGGTGGCTATCATTTTTTACAAATGGATGGTATGTTTAACGTAGACACCACTATTGCGAGCCCTTACAATTATCACCATGGGACGGCTAAACTAAATGATACAGAGTTTGAGCAAAACTTTGTCAATTTTGAGTTTACAAACAGCATTTTCATTTCCCATAATACAGAAATCGAAATTCAATTCAATTTGGCCGAACTTTTCAAAAACCCTAACCTTTGGGACCTAAATCAATATAGTAGTTCCCTCATGCCAAATTATGATGCCCAAAAAATGATGCAACAAAATGCAGC
Organism: Mangrovimonas futianensis; assembly: GCF_021245805.1. Classification (NCBI taxonomy): domain Bacteria; kingdom Pseudomonadati; phylum Bacteroidota; class Flavobacteriia; order Flavobacteriales; family Flavobacteriaceae; genus Mangrovimonas; species Mangrovimonas futianensis. Next base: position 38,829 of record NZ_JAJJNF010000002.1, read on the forward strand.
CACTGCATTTAGTATAGGACAGGTAACCAATTAAATAGGTTGACTTGAAAACTTTTTACAAGCTATTATTGTTAGGTTTTATCATTTTAGGATGCTCCAATGATTCTTCAGAGGAATATGTTGACATCCCTGCCGGCCCAACACCATCACCCTTGAACATCCCTCAAGTTTTTGAAAATCAATTAATTGATCCTATAATCCCTGCAGACAATCCACAAACGGAAGAAGGTATTGCCTTGGGAAAAAAATTGTTCTTTGACCCAATTCTATCCCTAGATTTTTCACAAGCTTGCGCAAGCTGCCATATGCCACAAAACAGTTTTACAGATAGCAATACCTTCAGCACGGGAGTCAACGGCGATTTAGGAATCAGAAATTCCATGCCGTTATTTAATTTGGCTTGGAATTTTGATGAACATTTTTTTTGGGATGGGCGCTCCTTCGGTTTGGAACATCAAGCCTCCCTACCAGTTGAAGACCCTACTGAAATGGCAAATACATGGGAAACAGTTGTAGACAGATTAATTAACCACTCTGAGTACCCAGAGTTATTTCAAGCAGCTTTTGGAAACGCACCCATCTCGCGTAACTTGGCAACCAAAGCCTTAGCCCAATTTGAAAGAACACTTATTTCTGCCAACTCAAAATTTGACAATTACTTTCTAGGCACAGCCAGCTTGACGCCACAAGAACAAAATGGTTTAGCTGTTTTTATGGATGAAGACCGAGGCGACTGCTTTCATTGCCACGGAAATCCAAACAATCCATTATGGACTGATAACGCTTTTCACAATAACGCATTAGACAGTACATTCTCAGATAATGGCTTGGGGGACATCACAGGAGATCCTGCCGATAATGGCAAATTCAAAACACCCTCACTCAGAAATTTAGCCTACACGGCGCCCTATATGCACGATGGCAGGTTTGCAACCTTAGATGAAGTAATCAATCACTATAGTGAAGGTCTTCAAAACTCACCTACTGTAGATCCACTTATGAAAACAGTAAACCAAGGCGGAGTGCAATTAACCGAACAAGACAAAGCGGACCTCAAAGCTTTTTTACTATCATTATCAGACCCATCCTTCCTTAACAACCCAGATTTCATTCCTTAAATTTCAAATCAATTCTTTCATTTTTTTGTAACTTGTTAATCTTAGAAACTGTATTAACATTGGTATGAAACATTGGGTATTACTGTTTTGTTTTCTTTGTGCTAACCCAGCATTTAAAGCATTTAGTCAAACAAAAAAAGAATTGAAACAACAAGCAAAAGAGCTTGCCTATGAGCAAACCAAAAAATTGGTGAAATCGGGTGAGTTTCAGTTTACAGGACAATGGTTAAATACTAGAAATGGCCGAAGGGTTGACCTTACTACAAACTATAATGAGTTAATAGTTAAACAAGATACCGTTACCGCTAGATTGCCCTACTTTGGAATTGTAAGAATGGTAGGGTCTACTAATGAAGGCATTCGTTTTGAGTCAACAGACACTTCTTTTGAAACAGAATTTAACGACAAAAAGCAAAGGATCATCATCAAGTTTAAGGCCCATGAAAAATCTGAAAATTATCAGATTAATTTAACCATAAGTGGTAAAGGATCTGCCTCTATGTACGTGAGCAGTTCCCATCGCGATCCCATCACTTACAACGGTAGTATTTCAGAAATAAGGGAATGAATCCCACTATAATGATTGCCTATTAACCTATTTGCTAATATAATGTTAGGTTATGAGGTAAAACCCTACTTATATTGTATATTTGCATCCAATTTGGAAATTTTCTAAATAACTATGATAAAAGTATCTGATACAGCTAGAAAAAAAGTCGTTGAATTAATGACTGAAGATGGATTTGACTCTTCGGCAGATTTTGTGCGCGTAGGAGTTAAAAGTGGTGGTTGTTCTGGGTTATCATATGATTTAAAATTTGATAAAGAACAACTGGAGGACGATAAGGTCTTTGAAGATAATGGTGTGAGAATCATTGTTGACAAGAAGAGTTTTTTGTACCTTATAGGAACAACCTTAGATTACTCTGGAGGCCTAAACGGAAGCGGATTTGTGTTCAACAATCCTAATGCCAACAGAACCTGCGGTTGTGGTGAATCTTTTTCACTATAGTTTTTGAAGCGAGACATTATGGCTAAATATACTGAAGACGACTTAAGAGAAGAATTAAAAACCAAGGAATACGAGTATGGATTTTATACCGATATAGAATCTGACACGCTTCCTATAGGTTTAAACGAGGAGATAGTTCGTGCCATTTCAAAAAAGAAGAACGAACCTGAATGGATGACGGAATGGCGATTGGAATCCTACCGCGCTTGGACTCAAATGGAGGAACCTGAATGGGCCAATGTAACCTATAAAAAACCAGATTTTCAAGCCATCTCCTATTATTCAGCTCCCAATAAAAAGCCTAAATATGAAAGTTTGGATGAAGTAGATCCTGAATTATTGGAAACCTTCAACAAACTTGGTATTTCTTTAGATGAACAAAAAAAACTGACAGGTGTAGCAGTAGATGTGGTTATGGATTCAGTTTCTGTCGCGACTACTTTCAAGAAAACGCTTGCTGAAAAAGGCATCATATTCTGTTCCATTTCAGAGGCCATTCAAGAGCATCCAGAATTGGTTAAAAAATACATTGGAACTGTTGTACCTCAAAAGGACAATTTTTATGCTGCCTTGAACAGTGCCGTATTTAGTGATGGTAGTTTTTGCTACATTCCTAAAGGAGTAAGATGTCCAATGGAACTTTCTACCTATTTCCGAATCAATCAAGCAGGAACAGGACAGTTTGAAAGAACCTTGGTAATTGCAGACGAAGGAAGTTATGTAAGTTACCTTGAGGGTTGTACTGCACCTATGAGAGACGAAAATCAATTGCATGCTGCTGTTGTAGAATTGATTGCCTTGGATGATGCGGAGATTAAGTATTCAACGGTTCAAAACTGGTACCCAGGAAATAGCGAAGGAAAAGGTGGTGTTTTTAACTTTGTGACCAAAAGAGGATTATGCGAGAAAAATGCAAAAATCTCCTGGACTCAAGTAGAAACAGGTAGTGCCGTAACATGGAAATACCCTAGTTGTGTGTTGAAAGGTGATAATTCGGTAGGTGAATTTTACTCCATTGCCGTGACCAACAACTTTCAACAAGCTGATACTGGAACCAAAATGGTTCACCTTGGGAAAAACACCAAATCTACGATTATATCAAAAGGTATTTCGGCTGGAAAATCCCAGAACAGTTACCGCGGTTTGGTACAAATTAATTCCAGAGCGGAAAATGCACGAAACTTTTCACAATGTGATAGTTTATTAATGGGTAATGAATGTGGTGCACATACGTTTCCATACATCGAAGCAAAAAACAAAACCGCTCAAGTAGAACACGAAGCTACCACAAGTAAAATTGGAGAAGACCAAATTTTTTATTGCAACCAGAGAGGTATTGACACAGAAAAGGCCATTGCCTTAATTGTGAATGGATTTAGTAAGGAAGTATTAAACAAACTCCCTATGGAATTTGCCGTAGAAGCTCAAAAATTACTTGAAATCAGCCTTGAAGGCTCGGTAGGATAATCATAAATAAAAATCATATGAAAAAACTTTTGTTTTTATTGATGCTCACTGCAATTTCTGCTTGTAAAAATGACACGAATCAAGCAAGCGATTCAGCAGACTTAAAGGAATTGAAAGGAGAGTTTGTTTATTTGGCAGATGCCGCTGTATTACAAACGTCTCAAGAAATTTATGGAGTTATCATCAACGAAAAAATGCATGAGTTGGATGATATGGTTAAACCCTACAAAAAAGAAGATACAGACATGGTTCCCGTTTCTATTAAAGGAAAAATCATTCCGAAACCAGAGGGAGAAGAAGGTTGGGATTACCGTGTAGAAATTGTAGAAATATTAGGTGTAAGTAAGCCCACTGAAAGCACAAACAATGTCATAAAATTAGGAGAATAAAAGCGTATGTTAAAGATAAAAAACTTACACGCCAGCATTGAAGGCAAGGATATTTTAAAGGGAATCAATCTAGAGGTTAAACCTGGAGAGGTTCATGCTATTATGGGGCCTAATGGGTCTGGTAAAAGTACCCTAGCATCTGTAATTGCAGGTAAGGAAGATTATGAAGTAGAAGAAGGTGAGATTTTATTGAATGATGAGCCTATGGATGAACTGGGAGCTGATGAACGTGCCCATAAAGGCATCTTTTTATCCTTTCAGTACCCGGTTGAAATCCCAGGTGTATCAGTTACCAATTTCATGAAAACGGCTATCAATGAAACCCGTAAAGCTCAAGGTTTAGAAGAAATGCCAGCAAACGAAATGCTTAAAAAAATTCGTGAAAAAGCAGAACTTTTGGAAATAGATAGAAAGTTCCTATCGCGTTCTTTAAACGAAGGATTCTCGGGTGGTGAAAAGAAACGTAATGAGATTTTCCAAATGGCTATGCTAGAACCTAAATTGGCTATTTTGGATGAAACCGATTCTGGATTGGATATCGATGCACTTCGTATTGTTGCCAATGGTGTTAACAAACTTAAGAGTAAGGACAATGCGGTCATCGTGATTACACACTACCAAAGATTATTAGACTACATAGTGCCAGATTTTGTACATGTTCTTTACAATGGAAAAATCGTAAAATCTGGTTCCAAAGAATTGGCTCATGAGTTAGAAGCCAAAGGTTACGATTGGATTAAGGAAGAAGTAGGTGCATAGCACTGATGAAAAACGTAAAACGTCAAGAAGTTGAAGCAGAAAATAGACCAAATTTTAGCTTTCAAACTTTTTAACATTGCAACTTATACAAATGGATTTAAAAGATAAATTAGTGTCCTCATTTTTTGCTGTCGAAGATTATTTGGAAGACAGCTCTCCTCTTCACGAGATAAGAAATGAGGCCATCAAGAATTTTGAACAACAAGGGTTTCCAACAAAAAAACAAGAAGCTTGGAAATATACCTCACTCAACAGTGTTTTAAAACACAATTACAGTTTATTCCCAAAGCAAGAGACTGCCGTTGAGTATCATGCGATCAAGCCCTATTTGATTCATGATATTGACACCTTCAAAATCATCTTTATTGACGGGAAATATTCGTCCCATTTGTCCCAAACCACACACGAGGGAATGGATGTCTGCCTTATGTCAGCAGCGCTATCAAAGCCTAAGTACCGCATCATGATTGAAAACTATTTCAACAAGGCGGCCAATAAAGAAAGTTTGACCTCATTGAATACAGCATTTGCTACAGAAGGCGCTTTTATTCATATTCCTAAAAACAAACTGGTTCAAAAACCAATACAAATAGTTCATTTCTCTACAGGTTCTGAAGCTTCTTTGATGTTACAACCTCGCAACTTAATTGTTGTAGATGAAAATTCGCATGTTCAAATCATCGAAAGACACCAAAGCTTAACAGACAACCCGGTTTTGACTAACAGTGTTACTGAAATTTTCACCAATAAGAGAGCTATTGTTGACTATTATAAAATTCAGAACGATAATCTGAATGCGTCTTTAATTGATAACACGTTTATCAAACAAAAACAAGAAAGTATTGCCTCAGTTCACACGTTTTCTTTTGGAGGAAACGTAACAAGAAATAATCTTAATTTCTACCAACACGGGGAACGAATCGATTCTACCTTAAAGGGAATTACCATTATTGGAGACAAGCAACATGTAGATCACAATACCCTTGTTCATCACATAGAGCCTAATTGTGAAAGCCACCAGGATTACAAAGGAATTTTTGGGGATCGATCTACAGGTGTTTTCAACGGGAAAGTGATTGTTGAAAAAGAAGCGCAAAAAACAAATGCCTACCAAGCCAATAATAACATTTTGGCAGATGACAAAGCTACAATTAACACCAAACCACAACTTGAGATTTTTGCTGATGATGTAAAATGTTCTCACGGTTGTACTATTGGTCAGTTGGATGAAGAAGCGCTATTCTACTTGAAATCTCGTGGAATTCCAGAAAAAGAGGCAAGAGCACTTTTGATGTTTGCTTTTAGTAACACGGTATTGGAATCTGTCAAAATCAACGAAATTAAAAGAAGAATCACCAAACTCATAGCCAAAAAGCTTGGGGTGAATATTGGGTTTGATTTATAAAATAAATTTATGGCCCTAGACATTCAGGACATAAGAAAAGATTTCCCCATTCTTTCAAGAAAAGTCAATGATAAACCCTTGGTGTATTTTGATAATGCAGCGACCTCGCAAACACCGCAACAGGTCATTGATTGTATTGTAGATTATTACAGCTCCTATAATGCCAACATTCATAGAGGCGTTCATGCATTAAGTCAAGAAGCTACCGATAAATACGAACAAGCCAGACACACCATTCAAAAGCATTTTAATGCCAAACATGCTTTTGAAATCATTATGACTTCTGGAACTACCCATGGTATTAATTTGGTTGCCAATGGGTTTTCTGCTTTGTTAAAATCGGGAGACGAAATCATAGTCTCCGCCTTAGAGCATCACAGTAACATTGTACCGTGGCAAATGCTTTGTGAACGTACAGGAGCTATTCTTAAGGTCATCCCAATGAACAATGAAGGTGAATTGGTCATTGAACAATTTGAAAACTTACTTACTGATAAAACCAAATTGGTATTTGTAAATCATATATCGAATGCCTTGGGAACTATCAATCCTATTGAACATATCATTCAAAAGGCACACGAAGTTGGAGCAGCGGTATTGGTAGATGGCGCCCAAGCCTGTCCCCATATTCAAGTTGATGTACAAGCTTTGGATGTAGATTTCTATGTGGCTTCTGCCCATAAAATGTGTGGGCCAACAGGTGTAGGCATACTGTATGGAAAAGAAACATGGTTAAATAAATTACCCCCCTATCAAGGTGGTGGCGAGATGATTGCCGAAGTTACTTTTGAGAAAACAACCTACGCAGATCTGCCACATAAATTTGAAGCTGGAACGCCAAACATTTGTGGTGGCATTGCTTTTGGGGCTGCCGTAGATTACTTAAATCAAATAGGTTTAGAAAATATTGAAGCTTACGAACATGAACTTTTGGTTTATGCGACTGAAAAGCTTTTAGAAATTGAAGGTCTGAAAATATATGGGACTTCAAAACATAAAACATCGGTGATTTCATTTAATCTAGAAGGAATCCATCCTTATGATGTAGGAACCATCTTAGATAAAATGGGAATTGCTGTTCGCACAGGACACCATTGTGCCCAACCGATCATGGACTATTTCAAAATTCCTGGAACAGTAAGGGCATCTTTTGCTTTTTACAATAAGTTTGAAGAAATTGACCAACTGGTCGAGGGGGTAAAAAAAGCTCAGATGATGCTGTCGTGATAAATCAAGAATAAAATTAATCTATTTTCTTTTGGATTTTTTGATATTTATTTATTTATTTATTTAAGGTTCAATAACCTATAAACCCAAAAGCCATGAGACTTTATCAAAAAACATTTGTATTAGTTTTTTTTATTCTAACTCTTTTCTCGTGTAGTGAAAATGAAAATTCAAACACAGATAAACTCCCAAAATTAGATAATATATCTCTTCCAAACTTAAAGATTTCTGGAGAAGAAATATTTGAATTTAATATTCTTGATAAGCAACAAGCCCTAACAAAAATAGGAGAAATTAATAATGATCTTGAAAGAGCAATTGAAGAGGACGAGTTTTTACTCATGGCCACTTATAAGATACTAGTAGATGACCAAAAAATAACTATTAGGGATTTTGAATATTTTGAAAGAAATGGTGAACATACTTCGTTTGACGGGCTTGAGGTATGGAATTGCCCTTCAGGAACAAGTCAAGTTGGTAGTAACTGTTATACGCAGTCCTGTGTAGAAGGAAATTTAGCCACCGCATTTGAAGATTTTGGATCAGGAGACACGCTGGTCATTACCGTACATCATGGTGGTCTTGCAGGCGGTGTTAAAATATGCATCTAAAGAAAAATACCTCCATATTATTTGTAAAAAAGACACTTAAAATAAGTGTCTTTTTTTTGATCTAAACGTGAAAATTTCAGGTCATTCATCGAAATATCTATTATTTTTTAACATTTTTTTTAGATAGTAATCTGTTTTTTATATCTTCCGATTCACTTAATTCAAAATTTATAGAATCAGATGAAAAAAGTAATTTTAAGTATGGCCGCCTTGGCCATGATTTTTGCTACTTCATGTAGTAATGACTCCAAAGAAACTATGAACAATGATCAACAGGCTAAAGTTGACATGAGTGACTTCTATCTTTACACCGATGCTGACATTGATGAGCAATCACGTGTAGCCTCTGGACAGAAATCCTGCCATTCCATGGTGAACCTAAACCGCTTATTAAATGAGAATCCAGGTTTAGAACAAACAATGTATGATATAGAATACAATTTAAGAGCTGCCATAGCTGCTAAAAAGCCAGATGGCGCCGGAAATGGAAATGGTGGTGGAAACAACGGTGGCGGTGGTACTGACCCAGATCCAGGCTTCACAGATCCAGTAAGCATCCCTGTTGTAGTGAATATCATAGAGCAATATTCTAATCAAGTGACAACTCAACAGATCAACTCGCAAATAGCTGTTTTAAATGAGGATTTCAACAATAACAACTCAAACACAAGTGGTGTACCTTCTGAATTTTCTGGTGATGTAGCAGATTGTGGTATCTCCTTTACACTTCATGCTGTAAATAGAGTTGTTAGCACCCAATCCTCTTGGGGAACTAATGATGCTATGAAGCACAGTAGTCAAGGAGGAATAGATGTAACAGATCCTTCTACCTATTTAAATATTTGGGTATGTGAAATTGGTGGTGGAATTTTAGGTTACGCTCAATTTCCAGGAGGACCTTCTTCAACTGATGGTGTTGTAATTGGAACTGATTTCTTTGGTGAAAATGCTGCTGGAGGCGTTTATGGCCATGGTAGAACAGCAACTCACGAAGTAGGTCACTGGTTAAACTTACGTCATATCTGGGGTGATGGTCAATGTAAGCAAGATGATTTTGTACAGGACACACCTCCATCAAATGGACCTAACTATGGTTGTCCTTCTTATCCAACCGTAAATTGTCAAACAGCAGATATGACTATGAACTACATGGATTATGTCTATGATGATTGTATGTATATGTTTACGAATGGTCAAAATACTAGAATGAGAGCTTTGTTTGAGTCTGGTGGAGCTAGAGCTTCATTGGCAGGAAACTAAGATTCTTCTCATAAATATTAAAAGCGCTCAAAATAGAGCGCTTTTTTATTTACCATAGCTTTCACATTCAGTTTGGCTTCTTTTTTGTAATATTAGTTTTGAAACACTAAAAAGATACTAATGAAACTTCTTTATATCATATGCTTTTCACTTATTTTCAATGCTTGTGGAAGCGCCAAGGAAACTGCTACCATGATTAGCGGAACTTATGAAATTTCAACTATTGATGGTTTAACCACATTACCTTCAAAACTAACTATGGAGTTTAATGATGAAAACAAAATGGTTTCTGGTTTTGCGGGATGCAACAGGTTTACGGGCAATTATAAGACATCAGACAAAAAGTTGAATTTTGGTCCATTAGCAACAACCAAAAAACTCTGCCCAGGAGAAGGGATGAAAGTTGAAGATCATTTCCTGAAATTATTGGATCAGGTAAAAAATTATGAATTCAAGAATAACACCTTATACCTAAAAGATGAGGATAACAAAACCCTTATTATAGCCAATCAAATTAAGGTTTCCAATCAAAAAACAATGACACAAAACCCATACATTCTAGAATATTCTGCTACAACAAGAGGTTCCTTTTTGAAAGTGACCTTGAATGACAATTCGATTAGTTATCAAAAAACAAGGGGAGGACTTCCTTCCAGTAAAGAACTTAATTTGGAGGCTTTATCCTCCATTTTAGAAAAAGCTAATAAATTGGAATTAGAAGAATTAAAAAACCTTGAGGTTCCTTCTAAGGATCATCAATTTGATGGAGCACTCCTTGCTACCTTGAAAATAACCAAGAATGGAGAAACCTTTCAAACTCCCGCTTTTGACCACGGGAATCCCCCAGAAGAAATTGCCGATTTAGTTAATGAAATGTTATCGTTTGTTGAAAAACCCTAATTTATTCAAATAGGTATGTTTCAAGTTGTATTTTTGCACAAAACAATTGGTCGTGAGCATTAAAAATATTCAACAAGATATTATTGAAGAGTTTTCCATGTTTGATGATTGGGAAGAGCGTTATCAATATATGATAGATTTGGGAAAATCGCTTCCGCTTATAGATGAAAAATTTAAAACGGAAGACCACTTAATAAAAGGCTGTCAAAGTAGAGTGTGGGTAAACGCTGAACTGAAAGATGACAAAGTTTTGTTTACAGCAGATAGCGACGCCATCATTACCAAGGGAATTATTGCCATCCTCATTAGGGTTTTCTCTAATCAAAATCCAAAAGACATCATTGAGGCGGATACTGAATTTATTGATGAAATTGGATTAAAAGAGCACCTCTCTCCCACTAGGGCCAACGGTTTGGTTAGTATGATAAAACAACTGAAAATGTATGCTATTGCATACCAAACACAATTAAGTTAAGTATGAGCGATTCCACTATAGATACAAATGCTCTCGGAGAACAGATAGTCAAGGTTTTAAAAACTATTTTTGACCCTGAAATTCCAGTAGACATATATGAATTGGGATTAATTTATGATGTCTTTGTCAATGAAGATTATGACGTTAAAATCCTGATGACCTTAACCACTCCCAACTGCCCAGTTGCAGAAACATTACCCATGGAAGTGGAGGAAAAAATAAAATCATTAGATCAGGTTAATAGTGCAGAGGTAGAAATCACTTTTGACCCACCTTGGAGCCAAGATTTAATGAGTGAAGAAGCAAAATTAGAGCTAGGGATGCTTTAATATCATTCTTTGAATGCCCAGACATATACCAAAATCCTTACAAGAGGATCAAAAAACTAATTTAAAATCGTCTTTTAACGCCTTAGCTTACATTCCACGGTTCTTCAAAGAAATCTGGAATGTAAACAAAGGATTGTTTTTATGGACAGCGGTTTGCCGGTTAATAGGAGCATTATTACCCGTTATTATCCTTTGGGTAGGCAAACTGATTATTGACGAAATTGTCACCCAAACCAATCTTGAAATTACAGATTATAGTCAACTCTGGACTTATGTAATTATTGAGTTTATTCTGGTCATCCTTTCTGACCTGATTAGTCGTGCTATTTCCCTAACCGATGGTCTTTTAGGGGACGAATACAATATTGCCACTTCTGTCAAAATCATTAAAAAAACACATCAAGTAGATATCAGTCTTTTAGAAAACTCTGAATTCTATGACAAACTGGAACGTGCCAGAACGCAAACCACAGGCAGGGTTGGATTGATGTCAAATGTTTTGGGACAAGCTCAAGGATTGATTTCCATCATATCCTTAGTAGCTGGTTTGATTTATTTTGAGCCTTTATTAATCATCCTTTTGGTTTTAAGTATTATCCCTTCATTTATCAATGAAGTTAAATTTAGTCAGCAACAATATTCCTTAGCTAGAAGTTGGACTTCAGAGCGCCGTGAATTGGACTATTTGAGATACATTGGAGCCAATGACAAAACGGCCAAAGAAATCAAACTCTTTGGACTTACAGATTTTCTGGTTAATCGTTTTTCAACACTTTCCCATTTATACTACAAACTGAATAGAAAACTTGCCATCAAACGGTCTTCTTACGGCTTTTTATTTAATGTTTTAGGGTCGCTAAGTTATTATGCAGCCTATGTATTTATCATCTACAGAGTGCTTTCAGGGGTCATCACTCTGGGTGAATTGACCTTTCTTTCAGGGTCTTTCAATAGATTAACCAAGAACCTTCAAGATTTCTTCTCTCGATTTACAAGAATATCAGAAAGCGCCTTATACCTTAAGGATTATTTTGATTTCATTGATATTTCCATTTCTTCAACGACTGAAGAAGAGATACCTCTTCCCCAAAAAATAGAAACCGGATTCGAATTCAGAAACGTTCATTTTTCATACCCAGAATCGGAAATCGAAATTTTAAAGGGAATCGACTTCCAGCTAAAAGCAGGAGAAAAACTTGCCTTCGTAGGCCAGAATGGCGCCGGAAAAACGACCTTAATCAAATTACTTTTGAGATTCTACGAACCTACCTCTGGAGAAATCTTGCTAGATGGAATAAATATCAACCGTTTCAAAAAAGCAGATTACCAAGAGTATTTTGGTGTGATTTTTCAAGACTTTTTCAAATATGAATTTACGCTCAAAGAAAATATTGCGATTGGAGATATTGAGGAGCTTGAAAACCAAAATAAAATAGAAAATGCCGCCCTGTTAAGTTTGGCCAATGAAGTGGTTGATTCCCTAGTGGATGGCTATGAGCAACAATTAGGAAAACGATTTGTAAGTGGTATGGAATTATCTGGTGGACAGTGGCAGAAAGTAGCCTTAGCCAGAGCCTATATGAAAGATGCCAAGGTTATGATTTTAGACGAACCTACCTCCGCATTGGATGCTAGAGCAGAGAGTGATGTTTTTGAACGCTTTATAGGATTGACCAAAGGAAAAACCAGCATCATCATTTCCCATAGATTCAGCACAGTAAGACAAGCTGATCGCATTCTGGTTCTAGAAGAGGGTAAAGTATTAGAAATAGGCACTCACGAGGAATTGATGACGAATCAAAAACTGTATGCCGAACTGTTTACATTGCAAGCGGAAGGCTATAAGTAATTTATGTAACTTTGTACCATGTCAGGAGAAATTGTTAATCGCGTAGCAAACAGCAAACTAAAAACTTTGGATTTAGAGGAATTCTATCCAAAAGGCAACAGAATTTTATTTGATATTAAAGACTGGTTGTTTCAAGAAATCATTCTTAAAGAAAAAGATTTTAGGACTTTTGTGGAAGCTCACGATTGGAGCCAATATCAAGACGTATATGTGGCACTTAGCTGTTCGGCAGATGCCATTATTCCATCTTGGGCTTATCTTTTATTGACCACCAAACTGCAACCATTTGCTAAAAAAATAGTGGTTGGCAGCCTTGAATTATTGGAAACCGTTATTTTTCAAGAAGTCATCAATGAATTGCAATTGGATGAATTTGCAGACAAACCAGTCATCATTAAAGGATGCTCTGACAAACCCATACCCGATTCGGCTTACACACTTTTAATTTCCAAATTGCAACCAGTGGCCAAATCTTTAATGTTTGGTGAAGCTTGTTCCACCGTTCCTTTATACAAAAAATAATCTAAGTACTTTATTTAGAGCCATTAGGCAAAAATGGTTATTTTTGAACCATCATTTATTACATATAATATATATTTATGAAAAAGCTATTACTATCATTTTCTTTGCTGTGTTTTTCGATTGCAGCAAATGCCCAAACCTTAGAAGAACTTAAAGCTGAAAAAGCCTCAAAACAAGACTCCATTGACGCCTTACAGTCAAAAGTCGATGATTTACAATCCCAGATTGACAAATTTCCAGGTTGGAAGTTTGGTGCACTTGGTACCATAGGTGGGAGTTGGTCAGAATTTAGTAATTGGTATGCCCAAGGATCGCCTAATAATGCTTCAGGGAATATCAATATTACCTTTAACCCGCACGCCAAATTAGATCGAGAAAAATATTTTTGGTACAACCAAGCCAATATCAATTTAGGCTGGGTGAAATTTGATGACAAAGATGACCCAACCGATGAAGAAGGATGGAGAGAGGCAGTAGATGTTTTTAATGTTACCTCACTTTTTGGCTACAAGCTGTCTTCAAAGTTAGCAGCATCTACCTTAGGGGAATACAGAACAACTCTTTTAAACAATTTTAACGATCCAGGGTATTTGGATTTAGGGGTTGGTGTTACTTGGACACCTATATCCAATTTAGTCGTTGTGGTACATCCAATAAACTACAACTTCGTTTTTGCAGATAATGATGCCATTTTTGATTCATCTTTAGGTGCTAAAATTGTGGCCAATTATACCAGAACGATGAATAAATTTAAGTTCATGTCAAACCTTTCCGCTTTTCAAAGTTACAAGAGTTCAGATTTATCCAATTGGACGTGGATTAACTCGGCTAGCTATTCCATTTGGAAAGGTATTGGAGTTGGTTTTGAAATCGGTTTAAGAGGTAACAAGCAAGAGGCCGTTAACTACGCCTTGGGTAATTGGACCGAAGAGTCTGGAGAGCCTGTTCCTGATTTTGACAACGTAGATAACAAGATTCAATATTACTCTACTTTCGGGATTAGCTATTCCTTCTAAAAGAAAGGGTTTAAATAAAAAAACACGCCAATTGGCGTGTTTTTTTATTCAGTAAATTCGTTGTAATCGGGATATAAAAAATGGTTGTATGGAAATCTGGTGACATGTATTTTCCTAACTTCATTATAAACCTTAGCTCTGAAATCCTCTAGATTATTTCGATTTAGTGCCGAAATAAACAAAGCATTGTCCCCTATTCTTCCCATCCACGTTTTTTTCCATTCATCTAGGGAATAATTCGCTTTGGTTCTCTCTGTCATTAAGTCTTCCTTATCATAAGGCTCAGGCTCATAGGCATCAATTTTATTGAAAACCATTATCGTTGGTTTATCAATACTTTCTATTTCACCAAGAATCTTATTCACAGATTCAATATGTTCTTCAAAATTAGGATGTGAAATATCTACCACATGAAGCAGTAAATCAGCCTCCCGAACCTCATCCAAGGTACTTTTAAAAGACTCTACCAACTGCGTTGGCAGCTTTCTAATAAATCCAACAGTATCACTTAACAAAAATGGTAGGTTTCCTATTACGACTTTCCTAACCGTTGTGTCCAAGGTGGCAAACAATTTGTTCTCTGCAAATACTTCACTCTTACTTATGACGTTCATTAAGGTCGATTTCCCAACGTTGGTATATCCTACCAACGCCACACGAACCATTTGTCCGCGATTCCCCCTTTGAACAGCCATCTGTTTATCAATGGTTTTAATCTTCTCCTTTAAAAGTGATATTTTGTCCCTTACAATACGTCTATCTGTCTCAATTTCCGTTTCACCAGGACCACGCATACCAATCCCCCCTTTTTGACGCTCTAAGTGTGTCCACATTCCTTTTAATCTAGGAAGCAAATACTCACATTGGGCTAATTCTACCTGGGTTCTTGCATAACTGGTTTGGGCTCTTTGTGCAAAAATATCCAATATCAAATTGGTCCTATCCAACACTTTGCAATTAAGCATCTTGCTGATGTTCCTTTCCTGTGCCGGAGATAATTCATCATCAAAAATGGCAGTTCCCACTTCATTCTCCTGAATAAATTCCTGCACCTCTTCCATCTTACCCTTCCCAATAAAAGTCTTTGGATTGGGCATCTCCAATTTTTGTGTAAACCGTTTTACAACTTCTCCGCCAGCGGTATAAGTTAAAAACTCCAATTCATCTAAATACTCCTTGGACTTGGCCTCATCCTGTTCTTGGTTTACGATACCAATCAAAACGGCCTTTTCTAAGTCTATGTCCTTCTTTTCTAGCATATATCATTAATATACGACAAAGTTACAAGGATTAAATCAAATTTTTTAAAATTGCCCACTGATATATCTGTATCTTTATAAGTACAACCATTTTGCAATCAAAGGGACATGCCTTCATTTCACAATAAAAAACAATATACCGTTGCCTTTTATAACCTTGAAAACCTTTTTGACACCTATGATGACGAACTGACCCAAGACAATGAATTTCTTCCTGATTCGGTTAAAAAATGGACGTTTAAAAGATATCTGAACAAGCTTAGAAAATTAGGATTTGCTATTTCCCAAATAGGTGAGAACGAAACTGGATTCCCTCCTGCTTTGGTAGGTTTATCTGAAGTGGAGAATGAATTAGTGTTAAGAGATTTAATTAGCTCCCAACACTTGGCTCACATTCATTATGATTTTGTTCATTTTGATTCTCCAGATGAACGTGGCATTGACGTGGCCTTATTGTATAATAAAAAGGTATTCCATAAACTAAAAGCCTCAAGACATGCACTTGACATATTCAATGTAGATGGGGAAAAAGATTATACACGAGATATCCTACATGTATCGGGTCTATTTGATGGTGAAAAAGTACATGTTATTGTGAATCATTGGCCATCCCGACGTGAAGGCCTTGAAGAATCCAATATCAAAAGAATGGCAGCTTCCAATAAGGTAATCGAAATAATGGAGACGATTTTATATGAAGAGCCTGAAGCCAAATTTATCATCTTGGGAGATTTCAATGATAACCCCGACACAGAAAGCATTAAAAATTTGGTGAACAATCAGGATTTGTTCAATCCTATGGAACAAGTTTATAGCAAGAGTCGCGGCACCACACGACATGACTTTGTTTGGGATTTATTTGATCAAATTATTTTGAGTACGTCTTTTTTTGAAAGAATACCAGGAACATTGACCTATCTAAAGGCTGATATTTTTGATGAAGACTTCCTAAAATTATTTAGGGGACCTTTTAAAGGAGAACCTTTTCGAACCTATGTAGGCACCAAATACAAAGGGGGCTATAGTGATCATTTTCCGGTTTATCTTATACTTCATAAATAAAAAAAGCCCGATTGTTTAATCGGGCTTTTTTTTTATTCTTTAAAGAATCATTCCTTATGGAACAAAAACTTTTACGTTATCAACTTCCCAAGTAGAAGAAGCTGAAGTTGTTGATGTGTATTTAAAAGCAATAAATAAATTACCTCCAGCCGCAGCAGAAACATCAATGTCACCAGAATCAGTCCAGCTCCAACTTCCTGCTGATAAGGTAGCAGATAGAGGCGTCCAATCACCATCTGTATTAGGATCTCCTCCAGAGTAATTGGTTGCCATATAAACCTCTAATAAATTTCCATTGTAGTTTTTAGCAGTTTGAAAATTAAGAATAGCCTCGGTTACTCCAGTCAAATCAATAGCAGGAGAGATTAACCAATCTTCATTTTCATGATTACCACCACTAAAACCTGACATAGCAGCACAATAACCTGGGTTCCCATAAGAATTTGGAATCCAAACTTGAGACCCAATGACATTATAAGCTGTCCAAGTTGTGAATCCTGTTTCAAAAAACTCTTCAAACAAAGGATCGCAGCGCTCACCATCAAAGGCTACATCATCAGTATCTCTAATGAACAACTGATAATCGCTATTATATTTACTGAAAACAGCCGTTACGGTTCCTCTTCCTGTTGGGAACAACTGACTTTTGAAAGCAGCAAATCCACTGTTTCTAATAATGATTTGAGAATCATCTCCACAATTCTTTAAATATCTATTTACCGTGTAAGTGTCATCAGCATTAGCATATGGTAAACCTACTTCCTCGCTTCTTAATTGCATATCGTCAATTTGTACCAATAGATTTAAATTGGCATCTGTATAGGCTCCTGGAGTAATAACTTTAGGAACGATTTCTGCAACTTCTGTAGAGCGAATGATATAATCAGTATAAGTAACGGCAGGAATTCTTTCTACGCTTGTCCCGTTAATGGTCCCTATATGAAGGACCCCATTTTGATTCTCCATACCCAATCCGTTTAATTTCACATAAACCTTTCGTCCAGGCTTGTATAAATCATATAACGTAGGGTCATCAATATCAATTTGAATACCTGCTACTGGATTTTCAGGTTCATCCTGAATAATCAACGTTTTATAGAAGTTACCTGCCTCGTCATTAGAAATAACATACCCTTCTAAAACTAAATCGGTTCCTTGTTCATCAAAATCTACAATAGCATCAGTACTAGAATCGTACATACTTTTCACAATAGAAATTGTTGTGGTTGCAGAAATATTGGGCTCTTGAGCATCTCCAACGTTGGGGATACTATAATCATCGTCATTTACGCAAGATGTCAACACAGTTAGAGCCATGATAGACATCAAACTAAATAATTTGGTTGTTTTCATAAAGCTTGAAGTTATATTTTTCATAATCATTTTTTTTTAGAATCTAAAGTATACGTTTACAAAGTAGGTAGCTCCCCTACCATACCAATATTTGGAACCAAAAATAGGTGTATCCCTACTTTCATCTGCCAATAGTTCTCTATAGTTTGCGTTTCTGCCTTGTTCAAACCCTCCAGTCTTGTAGACTTCGTCCAAAAGGTTGTTAACACTAGCAAAGAAACCAATGTAATAGTCATCTATCTTCCAAGATTTCCCTCCTATTAAATTTACGGTAAAATAGTCTTCAAATTCCTCTTGTCTTAACAATTCTCTAGCCACTTCTTGGTCATAATCATCAAAAGGAATTTCATCAACTGGATTTAAATAAAAGTTTCTGGTTCTAGTTAAAGGAGCAACATCTACATAGGTATTGGTAAAATAATTTACGGTAGCTCCAAACCACCAGTAATCTGGGTCGCGATATTCAAATCCTAATGAGGCTGCCGTTTGAGGACCACTTGCCAATTTGTAATCTTTAAGATTTGATTGTCCTACAATGACATCCCTATCATTGGAAGACAAAATAAGATTGGGATTATTGTCATAGGTAAAATTACCTAAAGCGGCGACCCCTTTCAATTTCAAGGTTGGTAAAACTTGTGCCTCAATCCCTAATTCTGCACCCAAATATCTTTTATCTACACCTTGTAAAGTTTCGCTAACAAACTCTGCTACATCATCAAATCCGATGACCCCATCAGCATAATAAAAAGAGACCTCATTGGCATCTTCTATTTTGTTGTAGTAACCTGTAAGCTTTGCATTTATTATAGGTGATCTATAGACATAGCTTGCATCAAAGGCTGTAATTTTCTCTTCTGTTATATTTGGGATAATATTATTGTTCACCCTAGAATTTGAAAAAGTGTTTCTTAAATTAGGCGCTTTGGCTTGATATCCTGCATTAGCATTTATCAAATGCTTACCTGAAATTTTGAAGGTAAATCCTGCTTTAGCTCCTAAACCAGTAAAATCGAGTTCTTCACTTTTTCCGAATGAGTTTTCTGCATTGGAACCATTTCTATACAAGCCTTCTCTGTAATAATTGGTTTTACCAACATTTCCTGCCACATAAAAATCAACTCTGTTATATTTAAATTTGGCTTGAGCATATGCAGAAATTATATCAGCATGGAGATTATAATTATATCTAAATTTATCTCCAACACCTACAGTACGAAATGGATTGTTCATGTCACTTTGCTGTCTGTCTGGATCAGATTCAAACGTATCTACATCCAGATAGCTATTACCTCCTAATAGATCAAGAACTTCAGCAAAATTTTCTGATTTCAATTTTTTATAAGTCAACCCTCCATTTAAAAGGATGTTTTGGTTAATTTCTGAACTTAAAATAGTATTTGCTGTAAATTGAGAATCATCCGTTCTGTCTTCGTATAGAATATATGTAGAATGACCACCCACATTTTCTAAATTATGTTGGTACATATCCGTCCAATTTATCTGGCCGTCATTTATAAAATCTTGTCCATACAAATAGGCATTTTCATAATTAGGACCATCATCCAATCCTAACCAGAAACTAGGAAGCTTTTGGTAATAGGCCGGACTTGGGTTAGAACCACCTCCTACTGCTACTCCGGCATCATTCAATCTCGATCCATTCCAGTCTAAACGGCTGTTACCTATTTTTCCAAATTGGTAACCTATGTTCGTATTTAATTTGGTTTTCTCAGTGATATCCCAATAATGGTTCAACATAAAGATGGGCTCTTCAATCGTCTTGATACGAGAGTTTCTCTTATCTCCATCTTGCCAACCCCAGTATTCATTGTATTTAATTCCTCTTAAATCATATACCTCCTGTGTGTTTGGAGATGATTTCCCCCTTCTGTTTGGGGCGTACATAGACGTAAAATTTATAGAATGCTTATCTCCTAGTTTCTTTTCTATAGAGGTAAAGAAAGAATTAGCATCATAAAGGGTGGCGTCTTGGAAGCCTTCATTACCCCAACGTCTACCTACGGCAAACACCATAGACCAACCTCCATTTAGTTCTCCAGTGGCATAACTACCGATTACCCTATTCGTATAACTGCGGTTTGATGAAGAGTAGGTTACACGACCACCTTGACGATATCTCGAGGCCCTAACATTAAGGTTATTTGTTCCTATAAATCCACCAAAATTATAATCTGAAGGCTGAAGACCAGTGGTTAATTCCTGATTCCTAAGCACATCATTTAAACCTCCCCAATTACTCCATTGTGGTCTACCATCATACAATTTATTCATTTCAATCCCATTGATCAAAACACTACCGTTCTCAGAATCCATACCTCGAACCCTAAAAAACGAAGAGCTGAATTCAAAGGCTGCCGTTCGCTGATACACATCTTGGGATGATTGCAATAAACCCGATATGTTATCGGCACCGCTGGTATCATTGTTTAGTTCGTCATCAGATAAAGTAATGGTAAACAAATCGACCGTATCTGTGACGTCGATATCTAAAATCATATCAGAAATATCTACGATACTTCCTTCATTTACTACAATAGGGTACCTTTTGGGAGCATACCCGTTTTTTGTGAGCCTAAGCATTTGCTCACCTAATGGGACATTTTGTGAAAAAACAAACTCCCCTTTCGCATCAGTTTGGGTTTGTTGTCCTGTTTCTTCAATGGTAATGGTAACTTCGGGAAGAGGTTCATTGGTTGCTGCATCCTTTACACTACCTTTTATCAAGGTGCTTTGAGCAAAAGTAAAGGCCAATGAAAAAAATCCCGCTAAAAAAATCAATAAGCGTTTTTTCATGTTAGAATTTAAGATTAATAACTTCTTATGCGTTAAGTAATAACTAATTAAAGCGCCCAAATTTACATTATTTATGATAAATATCTACATTTGGCCCGACAATTGTATTTTGGTAACCTAAAGTTAACTTATTGATTAGATGAAATTACACATTATCCTATTTTACTGCCTTTTTTTGGCCATTGGAACAAGCCAACTTAATGCTCAAGAAAAAAAGACTTATAAAATTCATACCATTGCATTCTACAATCTGGAAAACCTGTTTGACACCATTAATGACACTTCAAAATTTGATGAAGCCAGTCCAATCATGGAAATGAAAGGTGATATTGAGACGGTATACAAAAAGAAAGTCCACAACATGGCTAGAGTCCTATCAGATATCGGTTTGGATGACACCCATAACTCTCCGGTAATTATTGGAATATCTGAAGTTGAAAACAGACAAGTTATTGAAGACTTGATCAATGACCCCCTTCTTTTAGGAAGAGATTACGGTATTATACACTATGACTCTCCAGATGCTAGAGGAATTGATGTAGCTATGCTTTACCAAAAAAAGTTTTTCACTCCTTTACATACAAGCTCTCACGAATTGAAAATCTATGATGACAATTCCCGAAAGCGTGTTTATACTCGTGACCAACTTTTGGTCAGCGGGACTCTAGAAGGTGACATGATTCATGTACTAGTTAATCACTGGCCTTCTAGAAGTGGTGGTGAAGCTAGAAGCCGACCAAAACGTGTTGCGGCTGCCAAATTGAGTAAAAAGATTATTGATTCGTTGCAAACCAATGATCCCTATGCTAAAATTTTCCTGATGGGCGACTTGAATGACGACCCAACAAATGAAAGTGTCAAAAAAGTGCTAAATGCCGAAAAAGACCGAGATAAGGTAGAGTTTAAAGGCATTTACAACCCCTATGAGAGCTTTTATCGAAAAGGACTAGGTACAACAGCCTACAGAGACGCTTGGAGCTTGTTTGATCAAATATTAATCTCAAAGCCTTTATTAGACAAAGACTTTTCAACCTTTAAATTTTATCAGGCAGGTATTTACAATAAAAACTACTTGGTAGGAAAGTATGGAAGATATAAAGGATATCCTTTAAGGAGCTTTGCAGATGGGGGATTCACTGATGGTTTTAGTGATCACTTCCCCGTATATGTCTATGTAATTAAAGAAATATCTGAATAAAAATCTCATCCTTATAGTTAATAAAAAAGTCGCCTTAAAGGCGACTTTTTTATTTGTTAAGCCATCCAAACATCCCAAGGAATTCTTGATAAAAGTAGAATCAAAGCGAATAAATAAAAGATGGCAACCGTGTTGAATTTGGACTTAGAAACCAATTTCTTTTTATGTTTTGAGTAACCCATAGTTATCAGTACAATGGCAATGATATTAACCAAAGGATGCTCCACCAAATATAATCTTAACAATGCGTTTTTCATAACACCTCCCATACCTAGCTCGCTAAACATACTTAAGCGTGGTGACACAAAATAAAGCACCAACCCAATCAATAATTGAATATGGGAAACAATTAAGGTGAACAATGAAATTCTAAAATCAAGAGCCTTGTATTCTCTATCTCCTAGAGCCTTTATAATACTGTTTACTACGGCAACCGTTAATACGGTCAATACCAAATAAGCCCAATAGGAATGTAAATTTTGTACAATGTCATACATGTGTTTAACTGTTTAAGATGAGAAAACAAAAATACTAATTAAAATGTATAAAAAAACCTCTTCAAAATGAAGAGGTTTTTTATCCAATTATATAAAAGACTAGAAATTAAATCTCATGCTTACATTCCAAGTTCTACCTAAACCGAAATATCCTCTATTGCTAACATTGATTCCTTTATAAGTCTCATCACCAGCTTCTGCTTCATTAGCTGTAGAAAGCTCAGAAATATAAACCTCATCAAACAAGTTATTGATATTTCCTCTGAATACTATGGAATTATTACTTTTTCCAACATTCATTGTATAAGTCATACCCAAATCAACTAAATCATAGGATGGAAGTTCCAAATTATCTTTAGTTACTACATTGCTGTATAAGTCATTATACATTCTCCAATCTGAGTCAATTGAAAAGCTATCACATAATCTATAAACAAATCCAGCTCCAACTGTAAATTGGGCAGCATCACCTACTTTACCTCCATCGATATCCTCAACTTCTTGACCTTGTAATTCTTGGTTGTCGTTAAAAGTTTGCACTAATACTTCACCTACATACTCCCAATTACCGAAAGAAGCAAATCCAGTAATATTTAAATTTGAAAGTGGCTTAGCAACAAAATCCAATTCAACACCAGTGTGTAATTGCTCCACACCATTGTTTACGTCATAAAACAAATCTCCAGCATCATCTGTATAAGATACAGTTTGAACTCTATCTTTCCAATTGGTGCGGTATGCATTAATGTTAGCATCAATAAATTGAGATCTTAATTTATAACCAACTTCAAGACCTAATATCTTTTCGTTTTCAGTAAATGGATTTACACGGTTGGTGAAGTTCAAATAGATGTTTTCATGGTAAGGTTGACGACTGTAGTAACCTGCGTTAAAAAAGATTGAGTGATTATCATTTAGGTTATAATTAGCTCCAGCTTTAACATTATAACCAGTATTATTAACCTTTTCAGATTCCTCAAATTCAGGC
Source organism: Mangrovimonas futianensis (assembly GCF_021245805.1). Lineage (NCBI taxonomy): Bacteria > Pseudomonadati > Bacteroidota > Flavobacteriia > Flavobacteriales > Flavobacteriaceae > Mangrovimonas > Mangrovimonas futianensis. The sequence continues at coordinate 62,342 of NZ_JAJJNF010000002.1, forward strand.
AAGTAATCGTATCTATCAAATCTTTGATGTGATTGAGTTGAAATAGAACCTTGGAAGAATGCTGAAAGTTGATCGTTCACATATTCCAATTGTCCAAATAATCCACCATAAGAAATACGCTCACTATTATCATAATCAATTCTTTGATCTTCACCCATTGTATTAAACGTAGCAGTCCAAGGGTTTGCTGCAAAAGACTCAGTAACTGTGTTGAAAACTGGATCTGTCACCCTGTTATGAGTGTCATCATACAAGCTTCTACTTTCTGTCCAGCTGTTTAAACCTAAGAAATTTTCAACCTGTCTGTAGTGAGTCCCATAATAAGTTCTTAGGTCAGCTCCAACATTTAAGGTCAAAGTTTCACTTAATTTTTGGTTTAAGTTGGTAACCATACCATACCAGCTATGGTTGTTCATTGAAGAACGTATTAAATAAGTTCCATTACCAAACATACCCTCACCATTTGCTAAGTTGTTATTTTGCATAATGGCATCAAAATCTACTTTACCATCTTCTGTTCTAACTCGAGAACCGTAGTTTCCAGTTCCTCCTCCACGGCCCCAAGAGGCATAAACAACTGTTGACAAGCTAGTTTTTTCACTAATAGTCCAGTCCCAGTTTAAGTTAGCAACAGGTTTATGATAAAAGTTTCTTCTTTCAGTCATATACTCCCCGTTCAAATAACCGTAGTTATTGTTGTATTTTCTACCATAATCTAAATAATCACTTATGGCTTTAGAAAAGTTTTGATCATGCCATTGAGGAGCTCCAGTAATTAAAAAGTTAAAATTATGCTTTTCGTTTGGCTCATAACCTATTGAAAAGAAATAGGTTTGACCTTCACCACGGGTACCCATATTGTATCCGCCACCTCTCCAGTAGGTCATTAAGGCACTAACTCCTAAACCATTTTCCATTTTACCTGTGTTATAGGAAACTGTTGATTTCATAAAGTCGTTGTTAGCAACAACTCCTTGAACAAATCCTCCTTGGTTTTTAGAAGTAGCTTTAGTTACAAAGTTGACAGTTCCCCCAACAGAAGAAATAGCTAATTTTGAAGACCCTAAACCTCTTTGAATCTGAATGGCATTAGCCACATCACTCATACCAGACCAGTTTGACCAATATACGATTCCATCTTCCATGGCATTTATTGGCTGTCCATTAATAAGGAATGCTGTGTTAGTTTGGTCAAAACCACGAACACTCATTCTGGAGTCTCCATAACCTCCAGATTGACCTGCAACATATACTGAAGGTGTATTTACCAACGTAGCAGTAATGTCTTGAGTTCCGATTTTTTGTTGAATTTCCTTGGCCTTAATAGTAGACACAGCTACAGGAGTCTGTCTGTCTTTTACCAAGTCAATAACTCCTGTTCCTACAATAACAACTTCTTCAAGCGTGTTATCAGGAGATAAGGTAATAGTACCTAAATTTGTATTTCCATTAAAACTTAATGTCACCTTGCCATAACCGACAAATGAAATAACTACTTGTCCCGAAGCAGCACTGGTAGTCAAAGTGAAATTTCCGTCAAAATTTGATGAGACTCCATTGGAGGTCCCTTTCTCCACAATGTTTGCACCTGGTAGGGGAGCATTCATTTCGGCATCCATGATGGTTCCCGTAATTGTTGTTTGAGCAAATGTAAAAGCTGAAAACATAATGGCTCCTACAAGAAAAATTAATCTAGTAATGTTCTTCATGTTAATTGAGAAATTGGTTTCTAAATTTTTTCGCAAAATTACACAACTAAATAGTTCAAACATTATGAAATAGTTAATTATGCATGCATATTAAATATTTAACTAAATGCCTGATTAAATTATAGATAAATTGGGCAAAACACTGATGAAATTTATAAAAAAGTCAACAGTTTAATTAACAATTAATTAAGGGTTTTCTTGAAGTGATTGATTAAACCTGAAGTTGACGGGTCATGAGCTCCAACATCTTGTGATTTTAAATCTTTTAAAACATTGTTAGCCAATTGCTTACCTAACTCAACTCCAAATTGATCGTAACTAAAAATATTCCAAATAACACCTTGTACAAAGATGCGATGTTCATACAAAGCAATCAGTTTTCCAAGGCTTTCTGGGGTTAATTTGTTAATAAATAAAGTAGTAGTCGGCTTATTTCCTTCAAAAACTTTGAAAGGAAAAAGCTCTTTAACCGTGTCTAGGCTCTCATTTTTTGCCTTAAATTCCTGTAAAACCTCTTCAGAAGTTTTACCGTTCATAAGGGCTTCTGTTTGTGCAATAAAATTGGAAATAAGTTTTTCCTGGTGGTCTTGGTCACCATGAAGCGCGTTTACAAATCCAATAAAATCAGCCGGAATTAACTTTGTACCTTGATGAATTAATTGAAAAAAGGCATGTTGCGCATTGGTTCCAGGTTCTCCCCAAATAACAGTCCCAGTTTGATAATTCACCTTTTGGCCATTTCTGTCAATATATTTCCCGTTACTCTCCATAATACCTTGCTGTAGGTAAGTAGCAAATTGATTCAAATATTGAGTATAAGGAATGACTGCTTCGCTTTCAGAACCAAAGAAATTATTATACCATACCGTCAAAAGACCAAGAACAACCGGAATGTTATCTTCAAAAGGAGTGGTTTTAAAATGTTCATCCATCTTATTTGCTCCAGAAAGCAACGCATCGAAATGCTCAAAACCTACAGATAGACTGATAGATAGGCCCACGGCACTCCAAAGTGAAAAACGACCACCTACCCAATCCCACATTGGGAAAATATTACTCTCAGCAATACCAAACTCTTGAACTTTTTCGATATTGGTAGATACCGCTACAAAATGATCTGCTACAGCTTCTTCTGGTTGAGTCAGCAAAAACCAATTTCTTATGGTTGTTGCATTAGATATCGTTTCTTGGGTTGTAAATGTTTTAGAAACAATTACAAATAGAGTCGTTTCTGGATCCAGGTGCTTAATTACTTCATTCACATGATCACCATCCACATTACTCACAAAATGGGTTGTTAAATGGTTTTGATAAAAGGATAAGGCTTCTACAACCATTGCTGGTCCTAAATCTGAACCACCAATACCAATATTAACCACATCTGTAAATGCTTTACCTGAATGGCCTTTTCTATTTCCTGAAATTACATCATCAGAAAATTTCTTTATTTGATCCTTAACGGCGAATACCTCTGGCATGACATTTTTACCATCAACAAAAACCTCATCAGTTTGTTTCGCTCTTAAGGCCGTATGCAAAACAGCGCGTTTTTCAGTCTCATTAATTTCCTCTCCCGAAAAATAGGCGTTCATGGCCTCTTTGAGTTTAACCTCATCAGCTAACTCCATCAACAAAGAAAAAGTTTCCTCGGTGATTCGGTTTTTGGAATAATCAACATAAAAATCCTCCCATTGTATTGTCATTTTTGAGGCTCTCGCTGCGTCTTCTGCAAAGAGCTCTTTAAGATGTAATCCTTTTACGGTTTCAAAATGAACTGACAGCTTGGACCAAGCTTTGGTTTCGGTTGGGTTTATTTTAGGTAATGCCATTTATTAATGTGCCTGACTGATTAAATTTTCATCTGAGTTTTCAAAAAGAACGTCTTCCTCTGCGGGAACTTCTTTGAAAGGAATACGATCCAATTGCTCTTTCAAAGGCTGTATAAAAGCCAAATAAGAAGTTTTCAAGCTATCTGCAATAGGTTCAGCTGCAGGAAGCTTTTGTCTAAAGGGATCCACTTGAACCCCATTTTTCCAAAATCTATAGCAAACATGCGGGCCAGAGGTATTTCCTGTCATTCCTACCCAGCCTATCACATCTCCCTGCTTCACAAATTGCCCAACTTTCACATTTTGCTTTTTCATGTGCAGGTATTGGGTGCTATAGGTCGCGTTATGCTTGATTTTGACGTAATTTCCGTTTCCTCTCGTATAAGCCGATTTGATAACCGTACCGTTGGCAGTGGCTCGAATAGGAGTACCTATATCGGCAGCAAAGTCTGTCCCTTTATGCGGACGAATTTTATTGCCATACAGAGCAATACGACGTCTTAGGTTATAACGTGAGGAAATTCTTTTATATTCTACTGGAGCTTTTAGGAAGGCTCGTCGTAAATTATTTGCTTCTTCATTGAAGTAATCAGAAAGCCCTTTAATACTGTCTGTCTCATACTCAAAGGCATAAAAAGGTTCGCCATTGTGTTCAAAAAATGCGGCTTTTACATCGGCAATTCCTGCATAAATGGAATCATCAATATACTTATCTGTGTAAATAACCTTGAAGCGGTCTCCCTTTTGTAGTCTTCTAAAGTCAATGGTCCAAGCATAAATGTCATCAGCCAATTTAAAAGTCAGCCTAGGACTGATTCCTAAATCTTCCAAAGTTTCAGAAATGCTACTGGTTATAACCCCGGCGACTTCCTTTTCAACATAGGTGACAGGCTTTCTATTTGTGTAAGCATGAATGGAATCTTGGAAATTCACCACCACATACTCTTCTTTATTAGGCTGATAAATAAAACATTTTGGCTCCTGCAAGGTGTCTTTAGAGCAAAGCAAGGTATAGGGCTTCCCTATTTGCAGTTTGGTAATATCGAAACTGGATTTGGCTCCTTCAGCAATTTGAAAGATTTTGGGATAGCCTAATTTATTGCGTTCCATAATAACGCCAAAACTGTCTCCAGAACGGACAGTATCCCTTTTAACAATATAATCATTAAGATTGAACCCAAACTCAAAAGTGTCTTCGGGTTCCACAATGGCTATTTCTTCGGTTTCCTCAATAGGGAGAGACTCTTTCTTTTTGCCGCAACTAGTAACCAGTAAGGCGGCAGTTAAAAAAGTTAGACATTTTCTCCCCAGTGCTTCAATTCTTCTTTGGTCCATAAATCCGGAAAAAATATTCTTCTTTGATATTTGGGATGCATATACTTGACCCATTCGCTTCCACCTGTGGCTTCTGCTGTTTTACCACCAATGTTTAAATAATGGTTGGCCGTATTATAGTGCGCCATGACCCATTTGATATTAACAGTTTGGTCATAATGACGCATTGCATCGATTAAACTCTTGTCTTCTTTAACACTGTCTGGAAGCTCTTTGAACTTAGTCCAGAGGTTATGTGTATTATAGAATTCCGCAAATCTAATAAATTCATCTTTGTATTTCTCTTCAAAAGCTGTTAATGTATAACTTTTTTTGCCTGTTTTGTAGTCCTTACCTGCTGCTTGCCAATATAAATGCTCCAAAGCGTATTCAAATGAGGTATTTCTGTCTATGGTTTCCCTAAACCTGTGGTCTATCAGATTAATCAATTCAGTAGATGCAAATTCTATTTTACGGTATTGGGCACTTTGGAAACCACTAGCAGGGGTTAAAGTATGTCTAAATTTATTGTACTGCTCCACTTCCATCCCATCCTTCATAATATTAAAGGACGAAGTCAACATATCGAAATACCTACTGATTCTCATCAGTTTTTCAGTAAATAATTCGGCAGAAATATTTGGTTCCTTGGCTACTTGATCAATTTCCCATAAAATCATTTTAAATAGGAGTTCATTGATTTGATGATACATTATAAAAACCATCTCATCTGGAAGAACAGTACGTTGCACTTGCAAGTTTAAAAGGGCATCTGTCTGAATGTAATCCCAATAATTAATGAGTTTCCCATAAAGCAATCCTTCCAAATGGGCATCTACATCCTGACCCAAATTTTTATATTTCTCTTCTAATTGGCTGGTTATATTTTTTTTAGTTTCCATTAGTTAGTTTTCAACAATTATTTTAAATGGGTATTTCAATCCTCTGAAGGCATTCAATTCGGCACGCAAAGAACCAACCGCCAAATCAGCTTTGACACGTAACGGTATCCTGTTTTGATCGTTTGACACCCACAGCGTTAAGCTTTCCTCTTCCTTAAACACCCTCCCCGCCATAACATATGGACGAAACTTTAGAGCATTTACCTTTCCAAAAGGTGTTTTTATATTTTCTGACCCTAAATATCTTATTTTAAATCCATAATTCTCTTCATCAAAGAACATATTAACAAACACCTCATCCCCAACATTCAGGTCATCGACATCCAAATTATTCCTTAAATAGTAAAAGGTAGACACCATATCTTGAATGTTTGGCTTGGTATCAAATTCTGCCTTACGGCTATGCTTAATATTATTTACAAGCGCTTTATTTTGTTCATGATCAAAGGTGATTTCAATATTCTTGGTATGCCCCCCTTCATCAATCTTTCTGATAAATCTATAGGGACGTATGTGCTCTTTATCAAAATAACTCTCATACAAATCCTCTACTTTAAAAAACCACTTGATAGCACCGGTTGTCCATCCCTTTCCAACCACGTGGTAAACTGGTTTTCCATTGTAGGAGCCATTATTCACTTTTAATGTGGCTTCTCCTGCTTTAAAAAAACCACTATAACTCATTTCAAAACGAAACCATTCTCCTGTATCAAAGGCGCTTTCAGTTTGTGCCCAGGATTTAGGCATTATTAGTAAAAATAGGGCAATAGATATAAGATTCTTCATAACTGTTAGGTACAAATGTAATTTTTATTCATTCAAATTTATGTTGCAATTAAATGACAATTACCATTCCAAAGTTATAAAACAACAACTCCCTCAATATAATTGAAGGAGTTATTTAAGAAAGAATTAATATTCTGCATTATAGAGTTCCTCTCTTTTCTTGCTCTCTTTCAATGGATTCAAAAAGAGCTTTGAAGTTTCCAGCTCCAAAACCTCGAGCTCCCATTCTTTGAATGATTTCAAAAAACAAGGTTGGTCTATCTTCAACTGGCTTGGTGAAAATTTGCAACAAATAACCTTCTTCATCGGCATCTATCATAATACCTAAACTTTTTAAGGTTTCAATATCTTCACGCAATTCATGGCTAAATTCTTCCAATCTTCCAGGTACTGCTCTGTAATACTCTTCTGGTGGAATAGATAAAAATTCAACTCCTCTTGATCTTAAATCAGAAACCGTACTGATGATATCATCTGTAGCTACAGCAATGTGCTGAACTCCCGCTCCCTCATAAAAATCTAAATATTCCTCAATTTGAGAACGTTTTTTACCTTCAGCCGGTTCATTTATTGGAAATTTGATACGCCCATTTCCATTACTCATTACTTTACTCATTAAGGCCGAATACTCTGTATGGATTTGTTTGTCATCAAACGAAAGGAAATTTACAAATCCCATGACATCTTCATACCATTTCACCCACGTATTCATTTCTCCCCAACCTACATTTCCTACCATGTGGTCAATATACTTTAACCCTACAGGAGCTGGATTGTAATCGGACTCCCATTTAACAAAACCTGGTAAAAATTGACCATTATAGTTTTTACGTTCCACAAACATATGGATGGTCTCTCCATAAGTATAAATCCCTGCACGGACCACTTCTCCAAACTCATCAGTTTCTACCTGTGGTGCCATGTATGATTTTGCACCACGTGAAGTTGTTTCCTCCCAGGCAGATTTAGCATCCTCCACCCAAAGAGCCACCACTTTAACACCATCACCATGTTTAACGATATGCTCATTGATAGGATGTTTTGAATTTAATGGTGTTGTTAGCACCAACCTAATCTTGTCTTGCTTCAATACATAAGAAACAGTCTCCTTACTGCCAGTTTCTAATCCTTTATAAGCATATGATTGAAAGCCAAACGCCGTTTTGTAAAAGTGAGCCGCTTGTTTAGCATTTCCCACATAGAATTCTACATAATCGGTTCCTAATAAAGGCAAGAAGTCTTCTGCCCCCTCAAATATTTTTTCTAGACCGTAGTCTACTGATTTAATTTCTTTGCTCATTTTGCTTTTTATTAAGGTTATTCCAACCAAGATTTAAAATAATCTTCGTCTGCTATTTTTAATGCTTCTTCGGTAACTTGTAAAGGTTTGAAGGTGTCTACCATAACGGCCAATTCTTCTGTTTTCTCCTTCCCAATACTTCTTTCTGTAGCTCCAGGATGTGGACCATGAGGAATACCAGCAGGATGCAATGAAATATGACCTGCTTCAATATCATTTCTACTCATAAAGTCGCCATCCACATAATACAACACCTCATCACTATCTATATTGCTATGGTTATAGGGTGCTGGTATGCTATCAGGATGATAGTCATACAAACGTGGCACAAAACTACAAACCACAAAAGCATCAGTCTCAAAGGTTTGATGCACTGGCGGCGGTTGGTGAATGCGCCCAGTTATCGGTTCAAAATCATGAATCGAGAAAGCATAAGGGAAATTATAGCCATCATAGCCTACTACATCAAATGGATGAGAAGCATAAACCATGTCAAAAATATCATCCTGCTTTTTCACTTTGATTAAAAACTCACCATTTTCATTGTAAGTTTCCAATTCTTCCGGCTTTCTAATATCTCTCTCACAGAAAGGAGAATGTTCTAATAACTGCCCAAACCAATTGCGATATCTTTTTGGGGTATAGATAGGTCTTCTTGACTCCACTATAAACAATCGGTTATCTTCTGTATCAAAATCAATTTTGTAAATAATACCCCTTGGGATTAATAGATAATCCCCATATTTAAAGTCTAAATTCCCCAAATGGGTTCTCAACTTTCCTGTGCCTTTGTGGACAAAAATTAGTTCGTCTGCATCAGTGTTTTTATAAAAATAATCCTCTGTGGATTTTTTAGGTGCTGCTAAAATAATACTGCAATCACTATTAGTCAAAACCGTTTTTCTACTTTCTAAATAATCATTTTCTGGCGGCACTTGAAAGCCCCTAAAACGATAGGATTGCATGTTGTTGGCCTTGGCAACTTTAGGAGAAACATTATATTGATTTCTGATCTCCTTAACCTGAGTTGGTCGTTGTTCATGATACATATTGGAATACATCCCATCGAAACCAATCGTACCAAAGAGTTGCTCATAATACAGGCTACCGTCTTCCTTACGGAATTGTGTATGTCTTTTGGGAGGAATTTTTCCCAGTTTATGATATAAAGGCATGCTTTAAAATTTAAATTAAAAAATTAATGATTTCACCTAAATTTTTAGGCTTCTAAAGATACAAAATATGTAGCCTTATTCAGGGTTTCTCTTGATAAGAAAATGTAGATGAAGTAACAAATAGGTCCAAAAAAGCTTCATATTTTGCAAATATGACAAAAAAAATCACAAATAATGAATAATTAGAACCAAAATCCCACATTGAAAAACCAAATACTCTCTTTAAGTTCTGGTGAGTAAGTCATTTTTGCCTCAATGGGGCCAATAAAGGTTTCCAAGGAATAGCCTAGAGCATAGCCAGAAAAGTTTGGAGTAGTTACCCATTCTCCATTCGTGAAAATGTTATCGCCTACATTGGCGAAGTTGGCCGATACATTGATGTGGTTCTTTTTGAAAATCTCATAATCCAAGGTTACTAGCCCTTTGATATAACTATCACCTGGAATACTCATGAAATCATAGCCATAAAATGCTTCAAAATTATTGATAAAGTCATTTCCATAACCACCAAGTACAAAATCGAGATACGGATTTTCATTTTCACCTATTCGGAACCCTCCTTGAAATGAAATATTCCCGGTAAAGTTTTTAGTGATATTCTTAGCATATCCAAAGGTTCCCTTAGCGATGGAATATTCGGTGAAATCACCATTAAAATCAGATGAATACAAATACAGGTGAAAATCCCCATCCACATAAAAACCTTGATTAGGGAAGTATTTGTTATCAAAAGTATCCAATTTCAACTTCCCAAATACACTCAAATAATTACTATTCTCAAATAGGGTCTCTCCTTCATCATCTCCAGAGGCCACAGTCTCTGAGTGAATTTTTAAATGTTTATGTTCTGCTCCTAAAATGAGGGCAAAATCACGGCGAAACAAGGTTTGAAAATAAAACTGATTTGTAAAATCCTGTAACTCTACATCAAACTTATTGATACTATTGAAGGGCTGAACTGCTTGATAAGGATCTATCAACCGAGATGAAACATTCTTTTGGAATTGATTAAACCTAGACTTTAATCCGATACTCCAATAAAATCCTTTATCAATAAAGTATTCAAAATTGTACCTAATATTATCTCCTAAGCCTACATCCAAGGTGGCAATGTCATTCTTAAACAAAACCGATTTCCTGGTAACATTCAACAAAGCAGCCGATTTGTACAATTCATCATAATGCAACCCGAATCTGAGATAGGTTTTAAGCTGACTTTCTTTTACATGAATATACAAATCATAGCCTTTTTGATATTTGGACGACTTTAAGCGATTAATCACACTCTGGAAGTTATTTGTGGCTGCCAAATTATTAACGCCTGTCACCAAATCTTCATAAGAAATTTCGCTCTGAGCCTTGAATTTTAATTTACCAATGACATAGCTACTTGTATATTTTTCAGTACCAGAAACAATAATGGAGTTGATTCGCAAACTATCAATGGGTTTTATCGTTAATCTTTCCCTTGGTTTTTTTGTTTGCTTTCCAGCCAAATGACTAAGTGTATCTGCCAGTTTTTTGGCTGCAATTTCCCCTTGTGTTATAATTTCATTCCCATCGTCAAAAGACATGACGGTAAAGTCTTCAATATCTGGTTTGATATATATATCAGTCCGTCCAATCTTTCCCTTCATGTCATTGATGGTACGATAATTATTGATCTGCAAAAGAATGGACAAGGCTGATTTTAATTGGTCTCTATCAGCCAAACCGTCTTGTACATCTACCCCTATAATCACATCCATACCTTTGGCTTTCAGCTCATCAATGGGATAATTATTGACCACACCTCCATCAATCAAAACTTGATCATCAATAATGACGGGTTGAAATAATGACGGGAAAGCGCCACTTGCCGCAATAGATAGTGGTAAACTGCCTTTATCTAAAATCACCGGCTCCCCAGTTTCTACGTTGGTAGCCACACAGAAAAAAGGAATATCCAATTGATCAAATTGATCAACATCACAGGTGTGCAATGTCAACTGTGACAATAAACTCAACGTATTTTGCCCTCTTGATAGAGCTGATGGTAAGTTGATTTTATAATTATCAAAGGGAAGGGTAATGGCATATTTCTCTGAGTTGTCCCGCTCGTAGAATGTTTTAGATGCCCGAGGTAACTCATCATTTATAATTTTATCAAAATCGACATCCCGAAAAATGGAGTCTAGAGCTTTTCCTGAATAACCAGAAGCATATAAGGCACCAACAATAGCTCCCATACTAGTTCCAGCTACATAATCAATCCGAATCCCCAAGCTATCTATAACCTTAAGAGCACCTATATGTGCCAACCCCTTGGCTCCACCACCACTTAAAACGAGTCCCACCTTGACCTCATCATCAGTTCTAGCCTGTGAAAAAGCAGAAGATGTTACGAATAACAAAAGCAACAGAAAAACAATGGGGCTTTTCATTAATTATGATAGTATTTATATATTTTTTCGGCTCTAGATTTCCCAACTACCGCTTCCAACTCATCCAATTTCGCGTGGGATATCCTTCTTACCGACTTAAACTTTTTTAATAACTCAACTATGGTTTTTTCTCCTACACCGGGAATGGTTTCTAACTCGGTATTCAATGCTGTTTTGCTTCGTCTATTCCGATGGTGTTCAATCCCAAATCGATGTGCTTCATTCCTGAGTTGCTGAATGACTTTTAAGGTTTCACTTTTCTTATCTAAATATAAGGGAATTGGGTCATTTGGATAAAATAATTCTTCCAAACGTTTAGCAATTCCGATTATCGCAATCTTACCTCTCAAACCCAAAACATCCAAGCTCTTTAAAGCCGAAGACAATTGTCCCTTGCCCCCATCAATTATGATCAACTGGGGTAAAGGTTGCTCTTCTTCCAGCAAACGTTTGTACCGGCGATATACAACTTCTTCCATAGAAGCAAAATCATCGGGTCCTTCAACTGTTTTTATATTGAAATGCCTGTAATCTTTTTTACTAGGTTTACCATCCTTAAATACCACACATGCAGCCACAGGATTCGTTCCTTGAATGTTACTATTATCAAAACACTCAATATGCCTAGGCTCTCTTTTTAATCTTAAGTCAGCCTTCATTTGGGCCATAATGCGATTGGCGTGTCTATCTGGATCTGTAATCTTCACCTGTTTTAATCGTTCCAATCGATAGTATTTAGCATTGCGGGTTGATAAATCCAAAAGGTGTTTTTTATCACCCAACTTGGGGACTGTTATTTTTATTCCTCCTCCCACTTCAACATCAAATGGCACATATATCTCTTTTGATTTGGAATGAAACCGCTGTCTTAGTTCTGTGATGGCTAACTCCAACAACTCATGGTCAGTTTCCTCAAGTTTTTTCTTGATTTCAAGTGTATGAGATCTAATGATGGAGCCATAAGACAATTGCAAAAAATTTACATACCCAAAGCTCTCATCACTCACAATGGAAAAGACATCTACATTGCTAATTTTCGGATTTACAATAGTAGATTTAGATTGGTAATTTTCTAGCACCTCTATTTTTTCCTTTATTTTTTGCGCTTCCTCAAAACGCATTTCCTCGGCATAGGCTTTCATCTGAGACTTAAACTGATTCAGAGAATCTTTAAAGTTCCCCTTTAAAATTTCTTTTATCGAGTTAATATTTTCATGATAAGCCACTTCAGTTTCCAAACCTTCACAAGGTCCCTTGCAATTGCCCAAATGATACTCTAAGCAAACTTTATATTTATCTGCCTCAATTTTATCTTGGGAAAGGTCATAATTGCACGTGCGTAACAGAAAAAGTCCTCGAATCAACTCCAACAAAGTGGAAACGGTTTTCATACTGGTATAAGGACCAAAATACTCACTACCATCCCTGATGACCCTTCTAGTACTAAAAACTCTTGGGAATCGCTCTTTTTTAACACAAATCCATGGGTAGGATTTGTCATCCTTGAGCATGACATTATACCGTGGCTGATACTTTTTGATGAGATTGTTTTCCAACAAAAGCGCATCGGTTTCCGTGTCAACAACAATATGCTTAATGTTGGCAATCTTTTTGACAAGTACTCTTGTCTTGCCATAATCATGATGTTTGTTGAAATAGGAAGAAACCCGTTTCTTTAGGTTTTTAGCCTTTCCTACGTAAAGAATCTTACCGTCCTTATCAAAATATTGGTAAACTCCCGGTAAATCCGGAAGCGTTTTCAATTGAATTTCGAGCGATGTGTCGGCCATTTTCCCAAAGTTACAGATATATCTATCAATGCATTGAAATTTAATGTAAATTTAAGCTTTTTGAAGCATCATATTCCTTACATTGTGCCACTTTTTAAAACCCTAAGAGATGGAGAAGAAAATAATTGGTAGGACAGACGTAGCAGACTTCCCTAAGCTAGGATTGTTTCAAGTGGATGTAAAAATTGATACAGGAGCTTACACTTCTGCGATCCATTGTTCGCAAATAGAAGAAAAGGACCAAAAGCTTTACTGCACCTTTTACAGTGCTGGTCACCCCAACTTTAGTGGGAAACAAGTAACATTTGATTCCTACTCTAAAACGGATGTAAAAAGCAGTAATGGATTTAAGGAAAATCGATTTAAAGTAAAATCCAGTATCATATTATTTGGTAAAACCTATACAATTAATTTAACTTTAAGCACGCGGGATGATATGAAGTTTCCCGTTTTGCTTGGAAGGCAATTTTTAAACAAAAAATTTTTGGTTGATGTAAGTCAACAAAACCTATCCCAAAACCAATGTGCCCATGAACATTGTCATTCTGTCTAGAAACACCAACCTGTATTCAACAGAACGCCTAATTGAAGAAGGCTTTAAAAGAGGTCACGAAGTAGAAGTGATCGACCCTTTGAAATGCGATATTATTATCGAAAAGGAAAAACCCACCATCTATTACAAAAACAGATATCTGGATTATGTGGATGCCATCATCCCCAGAATTGGGACATCGGTTACCTTTTACGGTTGCGCCGTTGTAAGACAATTTGAAATGATGGGAGTCTTTACAACAGCCACTTCTGATGCTATCATTCGCTCTCGAGATAAACTAAGAAGCCTACAACGCCTAAGTAAAGCCGGGATTGGTATGCCTAAAACGGTTTTCACCAACTATTCACGAGATGTTGAGGAAGTCATTGAACATGTAGGAGGAACACCAGTTATTATAAAGCTTCTGGAAGGTACCCAAGGATTGGGCGTGGTTTTGGCTGAAACCAAAAACGCAGCCGAATCTGTATTAGAAGCCTTTAATGGTTTGCAAGCTAGGGTTATCGTTCAGGAATTCATTAAGGAAGCGAAAGGGGCTGACTTAAGAGCGCTGGTGGTTGATGGTCAAGTAGTAGGCGCCATGAAAAGACAGAGTAAAGAAGGTGAATTTCGCTCCAATTTACATCGTGGCGGATCAGCTTCCTTGATAAAGCTAAGTGATTCAGAACTAAAATTAGCCATGGGAGCGGCAAGAGCATTGAAATTGCCTGTTTGTGGGGTGGATATGCTACAATCTGCTAGAGGTCCTCTCTTACTAGAAGTCAATTCAACTCCTGGTTTAGAAGGCATAGAAAAGGCTACGGGACGTAACATTGCTAGAGCTATACTTACCTACATAGAAAGAAACAAATAATGACCGACTCACAGAAAACATCCATTCATGTCTTAGGAAAGGAGATTCGTGAAGGCGAACGATGTGAATTGCGCTTTGATGTGGCCAATTTGCATACCTCTTCCAGTGTGGATGTCCCTGTGATTATTGAACGCTCTAAAAAACCCGGACCTGTTGTTTTGATTACAGGCGGTTTACATGGTGATGAAGTTAATGGAGTTGAAATTGTAAGACAAATTATTTCCTTAGGCATTAACAAACCCAAACGAGGAACTATTATTTGCCTTCCGGTAATTAATGTATTTGGGTTTATTAACCTAACTAGGGAATTTCCCGATGGCCGTGATTTGAACCGTGTATTTCCAGGAACTAAAAAGGGCTCATTAGCGAGCAGGGTTGCTTATAAATTAGTGAATGAGGTCATCCCTGATGTTGATTTCATTATGGACTTCCATACAGGGGGAGCAGGCCGCTTTAATGCACCACAAATCAGAATTGTCAAAAACGACCCCGAATTAGACCATTTGGCTCAGGTTTTTAATGCGCCATTTGTGCTATACTCCAAAAACATCAAGAAATCATTTCGAAATGTGACCAGCAAGTTAGGCATCCCAATGTTGTTGTTTGAGGGAGGTAAATCTAACCATATAGACCCTCAAATATCAGCGACAGCTGTAGAGGGAATTAAGCGTACGCTAAAGCATTTGGACATGCTGTCAACTAAATTCAAAGTAACACGCCCAAGGAAGAAGCCCGTTTTCATTTTGACAAGCAGGTGGCAAAGAGCCAATTTTTCTGGCATGTTCAAGGCTATCATCACTGTCAATAGCTTGGTATCCAAAGGAGATGTTTTAGGTCACATAACAGATCCTTACGGAAAATTTATACATCCCGTCAAGGCCTTTAATTCGGGATACATTATCAATGTGAATGAATCCCCTATCGTTTACCAAGGAGATGCTTTGTTTCATATTACTACCAAATTAAAATGACCAAACAGGAATTGAGGAAAGCCTACAAGGCCAAACGAAATACCCTAAGTGAAGATGATATCCTGAATCTTAGCCTTCAAATTGCAAATAGACTGTTGACCATGGATATTTGGAATCACAGCTTTTATCACATTTTCCTATCCATAGTTGAACAAAAAGAAGTTCATACAAACGATATCATTCATATTCTCTCGGGAAAAGACAAAAACATCGTCCTTTCCAAAAGTGATTTTGAAACAGGAACCATGACTCATTACCTATTGACAGATGCCACAGTTCTTAAAAAAAATTCCTATAACATACCAGAGCCTGTTGACGGAATTCCTATTCCTTCTTCCAAATTAGAGGTGGTATTCGTTCCTTTAATGGCATTTGACAAAGAAGGGCATAGAATAGGCTATGGGAAAGGATTTTACGATCGATTTCTTGCAGATTGCGGACCTGATACCATAAAAATAGGACTGTCCTTTTTTGAGCCTGAAGACCATATAGCAGAACGATTCGCTAATGATATCAATTTGGATTATTGTGTCACCCCGGATAAGGTATATGCTTTTTAAAAAAATTAATTTAGTTAAAAAATTATTAAGGGGTAACAATTTGATAACCCCTAGCACCCAACAATGTTAGGTGCTAGCGTGGGTGTTCATAGGTAAGATCAAAAATCTTTGGGATGACAAAACTAACAATTTTACATTCTCCTGAATGTACGTAGTTCTACGTATTTTTTACTCTTTTCGATGAAATACCTAGTTCCTATTACGGGTTTTTCCGTAAAATTTGGTGTAACGATAGATAGTGTAATGAAGAAGTTTGAAAGTAGAAAGGACGACGTATAAAAAAAGTAGTTTTTCTTGAAGAATTTAATTCTTTGAAAAAGCCTGTCGGTTAAATACAATTAGCATCCCAAAACCTGTGCTGATGGCTACATCGGCTACGTTAAAAACAGGTTCAAAAAATGTAAAGAATTGACCGCCATAATAAGGAATCCATTCTGGCAAATAACCTTTCCAAATAGGAAAATAAAGCATGTCAACCACCTTCCCATGAAACATGGATTCATAGCCTCCCTCTTGTGGTAAAAAGGTAGCTACTTGGCCATAACTATCACTAAACAAAATTCCATAAAAAACAGAATCCAGAATATTCCCCAATGCCCCTGCAAATATTAAGGCCACCGCCAAAATCATAATTTTAGAGGTCCTTTTTCTGGTAACATCATAAAGCCAATAGCCTATACCTAAAATGGCAACGATTCTAAAAATAGTTAAGGATAACTTGGCTACCCGATCAGACATAAAAGGAATAAAGTCACTTATTTTGGTTCCCCATGCCATCCCGTCATTTTCCACAAAATAAATCTTAAACCATTTGAAAATTGCTACATCTTCCCCTAAGACAAAATGGGTCTTTATATATATTTTACTAATCTGGTCTACCAATAAAATAAGAATGATAAAAACAAGGGATTTTTTTAAGGACATGCAGCGTATTTGAATAGCAAAAATAGAAAATTATTCTTCAGTTTTACGCAACCGAATGTTTCCGTTAATAGTCCTCAACTCAATATCATTAGAACCCGCACCTAAAGTTTCTTTAGAGACGCTTCCATTTTTGGAAATGAGCTGGGTATTTCCTTGATCGGTCACTAAATTTATATCACCTTGAAGGGTATGCACTGTAATATTAGGGCGGTGCAACCAGCCATCAAAATGCCCCTGCTTTAATTCTACTCTTAGCTTATGATATTGCCCTCGCACCATAATTGAGGCCAAATCACTTCTTACAGATACAACTTTATCGTTGGGAACCTTAACATGTAAAACAATAGAAAGAGCTTTATGAGCTGCCAATTTATCGTCTGGAGCTTTAAAGATAGGTTGGAATGCCGTAGAAATCTTTAAGCTATCCAAATTCGATTCCGTCAACAAAATGACCTGTTCGCTATATTCCCCCTCAACAGCCATTTGAATTTCTATCCCATCTTGTTTGGTGTTTTCCAAGTTTATTCGAAAACACTGGTCGCAATCTATTTGCAAAAATGCCACCAAATCGTCATCAAAGGTTTTATGCGTGACCTTTTGAGAGAACGCAAATAGAGTTCCCAACAACATTAAAAAACAGCTAACATGAATCTTCATAAAACAAAAAGCGCTTCAATATAAATTTGAAGCGCTTTAGATCTTTTAAATGTATTTTTTATTGCATGTTTTTGGCTTCAATGCTTAAAGTTGCATGAGGTACCAATTTCAAGCGTTCTTTGCTTATTAGTTTTCCAGTAACACGACAAATACCATAGGTCTTGTTTTCAATTCGAATCAAGGCATTCTTTAAATCTCTAATAAACTTCTCTTGACGAATGGCCAATTGGGAGTTGGCTTCCTTACTCATGGTTTCGCTTCCCTCTTCAAAGGCTTTAAATGTTGGAGATGTATCATCTGTACCATTATTCAAATCATTCATATAAGCGCTCTTAATCAGCTCCAAATCATGTTTGGCCTTTTCAATTTTCTCTTGTATTATGGCTTTGAATTCTGCTAAATCCTTATCTGAGTATCTTACGTTTGCATCTACTGACATAATCTTAATGTTTTTGTATGAACAACTTGGTATTTATTTCGTCGAAAGCAATTTCTATACCATCATTCACTTGATCTAAAATTTCAAGTTCTTCAGTTAGTGTTTCTTCTTTTATATATTCCATATTTGAAGCGACTGCCTTTTCAATGTTTTCTTCCCATTGCAGGGAAACATCAATACGATCGGTTACTTCAAATCCTGAATCTTTACGGAGGTTTTGGATTCGGTTTACCAACTCACGGGCAATACCTTCTTCACGTAAATCTTCATTAATGGTAACATCAAGGGCAACGGTTAATGAACCCTGGTTGGCAACCAACCAACCCTCAATATCTTGTGACGTTATTTCAAAATCATCGCTGCCTAAAGTAATATTTTTTCCGTTAATATCAACGTCAATTTCGCCATTTTGCTCTATTTTTTTGATGTCATCCGCATTAAATTGAGCCACTTTAGCCGCTATAGACTTCATATCCTTACCATATTTAGGCCCCAAAGCTTTAAAGTTTGGCTTGATATTCTTAACCAAAATATCAGAAGCATCTTCCAGAAGGTCTATTTCTTTGATATTAACTTCTCTTTTAATCAAATCCCCAACTGCCAAGATTTCTTCTTTTTGTCGTTGGCTATCTATGGGAACCATAATCTTTTGCAATGGTTGACGTACCTTGATTTTCTCTTTGGCTCTTAAAGAAAGTACCAATGAAGAAATAGTTTGTGCAGCTTCCATTTTGCGTTCCAATTCCTTGTCAACAAACACCTCATCAAACTGTGGAAACTCCGCTAAATGTAAACTTTCAAATGGTTCCTTTTGGGTCACACCATTCAAGTCTTGATATAGCCTATCCATAAAGAATGGAGCAACAGGAGCTCCCAACTTAGCCAAAGTCACCATACAAGTATAAAGTGTCTGGTAAGCAGAGATCTTATCTGTTTCATAATCTCCTTTCCAGAAACGCCTTCTACTTAACCTTACATACCAATTACTCAGGTATTCCTGAGTAAAATCTGAAATAGCTCTAGCCGCCTTGGTAGGCTCATAATCGGCATAAAACGCATCCACCTTTTGAATTAAAGTATGCAATTCCGATAAAATCCATCGATCCAGTTCTGGGCGTTCTTCCAAAGGCAAATCCGCCTCACTATAAGTAAAATTGTCTAAATTGGTATATAAAGAAAAGAACGAATAGGTGTTATAAAGGGTTCCAAAGAACTTACGTTTCACCTCTTCAATTCCTTCTATATCAAATTTAAGATTGTCCCACGGGTTGGCATTACTAATCATATACCAACGGGTAGCATCTGCCCCGTAAGTGGAAAGTGTTTCAAAAGGATCAACGGCATTCCCCAAACGCTTGGACATTTTCTGTCCGTTTTTATCAAGAACCAGTCCGTTTGATACCACATTTTTATAAGCTACCGAATCAAACACCATAGTTCCAATAGCATGTAATGTATAGAACCAACCTCTGGTTTGATCAACTCCTTCGGCAATAAAATCGGCCGGATAAGAAGTATGACCATCTATTTTCTCTTTATTCTCAAACGGATAATGCCACTGTGCATATGGCATGGAACCAGAATCAAACCAAACATCAATCAAGTCACTTTCTCTTTTCATCGGTTTCCCTGAAGGGGACACCAAAGTAATCTGATCAACAATATTTTTATGTAAATCTAATTTGTCATAATTGTCATCAGTCATATTCCCCACTTCAAAGTCGGCAAAAATATCTTGATCCAGAACTCCCGCTTCGATGGCTTTGGTCATTTCCGACTTTAATTCTTCAACCGAACCTATACACAACTCTTCTCTTCCATCTTCAGTTCTCCAGATAGGCAAAGGAATACCCCAGTAACGCGAACGCGACAGGTTCCAATCATTGGCATTGGCTAACCAATTTCCAAAACGCCCTGTTCCTGTAGCCTTAGGTTTCCAGTTAATGGTATTGTTTAAGGCTACCATACGTTCTTTCACATCAGTCACCTTGATAAACCAAGAATCTAATGGATAATACAAAATAGGTTTATCAGTTCTCCAACAATTCGGGTAACTGTGCTTATATTTTTCAACCTTAAAGGCTTTATTTTCAATTTTCAATTTGATGGCCAACTCAACATCAACAGATTTTTCTGGAGCCTCTCCATCTGCATAATACTCGTTCTTCACATATTGACCAGCAAATTCGCCCATTTCAGGACGGAATTTACCCTGTAAATCCACCAATGGAACTAAATTGTCATTTTCATCCTTGACCAACATAGGAGGTACCTCTGGGGTCGCTTGTTTGGCAACTAAGGCATCATCTGCACCAAAAGTAGGCGCCGTATGCACAATTCCAGTACCATCCTCGGTAGTTACGAAATCTCCAGAAATCACCCTAAACGCATTTTCTGGATTTTCAAAAGGTAGGGCATAGGCCAACAATTGCTCATATTTGATTCCTACCAAATCACTCCCTTTAAATTCTTTAAGAATGCGGAAAGGGATCTTTTTATCTTCTTGGGTATAATTGGCAATATCTTCGGCCGATTCAGCCTCAAAAAACTTACCAGAGAACTGCTTGTTAACTAAAGGCTTCCCTAAAACCACCTTTATTGGCTCAAAAGTATATTGGTTAAAACTTTCGACCAATACATAATCTATTTTTGGCCCTACAGTTAAAGCTGTATTACTTGGTAACGTCCAAGGTGTTGTAGTCCATGCTAGGAAATGAATGTCCCCTTCTCCCTGAAGAAAATCAGGTAAGCTTTCTGGTTTAGCTTTAAATTGAGCCACTACTGTTGTATCAGTAACATCCTGATAGGTTCCTGGTTGGTTTAATTCGTGTGAACTTAGACCCGTTCCTGCCTTTGGCGAATAGGGTTGAATGGTATAGCCTTTATACAATAAGTTTTTGTCATAAATTTGCTTCAACAACCACCAAACACTTTCCATATACTTGGGCTCATAGGTGATGTATGGATCATCCATATCAACCCAATACCCCATTTTTTCTGTAAGGTCATTCCAAACATCAGTATAACGCATTACAGCTTTTCTACAGGCAGCATTATAATCCTCAACAGAAATGGTTTTACCGATATCCTCTTTAGTAATTCCCAGCTCCTTTTCAACACCCAACTCAATAGGCAAACCATGTGTATCCCAACCAGCTTTACGCTTTACTTGGAATCCCTTCATGGTTTTGTATCGAGGGAATATATCTTTGATAGCTCGTGCCAAAACATGGTGAACACCAGGCAAGCCATTAGCTGACGGTGGACCCTCAAAAAACACAAATGGCTTAGCGTTTTCTCGTGTGGTGACACTCTTTTCGAATATGTTATTTTCTTTCCAATAATCAAGGATTTCACTAGCCACATTTGGCAAGTCAAGGCCTTTATATTCAGGGAATTTCTTACTCATTGTTACATGTATTCAAATCGACGTGCGAAATTAATGATTTTTAGAGAAATAAGCTGATAAAATATGGGATTTTAGAATGACTGACGCTGATTAAATGGTTTCATTTGCTAACAAACCCAAAAACACCCCTCCATAGAAAGTTTAAATTTTGTTAATTCCCTATACGCATTGATTTAGAATGCTTAATATTAAGTGAATAATCATTCTTACATTTTGATAAGAGCCTTAATCAACAAAACATTTGGGCTGCGAGACGGAGAAATTCGCATTTCGTTCCTAATGCAGCTTTATATCTTTTTAATAATTACCGTTTTATTAATCGTAAAACCCACTGTTAATGCTCTATTCTTGTCAAAATTGGGAGCCGAACACTTGCCTTTGGGATATATTTTAGTGGCCGTGATTGCTACTTGTATCACCTACTTTTACAATCGTGCCGTTGTTAGATTTTCATTGAACAAGGTAATTACTACAACCCTAATTTTCTTTAGCTTAGGATTTATCTCCCTCTATTTAATCATGAACTCTGGAAACTTAGGGGAATACTATTTGTATATCTATTATGTAGGTGTTGCTCTATTTGCCGTGATTGCTACTTCTCAGTTTTGGATGTTAGCCAATTTGGTTTTTAATGCAAGAGAAGCAAAACGCCTTTTTGGTTTTATAGGAGCGGGAGCTATAGCCGGTGGTATTTTTGGTGGCTATCTTACAAGTATTATTGTTTCTCGATATAGTAACGGAGATGCCATCTTATTGGCTTCCTTCTTTATTTTGTGCTGTATCCCAGTTATTCAACAAATCTGGCACTGGAGGGTTAAAAAACTAAATGAATTCACTAAAAAACAGCGAATACAAGTTGAAACTTCATCACATGAATCAGCATTTAAAATTGTTTTAAAATCAAAGCATTTATCATATTTAGCCCTTATTACTGGACTGGGCGTGATTGTTGCCAAAATAGTAGATTTCCAGTTTAGTGATTTGGCCCACAAGTCTATCACAGACCCAGATAAACTCGCCTCATTTTTTGGGTTTTGGTTTTCTACCTTTAATGTCATAGCCTTAGGGACTCAATTGTTTTTAACCAATAAATTACTTAGTAGACTAGGCGTATCTTCATCCCTATTAATCCTACCATTGGGCATCGCATTAGGAAGTTTGCTTCTCATTGCCATTCCAGAATTATGGGTTTTAATATTAATCAAAGGTATTGATGGTAGTTTTAAACAAAGTTTAAATAAAGCGGCAACGGAATTATCAATCATGCCGATACCCTTCCAGATTAAAAATCAAGCCAAATCCTTTATAGATGTGGCCGTTGATAGTATGGCAACAGGTTTTGCTGGTCTCATGCTTTTTATAATGGTTAGGAAATTAAAATTAGAGTCCTTCCATCTCACCTTATTGGTAGTGTTCTTCTCCCTCCTTTGGATTATTCTAATCTATAAACTCCGGGAGACTTATTTTAATTCCTTTAGACTCAATATCCAACGCAACTTGAACTATGATCATCATGAAGAAAAGAAGCATAATAAAGCTTCTACATTGGCATATGCTAGAAAAGTTTTTATTTCAGCTACCCCAAAGGAAATAATTGATTTATTGGGAAGATTAAGCCCCTATAAAATTTCGGCACTCAGACCAGAAATTATTCAGTTGTTAAAACACCCTTCAAACAAAATTAAAAAAGCTGTAATTCGGCAATTACATCATTTTAAATCGGACGTATCTAAAGAAAAGATTGAAGCACTATTAAAGGAGCCAGACCCAGAAGTAATTTATTATGCCCTTGAATATTTATTGGATTTCTCTTATAAAAGTAAAACAGCATTTTTTGATAAATTTTTAAACCATCATGACCCAAGAATAGCGAGGGCAGCATTACTTTGTTTAGCCAAGGAAACATCACAAAACAAAAAATTGGCTAAAAAATATCATTTGGAATCACGAATTTCAGATTGGGTCCAAGAATTAAGTGCTCCCGATGGATTTTCTAATAAAGTGGAAGTTGCAGAACTATTGGAAACCATAGCCTATTCTGGCATTCAAAAATATTACCCCTTCATCAATGTTCATTTATACAACAAAAGTAAGTATATCGTAAAACGCGCCATTAAAGCAGCTGCTATTACATTGGAAAAAGATTACATTCCGTTATTAACCCCATTTTTAAAGGAAAAAGCTTTCAGAAATCAAGCCATAAAAGCTTTAAAAACTTATGGCCCCGATATTTCAACTCGCTTACTACATATAGATGATGAAATCAATTTAGATGATGAAATCAAGCGATTTATTCCAAAAATAATCGGGGCATTTGAAACACAAAACTCAGTGCAAATGCTATCAAGGTTACTTAAAAACGAGGATGTTTATATCAGACTTGAAGCTTCAAAAGCATTGGTAAAATTAAAATCAAAAAACGAGAATCTCATTTTCAACCGTAGATCTTTCAAAAAATCAATAATAAGGGAATGTGAGTTTGCCAAGGAAACTTTGGATATTTTAAGTTCCATAATTTACGTGTTGAAATCACAAGCTATTCAGCACCAAGAAGATGACGACCAATTCGAAATAAAAATCGCTCAGGAAAGTTTAAAGGACCTTTTGGAAAAACAATTAGATCAAAGCTTTCTTTGCATTTTCAAACTATTGAGCATTCTCTACGAAGAGGCAGATATGAATGTGAGCTACTCGGGTATTCTGAGTGAAACAAAAGAAGCACGAATCAACGCTTTGGAATTCTTGGACAATTTATTACAGAGTCAACTAAGCAATAGAATTTTGCCATTAGTGGAATATTATATTGTTGAAGAGCAAGAATTGAAGCATGTCCCTTTAAAAATTAATATTGTTCCAGAAATGGCCTACCTCAAACTTTTACTCAAGAAAAGAGATAATCGTGTGAAGTTAGAAGTTTTACACTTAATAAAAGTTCTCAATTTATCCACTCTTTCATCGGAAGTTTCGGACATGCAAAAACACACCAATAGAGCCATAAGAATCTATGCAACCGAAACTATGAAACAGTTTGCCAATTCTGCTTAACCATCGCCTTGATCTTCATCATCCCTATATTCTATATCAAGTTCGGAGGGCATACTATCCAAATGATCTTTAGTAATCAAATCGTCAATTTTTCCAGCTAAATACATGTGAGCTCCTGCCGAATTTTTGTTGAGAACATTGGTCATTAAACAAACTATATACTTGGTACCATCATCGTGTTCGACAATGATAACTGAATTCATATAATTGTAGACATTGCCAGCGTATTGCTTACAATTTGGATCCTTTTCCCTATCACATTTATAAAAACTTCCCGATTTAAAATAAACAGCGGCGCTATCCAATTTAGGTGATCTCGCATACCTAATACGTCGGTCTGTCAAATAAAGTAAACGCTTAATCTCCAAACTTGATTGCGCGTCAACTACTTTACCCTGTTCTAATTTGACTAAATATTTCATCAAGCCTTGTGGCGTCCCTATGCTTCCTCCCTTTCGGCCAACATATTTTTCTGCAGCTCTGGTAAACATACCTCCCAAGCGCCATTCATCTTCACTAATACCCAATTCTCTTAATGGTTCATTGACCACCATATTTGCCAAATTGGTTAATGAATCTCGAGGTGTTTCCTTAAAATAATTTTCAGCTTCTTCCTCAGTCAACGTAAAATAATATTCTTCAAAAGCAGCCATTAACATTGCTTCGCGGTACATTACACTAGCGGCGCCATTGTTACTTACAGATACCATATGGTCCAACCATTCATATAAAGAAAAGACATCACTTGCCTGTACTTTTCTCTTAACCAATTTATCTTTTTCTATATCATAAACTGGTATGGTATGATGGTCACCAGTACCCCAATATCGAGACGACACATTCCTGTTTTTCAAATAACGAACCCTATCCTCCCAAGAATCTGGACATAATTTCCCCAGTTGATAAAACACAGCATTTAAAACAGCTATCTTCCCTACACTACCGGGCTGATATCCCACATTCTCCTTATAAGCCGCATATTTCAAATTCTCAGGGTCAGACATATCCAGTACAGCTGCTGAATATTTCCCACTAGGAAATAGCTTATTGACCCGACTTTCAAAATCTTTATTCTCCACCAATATCAAATCAACACTATCTTCCATTATGTTAGTTAGATTCAATTTAATATCTGCCAAATTTTTATAAGCCCCAGGCGGAATACGTTTATATGGAATGCTATCCTCTTTAAACTTTTGAATTTGGTATAATCGTTTAATACCAGTCGTTTCATACCCGTCAATAGGATAGAAAATAAAACTTAAGGAAATAAAGACGCCAAGAAAAACTAGAGGCAAAAGTGTTCTTTTCATAATATAAAACAATATCTCCCTAAATATAAATGATTTAAGATGAATATTAAAGTTCTAAGGAATTAAACCAACCATCCAACCAAATCTTCTATTTTGGCAATCAATTGAATTTTAATCTTGGTATTTTTTAGAGATAGCTTGTTGAATTTTGAGATGAAAATAGTAGAAAAGCCCAACTTCTCTGCTTCAAATATACGTTGCTCCACTCTCTGAACGGGTCTAATTTCACCAGATAAGCCCACTTCCGCAGCAAAACAATAGTCTTGTGGTATAGAGACATCTTCATTTGACGATAAAATTGATGCCACTACTGCCAAATCAATAGCAGGGTCATCTACCGTAATACCTCCAGTGATATTTAAGAACACATCTTTAGCACCCAACCTAAAGCCAGCACGTTTCTCTAATACCGCCAAAAGCATATTGAGACGCTTTGCGTTAAATCCAGTTGCAGAACGTTGTGGTGTCCCATATACAGCGGTACTAACCAAGGCCTGCACCTCAATCATCAAAGGCCTCATTCCTTCCAAAGTTGCTGCAATAGCATGACCGCTCAACTCATCATCTTTTTCAGAAATAAGAATCTCACTTGGATTATTCACTTCCCTTAGGCCGGAACCCAACATTTCATAAATGCCCAATTCATTAGTTGAGCCAAATCGGTTTTTATGCGCCCTTAGGATTCTAAATACATGGTTTCTATCACCTTCAAATTGAAGAACCGTATCTACCATATGTTCCAGTATTTTCGGACCAGCAATTGTTCCATCCTTTGTAATGTGCCCAATCAATATAACCGGAGTTGCCGTTTCTTTGGCAAACTTGATCAATTCAGCTGTACATTCCTTAATCTGAGAAATACTACCCGCAGAAGATTCTATAAAATCACTATGTAAGGTTTGAATCGAATCAATGACCACAATATCTGGTTCCACAGTCTCTATTTGCCTAAAAATGTTTTGGGTGTTTGTTTCTGTAAGTACCAAACAGGTTGTGTTTTGAGGATTGATTCGTTCGGCACGCATTTTTATTTGCTTTTGACTCTCTTCCCCAGAAACATAAAGGGTTTTAAAAGGAAGTTTTAAGGCAATTTGTAATAGAAGTGTACTCTTTCCAATTCCAGGCTCCCCTCCAAGTAAGGTTAAAGACCCAGGAACCAAACCACCCCCAAGAACCCGGTTGAACTCCTGGTTTAAAGTGTTCCACCTTGATTCTTCTGTTGAATCAATTTCTGCAATTTTTAACGGCTTTGAAACGCGTTTTGCGGGTGAAGATGTAGAAGATTTCCAATCGCTTTTTTCAGATTTTTGAACGACTTCTTCTACAATGGTGTTCCATTGTTTACAAGTAGTGCATTGCCCTTGCCATTTAGAAAACTGACTTCCACAATTTTGACAAAAAAAGGTTGTTTTGACTTTAGCCACAAAATAAAATTTGGACTAAAAATAAGCGATATTTATGGATTATTGTGGAGTAACTTGAGAATTTTAATCTTCAGTGCTACCTTCGACAGCTACCCCTTCAGTTGGCTCTTCTGTCAAGATTTCAGCGCCCTCTCCTTCCAAGTCTGGATCTTCAATATCCCGTTCTTCTAGAGTGGCTTTAATCTCCTGTAATTTTAATGAAACATCTTCATAAGTGATACTGGTTGTCGCATCTAGCAGCAAAGCTTCTTCATAAAATTTAACTGCTTTTTTAGGTTTCCCAATTTTCTCTGCATGCTGCGCCAGATAATAATCACCTAACATGGATTCTGGATATTCCTTATTGGCCAATTTTCCTAATTTTTCCAAGGATTCCAAGTCTTCACGTTCTTCAGCCACAGCTACTACTTTTTGAAACTCTTCCTCAGCAATAGGTTTAACGATTCCAAAACGGTCTTCAATCTTTTTGTATCGATCCACTAAATAATTATCTAAAGTACCTTCATAAGGAAGCACTTTTTCCTTTAACTCCTTTTCTTGCAACGGCTTATACAATTCAAATATTTTATCAAAAGCCCTAGAAATAGCTCCCGTTACTAAGGTATAATGGGATTCGTCTTTAAATTCATCAAAATAATAGGTGACATTGGTATTTTCTATTTGTTTGATCTTTCCATTTGTTTCCATGATAGTCTCATGCAACATGCGCTTATCATCTGTACTCGTAGCCATATAATAGAAAAATTCACTTCTTGCATTAGATAATCTATGAACGATATTGTCTCCCATAGACCCTTTCAAATCTGGACTTAAATTCACATAGGCATGGAACAAGGGCTTGTCTTTTAACATAAAGGAGTTGATGAAGTTCCCCATAATGTTGTGACCAACCGCCACTCTAAAATCACTTGTTTTGTATTTAGAGTCCAAATACGGAATCAATTCCTGACCAACAAATTCATAAAAACGAGCCCCAGACTCAAATGGCAATCCAGTTACTTCATCAAAAAAACTATCATATACTCTTTCATTTCCTTGAACTACACCCACAACAATGGAACCTGGCATTTCATCAAAGTAAGATTGAAACTTGGTTTGCCCCACTACTGGCTCAAATAGGTAATCTGCGTCAAACACAAAAACCAAAGGATATTTCAAATTCGAGCTTGGGTCATAATTCTTTGGCAAATGAATTTTAAGTGTTCTTTTAGAATTCAGCTTAGAAGACTCAAAAACTTTGGTAGATGTTTGGGCGAAAGTAACACCAATAATGGTTAAAGCTAGTGTTAGGAGTAAAGCTTTTTTCATGATAAGTAGAGTTAGATTGCGACGTAAACATACTACTTATTAGTTAAAATGCTAAATTTTTTCGATGAAATACAATATCGATTAATTCTCGCCCTTAATTTCGTACATCTTTTCAAGCAACATATCCTTATCAATAAACTGGGATGATTGAAGAAGCAAACCACTTTGGTAGCTATGTAAGGCACGTTTCATATCGCCTGCCTTTTCATGCCACATACCCATATAGTACGAACTAATCATAGAATCTGGGTATTCCTTTTTTGCCCATTTAGCCAAATTTTCAAGAGATTCAATATCATCTTTTTTATTAGAAGCAGCTGCTATAGCTCGAATATCATTTTCAATCAGCTTTTTCTTGAATCCGTAGAAAGATTCAATACTTTCATATTTTTTAACTAGATAATCATAAGGCGACCCTTCATAAGTAAGGATGTCTTCTTGATATTCCTTTTTAGTAATAGGCTTATACAAATTGAATATTTGACTAATAGCTTTTGGCAATGCCAACCCCACCAATGAATAATGGTTTGTGGCTTCAAAATTATCAAAACGGTAATGAAATTTAGGGTTTTCGACGGCAGATAAAACCGCATTACAGGCCTCGATCCCTTCTTTTAAAGCAGAGGCATCTTCTTCTCCAGTAGCCAAATAGTAAAATGTATCTGTCTGGACAGCTGGCATCTTTTCTCCCAACCTTTCAACCATCATAGGTGACAAGTCTGGACTTAAAGATACATAAGCTCTAAACAGCGGCAATTCCTTGAACAAATAAAAATTCAAAAAGTTGGCGCTCAAATCATGACCTACTATGATTCTAAAATCAGATGCGTGATACGTATCATTAATATAGGGCACCAATTCCTGTCCTACAAATTCAAAAAACTTAGCCCCATCCATCGATGGAAAATAGTTCTCCTCTGTAACCGAAAAGTCATCGGTACGTGTTTGATCTTGATTAATCCCTACCACGATACAACCAGGCATATCGTCCCAATAAGACTGATAATCTACATTACCTATTACTGGTTCAAACAAGTAGTCTCCATCAAGAACCACAATCAATGGATATTCAATTTTCTCTTCGGAATCATATCCGCGAGGTAATTGGATTTTAATTTCACAATTACGCCCTAATTTGGCCGAATTGAAAGGCTCATAAATAACTTGGGCAGTCAACGACTGAAATAAAAGCAGAACAAAAGTGAGGCAGATAAATCTTTTCATGAATAGGGGTTAAGTTCGTACCTTATGGCAAGATAGCAAATTTGATGTAGGTTTTAAAATAAAAACGTTTCGGAATCAGTTATTTTTCAATCGGTTATAAATTGGCAATAAGATTAGAGACAATCCACCCAAAAGCACCAACATAAAAGTTTGGGAGGCCCAGGTGATCCAACCAAATGCCAAACTAGGAGCTTTTTCAAGCCCATAAAGTGAAAAAGCCGCAAATACAGCTAATGGGTAAGCACCTATGCCCGCATTGGTTGCTGCAATACTAAAACTAGCAGAAATGAAGCCTAACAAAGCCATACCTAGAGTGACACCTCGCAATTCATCAACTGCAAAGGTCACTACATAAAACATGAGTATATACATCACCCAAATAAATACGGTATGCCCCATAAAAGCCCATTTATTTTCCATTCTTGTAATACTTAGAACCCCTTGAACCAAACCATTAACAAAGTGTTTTATTTTAATGGCCCATTTGGAAGAACTTTTAAAAACTAGAAAAGCGAACGCTCCAAATGCTAAAAGCAACAAAACCAAACCAACACCCAAATTTTGACTTTGAAACTTACCCATAAAAAAACTGGAAATAAATTCAAATTGAATGAAGAGGGTCATCGATATGACTAAAAGCATCATAAGTAAATCAGCCATTCTTTCAGCCACTATGGTTCCAAAAACCTTTTCAAATTCCACCTCCTCATAAGTAGTAAGTAAGGAGGCTCTAGCAACTTCACCTGCTCTAGGAATGGTATAGTTAATTAAATATCCTGAAAATACAGACATCACACTATTCCAAAAATCTACCCTGTAACCCAGAGGCTCCAAGAGGTATTTCCATCGATAGGCTCTTGATAAATGACTTAATATCCCAAAAAGAACTCCTAAACCAACCCAAGTATAATTGGCATTTTTAAAGTATCCCAATAATTCATGGAAGGACACTTGCTGCAGTGAAAACCACATTAAAAAAACTCCCAATAAAATTGGGAGTATGATTTTTAAATATTTCTTTAAAGTGGAGCTCAAATTATTTCAATAAATTGGTGCTTTCATCTGGAAAAACAAGAGCAGGCTGAAACGTTTTGGCCTCCTCAAAGTCCATAATAGCATAGCAAATTAGAATTAAAGTATCTCCAACCGATACTTTCCTTGCTGCTGCTCCATTCAATGTAATTTCTCCGCTATTTCTTGGTCCAGGAATCACATAAGTTTCTAATCGTTCTCCATTATCATTGTTCACTATTTGAACCTTCTCACCTTGGATAATGTTAGCAGCCTCCATTAGGTCTTCATCAATAGTGATACTCCCAATGTAATTTAGGTCTGCACCTGTACATTTTACCCTGTGAATCTTAGATTTTACTACGTGTACTTGCATGTGGCAAAGGTAATTAATTTAAAGCGATATTATCAATCAATCTAATTTTATCAGCGTATACCGCTATAAACGCTCTGTAATGTTTGTTTTTAGACTTTCTTTGAATTGGTTTTAAGGTTTCCGAATCAGCAATAGTAAAATATTCCAATTGAAACATGGCATGCTTAGCTAACTGTTTTTCAACCCACTCCGTAATTTTATTAGCACTTTTTGTGCCAAACTTTTCTTTGGCAGTATTCAAGATCTTATAGATTACAGAAGCCTTTTCTCGTTGATCTGGAGTAAGCCTCATATTTCTGGAACTCATCGCCAATCCATTGGGCTCTCTGTGAATTTCACAACCCTTAATCAATACGGGAATCTGATGCTTTTCGACCATTTTCTCAATAATCCGTAACTGCTGATAATCCTTCTTTCCAAAATAAGCGACATCTGGTTCAACGATTTCAAACAAGCGCTTTACAATGGTTCCTACACCATCAAAATGGCCAGTCCTGAATTTACCCTCCATTTCGTGTTCTAAACCGCCAAAATCAAAATGCTCTGCCACCGTGTTTCCTTCGTACATATCCTCAACAGTTGGTGCGAAAACCAAAATATCTTGGGATACTTCCTTCAACAAAGCGACATCCTTCTCCAAAGTTTGTGGATAATTATCCAAATCCTCCTTTTTATCAAACTGGGTTGGGTTCACAAAAATACTCACCACCACCCAATCATTATCATTCAAAGCTTCCCTAACTAGGCACAGATGGGCCTCGTGTAAAGCCCCCATAGTAGGCACTAAACCTATTTTACTTCCTTTAGACTTGTAGGCATGAATAACCTTCTGCAAACTTTTCTTATCCTTGAAAATCGGCATATTTAGTAAAAAATTAACGGGCGCAAAATTAATATTTTAAAGGGAATCTGCATAAAATTTTGTAATTTCGCATGTTTTTTATTCTGAATTGCCAAAAACTTACAAGTTTATGAAAGATAAGAGGATATTGTATGTATCATCTGAAGTAGTGCCTTATTTACCCGAAACCGAAATCTCCTCCATGTCGTTTGAAGCCCCAAGGATGGTAAACCAACAAGGTGGGCAAATTAGGATTTTTATGCCAAGATATGGTAATATTAATGAAAGAAGACACCAACTACACGAGGTGATTAGACTTTCAGGGATTAATTTGGTCATAAATGATTTAGATATGCCACTTATCATTAAAGTAGCCTCCATCCCAAAGGAACGTATTCAGGTTTACTTTATTGACAACGACGAATATTTCAAAAGAAAAGCAACATTAACCGACGAAGAAGGTAATCTCTTTCCAGATAACGATGAGCGCGCCATATTTTTTGCAAAAGGTGTTATTGAAACGGTTAAGAAATTAAATTGGTCTCCAGACATTATTCATGTACATGGATGGCTAGCTTCTTTATTGCCTCTTTATTTAAAAGAATACTATCAAGACGAACCCTTATTTAACGAAAGTAAAATAGTAACTTCCATTTACGGACAAAGCTTTGATGGCACATTGAATAAAGGCATGTCTGGGAAAATTAAATTTGACAATATCAGTGATGCCATGGTCAATACCTTGGAAGAACCAACTTACAACAACTTAATGAAGGTAGCCATAGACAATTCAGATGCCTTAATTGTAGGTTCTGAAGTCATCCCTGATGAATTGGAAAACTACTTAACCAACTCCAACAAACCGGTATTGGATTTTAAACCATTTGATGATTTTTCAGATGCTTATACCGAGTTTTACAATGAATTACTAGGTTAAACGTTTTACCCCTAAAACCTCTATGAAAAGAAACATGAATCTATTAAAAACAGTTGGTGCATTTGCTATATTTTCACTCCTTTTAACAGGTTGTAAAAAAGAATTTATATCGTCAGATAGTGACTTGCAAGGAAACCATAATTTCAACACTTCTAGTGTTAGATATCCTATTGCAACGTATAACAAGATGCTCAACGCAGTGCAAACATCTGGATTACCTGCCAACAGCTTAGGAATTTATGATGACCCTGTTTATGGGCCAACCACGAACCATGTGGTTACACAAATTATACCTGATAGCTACAATCCAGATTGGGGAACCGACCCTGTTTTTGACTCGATTGTAGTAACCATTCCTTATTTTTCAAATGTCACTGGCACTGACTCGGAAGGAAATTCAATCTATGAATTGGATTCAATCTTTAACGAAGCGCCAATGAAATTGTCAGTTTACAGGTCTAACTATTTTTTAAGTGATTACGACCAAGCATCAGAACCAGTGGTAGAACAACTCTACTATTCTGATTTAAGTGCTTTTGACAATGGTAATAACGAAGGTGAATTACTTTATGTTAATGAGAATTTCACAATTAACCCAAACGCCATAAGCCTGGGAGATTATGAAAGAGATGAGAACGGTGAGATTACATATGACGACGAGGGTCTGCCTACATATATTGAAGACAGAAAGATTGCTCCAAGTTTAAGGCTAAAATTAAATGAACAACCAGATTCATTTTGGCAGGAATTGTTTTTTCCTCCACAACCACAAGAGCCAGATACAGAAGCTCCTTTTCAGCCAGAGTTGAGCAATAGAAATAATTTTACCAATTTCTTCAGAGGTTTATACTTTAAAGTAGAGCCAGTGAATGGTCAAGGAAGCTATTTCATGTTGAATTTTGAAGCTTCAAGCGCTAGTGTTAATTTATATTACACCAATGATGAAGAAGACACTGTAAGAGATCAGGATATTTTTGAAATGTCATTTTCTGGTAACCGAGTATCCATTATTAAAAATGATCCCTCAAATACCCTGATTGAAAATGCCGATGCCAATGCAGATGAATTCAATGGTGACGAGCAGTTATTTTTAAAAGGAGGAGAAGGCTCAGTTGCAATCATTGACCTATTCAAAGATGAGGCGGTATATGATGATTTTATTAGCTCCTTTAAGGATGATAATGGCAACCCTACCAGACTTATTAATGAGGCCAACATGGTGTTCTATGTAGATCAAGATGCCGTTTTTGCGCAAGAGGAATCTCAAGAGCCAGAGCGGGTAATTCTCTATGACCTAAAAAATAATATACCTGTAATAGATTATAATTACGATCTCACTTCAGCTGTTGCTAATTCACCTCTTTATTCAAAAGTTTATCATTCTACCATTTTGGAGAAAGATGAAAATGGTAGAGGTTATCGATATAAGTTAAGGATTACTGAACACCTAAATAATATTCTACTTCGTGATTCAACTAATTTCAGCCTTGGCTTGATGGTCACTACGAATATCCTATATGCTCCAGAAGTCATAAATGGCGTTAATAGGAATAGTGTTTTAAATTCTGAAATAAAAAATGGGGAAGAGGTAAAAGAAATTTCTCCTGGAACAGTTCTATCCCCGAAAGGAACTATTTTGCATGGTGGTAATTCAAACGTACCTGATGATAAAAGGGTAGAATTAGAAATATTTTATTCAGAACCAGATCAAAATTAAAAATCTATGTGTGGAATTGTTGGTTACTTAGGACACCGTGAAGCTTACCCCATAGTAATGGAAGGCCTGAAGCGTTTAGAATACCGAGGTTATGACAGCGCTGGTATTGCTTTATTTGATGGTACCGATTTAAACGTCTGTAAAACCAAAGGTAAAGTAGTTGATTTAGAAGATCGTGTTTCAAAAGAAATCCCAAGTACAGGAAAATTAGCGATAGGGCACACTAGATGGGCAACCCACGGGGAACCCAATGATGTTAATGCCCATCCACATTATTCAAATTCTGGTGATTTAGTCATCATTCATAACGGGATAATTGAAAATTATGAGTCCCTTAAAAAGGAATTGATTTCAAGAGGATACCACTTTAAGTCAGATACTGACACAGAAGTTTTGGTAAACCTAATTGAAGATGTTAAGAAGCAAGAAAATGTCAAACTAGGAAAAGCTGTTCAAACAGCCCTTAACCAAGTTGTTGGTGCCTATGCCATTGCTGTTTTTGACAAAAACAGACCAGAAGAAATCGTTATTGCCAGACTTGGAAGTCCATTGGCTGTCGGAATTGGAGACAACGAATTTTTTATTGCTAGTGATGCCTCTCCTTTCCTAGAGTATACCAAAAATGCCATTTATCTTGAAGACGAAGAAATGGCTATTGTACGTTTAGGTAAAGAAATAAAAGTACGCAAAATAAAAGATGATAGCCTAGTAGATCCCTATGTTCAAGAACTTCAAATGAATTTGGAGCAAATTGAAAAAGGAGGCTATGAGCATTTTATGCTCAAAGAAATCTACGAGCAACCAAGTGCTATCTTAGATACCTTTAGAGGGCGACTTTTGACCGATGAGGCCATTATAAAAATGGCAGGAGTTGAGGACAACATGAAAAAATTCCTCAATGCCGAAAGAATCATCATAGTGGCATGTGGAACCTCTTGGCATGCGGGTATTGTAGCTGAATATATTTTTGAAGATTTAGCTAGAATTCCAGTAGAGGTTGAATATGCCTCTGAGTTTAGGTATCGCAATCCGGTCATATCAGAAAAAGATTTAATTATCGCTATTTCGCAATCTGGAGAAACAGCAGATACCCTAGCCGCCATTAAATTGGCCAAATCTAAAGGAGCCTTTGTTTTTGGTGTGTGTAATGTGGTAGGCTCTTCTATTGCTAGAGAGACCAACGCTGGAGCATACACTCATGCTGGTCCTGAAATTGGGGTAGCCTCTACTAAAGCATTTACGACCCAAATTACCGTCTTAAGTTTAATGGCTTTAAGATTAGCTAGAGCTAAGGGCACCATATCGAGCAGTGACTTTAGGCGCTATCTATTTGAGCTGGAAGGCATTCCTTCTAAAGTGGAAAAAGCTTTGACATCAGACGATTTAGTAAAAACCATTGCAGATATATATAAAGACTCTAGAAATTTCTTGTATTTAGGAAGAGGTTTTAATTTTCCAGTAGCTTTAGAGGGCGCCTTAAAACTTAAGGAAATTTCATACATCCATGCCGAAGGTTATCCAGCTGCGGAAATGAAACACGGTCCTATTGCATTGATCGATGAGCACATGCCAGTTGTGGTTATTGCTACTAAAAAGGGGCATTACGAAAAAATTGTAAGTAACATTCAGGAAATCAAATCTCGAAAAGGGAAAATAATTGGTATTGTTACTGAAGGGGATGTTCACGTAAAGGAATTAGCAGATCATGTTATCGAGGTTCCAGAAACATCAGAATTCCTTTCACCATTGGTAACAACTATTCCATTGCAACTTTTATCTTATCACATAGCAGTTATGCTTGGAAAAAATGTTGACCAGCCAAGAAATTTAGCTAAGTCAGTTACAGTCGAATAACTTACTGATTTTCAATTATATAAAATCCCGAATTCTTCGGGATTTTTTTATTTTAAAGCCCTATCAAATAGTAAATAATCAAATTTAACATATCTTTTTTGAGAAAATTTACTATGCATGCATACTTTTTTGAGAAAAATGCATTATTTTGCCCCATATTTACATATATTGCTAATCGAATTAATCAAAAACCAAGACTCACAAATGAAATCAATTCTATCGATGTTTTTGTTGTTACTATGTTTTACAACATATTCTCAAACAACAATTTCAGGATCGGTTACGGACAATAATGGACAACCCATACCTGGAGCAAATGTAGTGGTAATGGGAAGGTCTCAAGGAACGGCAACCGATTTTGACGGTCGTTTTACCTTTTCAGTAGAACAGGACCCTCCGTTTACAATCCAAGCAAGTAGCGTAGGATTCACTTCTGAAACCATGGAAATCACACAAAATAGTCAGGAAGTCAATTTTATCCTTGAAGAAGGAACTTCGTTGGATGAAGTTGTTATTTCTGCATCAAGGACTCCCGAAAGAATAAGGGAATCCCCAGTGACCATCGAAAGAATGGATCTCACTGAAATCAAGAATACAGCGTCGGCCTCCTTCTATGATTCTGTTGAAAATTTAAAAGGTATTGACATAAACACCAATAGTTTAACTTTTAAATCGGTAAATGCTAGAGGATTTGCCACGTTTGCCAATTCAAGATTTATGCAATTGGTGGATGGCATGGATAATTCATCGCCAGCCTTGAACTTCCCGATTGGAAATCTATTGGGGATGTCAGAATTAGATGTTAATTCGGTTGAATTATTGCCTGGTGCCTCTTCTGCACTATATGGAGCAAATGCTTTCAATGGTATCATGTTCATGACCAGTAAGAATCCTTTTGAGCATTCTGGTATTAGTGTTTATGGCAAAACAGGGATGACTTCAAGTCAAAATGCCGGGGATAATACATATGTTGACGTGGGAATAAGAGCTGCTTATAAATTCAGTGAAAAATTTGCAGCTAAAGCATCTTTATCATTTTTAAATGGTACGGAATGGTATGCTACAGATTATAGAGACTTCAACAACCCAGGTTGGAACAGAAATGACCCTGGATATGATGGATTAAATGTATACGGCGATGAAGTATCCACTACTTTAAATTTTGATGAAATTGCCGCTGGAGCACTTCCAATACCAGTAGCAACTAATTATGGTTCTTCAATGGTATCAAGGACTGGTTATAACGAAGTGGATTTAATGAATTACGATGCTGAAAGTTTAAAGGCTGACTTTGGACTATATTATAGACCTTGGGAAAATGATTTCGAAATCATATGGAATTCCAAAATAGGTCGAGGAAGTACCATCTATCAAGGGGCCAATAGATATTCCATCAAAGATTTCTTAATGCAACAACATAAGTTGGAAATAAGAAACAAGAACTTTTTTGTAAGGGGATACACTACCGCAGAAAAGGCGGGTAATTCATATGATTCTCGTTTCGCAGCGATTAATATGAACAGAGCATGGAAAGGAGACACCCAATGGTTTACCGATTATGCTGGTGCCTATTTGGGATATTTGGCGGGACAGGGTATTTTTGACCCAACTTCAGAGCAAGAAGCGGCAGCACATCTCGCAGCACGATCTGCAGCAGATACTGGAAGATTGATACCTGGAACGGATGCATTTAACAATACTTTCGACAGAGTTACTTCTGATCCTAACCTAGAAACTGGTGCCAAGTTTAAGGACAACTCCAAAATTTACCACGTGGATGCCAATTACAATTTAAGTCATTTAATTGATGTAGTTGACATCATGGTTGGAGGTTCTTACAGACAATATTCCTTAAATTCTGGAGGTACTATATACACAGACTATGATGGTTCTATTGATTATAATGAATATGGAGCCTATGTTCAACTTCAGAAAAAATTATTAAGTGACCGATTAAAATTCACTGGGTCTGTTCGTTATGACAAATCAGAATTTTTTGATGGTTTCTTCTCTCCAAGAGTGTCTTTTGTTTATGCTGCAGATGAAGCTGAAAAGCACAACATTCGCGCTTCTTACCAAACAGGATTTAGAAATCCAACAACTCAAGATTTATTTATTGGTTTAAATGCAGGACGTGCCATATTGGTCGGTTCTTCTCCATCGAATCTAGACAGATATACAGCTACAAGCGCACCTTTAAGTACGAACGGTGCTGCCATAGTAGGAGCTCCAAATGTACAGTTGAATGGAGGTGATGCTTATTCTAATGCATTTGACTTGGCATCTGTTAATGCTGGTAATCCAACAGCTATTAATGTGGGTCTAGTTAAACCGGAGAAAGTGACCGCTTATGAAGTGGGGTATCGTGGTATTGTAGAACGCGTCAATATTGATTTGAGTGTTTACTATAACCAATATGAAGATTTTATTTCTAATAAAACGGTTCTAACTCCTTTATACGGACAAGCTGGAGATAATGGTTTATCCTTATTAGCATTACAAAATGGTGACTACCAAGCTTACCAAACCTATACAAATTCAACGGCAGATATCAATTCTTATGGTGCCTCTATTGGGTTTAATACCAAAGTATGGAATGGGTTTAATTTTGGTGTCAACTATACCTATGCCAAATTGGATTTTGATGAAGCAAGCGACCCCGGATTTGAAACATCCTTCAATACCCCTGAACATAAAGTCAAAGCAAGTCTAGGCCACAACGAATTGTTTAAAAATTTTGGTTTTAATGTGAATTGGAGATGGAATGACACCTACCTATGGCAATCATCCTTTGCTGATGCATATTTACCTGCAAGAAGTACAGTTGATGCCCAAATTAATTATACCATTCCAAGTATCAAATCAACTTTTAAATTAGGAGGCTCCAACATTTTGGGCTATGAATATGTAAGTGCTCCAGGTTCAGGAGCAGTAGGAGCTCTTTATTACATTTCTTGGACATTCAACAATTAAAAAAACTGGTTATGAAAATTAAATATATTTCTTTAATTCTAACTGCTTCACTTGCACTTTATGCCTGTGACAGTGATATAGACGCTCTTTCAGACCCTGTCAACAATGAGGTTGTAGAAGGGAATCCGGACATTCAATACAGTAGTGGATCGGCAGACTTTTCAACCTTTGTAAGTGTTGGAAATTCACTAACAGCAGGATACTCTGACAATTCCCTTTTTGCTATGGGACAAGAGGTATCCTTCCCAAACCTATTGGCTGGTCAATTTGCCTTGGCCGGAGGAGGAGATTTTACACAACCCTATATGAATGACGACATTGGAGGTCTTCTACTAGGAGGAAATCCGATTGCTTCTCCTAGAATGTTTTTCGATATCGCTACACAAACACCTTCAGTGGTTAGCGGTACGCCTTCTACTGAAGTATCAAATATTTTAAACGGTCCATTCAACAACATGGGAGTTCCTGGAGCCAAAACATACCACTTGGTAGCTCCTGGCTATGGGAACCTTGCCAATTTAGCTGTTGGAGCTGCTAATCCTTATTTTGTGAGAATGGCAACATCACCAAACACGACTGTTATAGCTGATGCCATGGCTATGAATCCAACCTTTTTCTCTCTTTGGATAGGAAATAATGACGTTTTGGGTTACGCCGCATCTGGTGGGTCTGGGACAGATCATAATGTGACTGGGAATTTAGACCCATCGACCTATGCTTCTAATGATATTACTAACTCCAATGTCTTTGCCCAAGTATACAATGGCTTGGTTCAAACCATGGTTTCAGGAGGTGCAGAAGGGGTCATTATGAATATTCCTGATGTGACTTCTACCCCATATTTCAATACCGTGCCATATGCGCCATTAGACCCAACCAATCCAGATTTTGGTCCGCAAATACCGACTCTAAATATGATCTTTGGCGCTTTAAATGGTGTTTTCACTGCATTAGGCGAACCAGAAAGAGCCATTATATTCAATGAAAATGCAGCAAGTGCCATTGTCATCAAAGATGAAAATTTAACAGATATTTCAGCCTCTATTGAATTTGCGTTGAACAGCAGTCCTACTTTTCCTGCTTTTATTGGTCAATTTGGTTTACCTCCAGAAGCAGCGCCACTTATCGCAAATATTTTAGGGCAACAGTACGGACAATGTAGACAAGCCACTGCTGAAGACTTAGTTGTCTTAACGAGCAGTTCAGTTATTGGAACTCCAAACATGGCATCGGCAACCGCTTTGGCCACCCAATTGATTAATAATGGTATTCCAGCTGCCTCCGCCCAACAATTGGCAGGCATGTTTTCCTTAGAAGGAATTACCTATGCCATGGATGACCAATGGGTCCTTTTACCAGAAGAACAAGAAGATGTCAACAATGCTATTTCAGCCTTTAACAATATCATTGAAAATGCAGCGATGACCAACGATTTGGCATTTTTTGATGTCAATAGCTTTTTTACAGAAGTGGCCAACACTGGATATCAAGCTGGAAGTGCATTTATGACTGCAGATTACGTGACTGGAGGAACCTTTTCTTTAGATGGAATTCACCCATCTCCAAGAGGTTATTCGGTAATTGCAAACAAAATTTTGGAAGTGATAAACGCCAAATACGGATCGAATATTCAAGGGGTTAATCCAGTAGATTTTACAGGAGTTTACATTCAGTAATCCAACACATTGCATAAAAAAAAGCGCCCCTTAAAAGTGGGCGTTTTTTTTTGGCACCAAAAACCCTAAAAACATATTTTATATTAAATTAAAAAACATATCTTTGCAGCGCGAAAACCAGAGGCGTTTTCATTCAATTAAATTGCATAATATTAAATACATAAGTAATGTCAAAAGTTACAGGTAAAGTTGCACAAATTGTAGGTCCAGTTATCGATGTTGAATTTGGTTCTGAGACTGCACTTCCAAAGATTTACGATTCATTAGAAATTAGCAGACCAGACGGTTCCACATTAGTACTTGAAGTTCAATCTCACATTGGTGAGGATACTGTTCGTACTATTGCCATGGACTCTACCGATGGTTTGAGTAGAGGGACTGAAGTTATTGCAACAGGATCTCCTATCCAAATGCCAATTGGAGACGATGTTTACGGACGTCTTTTCAACGTAATGGGTGATGCCATCGACGGACTAGGAAACTTACCAAAAACTGGAGACAACGGACTTCCAATTCACAGGGAAGCTCCTAAGTTTGAAGATTTATCAACTTCTACCGAAGTTTTATTTACAGGTATTAAAGTAATCGATTTGATCGAGCCTTATGCAAAAGGAGGTAAAATTGGATTATTTGGTGGTGCCGGTGTAGGTAAAACGGTATTGATTCAGGAGTTGATTAACAATATTGCAAAAGGTCACGGTGGTTTATCAGTATTTGCTGGTGTAGGTGAAAGAACTCGTGAAGGAAATGACCTTTTAAGAGAGATGCTTGAGTCTGGAATTATCAAGTATGGTGATGACTTCATCCATTCTATGGAAGCCGGAGGATGGGATCTTCAAAAAGTAGATAAAGCCGTTATGAAAGACTCTAAAGCGACTTTCGTATTCGGACAGATGAATGAGCCACCAGGAGCACGTGCACGTGTTGCTTTGTCTGGTTTGACTATTGCTGAGTACTTCCGTGATGGAGCTGGAGACGGACAAGGAAAAGACGTACTTTTCTTCGTTGATAACATCTTCCGTTTTACACAGGCTGGTTCTGAGGTATCTGCACTTCTAGGTCGTATGCCATCTGCGGTAGGTTACCAACCAACTTTAGCAACAGAAATGGGTGCGATGCAAGAGCGTATTACTTCTACCAAAAGAGGTTCTATTACATCAGTACAAGCGGTTTATGTACCTGCGGATGACTTAACGGATCCAGCGCCTGCAACAACCTTTGCTCACTTGGATGCTACAACCGTATTGTCTCGTAAAATTGCTGAGCTAGGTATTTATCCAGCGGTAGACCCGTTAGATTCTACTTCTAGAATTTTGACTGCAGACATTTTAGGAAAAGAGCACTATGACTGTGCACAAAGAGTAAAAGAGTTATTACAACGCTATAAAGAATTACAAGACATTATTGCCATCTTAGGTATGGAAGAATTATCTGAAGAAGATAAATTGGCCGTATCAAGAGCAAGACGTGTACAACGTTTCTTATCACAACCTTTCCACGTAGCTGAGCAGTTTACTGGTATTCCTGGAGTTTTGGTAGATATTAAAGATACCATCAAAGGTTTCAACATGATTATGGACGGTGCATTAGATCACCTACCTGAAGCAGCTTTCAACCTTAAAGGAACTATTGAAGATGCTATTGAAGCTGGAGAGAAAATGTTAGCGGAAGCGTAAAACAGTAAGCAGTATGCCGTATGCAGTTGGCTTTAATCCACTAATTACTAATTACTGATTACTAAATACTAAGAAACTATGTATTTAGAAATTGTATCACCAGAAGCCACCATTTTCAGTTCAGAAGTTGATTCTGTGGTTGTGCCTGGAGCTATGGGAGAGTTTCAAATGTTAAATAACCACGCACCTATTGTGTCGTTATTGAAAGAAGGAACCATTAAGATTCATACGCATTCCGATAGTAAATTGGTTTATGATGAACTGCATGGGTCTTTGGTACCAGAAGACAAACTTTTAAAACTTAAAATCAACTCTGGCACTTTAGAAATGAAAGATAATAAAGCCATTATTTTAGTCGAGTAAGCTTTATTTCGCTATAATTTTTAAAACCGTAAAGTTTTTCTTTACGGTTTTTTTATTTTAGCCAGAACCAAACAAATCAACTAGCCATGTCCCATACCATTAAATTTATCCAAAAAGTACCCCTTTGGAAAACCATCTTAGGAGTCACCTTTCTTCTTAATATCCCACTATTTATACTTCTATTTGGGATATTAGCCATTGTGCCATTAGTCTTGGTTTTCCAAACCCTCAAGCGACAAGGCACTGAAATCGATTTAAATTCAAAAAAATATCGAAATATCACCTCCTTTTTAGGTCTCAGTTTTGGAAATTGGCAGGACTTACCCGAAATAGACTATGTCTCTGTATTTGCCACAACAGAAACAGTAACTATGAGAGCAGTCTCTGCCCAATCTAGTAGAACTCAAGACATAATTAAATTGAACTTATTTCACAGCAGAAACCAAAAAATTGAGGCCTATTCCACACAAGATAAAATCGAGGCCTTTGATGTGGCTATTCAGATTGCAGAAACCCTATCTGCTGATGTTTTGGATGCCACAAACAAAGGTGATAATGAATTTATTGATATGGACCATTTCAAATTTACTAAAGAAATAAAGTACATTTCTTAAATCTATTCAACCTCATCAAGAACCTTGTTCCAAATCATCTTCAGTATAACCGCACAAACAATAGCCAAAACCGTCAATAAGAATGCTGCCAAGATTTTCCCATAAATATAATAACCAGTAGCAAACAACACGCTATAAGTTCCTATGACACCAAGAAAGAAAGCTAATATCTTATAACCAATATTTTTGAATTTACTTTCATTACCAAAGGCTACATTTTCAAAATGGCTAAGTGTTTCTTGATTACTTCTAGGCGTCATTAGTGTCACAACAATCCACCCAATAGTGGTTAAGACCACACCTATAATCAATTGCATATACCCTTGTAACTCAAACCATGGTTGTTCCAATTTTCCATTAACAAAAAACACTACCGCAATAATGAATGAAATCACCATGGCAGCAATCTCGCTGTACGGATTAATTTGCTTCCAAAACCATCTGAGTATAAACAACAGGCCGGTCCCCGCTCCTATTTGTAACAACAGATCAAAAACGTCTTTAGCTGATTTGATATAAAAGGAGAATAAAGCAGCACAAACCATCAAAAGGACTGTTGAAATTCTACCAACGAGCACTTTCTGCTTTTCGCTAGCACCTTCATTTATAAATCTTC
The DNA here is from genome assembly GCF_021245805.1 of Mangrovimonas futianensis. Lineage (NCBI taxonomy): Bacteria > Pseudomonadati > Bacteroidota > Flavobacteriia > Flavobacteriales > Flavobacteriaceae > Mangrovimonas > Mangrovimonas futianensis. The sequence goes on from NZ_JAJJNF010000002.1 coordinate 106,901, forward strand.
CATAAAAGTCGTTAACAATATAGGAACTACCCCAATTCAATTGTGTGGAAATCGTACTCATAAAAGCGGCTGCGAGAGAGGTAATCACCAAACCGATTAAGCCAGCAGGCAAATAAGTCATCATAGCCGCATACGCCACATCATGACCGTGCATATCCTCATGCAACCCAGGAAAGGCGACTCCAATACTCTCTAAGGAAGGGAACACAACCAAAGAAGCCAAACCTACTAGAATCCATGGCCACGGCCTTAAAGCATAATGGGCAAAATTAAAAAACAGAGTCGCCCAAGTGGCGTGTTTTTCATCCTTGGCAGCTAACATACGTTGTGCAATATATCCACCACCTCCTGGTTCTGCTCCGGGATACCAAGTACTCCACCATTGCACCGCAAATGGGATGATAAACAACGTTATTAATGTTTCAGTATTGGAGAAGTCTGGAAGAATATTAAGTTTTCCTGAAACATTTTCATGTTGCAAAAGCTCTCCCATTCCACCAATCTCAGGCAAATTAACAATATAAATTGTAGCCCAAACAGACCCAACCATGGCCAAAAGAAATTGAAAGAAATCTGTAATCAATACCCCCTTTAAACCTCCTAACGAGGAATAAATCACCACTATAATTGAAGAATATAGCAGCGTTTCTTGTTGGGACAATCCCAATAAAATATTGGCAATTTTAGAGCCGGCCAAACAAACACCTGCCATGGTGATTATATTAAAAATAACCCCCAAATAAATAGCTCGAAATCCTCTTAAAAAACTAGCTGGTTTCCCGGAATACCGCAATTCATAAAATTCTAAATCCGTAGTAATTCCCGACTTTCGCCATAATTTGGCATAAAAGAAAACAGTGAGCATTCCCGTAAGCAACAGAGCCCACCAAACCCAGTTTCCAGAAACCCCATTGGTTCTCACCAATTCAGTAACCAATCCAGGTGTATCAGCTGCAAAGGTAGTCGCTACCATAGATACCCCTAACAACCACCAAGGCATGTTTCGTCCAGAAAGAAAAAACTCAGAGCTATTTTCCCCTGATTTTTTGGAGACTACAATACCAATTAGGATAGAAAATGCAAAGAACAAAGCGATTATAACAAAGTCTAAGGAAGAAAGATGAATCATGAAAGCGTTTATTTATCTGCTAAATATAATACAAACTTCAAGCATTCCACAATTTGATTTCATTCAATAATATTCTAAACCTAGTGAGATTTTGCTATCCTTAAATAGGCGCTTTTCAAGCTATCCATAACGTACTCTATTTCTGTTTCGTTAAGGTGACCAAACCCAAAACGGATGGCGCAAGTATTCTTATCTTGATATAAAATAGTTTTGGGAAGAAAGACATTCTCCTTGACACTCTCTTCCGTAAAACGGACCAAGGAAATTGGCTCAGTAAATTGTAGCCAAATCGCAAGTCCACCAGTTGGTTTTTCCCATTTTAAAATATCTCCAAAATGAAAATCTAATTGGTTACATAAAACCTCCAGTCGCTGTCTATAAAGCAACACATTCTTTTTTAAATAGCGGTGGATTTCACCTTCATAGATAAGCGCAGATAGCATTTGTTGCTGAATCAAATCACCTTGGGCATCTAGTAACTCCAAATAATTTTTAGCCTCAGAAATCAAGTTCTTGGGAGCTACTACAAAACCGGTTTGAAAACTCGGAAATAAAGATTGACCAAACTTGCCCAAATAAATTACCATTCCGTGTGTATCAGAGCTAGCTAAAGGTAACATAGGAGACCCTTCATACTGAAAATCATAATCAAAATCATCTTCAATGATGGCAAATTGATATTCTTTGGCCAACTCCAAAAGCTGCAGACGCCTTTCAGCACTTAATGTTTGATTGGAGGGATAATGCCTTTGCGGATTTATATAGACACACCTAATAGATTTCTTGATAAAATGGGTTTTTATATAATTGACATCCAAACCATCTTGATCAACCGGAATGATTTTTACATCGGCACCTACTTGTTGAAAGATTCTATTGGCAGAATAGTTGCTTAAATCACCTACCAAAACCACGTCCCTTTTTTTCAAAAGCAATTGAGAGACCACATACAAGCTCATTTCGGTACTTCTGGTACTAATCAAATTTTGAGGCTTCATATTGAACCCGCGAGTAGTATTCAAAAAGTTACACAGCTGGGTCTCATAATTAAAATAGAAGGAGTCTTCATTTTGATGCCATTTACTCGGCAAGTTTCTACGTTTTAAAGTCGAATTGTACCATCTAGAAAACTGATGGGTAGGATGCAATCTCAAATCTGGTTGGCCATCATTGATACTAATTTTTGCTTCTGAATATTCTCTGGTAGAAGCCAAATGAAAAGAAGCTTGAAATGGAAAACCTGTTTTATCGGGATACCTATTGATTTGATCTACTTGAAATCCATGTGCTACAATCGCTTCCTTCTTCCTTTCTGGAACCAGTACAAAAGATCCTTTATTTGCCAAGATTTCTACCCATCCTTGCGCTGCCAATTCATTATAAACAGCCACAGCCGTGTTCCTATGTATATTTAAAGCTTTGGAAAACACCCGTGTACCCGGAAGTTTTGTACCTTTAGTAATATATCCCCTTTGTATAGCATTGATTATTTGTTGGGAAATTTGAACATAAACGGGCTGGGTAGCCGATTTATCGACTTGAATTAATTGTTTTACTCGATCTAAAACCGGACTATTCATTGTTTTAAAACTGGACTAGTTTACTAATCCGGAAAATTACGAATTTTGCATCGTTTTTTAAAAATCCCTAATGAAATATACAATGAAATTAAATCTCCTCTTAGCTAGTTTTCTCGCAGGTATCTTCCTGACACAAGCTCAGGATTTCCCTCAACAAGATTTAGACTCAGTGGTGATTATCTCTTCCAGAATTGAACTTCCATTTAAAGAAAATTCTAGAACCATCACCGTCATCAACTCGGAAATGATCCAAAAAAGTGCCGCTACCAACGTAGTAGATTTATTGCAGCAGGTAGCCGGGGTCGATATAAGACGTAGAGGTACCGCCGGTTCCCAAGCTGATTTATACATTAGAGGTGGGAGTTTTGACCAAACCCTTCTTTTAATAGATGGAATAAAACTGGAAGACGCTCAAACAGGTCATCATACCATGAACCTTATCTTACCTTTAGATGTCATAGAACGCATAGAAATTATAAAAGGACCGGCAGCCAGAGTTTTTGGTCAAAATGCTTTTACTGGTGCAGTAAACATTGTTACTAAAAAAGCTTTGGAAAACCAGGTAAAATTAGGAGTTCAAGGTGGCTCTTTTGGTCAAAAAAATGCAGAAGTTACGGTGAGCAGTAATTTACAGAACACCTCTCATTTGGTGCACTATTCCAGAAACACTTCTGAAGGATATCGCTACAATACCGATTATGACAACCAGAACTATTTTATCAAAAGTAGCTTCAACAAGAACCATATGCCTATTGATCTCATTGCAACATTTCAGGAGCGTAAATTTGGTGCCAATGGTTTTTATTCTACCCCATCTGCAACTGATCAATATGAAGAAACCCAAGCAAGTTTGGTAGGACTTTCTTCGGTTTACAAACATAACAACCTCACCTTAAAACCGAGATTGTACTGGAGAAGAAATCAGGATGAATATGTTTTCATTCGTACCAATCCCGAGGTTTACAGAAATTTACATATCACCAACAAAGTTGCTGCCGAACTTCATGGATCTTATTCATCTTCTTTAGGAACAACAGGATTTGGGGTTGATTTGGCACAAGTATATCTTTCCAGCAATAATTTAGGGGACCGCGAACGCTTCATGACCAATTTTTTCCTCGAGCATCGTTTCAAGTTTCTAAATGATAAACTAGATGTGACTCCTGGTGTTGCTCTGACCTATTTTTCAGATTTTAAGTTTCATGCCTTCCCCGGGGTTGACATTGGGTATTCCATTTCAGAACAATTTAAATTTTATGGAAATGTTGGTTATACTTACCGAATTCCAACCTATACCGACCTGTACTACAGTGATCCAACGACTTTGGGTAATGACCAATTGGATCCTGAAGAGGCCATAGCAGAGGAAATAGGTATCAAATATCTAGGTGCAAAATGGAATGGATCTTTGGCATTCTTTAATCGTGATTCCAAAAAATTGATTGACTATGTCAAGGAAAATGAAGATGATCTTTGGCAAGCTACCAATATCAGAGATTTGAACACCAAAGGATTTGAGACCAATATCAATTATCGTTTTGATATAGCAGGTGATACACAACTCATGGATTTAGGTTATACCTTTATTGATGATGAAGTCAAAGATTTGGACATCGCTTTCTCACGCTATTCCATCAATTCTTTAAAACATCAAGTAACGGCAACCTATAAAGGAAGATTCTTTAATATTTTACAACCTACTATTGTATATAAATATGCCGAAAGAACTTCTGGGCAAGCTTATACCGTGTATGACGCTGGGTTATCAGTTATCATCAACCAATTGGAACTTTCAGTTTTTGCCAACAATATTTTTAATGAAGAATATTATGAAACGAACTTAGTTCCCATGCCAAAAGGCAACCTTCTTTTCGGTCTTAATTATAGATTTAAATAAGGATAAAAACACATAGAATCTAAACCCAAACGAAGCGTTTGGGTTTTTTTATTTGTAACAAAAAATGATTTTGGAATACTCATAAGTTGTAAAGGAAAAAACATGACGTTTGTAAGTTTTTTCTTTTTATAAAAAGTTTATCTTTCAACTTTACTTACAACTAACAACTATGATGGATTGGTATACTACCATGGAAACATTTCCAAAAATCTATTGGACCGTTGCCCTTGCAGGTTCATTAATATTTACTATCACATTAATTTTAAGCCTTTTAGGAGGAGAAACCGATTTAGGAGATGTTGATACAGAAATAGAAACAGATACAGGAATTGGATTCCAATTTTTAACTTTCAAGAACCTAGTTGGTTTCTTTACCATATTTGGATGGTCTGGTATCGCCTGCATGGATGCTGGTCTTTCAAAGCCATTAACCATTTTAATATCTTTCTTTTGCGGATTGATTATGATGGCCTTAATGGCAACCATGTTCCACTATATGAAAAAGTTAAACGATAGTGGTACCCTAAACTATAAAAATGCCATCAATTCTATTGGGGAAGTATATTTAACCGTAGGTAAAAATCGTTCTTCCATTGGAAAAGTACATATTAACGTTCAAGGATCCCTAAGAGAACTTGAAGCTATAACAGATGAAAGTCTAGATCTAAAACCTGGCTCAGTAATTTCTGTTACTGAAATAACCGCCAATGGCATCCTAATTATTAAAAAACAATCCTAATTATCTATACCATGACTATACCTTTATTACAAATGACAGACCTAGGTTTGCCCCTAGGAATCATTTTCACTATTTTATTTTTCTTCGTAATCCTAGTCGTTCTTATCAAGCGATATAAAAGATGTCCTTCAGACCGAATTTTGGTGGTTTACGGTAAGGTTGGCGGAGGCCAATCTGCCAAATGTATCCATGGTGGGGCAGCTTTGATTATCCCTGTAATTCAAGATTATGAATACTTGGATTTAACACCCATTTCTATTGAGGTTAATCTGGTAAATGCCCTAAGTAAGCAAAACATTCGTGTTAATGTTCCTTCAAGGTTTACCATTGGGGTTTCCACAGAACCGGGGGTGATGCAAAATGCTGCCGAACGTCTTTTAGGACTTGGTCTACAGGACATTCAAGAATTGGCTAAAGAAATCATCTTTGGACAATTGCGTTTGGTTGTAGCTTCCATGGATATTGAGGAAATCAATTCCGATCGCGATAAGTTCTTGACCAATATTTCCCAAAGTGTTGAATCTGAACTTAAGAAAGTAGGACTTAAACTTATCAACGTAAACATTACGGATATCGTTGATGAATCTGGCTATATCGAAGCTTTAGGTAAGGAAGCAGCTGCCCACGCTATTAACGCGGCCAGAAAATCCGTAGCAGAAAAAAATAGAGACGGGTCCATTGGTGAGGCTAATGCGGTTCAAGACGAAAGAACTCAAGTTGCGGCTGCAAATGCAAAGGCAGTAGATGGAGAAAACACGGCAAAAATTGAGGTAGCAAATTCCAATGCTCTAAGAAGACAAAAAGAAGCAGAAGCAGAAAGATTGGCTATTGCCTCTGAAAAAGTTCAAGCAGCCAAAGCTTTAGAAGAATCTTACGCTGCAGAAAAAGAAGCAGAGATGGCCAGGTCTGAAAGAGAAAGATCTTCTCAAATTGCTGATGTTATCATCCCAGCTGAAATCGAAAAAAGCAAAGCAGAAATCGATGCGGAAGCTGAAGCTGAAAGAATCAGAAGAAAAGCTAGGGGTGAGGCCGATGCCATTTTGTTTAAAGCACAAGCCAAAGCTCAAGGACAGTTTGAAGTATTAACAAAACAAGCTCAAGGTCTTGATCAAATTGTAAAAGCAGCAGGCAACAATTCTAGAGATGCTGTATTACTTTTAATTGCTGACAAGCTTCCAGAATTGGTAAAAATCCAAGCAGAGGCTATTAAAAATATTAAAATAGATAAAGTGACTGTTTGGGAAAATGGTCAAAGTAAGGACGGAAAAGGATCTACAGCCAACTTTTTATCAGGCTTATATCAATCTGTTCCGCCTTTACAGGAAATGTTCAACATGGCTGGAATGGAATTACCTGAATATTTAAAAGGTAAAGATCCTAATGAACCCATCATTCAAGATGAAGAAACTCCAACTACTTAATAATTGCCCCCTTTTTTAGGGGGTTTTTTATTATTAACAAATCCCTATAATTCATTTGGTAACCTTTTCTTAACTTTGAAAGGTTAATCATCATTTCAGTTTAGGTGCAATTAAAAACCATTCCTCGCGTAAAGACCCTAGATAAGGACACCTTTTTCAAAGAGTATTACAAACCTCAAAAACCTGTGGTTATCGAGCGTTTTATTGAGGATTGGCCAGCGTTTTCAAAATGGAATTTAGATTATATAAAATCCGTTGCTGGAGATAAGGTGGTTCCTCTCTATGATGATCGACCGGTAAGCCACAAAGATGGATTTAACGAACCTCACTCTAAAATGAAAATGGGTGACTATATTGATTTACTCAAAAATGAGCCTACCCGTTATCGCATTTTTTTATGGAACATTTTAAAGGAAGTGCCACAATTACAAGCGGATTATAGTTACCCAGACTTTGGTTTAAAATTGATGAAGGGACTCCCCATGCTCTTCTTTGGCGGGGAGAACTCCTATACCTTTATGCATTATGATATTGACCTAGCCAATATTTTCCATTTCCATTTCGAAGGCAAAAAGGAGATCATTCTTTTTGATCAAAATCAGAACAAAGTACTTTATAAGATTCCGCATTCCCTAATCACCAGAGAAGACATCGACTTTTCCAATCCCGATTATTCTCAATGGCCAGCACTACAGCATGCCACAGGTTTTAAAACCGAACTCAACCATGGCGAGGTCCTTTATATGCCTGAAGGTTATTGGCACTATATGCGTTATATCACCCCAGGATTCTCAATGAGCTTGAGGTCCATACCCAAAAAACCTAAGAATTTAGGTAAAGCCATTTATAACATTTTCGTTATGCGTCATATAGATAATTTGATGAGACGGTTACAAGGGCAAAAATGGATTGACTGGAAAAATGAACAAGCCGTTGTAAAAACCCATAGATATCTCAAAAGTATCTAGTATTTTTGATTAGTAAAATTTAGAACCTATTACTATGAAACAATTTTTATGCGCCCTTTCCTTATTAGCTGTATCGTTTGTTCACGCACAAGCTTTCAAGGGTAAAGGTGACCAAAAACTACAAATTGGCGCCAACTTTCAAGATTCAGCCACGGGTATTAATCTATCTTATGATTATGGTTTAGGAGAAAATATCTCTATTGGGGTGTCTTCAAGCTATGCCTTGGGAATTTCAAATGGTTTGGACAAAGATGTGGTTGTTTATGGTGGAACTGTCGTTGAAAAAGCAGATTTCACAGATCGCTTTGATTTAAAGGCCCGCTTTAATGCCAATATCGGAAACGTCCTGAACATTGATGAGAATTTTGACTTATATCCTGGTTTAAACTTAAGCCTTAAAAACTTTGGAGGCCATGTAGGGGCCAGATACTTTTTCACAGAAGGATTCGGTTTATATACCGAGGCACAGTTCCCAATTGCCAAATACAATGACAATCTAACACCAGCAGAACATCTTTACAATCAGTTTAACGTTAATGTGGGAGCGGTTTTCAACTTATAAAACATTTTTATTTTTAAAAGTAAAGTCCGGCATGTTGCTGGACTTTTTTATGAAATTAATTCACTTACTTTTTCATAAACCAAGTGCGATTCCCACCCACGATATAAGAGGTAGTCTGCCAGCTTCTTCTTTTTTTTCCAGAGGTTGATTTCCCTGATTCCATCCGCCTTTTTAACTGCCAGTTCATGAAGGGTTTCCTGATATGCTTGTGGAGAAATCTCTTTTAAAGCTGTTTCAATATTGAATTTAGAGATATCCCTAAACTTTAACTCTCTAACAATTCGGTTTCTTCCCCATTTTTTAATTCTAAATTTACCCCGAGCAAAAGCTTTGGCAAACCGCTCTTCATTAAGATAGTTTTCCTGAATCAAATGGGTAATAATATGGTCTACGGCCTCAGGAATCATTCGCATACCCATCAACTTTTCTCTAACTTCCTTATGACATCGTTCTTGATAAGCACAATAATTTTCTAGGGCTCGTTGCGCTTCTTCAACCGTAAACGTTTTACCTGTATCCATACCCTCAAAATTAATAACAATTTGTTAATAACAAGATATTTGTAACTTATTGTTTTTTAGGTCTTTTCATTTATATTTGTCAGTCCCTTATTACATGTAATTAATCCAAGTACCCCATGATAAAAAAATACACCCTCCTCTTTTTTATTTTTCTCGGCGCTTTAAACATTGGGTTTGGGCAGGTGACAATAGCAATTCAAGACTTTGAATCCGCTCCAGCAACTCCAACTCTTAATTATTCTTTTAATTCTGGTATTTTTACTTCAGCAAGTGGAAATTCTGGCAGCGGGGATCTTCCTCAAAACTCACCTCAATATACTAGTTCCAATACTTCTTGGAGAGTGATAAACAATAGCGTTGATGTCGATTTTGGTCCAGTTGACATTACATCCTATCAAGATGTACAAGTTGAGTTTAATTTAGCTGGTTTTTCAATTGGTTCAACGGGAAACGGACTTGATACAAGCGACTATATAGATGTTTATATTAGTCTAGATAACGGAATTTCGTGGTCCTATGAAATGGAAATAACCGGGAATTCTAATTCACGATGGCCTTTTAATTCTGGATCTAATAGGACTATTACATATGATGGTGATGACATTCCGCAGAGTTACAGTTCAACAAATTCCAACCCAATTAATAATGTTATTATTAATATTCCTAATTCAAATGCCGCTATTACATCAGACTTTTTGGTTGGTTTTGTTATTTCCAACAACAGTCCAAATGAATCCTGGAACATAGATGATGTTGAAATTTCAGGAGTATCCTCAGCACCTTGTCTTACTCCTACAAATCAACCAACCAGTTTAACATTAAACAATATAACGTCTTCTTCTATTGATGGTTCCTTTTCAGCTGCTACAGCAGATGAGTATCTTGTTATTGTCAGCACATCAACAACTCTTGGAGCTAACCCAGTAAACGGAATAACCTACTCTGCCGGAGATACTATTGGTAGTGGCACTGTAGTACAGAGTTCGAATACTACGACATTTAGTGCAACAGGGCTATCACAAGCGACTCAATATCATTTTTTTGTATTTGCTTTAAACTCTAGCTGTTCTGGTGGTCCATTGTATAATTTGACAAATCCTTTAACTGACAGTGAAACTACGATTAATGGTCCTTGTTATTCAATTAATGGAAGGAATTTTCCAAATACTGCCGGCTATACAATTAATAGTGGAGCAAGTGCAAAAAGATTAGCTTCAGCATCAAGTTATGGTTCAATTTCAACTAATGCCCTTACCGGTATTTCCGGGGATATAACCCTGCACTTTTCTGCTGAAGGTTGGGATAACAACGAAAATGAGGTTACAGTTACTTTAAATGGTGTTTCTCAATTTTTTAATACCATTATTGATGGATCCTATAATACCTATACAGCTTCTTTTACATCTGTACCGAACAATTCTATACTTGAATTTTCAACTGTTTCTGGAAAGAGAGTATACATTGATTTGGTTGAAATTTATTGTGGTTCACCCTCACCAGAACTTCAACTTGTTGATGACGCCTCAACCAATCAAAACTGTGGTTATACTATAGACTTTGGCTCCCAAGCCTTGTCTACTAATGCTAATACCACCTTTGCTATTGAAAATGTTGGTTCCGACGATTTAGACATCACTTCATTGGGAATCACTGGAAACTACACGGTATCTCCTACTGGACCTATGACAATTTCAGCAGGCAATTCCCAAACCTTTACCGTAACATTTACACCTACCACCAACGGCACACAGAATGGAACCATAACAATCAACAACAATGACCCCAATGAAGGGACTTGCACCATCAACTTAACTGGAGAAGGGTTTACTCCTGCTCCAGAGATTGATATTGAGAGAAATACTGGAGGAACAATTCCTAATGGCTCCTCTCCTAATATTGGTTACAATACCATTTTTGCAGCTACTGTCATGGGTGATTCTTCTTCTCCCAAGACATTTCATGTAAGCAATGAAGGTACGTCAGACCTGGATCTAACAAGTATTACCTCGTCCAATCCCACTGAATTTTCAATTTCTTTGAACCCCAGTCCGTCAACAATTAGCTCAAATACCGAAGTGGATTTTGAAATTGTTTTTTCACCCACTGGTGTTGGACTTAGGACATCTACCATAACTATTATAAGTAACGACAGTGATGAAAACCCTTATACCTTCCAAGTTCAAGGAAACGGAGATTGCGCTGCATCTCCAATTACAATTTCACCAATGTCTGGACCAGAAGCCACTATCATAAGTATTACAGGAAATAACTTTGGTTCTGCAACCACCGCAACTCTAAATGGTGTATCTATTAGCTCCGTCAATGTAATTTCCTCAACCGAACTCGAATTAAGTGTCCCTTCTGGAGCAACCACAGGAAGTCTAGAAATTACAAATGATTTGGGATGCCTAAGTTCAGAATTATTTATAGTGATAGACAATCAGATTTCAAGTTGCGAGGGTAATTCGGGCATTTCTCCAACAGAATTATTTATTAGTGAGGTCACTGACCATGGAACTGGACACCACTCTTATGTAGAAATTTTTAATGGTACTGGGGCAACCGTTAATTTATCGGGATATGAAATCCGTATCCACAATAATGGAGCTAGTACCGCGACAAGTTCAGTCACCCTCTCAGGAAGCATTATTAACGGTGATGTTTTTGTCCTTGCTTTTGGACAATCTGACGCAACTGATGCCCATGCCTCACATGGTTTTGATCAATCAAGTAACGTGAATGGCATCAATGAAGACGATCATATTAGACTATATAATGGAACCACTTGGATTGATTTGTGGGGAGATACCTCTGGTGATTCTTTTACGATTGCCTCCAAAAATTACACCTACAGACGAAAAAATACGGGTATTATAGCTCCCAGCACCACATGGAATTCCAACGATTGGGACTCCTTTTCTCCTGTCGATTATACAGATATTGGAACTTTTGATTTTTCAACTGGAGTGCCCCCAAGCATCACCTCTGGCCCTACCATCAATCAATCCTGTAATACAGCGACCATTAGTGTTGCAGCAGATGAAGGATATAGTGGAGGGAACTCCTTAACTTATCAATGGTACTATTTGGCTCCCGGAGATTCCGGTTGGACGGAAATTATGGATGATGCAACCTTTTATAATTCTGATTCTGCCATTTTGGAAATCCTAGACATATTTCCAGTGGTTGATTACCAATTTTATTGTCAGGTTCGAGAAAATGACCAAACATGCTTTACAGCCTCTAATGCTGTTTTATTGGAACTGGAATCCGTGATTTGGAACGGCTCTTCTTGGTCTCCAATTGATCCTAATTCAAACACCATAGCTATTTTAAACGCAGATTATGACACCTCAATTTCTGGAAGTTTTGAAGCTTGCAACTTGATTATTAATGACAGTGCTTTAATTATTGGTGACATCATTAATGGAGGAAGCAATACCTATGTAGAAGTACAATACAGTGTTTATGTTAACGGCAACGGATCTATTTTGGTGCATCCTCAAGCGGCTTTTGTGCAAGTAAACGATGACGGGGTATTTGAAGCCGACAACCCAGACAATTGTGAAGTAGACAAATTAACGGCACCTATGGCTCACTGGTATGAATACACATATTGGAGTTCTCCAACCATCGAAACCATAGGCGATGCCCTAGCTGAAGCCAATCCCAACAGACGATTTAAATTTAGCGGCCAAGATTTTAGAGATTCTTACGAAGAAAATGCTAATACCAATACATTTAATCCAAACCCTGGAATTGATGATATTGATGATGACCCCAATTATATTTCCGACGGTACAGGAGTTGACTGGCAATTGATGAATGCTTCTGATGATATGTTGCCGGGTGTTGGATACGCCTCTACTCATAGCACTATAGGTTTTAATTCCTTTCCATGTGGTGGAGGACCGGGATGTCAGTTTTTATATCAGTTTAAAGGTCTTTTTAACAATGGTGTAATCTCAGTACCTGTATATCGTAACGACGAAGAACCTGATGATAACAATTGGAATTTCATCGGAAATCCTTATCCATCAGCCATTAGTGCCGATGCCTTTTTGGAATACAATTCCGATATATCCTCTGCTTCCAATAGAGTAATTGACGGTGCCCTCTATTTATGGTCACAAAACACCGACGCCAATGGAAATGTCAGTGGAAACCAAGCCTTAAACTTTTCCCAATCTGACTATGCCATCATTAACGGTATAGGCTCAACGGCTACCTCTGCTGGTGGTGATGGTAGTAATCCTGATAATCGTATGATCCCTTCTGGTCAGGGCTTTTTCATTACGATGTCAGATGGCGCATTAGGGACAACATTTACAAGTAACCCTTCAAGCGATGCTGGCGACATTCAATCAAAGGATGTGATTTTCAACAATTCCATGCGAGTTAAGGGAAATAGTGATAACTCCCAATTCTTTAGAAACGCCACCCAAGAAACCAATTCGATGGAATCCATTACATTGAGTCTTACCAGTGATAACGGCATTTTTAGTCAAGTAGTTGTAGGTTATAAGGACGGAGCTACTGACGGATTGGATTATATGTATTATGATGCTCCCGCCAACTCGGTTTCCAATAACATGACTTTGGCCTATTTCCAGATAGAAGATTCCAATAAAAAGTTTGCTATTCAAGGTAAACATCCTGAAAGTTTAACGCTTGAAGAAGTCATTCCTCTGGGCTTTCAAACCAATATTGAAGAAGCTAGCATATTCAATATCGAAATTGCGCAATTAAAAGGTGATTTTATGTTATCCCATTCCATCTATATTAAAGATAATTTCTTCAATACGTATCATGATTTGACTCAATCTGCCTATACATTCAACTCAGAAACAGGCGCATTCAATGACCGATTTGAAATTGTTTTCCAAACCAATGTGTTGTCTACTTCAGAATCAGTATTGAACACAAATGACTTAACTATTGTTGAGCTTCAAAATGGACTGGTTTCTTTTTCGGTTGGAAAGAATAAAACAATCGAAAAAGTTGAAATTTATGATCTTTTAGGCAGATCCTTATTGACTTTTACAGGAAACTCATCAAAAGAGGTTTTGGATCTTTCATCACTAAGCAGCTCTGCTTATTTAGCAAAGATCACTTTAAATAATGGTCAAGAAATCACCAAAAAGGCGATAAAAAGGTAGGAAGTCGGTTTAATGAAATAGTTGGTTGAAGACTTCTAAAGATTTTGGTTTTCTAAATCCTTCAAGATGCAATTCATAATATAACAAAAGAGTATTCAAGAATTCTTGTCGTTGGCTCGCATTTAATTTAATCAAGTTAATGGATTGAATATCGGAATCCATAAGAGTCTTTAATAAATCAACCTGAGTACCAGCAATGCCTCTTTTAGGTTGCTCCTTTTCAAACTTTCCTTCTTGAAGATTAAAAAAGAACCGTTCTTCCTTTAGGTAATCATCTGGATAAAACCCAAGATGCTTGCTTAGGTTCAAAAGGAATAGTAAATGGAAATTGGCAAAATGAGATTCCTGATCCAGCCATTGAAAAGCAGTTTCAATAAAAGCAAATAGATTTTCATTTGGTTCTTCTTCCTTCAAACTACTGCTTAAAACCTCAGCTAGGAAAATTCCCAATGAGCCTTTGATAATATTGGAATGTAAGGTTTCATAAATATAATGTACCTTGACTTCTTGAATGTAATGCAAATTTCTATTCAATTGATGTTTTACATCTAATTGCAATTGAGTTAAAGGTTGAAAAAAAGCAACATTTTTGCTCCCCCTTTTAGATTTCATCACACCCTTCAAAAGGAAACTTATCGTACCGAACTTTTCTGTGTAACATCTAACAATTAAGTCATGGTCTTGATACTTGATTGAAGATAGTACAATACCTTTGGTTTTAGCAATCATTACCTTACCACCATTAGTTTCAGTACTTTGGTTTCGTAGGTATCCAAATCTGAAAGCATGATAAGATAGACTCCTGAGGCAACTGTATTATTACCCAAATTTCTACCGTTCCAAAACGCCGTTCCTCCGTCTATTTCAAGATTATAGCCTCTATATCTCATGTTCACATTTGATTTGGCCTCGGCCACCAGATTACCCTCAATATCCAAAATTTTAATATTGACGTTTTCAGGTAAGCCTCTTATTTTTACTTTATCATTGTTGATATTAAATTCAGGCCTTACTGGATTGGGAAAGACGAATGAATTTTCAAAATCTGATGTTGTCTCAGAGCCACCCGAAGAAAATGACACCAATCCATTAGCTGTTGCAATGTAAACTGTTCCATTGGACTCATCAATAGAAATATCAACTATATTATTGGAAGGCAGGGGTGAGTTTTTTTTGGTAAAATGATAGATAGTTTCTTGGCCATTGGAGCTTAGATAAAATAGTCCTGACGAAAAGGTTCCTATCCATTTATTATTAGCTCCATCAACCTCAATATCGGTAACATATTGTTCATACATCAATTCTTTGGGAACACCATCTTCTAAGATGATAATAGATTCCAATTGAGAAACAGAGCCATCAAAAAAACCAGTTGTATTATAGAGCACTCTTAACCCTTTATAGTTCCCTACCCAAACTTGATTTTGCTTATCTACAGCCAGAGAAGTAATAAAAGGACTAGGTAAATTTTCCTCCTCCGAAGCCATATTTTTCAGTGTCCCATTAGAACTGTAACCGATTAACCCCAATAGATATCCTCCGATCCATTTGTTCCCATTGGCATCTAATTCAATATCAGAATAACCAAATTCTGCATTTAAAGCTTCATCGGCAGAAAATAGGGTTCCGAAAGAATATCCTTGCCATTGCTGTGTTGTAGGATCATAAGACTTTAATGGTTTAGCAACTCTCGCTGTTAATGTCCATAAAATTCCATTTGAATCAAAAATGGATGCGCTTTGCCTTATGTTTTTATAATTTGGATTATTAGGTATTATTAGTGATTCCAATCCACTATTAGACTCATTATACAAAACGGTAGGTATTTCATCATTAATTTCTAAGATACCATCGAAAAAAGAGCTTATAAAAACTTGACCAACATTAAATGGATTGATGGCCATCTTATTTAAATTTCTAGCTCCGAAAACCTCAGAGTATGGAATATTAATCCAGCTTTCACCATTTAAATGACTAATTCCATGAAATCTTAATGGAGCTGGATTATAACTCAAAGTGTAATCTCCATAAGTCATCCATAAATTATTTTGTCTAGCTTGAATTGAAAAGGCTCCATTTCTTAAAGGTCCATCTGGATAAATTGTCTCAAAAATGGTTGCATCAGTAAGTGCCGTCTTTAACATGCCTCTATTTCCTGTCCCGATATAAAGAAATCCATCCTTTACAGTTGCAGAGGTAAAAGTATTAGCTTCAGTTTGGTTAACATGAACATACCCCAATTGATTAAAGCTTTCGTCGTACACAAACACTTCGTTCTGGGTGGCGATAACAAGTGATTCTGAGACACTTTTTAAACTTAGTGGCTGATCTTGGTAAGTAGTTAATGGTGTTAAGGTACCATTCTGGACTCTTGATAACTCCGTACTATTTCTTACCGCATATAATTGATCTAATATATCTTGCACTCCTAGAAAATTCCCCCCCGAGACGTTAGCCCACTCCTGATAATCTATTAAATCATTACTAGATGCCAGCGCTCTTTTTAACCCGTTGCTATTTTGACAAGCAGCGTAAATAAAACCTCCATGTAAAGCTGTTTGTTTAATTGGTATTTGGGCACCTCCAGTTCCAATATAATAAGTATCCCCAAATTCAAGAGCTAGTAAATCATAGACAGATATACCATAGTCAGTAGAAATATAAACTACTCCTTCATTTTCCTTAAAATGATTAATTCTTTT
Source organism: Mangrovimonas futianensis (assembly GCF_021245805.1). Lineage (NCBI taxonomy): Bacteria > Pseudomonadati > Bacteroidota > Flavobacteriia > Flavobacteriales > Flavobacteriaceae > Mangrovimonas > Mangrovimonas futianensis. The sequence goes on from NZ_JAJJNF010000002.1 coordinate 123,579, forward strand.
GGTATTTGGAGGAATGGTAGGTTTGTCCAGAATATCAACTACACTCAATATATTGCCATCTTCCATGACAATGTCAATCAAACCGTTCTCATAACCGACCAATAACATCATATAGGCTTCACTATAATAAATCGCAGATATGGATTCTCCAGATAAACCATTCACCGTATCAATGGTTTCTAATTCTGATGTAGTCGTATCATAAGAAAATATGGCATTCTCAGCTGCAGCATAAATTTTGCCATTTCCCTGAGATATATCTTGAATATTGAAATAGGAGTAATGACCTTTCCACAGGGAAGAATAATCTTGCCCTGAAACAAAGCCACTTATCAATAAATAAACAATTAAGAGGACTTTTCTTATCATAAATAAATTACTGCGTCAAATATATTTATATCTAACGATAATTAGGGTAAAATCATACAATATCAAATAAAAAAACCTCCAAAATTGGAGGCTTTAATAATTAGTTTGTGTGAAATTTAAACAATCCCTTGTGCTAACATAGCATCTGCTACCTTAACGAATCCAGCAATGTTTGCTCCTTTAACATAGTTAATATATCCATCATCTTCTTTACCATATTCGATACAAGACTTATGAATATCTTCCATGATTTCCTTTAATTTTTTATCAACTTCTTCTCTTGTCCAGTTATAACGTAATGAGTTTTGAGTCATCTCTAGACCAGAAGTAGCTACACCACCAGCATTTGATGCTTTTCCTGGAGCAAATAAAATTTTTGCCTTGTGGAAAACTTCAATCGCTTGTTTTGTTGATGGCATGTTTGCTCCTTCACTAACACAGAAACAACCATTATCTACTAAAGCCTTGGCGTCATCTCCATGCAGTTCATTTTGGGTAGCACATGGCAATGCTATGTCACAAGCCACTTTCCAAGGAGTTTCTCCTCTGAAAAACTTGGCATTTGGATAAGCATCAACATATTCATTAATACGACCTCGTTTAACGTTTTTCAAGTCCATAATGAACTTTAATTTTTCCGCATCAATACCCTCTTCGTCAAGGATATATCCAGAAGAATCAGACATGGTCAATACTTTCCCTCCTAATTGAAGAACCTTTTCAGCAGCAAATTGCGCCACATTTCCAGAACCTGATATAACCACCTTCTTACCTTCTACCTTATCTCCTTTTGTTTTAAGCATACTTTCTGCAAAGTATACCGTTCCATAACCTGTAGCTTCAGGTCTAATCAAAGATCCTCCCCAAGAAAGTCCTTTACCAGTTAAAACACCCGTAAATTCATTTCTCAATTTCTTATACATTCCGAATAAAAATCCAATTTCTCTCGATCCAACACCAATATCACCAGCAGGCACATCTGTACTTGCTCCAATGTGTCTAAACAACTCCGACATGAAAGCATGACAGAATCTCATGATTTCATTATCACTCTTTCCTTTAGGATCAAAATCACTTCCTCCTTTTCCACCTCCCATAGGCAGTGTAGTCAAACTGTTTTTGAATACTTGTTCAAAAGCCAAGAATTTCAAAATACTAAGGTTTACTGAAGGATGGAATCGCAATCCTCCTTTATATGGCCCAATGGCAGAGTTCATTTGAACTCGATATCCTCTATTTACTTGGATTTCTCCCTTATCATCTACCCAACAAACTCTAAAAGAAATGACTCTTTCAGGTTCCACCATTCTAAGTAAAATGTTTTTGCCATAATAAATATCGTGTTCAACAATGTAAGGAATAACCGTCTCGGCTACTTCCTCTACAGCTTGTAAGAATTCTGGCTCGTGAGAGTCTCTTTGCTTAACAAGGTCTAAAAAAGCTTCAATTTTGTTGTCCATTTTTGAAGATATCAAATAATATTAAGTTTAACGGGTGCAAATATACGTTATCTTAAATTTAAACGGTGATTTTTTTAAATTTTCACAATTTTTTAATGCAAATTTAAGGCATCTGTTATCTATATGGTTTTCAGTAAGTTTTTTAATTTGGTGGATACCAAGCATTTCATATATTTGTGAATCACTTATACTACTGACTTAACGCGAACTATGTCCTATAAGAGATTACCATTAGCCCTACTTTTCCTACTTTTCAGTGTTCAGGTTAGCTTTTCCCAGTTAGGCTTTTCGCATGAAATTGGAGCCATTATAGGTCCTGTTCAGTTCCGTTCAGATTACGGAATTAGAAATAACGAAGAAACCAACTTTGGAAATACGGGAATAGGAATTGGTATCATTCACTACATCAACTTTTCCTATAGTGCAGAGTGTAATTGTTATTCTACAGATACTTATTTCAATGATCATTTTAAGTTAAGAAGTGAAATTTCCTGGAATTACACACCCTTGGATCATTTTGGTACTTATGCCAATGCGCCGAGGTTAAAACCACATAAAGGTGAGGCTCAAAATTTTGATATCGGGATGCAATTGGAATACTTTCCTTTAAGCATTCGTTCCTTTCAAGCTTTTAGCTATCGGTTTGCACCTTTCGTCAGTTTGGGTATTCATTACGTGAATTACCACCCTGACTCCTGGACAACTTTTGGAACCGGAAATGTTATGGATCCTGCCAATATATATGGTGGGTTTGATTTAGATGATGATTTTGGATGGTGGGACGCTTCCGATCCTCCTGATTACTACCCTCTTAATTTAGACTCAGGCTCAACTTGGTCGCTTGTTACCAGTGTGGGTGTTAGATACAAACTTACCAAATTATCTGACTTAATGCTTGATATGCGCTGGCAGTATTATGGTAGTGATTGGATTGATGGCCTTAACCATAAATTGAGCTACAACAAATATAACGACTGGTTGCTCTGGTTGAACTTTGGTTATATTTACTATTTGGATTAAAAAAGTTATACATAAACAAAAAGAGCCACTATGATGTGGCTCTTTTTGTTTTATTACTTAACGCTTTTACCCTAAGGCCTGGTTCAAATCTTCTATCAAATCATCAGCATCTTCAATTCCCACACTTAGTCTAATCAAGGAATCGACCACTCCTGTTTTCTCACGCTCCTCTTTAGGGATACTAGCATGTGTCATACTTGCGGGATGACCAGCTAAGGATTCTACACCTCCCAAAGATTCAGCTAATGTAAATACTTTAAGGTTTTCTACTGTTTTAATGGCTTCTTCATAATTATTCCCCTTTGTGGTAAATGAAATCATTCCCCCAAAATCACTCATTTGGCTTTTGGCTACTTCATGATTAGGATGGGATTCAAATCCTGGCCAGTATACTTTTTCCACCTTTGGGTGACTTGCCAAAAACTCAGCAACCTTTTTCCCATTTTCACAATGACGCTGCATTCTAACATGAATGGTTTTGATACCTCTTAAAACCAAAAAGCTATCTTGTGGTCCACAAACAGCACCACTGGCATTTTGAACAAAATACAATCTATCTGCTAATTCTTCATCTTTAACGACCAAAGCACCCATTACCACATCACTATGTCCGCCCAAATACTTAGTTGCAGAATGCATAACGATATCTGCACCTAAATCTAAAGGCTGTTGAAGGTAAGGCGTAGCAAACGTATTATCTACAGCTAACAACAGCTTGTGCTTTTTGGCTATTTCAGAAACCCCTTTAATATCAATAATGTTCATCATGGGATTGGTAGGAGTTTCTACCCAAACCAATTTGGTGTTTTCATTGATATAATCTTCGATCTTTGATACATCCTGCATACCCACAAAATGAAACTTGATTCCGAAGTCTTGAAATATTTTGGTAAACAATCTGTAAGATCCTCCATATAAATCGTTGGTGGATATCACCTCATCTCCAGGCTTTAATAATTTCATAACGGCATCAATAGCAGCCAAACCCGAGCCAAAAGCTAATCCGTGAGTTCCATTTTCTATACTTGCCAAGGCATTCTCCAAAGCCTGTCTGGTTGGGTTATGTGTTCTGGAATATTCAAACCCTTTGTGTCCACCAGGCGTACTTTGGGCATAAGTTGATGTTTGGTAAATGGGAGGCATCACCGCGCCATAAGCTGGGTCATGTTTTTGTCCTCCATGTATGGTTTTTGTATTGAATTTCATGCTAAAAAATTTTGACAAAGTTAGGCTTTCTACCCATCTATTCAAATGCAAATGGCTATCTTTAAGATTGAATTTAACTACCTTTTATGAAATTCAAAGCCCTTACAATTGCCTTTCTTGTTATCCTTGTTTTTTCTTGTGAAAATGAGAATTCTTCAGTAGTCTTTTCGGAAATATCCGAATCTGTTGATGATCCCAGCTATGTGACTGTAAAAATACCTTTTGCTGAAGGTGATGATGAAGCCTCCTTACAAATTAATCAAACTTTAGAAACCTTTGTTTCTACCATACTTCATATTGGCGATCCTGATCAAGTCTACACCATGCCAGTTAAAGAAAGTATCTCAGATTTCAATAATGAATATGCTACTTTCATTACTGATTTTCCTGACTCTCCAATGAAATGGGAAGCCGACATAGAGGGTGAAATTAGCTATCAAAGCCCAACCTTGATTTGCATATCTGTAGATAGTTATGTCTTCACAGGTGGTGCACATGGCATGTCCTCCATCACTTTTTTCAATTTTGACCCACAAACCGGCATGCCTATGGAGCAAAACGATTTAATTTCAGACCAAGAGAATTTTACAAAAGTGGCCGAGGCTTATTTTCAAAAGGAAGTTGTAGAAACTGATAAAATCCTTTTTGAGGATACCAGTTTTGTCATGCCAGAAAATATGGGTTTTGATGACCAAGGAGTCATCTTCTTATACAACCCATACGAGATAGGTCCCTATGCAACAGGAATGATTGAATTTCGGATTCCCTATAAGGAACTTACAGACTTCATAATTCTGGATAACAAATAACCATTACAATTTACACAATGGACAGTTTTTGTAAAAAAGTCAAGTTTTGCCTTTTCTTGATATTATTTTGGATGTCAAATTTAAATGCTCAAAGCTTTGATTCATCCATTAATGGATTTGTGTTTTCCAAAAACACGGAAAAGTAATTTTAAAATTTAGGTCTGGTGCTAGCTCATTAAAATTGAATTCAGATAATTATGTGGCTGTGACTTTAGAGAATATTGATAAAAACACGACTAGTTTTATTGGGAAAAATATTAGATCCATTGATAGCAAGAACCTAACCAGGAGTCAAATGCTGTTAAAAATATTACCAACTGAAGAAAATATTAAAAATGATAAATTTGTTCTTTTGATGTCTTATAAGTCCGTTGAAAAATTTGAAATTTTCGAATTTCACCTTCCTGTAGATAAAGACTAGACATTAAAAATCAACTTTTTAACGCTCTCATCAAAGCCATGACATAGCCTGAATGCAGGCCTTCATGAAACAATATAAACCGAAGGGCATCATCAAGGGTTTTCAAAGTATTCCCCGTAGTTGAAACTGTGTATTCCTGAAAATTGGTAAAATGTCCATCTTTATAATCTTGTTCGGTTTTTTCTATAGTAGAAAACAACAAAGTCTTTAACTCATCTACAAACTCTTGGCTTACGCTTCCTTGCGGCTTTGTCCCTTTCATATAGGTTTGAATCATATCTACACTTACATTAGGCTCCAACCCACTTAACTTATACGCCAATAGCTGTTCGGTAACCACAACATGTGCAATATTCCAAACAATATTGTTATTAAACCCGTCAGGAATCTTGTTTAAATCTTCTAAGGATGTTTCATTCAATACCTTTTCAAAAAACAGTCTTGACTTAGGGAGTACCTCAAAAATAAAATCCATACCATTCATTTTTATAGTGCTAAAGATACTTGTTTGTTGACTAAAAGCCTTTATTTTGCAACGTTAAATTTTGAATGCTATCTCATGAAAAAAGTATATTTCCTTAAAACCTGCAATACGTGTTTAAGAATTATCAAAGATTTGAACCTGCCTTCAGACTTTATATATCAAGACATTAAAACAGAACCTATCACTGTAAAGCAAATTGAGGAGATGGCAGAACTTTCTGGAAGCTATGAAGCTCTTTTCAGCAAAAGGGCCAAATTGTACAAAGAGATGGACTTGAAAAATCAAGATTTAACTGAAAAGGATTACAAACATTATATTCTTGAACATTACACTTTTTTAAAACGTCCCGTGATCATTATCAATGACCAAATTTTTATTGGCAACACAGCTAAGGTTGTTGAACAAGCGAAGCAGGCCGTCAATGAATAAAATCAGAATCCTTTCCATTATTGCCGTGTTTATGGTCCAGGTAATTTATGGACTTACTTTCACCTTTGCCAATGATGTCATTGATGCAGGTCACGTGAGACCTTTTGGATTTATTCTTTTGAGAGTCCTAGGTGCCACATGCATGTTTTGGTTGTTGAGTCTATTTACACCTCGAGAGAAAATAGAATCCCAAGATTTTGTTCGGTTTATCGTGGCTGCTTTTTTTGGTCTGGTCTTAAACATGCTCACCTTTTTTAAAGGTCTGGAATACACAACACCCATTCACGCCTCTGTGATTATGACAGTTGTTCCTATTGTAGTATTGGTGTTTTCAAGCATCTTCCTAAAAGAGCGCATTACTTTGTTAAAGATGTTGGGAATTCTTTTGGGTTTTTCGGGAGCCATTATTTTATCAGTTTACGGCAGAAGCACCCAGTCTGGAGATGATATCATGCTAGGTAATTTTCTAGTTTTCATCAATGCCGTTTCCTATAGCATCTACCTCATCCTGCTAAAAAAACTTGCTACCAAATACCATCCGTTTACTTTTATAAGATGGTTGTTTCTCTTTGGAAGCATTATGGTTCTACCGTTTGGATATTCAGAGCTTGCTGCTGTAGAATGGCATCTATTCACACCCTATATCTGGTTATCAGTGCTCTTTGTGGTCATTGCAGCGACCTTTGGCACCTATCTTTTGAATCCTTTAGCGCTTCAGCATTTAAAGGCCTCAACAGTGAGTATCTTCTTATACATACAACCAGTTGTAGCGGGAATATTTGCAGTGATTATGGGAAGTGACCATGTTAATTCAGTCAAAATTGTGGCGTCAGTTCTTATTTTCTCTGGGGTTTATTTGGTTACCAGACGGCCCAAGCCAAAATTGACTACTCCAAATTAACCGGTGTCTTACTGTGTTTTCTGGTATCTTCCTTGGTAATGGTATGATAATGGGGAGCCTTGGGAAACTCGTGTGCGATATCCAACAACTCCTCAGGTAGGGAGGTTAATTTTCTAGTGCCTAAATCCATCCAGCCACCTAACATTTCACAGTGGGCTAGGTTTTCACCCTTTTGGTTATAGAAATTATGGTCAAACTTAAAGAATTTACCATCCTCGCTCAAACCAGATACTTGTAAACTCACCTTTATAGCTTGCCCCATAAAGGTTTCCTTAAAATAGTACATATGCTCATAAAACACGACGGGTCCCAAATTAAACTTAGCCAATTCCTTCATTGTAAATCCTTTTTCTATCAAAAAGGCCATACGGGTATGACTCATAAAATTGGTATAGGCGCTATTGGCCAAATGGCGGTTAGCATCTACATCACTCCAGCGTATTTCAAATTCTTTTACAAACATCTGTTTCAAATTTTAAAGCCGTAAAAATACCAAAAATATATTGTGCATGCATAATATAAATTCGTTGTTTTCTAAACCTTTGGATTTCCTTAACTTTGTACAACTTTAGATGATAGTTTATGATACATTCCATGACTGGATATGGTAAGACTGTGTTGCAGCTGCCTACAAAAAAAATTTCCATTGAAATTAAATCACTTAACAGCAAGAACCTTGATTTGAATGCCAGAATGCCTTCTGCATACAGGGAAAAGGAACTGGAACTCAGGAAAATGATTGCCCAAAAGTTAGAAAGAGGGAAAATTGATTTTTCAATCTATGTGGAACTGACTGGTGAAACTACCAGCACAACGGTAAACCTACCGGTTGTTAAGGAATACATTCATCAACTGAGAGAGGTAGTCAATGGTGACGAAACCGAACTTTTAAAAATGGCTGTTCGCTTCCCAGATGCCTTGAATACCGAACGTGACGAAATGGATGAGCAAGAATGGAAAACCATCTTAAAGGGTACCCAAGATGCCTTAAAGGCCATTGCTACCTATAGACTGGACGAAGGAAAAGCACTTGAAGCAGACTTTAAACAGCGCATCGCTAATATAGACCAACTTTTAACCGAAGTAATTGACATGGATCCCGAGAGGATTGAAGGTGTGCGCGAACGCTTAAGAAAAGGTATTGCCGACATCAAAGAGAAGGTTGATGAAAACCGTTTTGAGCAGGAATTGGTTTATTACATAGAGAAATTTGACATTAACGAAGAGAAAGTGCGCTTAAAAAACCACCTGGATTACTTTGTAAACTCTCTCAATTCTCAAGACTCCAATGGTAAAAAACTGGGATTCATTGCTCAGGAAATAGGTAGGGAAATCAATACCATAGGTTCTAAAAGCAACTATGCACCTATGCAAAAATTGGTAGTGCAAATGAAAGACGAACTTGAAAAGATAAAAGAGCAGTTACTAAACGTATTATGAGATTGTCTCGCATTCTTTTCATTGGATTTTTCATTTCTCTATTTATTATAACTTCCTGCGTCACTGTCGTCAGGAAAGCCATAGGATTTAAAAATCCAAAAGTAGAGAGTAAGGAAAGTGTTATGGCCTATTTAAATGAATCGGACCCGACACAACAAACTTACTTCATGAAGATTGATAAGGTAAAAGATAGTATTTCCATCTATAAGAATTTTATATTTGGGTTTAACTCTGACATCCTGCTTTTCAATCGTCAAACAGGTGAAAAGTATTGCTATCAAGGTAACGAAGAATGTTCTGGAGTTCAATTGACAAGTGCTTTTCAGGAATTTGAAACCAATTACAGTCCTTGGCCTTCTGATTCCCAGATTAACTTCAAGAACTTTTTAAGCAAATTGGAAAATGAAAAAGGAGAGCCGGTAGAACTATCATCGCTACCACAATCAGATTATTACATTTTTCAAACTTGGAATAAATATAGACAATCACAAAAGTACTTTGAAGAAGATTTGGAATGGCTATTGAATCTTAAAAAAGACTCAAATTTGTCTGTCTCCATTTTATTTTTAAACACAGACTTGCTAGATGATTGGGGACTTAAAAAAGGAAAGGAATTTCCAATAAAATTAAAAAAGAAAGGGAAATCGTTGAGCATGACAATTGGCAACCTCCCACTAGAATACGAACTATATGAATAAAGGAAAACTTATTGTATTCTCTGCCCCATCGGGCTCTGGAAAAACAACCATAGTAAGACACTTATTAGGCTTAGACAAACTGAACTTGGAGTTTTCTATTTCGGCTACCTCTAGAGAACCAAGAGGTACAGAAAAGGACGGTAAGGACTATTATTTTTTATCTGCTGAAGAATTTAAGAAAAAGATAAAAAATGAAGAGTTTCTGGAGTGGGAAGAAGTCTACCGCGATAATTTTTACGGCACTTTAAAATCTGAAGTTACGAGGATTTGGTCCCATGGAAAACACGTTATTTTTGACATAGATGTGTCTGGTGGTTTGCGAATCAAACGCAAATATCCCCAAGAAACCTTGGCCATATTTGTAAAGCCTCCCAGTATTGACGAGTTAAAAATAAGACTGAAGAAGAGAAAGACAGAAAGCGAAGACAAAATAAACATGCGGGTTGCCAAAGCCAGTGCTGAATTGGCCACAGCGCCTTTGTTTGATGTCATTATTGAAAATGACAATCTCGATAAAGCGCTACATGAGGCAGAGATGTTGGTAGAAAACTTCATCAATAACTAAGTATGAAAATAGGGTTGTATTTTGGAACCTTTAACCCCATACACGTGGGGCATTTGGTGATTGCCAACCACATGGCCGAGTTTAGCGATCTAGATCAGGTGTGGTTTGTGGTGACTCCCCACAGCCCTTTTAAGAAAAAAAGTACCCTGCTGGATAACCACCACCGCTTTGAAATGGTTTACAGGGCCACACAGGACTATCCCCACCTTAAACCTTCGGATATTGAGTTTCACTTGCCGCAGCCCAATTATACCATCAATACCTTAATCCACTTGGAGGAAAAATATCCCGATCACCATTTTTGTCTGATCATGGGCGAAGACAATTTAAAAGGGTTCCACAAATGGAAAAACTATGAGGTGATTTTGGAAAACTACCAAGTTTATGTGTACCCAAGAATCTCTGAGGGATACATAGAAACCCAATTCCACCAACACGACAAGGTGACGTTTATAGAGGCTCCAATCATGGAGATTTCGTCCACGTTTATCCGGAAGGCCATAAAAGATGGCAAGAACATAAGGCCCCTGTTGCCAGAACATGTTTGGAACTATGTGGATGAAATGAATTTTTATAGGTAGTATTCAAAAATTTAAACCTTTTGGAAGAAACAAATAAGCCAAGACTTTATTTTTTTATAAAAGCTCCTATCTTAATCATTGCCATCATTATATTTATACGTGATATCAATCAATTATTAGAGTACTATTATTCGATAGATGATCCAGGCGGAATTATTGGGTGTTTAAAAATAATATTTACCACTACCATTTTAAGGTCTTCTCTAATTTTGCTAATTCCCTTTATTGGAATTTTCTTGGATAATAAAATTGGTTGGTCACTTATTTTATCTACTTACTTTTTCTGGATTATACTATTCATTTATGCCATTTTCACTTCTAGTATTGATAGAGAAGGAAGTATTGTAATTATTTCAGGGATATTTATAGTATTACTAGTATGTATTGGATTAATGAATAGCAGAGAAAATTGTACTCTAGTCTATGGAATTGATAAAAGCGAGAAATTGAAAATGAATTTTCTCTCCTTACTAATCGCTCTAATTGGAATTTCAATAATTGTCGTTTTAAATTTAAATTAACCCCTCAATTTACTCATGTAGTAAAAGCCTAAGCCATGGGAGACATTATAAGATTTATTACCGACTTTATACGGATCGATCTCTTTGTTGGGTTTGGGTTTTATTCCATCCTCTACTTCCTTTTGAAAACTTTCATGAAGGATCAAACCTTCCTTCCCAAATTTGATAATAGCGCCGTACAATTAATCATTCACCTCGGATTTGTTTGGTTTGCTTTATGGTTACTTGACATTTGGATTTACTATTTGGAATTGCAAAATGTCATTGAAAAAGACGACTACTACAACAGGTTGACAGGAAAATATGCTTTCGCCATTTGGGCACAACCCATATTTTGGTTCTTACTTACCCAAGCATATCGAATAAAATTTATCAATAAATACTTAATTTTTCGAGTCATTATCAGCCTCTTGTTTGTTGTTACATTCGAGCGTTTCGTAATTCTTGTGACCTCACTGCATCGAGACTATCTTCCGAGTAGCTGGACGCTGAATAGTCCATTTGAAATGGAAACAGGGTATTTAATTGCCGGTTTATTAGGAAAAATCATAGTCGTTTTGACAATTATCTGTTTGTATCACTTTGGAATTGCAAGAATAAAAAAGAGGAATAGGACATAAAATATCTATGACCATACTATTTCATCTAAATCTAAACTTTAAAACTTCTTTAACTAGCATTGTCTACTCATTGCTTTAACTTTAGTGAATAACCATTAAACTAATACTAAAAATGAAGAGAAAAGCAAATGCCATTTGGAAAGGCAAAGGAATAGATGGAAGCGGATATTTGACAGGTCCAAGTCATGTTTTAAACAAAACCCCATACAGCACCAAAGCACGATTTGAGAATGAAGATGGAAAAGCAGGAACCAATCCTGAAGAATTGATTGCAGCAGCACATGCGGGATGCTTTGCCATGGCCCTAAGTTTTCAAATTCAGGAGGCTGGATTTGTCGCAGACGAACTGGATGTGGATGCCACCATTACCATGGAACAGCAAGATGAAGGTTATGCCTTTACACAAATTAATTTGGACCTAAAAGGTAAGGTACCCAATATGGACGAAAGTCAGTTTAAAGAACTAGCTGAAAAAGCCAAAGTAGGATGTCCTGTATCTAAGGCCTTAAAGGCGGTTCCCATTTCCTTGAGTGTTACTTTCAACTCCTAAAAATATTAAAGCCCAATCAAAATGATTGGGCTTTTTAGTTTATTTAAAAAGATCTCTAATCTAAAGCTGGGATACGTAACACTTGCCCTGGATAGATTAAATTGGCATCTTTCAGCATAGGTTTATTGGCCTCAAATATAACAGGGTATTTCATGGCATTCCCATAATATTCTTTAGCTATTTTACTTAGCGTATCTCCTTTTACAACTGTATAAAATTGAGCTTCTGGCTCTGGATTGGTGACTGTCATTTGATCGTCTACCACAGCAATACCATTGGTATTCCCCACTACAAGCACTACTTTTTCCTTTGTTTTTTGATCATAGGCCGCACCAGTAATGGTGGCAGTATCCCCAGAAATATCAATTTTTAAACCATCAACCTGAAGTGATAGGTCTTGAATGGTTTCCTCTAGTTGACTAGCGGCGGCTTCTTCAACCCTTTTTTTGGCTGCAGCAGCATCAGCGGCATCATCAACAGCTGGTTTACTTGTTCCAAATACCTTGGCTCCTGCCTCTTTTATAAATGAAAATAATCCCATAGTTTTAAAATTTAGTGTTAATGTTAGATACTAAATTCCTTAAATTTTAATCCAAATCCAATTAAAACCAGCTATTTAAACATTTATTTAACCTTTTATAATACACAAAACCCAGACCTGATGATCTGGGTTTTCAAATAATTATATGTATCAGCATTTAAACCCTTGAAGAAGTCCTTGGGTTGTCCTTCATTTTAGAGGTTCGTTTTCTTTGTTTAGGCTCTTTGGTCTGTTTGCCTTCTGCCGATTTCATATATTGAATGTACCCTCTTCCCTTAAATTCGTAAACGGTTCCTGATGCTGGGTGGTACAACTCAATGGTTTGATCATTAAGCACACTCAAATCAAAATATTCATTGGCAAAATAATCATAATCCAAGACAAGCTTTTTAAGGTACATGTTGTTGGAAACATCGCCTACTCCATAAACTCCAGTATAGTCCCAATACAAATAATTTGGGTTGGATCCCACAGGATCCTGAGAGCTTCTAAAAGTGCTATCGTTACCTCCAGCTAAAAACTGAAGAAAATTCTCGTTGTCAAATTCATTAATGGCACCATAGTTACTGGTATAAGTCTTTTCCCAAGCCTCATACTCCTGCAGAAAATAATGGATGTTATCATAGAAGATAAAATTGTAATCGAAATTGCTTCTTTGATACCCATTTAAAAAATAGGACGTGTCATTATTAGGGTTATACAATTCAATGGTATTGCTATCTATTTGGTAAACATCATATGTCTGAAAACCATCGATATCGTGATACACATCCAGAATCATCTGGTTGGTCTCATAATCCCCTACTGGTATTCCAAAGCCGTTACCCTGGCTTCCAAAGCCAACCAAATTGTTATTGGCAAACAAGACACCATTTCTAAATGATAAAGTAAATGCTATTTGTAAAAAAGGTGTTTCACCATACCCCACAGTTTGATTGATATCTACATACCAAAGCTCATAAGACCTCAACAACTGCTCTAAGGAAGTATTCTGTGAAGGACCTGGTTGATATTCTACAATAATCTCTTCATGATGGCAAGAAGTTGCAAACAACATCAAGAAGGCTGCAACAAAAAGTAGTTTTATTTTTTTCATAATCCTTCGCTTTTAAAAGTTCTACTCTTAAAAGAAACCAAATTACGTGCCAAAAAACCTTGCCGGAGATTCTAGAAGGCTATTTCAAGGTTGGTTTGATCTAAACCATGAACCCATTAATTGCTTTGTAATTGCCTGTAAAAGTTAGAATATTGCGGATTATTGGGATATAGACGCATGAGCTTTTCGGCAATGTTTAAAGCCTTGTTCATTTCCTTATATTTTGAATAATGAAATGCTAGGGCATACAATAAATCTGCATTGTTGGGATCCATTTTTAACCCTTTTATAAGCGTTGTTTCAGCATTTCCCTTATCTCCCTTTTGGTCATAAAGCAAGCTCAAATTGTAATACGTTCTAATGTTCTCTGGCATTTTTATAATCGCGGTATTCATCTCCCTTATGGCATCATCCGTTCTACCCAACTCAGCATACAAAAGCGCTAGTGAATAATAGGTAGGCCCGAAATCGGGCTCCCGTTCTGTAATGGCCCTAAATGTTTGTTCAGCCTTCTCATATGCTTGAACGTTGTAGTATAAATTGGCTAAGGTATATCTTAATCGGTTATCCAAATTATCTACTTCAATGGCTTTCTCATAATAGGAAATAGCTTCCTGAATGTTTCCCTTCTTAATATTGTAATTAGCCCTTTTGGCCAACCCGCCCACAAAATCTGAAGTCACATCTAGGTATCCAAAAAATTCTTCTTCCACCTTTTTATAGCTCTCTAAATATTCTGCAGGGACTTGTGACGCATCTAAGGTGGCCAAAGCATAAAACGCCTTAACCCTTACCGATCTTTTCTTATCATTCAACAACGGCAAGAAATAATTGGCATAGTCTGTATTATTGATGTTGCTCAACACATCTAACGTTGCCCCACGTACCATGGGTGAAGCATCATTCAACCAATTTAAATATTCTCTAATTAAAGGGTCCAACTCATAATGCCCTAAGGCTTTAACTGCCGAGGCACGCACCAATTCATTCTCAGAGGTGTCTTTAATCAAATCCAACAATCCATTTTCTGCATTAGCATGACCCAAAACACCTGGAATCAATTTGTCTGAAAAATGGATGGAATCCACTTCCCCATATAAATTTTGAAACTCTTTCCAAGCCCATTCGTTGTCCTTATCAGTATGGCAATCCACACAGGCATTTGGTGTTCCATATTTTAAACTCTGGTCAGGTCTAGGGACTCTAAAACTATGATCTCTTCTAAAATCATTTCCCATATAAAACCTTCCTGTCATATGGCAATTGATACATTTGGAACCTTCTGTATTGGTTTCGTGTTTGTGATGTAATGGCGAGTCATAAGTTGCCGGTGCATGACATTGGGCGCATAACATGTTACCTTCAAACTTCAACTCTAAGGAGTGTGAATTATGACAATTATTACATGCTATATTGTTTTTATACATTTTACTTTGGGTAAATGAGGCATAGACATAATCCTCATCCAAAATTTGGCCATCAGGGAAGTAGAAAGGCTCTTCCAACAATTGTGGAAAATAATGATCTAACATGGTTCCTTCATAATTAAAGGAATTGGTGAATTGTTCCCTTCTCATATGACATCTAGCACATTCATCAACCAACTGTTTTGGTGGCGTTGACAAAGTCATACGCATATTTCCTTTTGGTTTGTATTTGTCCCCCAGACGACTAGCCTCTTCAACGTGTTCTCTACCTGGTCCGTGACAAGCTTCACAGCTCACATTAATAAGGGCGTATTGGGTATTATAACTATCTGTTTGCAAATGATAATTCTTCTTCACATTGGTGGAATGACAATCCGAGCACATGGTGTTCCAATTAAGTCCCTTATTACTCCAATGCAACCATTCAGAATGCACTACTTTAAAGTCTGGATATAAATTAAACCATACTTCTTTTTCAGTATCCCAAGCCGTACTCAGGCATTGAAACTTCCCATTGGGAAACTGGACAATATATTGCTGTAAAGGCGTTACTCCAAAAGTGTAAATGATCTTGTAATCTTCATAAGTGCCTTCTGGGCCTTCGGTATTCACATAAAAATCACCGCCCTTTTTATAAAACCGTGAAGTGACCTCAAAACTCGTGAACTCTTCTCCTTCAAAAGGTGCCAAAACCGATGTGGCATTAGCCAACTCCATAGCCTTATCATGATGTGATCCTTGCCAGTCTGCATATTCTTTTTGATGACACGTTTTACAATTGCTGTCGCCAACAAACAAACTATCTGGAAGTTCTTTGGTTGATAAAAACACGGTATCTTCAGTAACTGGCTCATAAGTTGCTTTTTCTTTACAAGAATTCAATAGCAAAATAAAAGCAATGACGAATAGCTTAACTAGGGATGTTTTGAAGTTTAAATAAGTCAACTTATTGGATTGAAATGAATGAATTTGACCCTTTAAAAATACTTATTATAAACGATATACAAAGGATCAAAAGACAAATTACCAACTTATTTTTCAGCTAGAATAAGTTCTCCCAAAAACGCGTTCCATAATTACACCCAAACCCTCCTCCCATTAGAATATTCATAAAAACCCTACTCCTTGCTGTTCTGCTTTTTTAAACACTTTAATTTTATGTACTTTTGATTAAGTTATTGATATTTGAAATCCTTTTATGGAAAAACCACTTAAATATGCCGTTTTTGGGGCAGGCAGTTGGGCAACAGCCATTGTAAAAATGTTGTGCGAAAATTTAAATGAAGTTGGATGGTATATGAGAAGTGTTTATATCAAAGAACACTTACTGAAGGAAGAGCATAATCCCAGTTATTTAAGCTCTGTAGAATTTGATGTTTCCATGCTGAAATTAAGCAACGACATCAATGAAATGGCTACCTATGCCGATGTTCTAATCTTTGTGGTTCCTTCTGCTTTTATGCAGTCTGAACTAGAAAAACTAACGGTGGATATTTCCAATAAAACAATTGTTTCTGCCGTTAAGGGAATTATTCCTGAATCTGGTTTGCTGGTTGGTGAGCATTTTCACGATATCTATCACATTCCTTTTGAAAACATTGCTGTTATCGCTGGACCGTGTCATGCTGAAGAGGTAGCTCTAGAGCGTCTTTCTTATTTGACCATTTCCTGTGCCGATTCAAAAAAAGCCAAAGAAATTGCCAGTAAACTTTCTAGCGAATACATCAAAACCAAAATCAGTGATGATGTCATAGGATTAGAATATGCTGTCATGCTAAAAAATATTTATGCTATTGCTGCCGGTATTGCTCATGGCCTGGGATATGGAGACAATTTCCAGAGTGTTTTGATGAGTAATGCCATTAGGGAAATGAAACGTTTTATCAAGAAAATGCACAAGATGAAACGTAACATCAATAACTCAGCTTACTTAGGGGATTTATTGGTAACCGGCTATTCTACTTTTTCCAGAAACCGCATGTTTGGAAACATGATTGGGAAAGGTTATACTGTAAAAAGTGCCATGATGGAAATGAATATGGTAGCCGAAGGTTATTATGCGACCAAAAGCGCTCATCTTCTCAATGAAAATAATAAAAAGAAAACCAGACTTCCTATCATTGATGCCGTATATGCCGTTTTATATGAAGGGAAAGAAACCAAAAAGGTATTCAGTAAGCTTGTAGATAAACTGGATTAAAATCGCTTTATTTTTTATTTAACCCTGACGATTCCAGTTTTGGAACTCCCCATTAAGGCATTATATTCTCACCTCCAGGTGTAAAAATAAAAACCTGCCTAAATCTTCAGTAAGTTTTCCAAAATCTGAAGATTAGGCAGGCACTTCAATAATTAATAACTAAAAATTGTTTTATATCGTGTCAGCTAATTGATGGTGTTCATCAATAAGTGGTCCACCTTCCATAATTTGTGCTGAAGCTTGACTAGCAAATTTTTCAAAATTCAAATGGAATGAATGTGCTAATCCAATTGCTTTACTTATGTAAGCTCCTTTTTGCAACCAAGTATTCATCGGATCCAAAATTTCAGTTGGAACTCCTGGGCAATACTTCGGCATGAACAATCCGAAAATTGGATGTTGTTCGAAGTCTACATTATCTAATTCTCCATTAAGGATGGCAGAAATCATAGCTCTTGTATATTTCAACTTGATTCTAGAACCAACTCCATAAGGGCCACCGCTCCATCCAGTGTTGATCAACCAAACATTTACTCCAGCTTCTTGCATTTTAGCGCTTAACATTTCAGCGTATGCAGTAGGGTGCAATGGCATGAATGGTGCTCCAAAACAAGCAGAGAATGAAGGTACAGGCTCAGTAATTCCAGCTTCAGTACCAGCTACCTTAGCAGTATAACCAGAGATAAAGTGATATGCTGCTTGACCTGGAGTCAATTTAGATACTGGAGGCAACACACCAAAAGCATCACAAGTCAAGAAGAATATGTTCTTAGGATTATCAGCATAAGAAGGAACTTGAATGTTATCTATATGTTCAATTGGATAACTTACACGTGTATTTTGAGTAATGGTACTGTCTTCAAAATCTACTTCTCCATTATTTATGATAACGTTCTCAAGTAAAGCTCCAGGTCTGATTGCTCTATAGATATCTGGTTCTTTTTCTTCTGTTAAGTCAATAACTTTGGCATAACAACCTCCTTCAAAATTGAAGATTGAGTTGTTGGCTGTCCAACCATGTTCATCATCACCAATCAATTTTCTGTTAGGGTCTGCAGAAAGGGTTGTTTTTCCTGTTCCAGATAATCCGAAGAAAATGGCTGTATCACCTTCTTCACCCACATTAGCAGAACAGTGCATAGGCAATACGTTTCTTTCTACTGGAAGAATCAAGTTCAAGGCTGTAAATATTCCTTTTTTCATCTCACCAGTATAGGCTGAACCTCCAACTAATGCAATTTTATCTGTAAAATTGATAATTGAGAAGTTTCCTTGTCTTAATCCAACAGCCTCTGGATCTGGAGCTACGTAGCCAGGAGCACAAAGCACCAACCAATCTTCCTCAAATGTTTCAAGTTCTTCTTCAGAAAGTCTTAAAAACATGTTGTTGACAAACAAGTTTGACCAAGGAAATTCTGTAACAGTTCTAACATTTAATTTGTACTCTGGATCGGCACACACATACCCATCTCTAGCATAGATTTCTTTACCAGAAAGGTATTCAACGACTTCGTCTTTTAATTTGTTGAAATTCTCAGGAGAAATAGGTTTGTTTATTTTTCCCCACCAGATTTTATCTTTGGTATACTCGTCTTGTACCAAAAATCTATCTTGAGGTGAACGCCCTGTAAATTTTCCTGTATTAACGGCTAGGGTGCCATTTGCAGTTTCCTGCCCCATCCCTTTTTCAACGGTTATTTTTTGAAGGGATTCAGGGCTTAAATTCCAATGAACTACCGTGTCTTTCAAACCATATTTTTCTAGGTTTCTTTCGGCTTCTACTAAAGTTCCCATTTTCTTAATTTTTTATTGTTACTAATTATAATCTCATCTAGTTGCTGAGAACGATCTAAGTGTCAAATACAAAATTTACCCTTAATAATTCCCAGGTTACAAGCTCTTCCCGTGACTTAAACGGCATTACTTGTTTAATTACATATCAAAGGTATACGACATATGTAAAAATAAACATGAAAAAAGTCATATTAAGTATTTAAAATAAGAGTTAACTTATTGATAACTATAACGTTTTCTTAATCTTCTAATGCTTTAATTTGGAATCATTTCAAGAAGATTTTTTGAAAAAAAATGCCCATGACCCCTATTTTTTGCAAAAACTTAACATGAATATCATGTACATTTGTTCTGTGAAAAAGTTAGTTTACATTTTTGGATTTTTCTTTTTTCTCTCGCTTGTTGGGTTTTCATTAAACAAGGAAATAGCTTGTGAAAGCTTGTCTTCTGAATTCCAATTGAACCACGGGAACAAGGCTGATGTATCCACAAATGATAATTGTATCCTTAATCATTCTGAACCTCTTGAATATGCTCCCACTTTTGGAACAGATTTAGAGGTCATTTTTGATACCGATTCTTCCCATTATTTTGGGTATTTGCCATTTCATTTACAGAATTATACCCCTGCTTGCAGTAGTACCTTTACACTCCATAATGAAGAGCCTCAAATTTTTCTTGGGGTTTCACAAATCATTTTCCCCTTTCATTACCATTGGTAATGCATCCCATTTTTAAAAAATTTAGCGGTCTTTAACAACAAGACCATATTCAACTTATTTCAAATTTAAATTTTATAAAAAATGGATGTAGCAAGTACCCTATTGGGTTCCATCATAGTTAGTATATGTATATTTCCTTTTGTAGCCGTACAAGTAGGAAGCAATAAAAAGAAAAAACACGTTATAAACACTTTAAACCAAATGGCTCAAAATCGCCAATGCCAGATTTCAACTGTGGAACAATGTGGTGATTATGCCATAGGCCTCGATGAAGTCAACCAAATGGCTTTCTTTGTTAAAAAAAATGATGAAGTAGCATTGGAAAATGAAGTAGATTTAAAACACGTAGTCGAATGCTATGCCCATACCCAATCTAAAACGATACGTTCTGGGCAAGATAAAAAGGAAATTATAACCCAAGTAGAACTTAGTTTTAAACATAAAACACACGAAAAAAAGCTAGCAGATTTTATCCTGTACAGCGAAAATTTCAACGCTCAATTGGGAAATGAATATCCTATGGCGCAAAGGTGGGCTAAAATCTTAAATAACCATTTATCTTAATAGATTGAAAAACAAAAGCCTCAATTTATTTTGAGGCTTTGTTTCTTTTTATTTAGATCTTTCTACTTTACCACAACACCTTTTTCCTGCATTAAAGGTATTGGTTGTAGTGCCTTTAAATTGATAGTATTGGGTCGAAATAAGAAAGTCTTTTCAAACATAGTATTCCCTTCAAAGAAAGTCACCTTAAATTCATTGTTCAAGGTTAAAACATCCTCATGTAAAAACTCAACCTTAGCATAACTTTTTGCTGGCAACTGTTCCAACTTATGTCTCATAAGAGAGGTTTCCTTGTCAGCCGAATATCCCCTGGAAACAATTAAAACCATTTCTAAAGGCACATCTTTATCATTGATTAAATAAACGTTCCAATCCTGGGTTCTGTGAACTTGATTAAATTCATTGACAGCAGCACAAAATACCCCTTCAACCTTCGGGATTTCAATATCTTTTCTCATGCTGTAAAATTAACTTATTTCAGTTTAGGAAACACATAAGTAGTCTTAGTAATTCCTCTTAAGCTGTAAACAATGAAATGATCTAGAAGCTCCTGTGAAGAATATCTTTGAAACAAATTATCATGTAAAAAAGCGATTTCCTCAATCCTGTTAAAATACAAATCACAGAAAAGGTTTAAGTTTACCTCATCTACCAAGAGGCCTTGTTCTTGGGCTTTGACTAACAAACTATATACTTTTTCTCTTACGAATCGGTGTCTGAATTCATCAAACAATTTATTAGCCAAAGGGTAGTATTTTTTTAAACCAAAGATGAAAGACGGTTTAAAATATGACAAACGCTCAAAACCCTTTTCGTAAATCTTAAGAATACAAAAAAGAGGATCCGGACATTGACTTATTATTTCATCGACTACCTGATTATAGTCATCAATTAAATACTTTACACTAGCAATTACTAGATCCTCTTTACTTGAATAGAATTTATAAATAGTTTTTTTTGAAATACCGAGAGTAGTGGCAAGCTCATCCATAGTGAACCGTTTACTTCCAAACTTGGTAAAGTTGGAAATAGAGCATTCTAAAAGATCTTGCTTTGTGGTCATTTCAAATAAAACTTAATCTTAAAATTTAATCTACAGGAATAGATAGTAACGGAATACTAAGCCCGGAAGCCATGACCCTTGTTTTACTTTTATGCACAATAGACTCCCAAAAACCATATTTCTTTGGAATCATTACGAGCAGATCTGAATCGGATTCCAGGATTTCTTTTTCAATTTCCTTAATAACCGTATCAGAATTTACTTTCTTATAAACATGCACTACATTTTCCAAGCCTTTTTCAATGTGCTCAAAAATAGGATTCTCTGCCTGTAACTCGTTGACTTTCTTTTCAACATAGAACATGGTTACTTGCGATTTGAGCTGTTCGGCAATCTCCTTTAACCTTGCCAATGTTCTAAGTGGAATCGCCTGCATTAAATCGCATGCAAAAAGGATCTTGTCAATTCCCTTAAATTTGGCGCCTATGGGTACAGCAAGAACAGGGAATTTTTTCATACTGATCAATGTGGTTGTCGGGTTGCCAAGTAAATTCTGTTCCATGGATTTAGCCGACATGCCCATAACCAATAATCGGGCACCATGGTTATTCATTAAAGTATCTACCTCACGTTCCCAGTCTATATATTGGCAGTCATATTCAACCTGAATCTTGAACGCTTTGGAAAGATCCTCAGCTTGTTCCTTTAACTTAGCTCTATTCTTTTCTATCAATTTCTCCATCGCTTCTACCGTCAACCACGTATTTGCGGCGTGTACAGGCAATTTAAAGGAATTGAATAGTACAAGCTTAGCTTGAAACAATTGTGCCAATGACGCTGAATAGAGGACAGCATTGTCTGATGTTTCAGAAAAATTTGTAGCTACAAAAATAGCTTTCATGATTAATGCTTTTTTTTAAGACCTAATTATTATTTCCATCCACCACCAAGGGCTTTGTATAAATTGACCACACTCAATAATTGCTGAAGTTTGTTGTCTATCAAATTCAACTCTGCACTTAGTGCATTTTGTCTGGCAGTTAACAGATCTAAGTATGTGGCATAACCATTAACCAATAACTCCTCAGAATTTGTTTCAGCTTGTCTTAAAGCTTCTACTTCCTTTTCCCTAAAGTCATATTTTTCTGTTAAGGCATCATAGTTATATAAAGCATTAGAAACTTCATTCCCTGAAACCAATAAAGCTCTCTTAAAGTTCAACAATGCTTGCTCCTGTTGTGCCAATGCCACTTCATGTTGTGTTTTAATGGCTCTTTTATTGAAAATAGGCTGAGCCAATCCACCAACGATATTGGCAAAAAGGGAATTGACATTAATCAATTCATCCAATTCCAAACTTTGCAACCCACCTGAAGCCGTAATGGTAAGCGATGGATAAAAGTTACTTTTCGCCACATTAGTCAATTCAAACGCATTGATCAAGGCATATTCTGAAGCCATCACATCTGGCCTATTGCGCAACAACGTTGCAGGTACTCCCAATTTAATTTCAGCTTGAAGGTTTTGACCATCCAACTGGGTTCTTTGAATCTCTTGGGCCGGTCTTCCCAGCAATAAATTCAATGTGTTTTCAGTTTGGAAAATGGCAACTTCAACATCTATCAATAGTGCTTTTGCATTGTTGTACTGCGCTATATTTCCATCGACAGCGACCTGATTTACCTGACCGGCATCCTTTAAAGCTTGGATGGTAGTTACACTACTTTCTCTTGCTGCAATGGTTTGCTCGGTAACTGCCTTTTGAGAATCCAAAGCCAAAAGACTGTAATAAGTAGTGGCTATACTCGCTATCAATTCGGTTTTTACAGCTTGGTGTGCGGAAACACTTTGTAAATAACTCGCCTCACCCGCTCTTTTATTGCTTCTTATTTTACCCCAGATATCTGCTTCCCAAGAAAGATTTCCAGTGATCTCATACTGGTTAATAGCACCATTAAAGAAGGAACCAAATTGACTATTTTTAGACAATTCTTGATGGGTCATTGAAGCCCCAGCACTTAGACTTGGCAAATACCCGGCTTTTCCTTGTTTCATATAAGCTTCTGCTGCAGCCATTTGTTGGATAGCTACACGAATGTCCAAATTGTTTTGTAAACCTTCTTCAATATATTGTATCAAATAAGGATCTGTGAACATCTCTTTCCATGACACATCTGCCATTGACAAACTATCTTGTGGCAAATTATCCGTCCTGTAAAGATCGGTTGTTTCTTCAAATTCCGGTCTCTGGTATTCCTTGGCAACAAAACAACTTTGCAAAGTTGAAGCTGCAAGCACTATTAATACCACACGGTTCATAAGAATATTTTTTATAATAGAAATCATGATTAATTTTCTTCTTTTATTTCAACAACAGCTGGTTTACTTGATACTTTTTCTTGTAACCATTGGAATAGTATAAACAAGATGGGGATAACAAATACTCCTAAAATAGTACCTATCAACATACCTCCTGCCGCACCAGTCCCGATGGAATTGTTTCCTTCAGCACCTACTCCTTTTGCCAATACTAGTGGCATTAAACCTAGGATAAATGCAAAAGAGGTCATTAAAATAGGTCTTAAACGAGCTTTAGCTCCATGTATGGCAGCATCTACCAGGTCTTCACCATGTCGGCGTCGCTGCAACGCAAATTCCACAATTAAAATAGCATTCTTAGCCAAGAGCCCTACCAACATGATCAAGGCAATTTGGAAATAGATGTTGTTTTCCAATCCCATGACTTTGGTTGAGAAAAACGCTCCAAATACTCCTAAAGGCAACGACAAGATAACTGCAAATGGTAATAGATAACTTTCATATTGCGCTGCCAACAAGAAGTATACAAACACAATTACCAAAAGGAAAATAACGACTGTTTGGTTACCTGCACTTACCTCTTCACGGGATAACCCTGAATAAGCTACTTCATAATTACTAGGTAATCCTTTAATCTCTTCATTAACAATGGCAATGGCATCACCTGTACTGAATCCTGGATTAGATGCCCCACTAATTTTTGCTGAGTTATAAAGATTAAAACGTGTTACCGTTTGCGGACCATAAACGCGTTTTAAACTTACAAACTGCGTAATTGGCGCCATATCACCACTACCGGTCTTAATATATAATTCATTCAAGGAACTAGCATCACTTCTATCTTCAGGTTGCGCTTGTACATATACACGGTATTGCTTACCAAATCTTGCAAAGTCTGCTGCATATACCCCTCCGATATATCCCTGTAGGGTTGAGAAAATGCTACTGATAGGCACCCCAAAACGTTTTGCTAATGGCACATTGATATCCAATTCATACTGCGGATATTTGGTGTTAAATGACGATTGTCCATACTGAATTTCTGGGTGTTTCATCAAATTACCAATAAACTGCTGGGTGGTAGCATCTAAATCTTCAAAGCTTCCTCCTGATTTATCTAACAAGTTCACTTCAAATCCTCCAGAAAGTCCAAATCCTGGAATACTTGGTGGTGCAAAGAATATAATATTGGCATCTGGAATACTCGCTGCTATTCCAAATAATTTACCTATAATGGCATTGGAGGATTGATCTTCACTTTCACGTTCTGACCAATCATTTAATTTTACGAATCCCAGACCATAATTGGTACCAGCACCACTAATTAAACTTCGACCATTGATTACAGTAACCCCTCTTACACCAGGAATTTGTTTGGCTTTTTGATACATTTCTTGGGTTACCATACTGGTTCTATCCATAGAAGCACCGGCAGGTAATTCCACATTCATAAATATGATTCCACGGTCTTCATTAGGCACAAAACCTGTAGGTGTACTATTTGCTGCCCAGTATATCCCAACTCCTGACAATATTAAAATAACAGCTGAAACCCACTTGTTTTTATATAAAAATGTCAAAGATCTTCCATAGCGCTCGGTGGTAGCATTAAACCCAGCATTAAATCTATCGTAGAATTTTTGAAGGAAACTTTTCTTTTTATCCTCATGGTCGTCATGACCCTTTAAAAGTAGCGCACACAAGGCTGGGCTTAAGGTCAAGGCATTCACCGCCGATATTAAAATAGCAACAATCAATGTGACACCAAATTGTTCGTAAAATACTCCCGTTGGCCCCTGAATAAAAGTCACAGGTATAAATACGGCCGCCATAACTAAAGTAATTGAAATAATGGCTCCCGAAATTTCATGCATCGCATCTAATGTTGCTGTTTTCGCACTTTTAGCCCCTTGATCTATTTTGGCGTGTACTGCCTCAACAACTACAATGGCGTCATCCACTACAATACCAATTGCCAATACCAAGGCGAAAAGGGTTAATAAATTTACGGAGTAACCAAATAAATTCAAGAAAAAGAAGGTTCCAACAATTGCCACTGGCACTGCAATGGCTGGAATTAAAGTAGACCGGAAATCCTGCAAGAAAATAAACACCACCAGAAATACCAACAAGAAAGCTTCTACCAAGGTATTTCTAACCTTATTCATGGAAGCAGTCAAGAAGTTATTGGTATCATAATTGATTTCATAATCAATCCCATCTGGAAAATCCTTAGACAAACGATCTAATTCTGTTTTAATACTATTGATAATCTCTTGTGCATTCGACCCTGCCGTTTGGTAAATACCCATATTGACACTTGGATGCCCTTCTGTAAAACCGTATGAGTCATATCCTTGAGCATCTAATTCTATCTTAGCAACATCTTTAAGCCTCAAATATTCTCCATTGTCAAGCGCTTTTACAATAATATCTTCATATTGTTTTTCAGTTTTAAAACGACCACTATACTTGATATTATATGAAAATGCCTGTCCGTCATTCTGACCTAACGATCCGGCAGAAGCCTCTAAACTTTGCTCGCGTAAGGCAGCAGTTACATCGCTTGGAACTAAATTATAGGCTGCCAATTTTTCTGGTTTCAACCAAATACGCATCGCATAATCCTGGTTGGAAAATACGTTTACGTCACCAACACCATTCACCCTTTGTAATGCAGGAATAACGTTGATTTTTAAATAATTCTGAACGAATGTTGCATTGTAATCATCATTTGCTGAATATACAGAAAGGAACATCAAAGCTGATGTTTGCTGTTTTTGTGTGGTAACCCCAGTTTGCACAACCTCTTGAGGCAATAAGGGATTAGCACGCGACACTCTATTTTGAACGTTTACCGCAGCAATATCTGGATCCATTTCTTGATCGAAGAAAACGGTAATATTAGCAGTACCATTGTTGGCAGCCGAAGAGGTCATATAGGTCATCCCCTCAACACCATTAATCTGCTCTTCAATAGGAATGATGACACTCTCCAAAATAGTTTCGGCACTTGCTCCTGGATAGGTCGCATTCACCTGAATGGTTGGTGGTGCAATATCTGGATACTGTTCTACGGGCAACGTGGTATAGCCCAGAACACCCAGAATCACTATAATGATGGAAATAACGGTAGACAATACCGGTCTTTCTATAAATGTTTTTAACATAATTTCTGTCTTCTAAATATTATTGAAAAAGAGGTTTAATAGGCTTAACAATACTATCAAAAGCCATCTTTTGTGGTTGTATCGGTGTACGATTACGTAATTTCCCGATTCCCTTAACTACAATAAGGTCTCCAGCCTTAACACCAGACCCTACAACATATAGTTCGTTTGACTTATCTGCAATAGTTATCAAAGTTGCCACTGCCGTATTTGATTCGTCCACTTTATATACAAAGGTTTGTCCTTGTTGCTCAAAAGTTGCTGACTGTGGAACTACCACAGCATTTTCATAATTTTTAGGAATTTCAATAGTTCCACTATTCCCATTGGTAAGCAATAGATTAGGATTACTGAAGGTAGCTCTAAAACTAACAGTACCTGTGTTTGCATCTATTTGACCCGTTACTGTTTCTATAGTTCCCTTCTGGTCATATGCTTGACCATTAGCCAAAAGCAATCCCACCTTTGGGAAATTGTTTATTTTATCTTGAAGCGTTTTACCCTCGGTCTGTTGTAAAAAGTTCAGGTACTCCGTTTCATTCATTGAGAAAAAGGCATATACATTTTCAATACTAGCCACAGTGGTTAAAGGTCTAGCACTTGTAGCACTTACCAAAGACCCTTCTCTATAAGGAATAGCACCAACATATCCATCAACCGGACTTGTAACAGTAGCATAGCCTATGTTAGCCAAAATACTGTTGTAGTTACTTTTGGCTTGAGCTAAATTAGCTTTCGCCGTCTCCAATTGCATCGGACTGATGATGTTCTTATCTACCAATGGTTTTAATTTTTCAACCTCAACTTGCGCCACATTGACACTTGCCTTGGCTGCTTCGGCATCTTGGCTCAAACTTTGGGTTTCCAGCTTAAATAAAGCTTGTCCCTTTTTTACTTTTTGCCCCTCATCTACTAAAACTTTTTGAATGTATCCTGAAACCTTAGCACGAACTTCACTATTTATAGTTCCTTCTATGGTTGTTGGATAAGTCACATAGGATGTAATGTCCTTTTGAGGAATTTCAGTAACGGCAAATGGTAATGCTTGAGCTTGTTGTTGGCTTTGCTGAGGTTCTTGTTTACAGCTATATATCCAAATCGACAATATAAAAAGCGATACTAGGCGATAATTCAATGTTTTCATTTTAATTTACTCGGATTATGAATGTGTTTCGGTTAATTTTTCTTTTAATATTACTACTGACTCCATCACCACATTTAAATAGGTGATATAATCGTCATGAAATGTCATTTCAAATTTTGATTCATCATCAAGTACGACATTCATGTCTTTTTTGTATTGTTTAATTTCCAAATGAAGGTCCAACTCGGCTTTCCACATTTGAATCATTTTATCCATGTTTTGTATTATGGAATCTCTATTCAGGATATAGTATTTTTTCCTATCTCCAGGTTTAGTGAAATAATTGAGAGACTTTAAATCCAAAAGATGATTTAGGTGGGTTGAAATGGTACTTTTACTCGCACATAAATCGGTAACCAAATCTTCAAAGGTAGTTCCAGTTTTACCCGTTAGAATAATATAGGACAGTATTCTTGCTGCAACTGGAGCTAGGTTGTCTCTTTTTTCAATAAACACACCTAACTTCTCAATTAAAAGCTTCTTTTTTTCTACCAGATCTTGGTCCATTTTCAGAAAGTTTGAAACAAAGGTACGTTTGGTTCGGACAAATCCGAACTTATCGAAGTTAAAAAATTGTTAAATAAAAAAAGTCCGATGTTTATCGGACTTCAAATCTATTTATGTGGTGCATTTTATAAAGCGGACTTAAACTGCTCTAAGAAACGCACATCATTTTCACTTAACAGTCGAATATCGCCTATTTGATGAAGTAACATGGCGATTCTGTCAATTCCCATTCCAAAAGCAAATCCAGAATAGGTTTTAGAATCGATTCCACAATTCTCCAACACATTAGGATCTACCATTCCACAACCCATGATTTCCAACCAACCGGTTCCTTTGGTAATGCGATAATCTACTTCCGTTTCCAAGCCCCAATATACATCAACCTCAGCACTTGGCTCCGTAAACGGGAAATAAGACGGACGTAACCTAATCTTTGATTTCCCAAACATCTCCGTAGTAAAATACTGAAGCGTTTGCTTTAAATCAGCAAAACTTACATCCTTATCAATATACAACCCTTCCACTTGATGGAAGAAACAATGTGATCTGGCTGAAATAGCCTCATTTCTATAAACTCTTCCTGGAGACACCGTTCTAATAGGAGGTTTGTTATTCTCCATATACCTCACCTGGACAGAGCTGGTGTGTGTTCTTAAAAGAATATCTGGATCGGTTTGAATAAAAAAGGTATCCTGCATATCTCTAGCTGGATGGTATTCAGGCAAGTTCAAGGCTGTAAAGTTATGCCAGTCATCTTCAATCTCTGGTCCTTCACTCACGTTAAAACCTATCCTCGAAAATATATCTATAATTTGATTTTTTACTATGGAAATAGGATGTCTAGACCCAATTTCAATGGGTTCGCCTGGTCGAGTCAAATCCCCATAAATACCTTTTTCCTCTTCCTTGCTTTCAAACTCTTCCTTAAGAGTATTTACCTTTTCCTGAACCGTAGATTTTAGAGTATTGATAGTTTGTCCAAATTCCTTTTTTTGATCGTTTGCAACATTCTTGAACTCCTTGAAATAGTCATTAAGCAAACCCTTTTTACCTAAATATTTGATTCGGAAAGCTTCAATCTCATCTTTCGACTGAGCTTTAAATTCCTCTGCTTCAGCAATCAACTCTTTAATCTTATCTATCATAACTCCTAAAAATGAGTGGCAAATTTAATAAATCTTACTTGATATATTCTGTTTCCAAAAAATAGTTTACAATGGCTTCCTTCATTAAAACACTTTGCTCTCCAGATTTTAAATTAGGAAGTTGTTCCTTGACTTTATAATGAGGCCATCCCTCATCATCAAAGAAATCAAATTCATAATAGCCATAAGGCTCCAACAGCCTACAAATAGCTATATGCATCAAATCGACTTTATGGTCTTTTTTAAATTTTCTATGTAACTGTCCCAATTCCTGAACCCCTATTAAATAGATAATAGCATCCAGATCTAATGGGTCTCCGTCTGCAAATTGAGTGGATAATTTGGTCACTACTAGTTCCCAACGTTCCTTTAATTGTTCGTCTCTAGACATAATAATTTTAAAGTTGCAAAGTTACAGTATATTTACAGAAATAATACACCTATGAGCATTATTGATATTGTTTTGGCCGCCCTCATATTATTCGGAATTGTTCGAGGGTTTATGAAAGGGCTGTTTGTAGAAATTGCCTCTTTGGTTGCCCTTGTAGCTGGCGTCTTTGGAGCGATTCACTTCAGTTATTTCGCCTCTGACCTTCTCAAAGAACGTTTTGATTGGGAAGAAAACACTATCTCCATTGTAGCTTTTGCCATTACTTTTTTAATTATCGTTTTAGCCATTGCCCTTGCAGGGAAAGCTTTAACCAAACTCGCCGATTTTGCAGCATTGGGTATTTTAAACAGGTTACTTGGAGCCATTTTTGGCGGACTTAAAATAGCATTGATTCTAAGTGCTCTTTTGGTCATTTACGGGAAATATAATGATACTATCGATTTGGGACAAGAAGAGCACATGAAGGACTCTGTGCTTTATGAACCAGTTCGATCTTTATTGCCTACCATTTTCCCGATTATTATGGACCGAAATGCCAATGCGATAGAGCGTCCCGTAAAGGAAGATGAAAATGCCTCCTAATAGCAATCCATCTTTAATTGCTGTTCCTTTTGAAAATAACTTAATGGTTTTTGAGCATAGTCAGAACATAT
This sequence comes from Mangrovimonas futianensis, assembly GCF_021245805.1. NCBI lineage: Bacteria > Pseudomonadati > Bacteroidota > Flavobacteriia > Flavobacteriales > Flavobacteriaceae > Mangrovimonas > Mangrovimonas futianensis. The sequence continues at coordinate 154,329 of NZ_JAJJNF010000002.1, forward strand.
AGTTTCCAAAACATTTATTACTCCGTTCTGCATAGCCAAGGAGCCACAAAGCATGATGGTTCCTCCACTCAACAGTAATTTTGCAACCTTTTCGGCATCATTCAAAAGTAGGTCTTGTACATACTGCTTATGATGCTCCCTCGACAATGCCAATTGAAAACCACAAAGTTTTCTATCTTGTAAATAGCCTTCAACCTGTGATTTATAGAGCTCATAGGAATCTTGGGTTCTTAACCCTAAATACAATTGAATGTCATGTTTTTTGTTTTCATCAATCATCCCTAAAAATGGGCCAACCCCAGTACCGTTGGCAATCATCATGACTTGAGACCTTTTCTTTGGAAGATGAAAATGGGTATTACTTATGATTTTTCCTTTTAGAATATCTCCTGCTTCGCCGTTATAAAGGTAATTTGATCCCAGACCGTTCTCATAAAACTTAATGCTCAATTGCATGTGGCCCTTCACTTTCCCAATAGAATACAAACGTTCCCTATAATCGTTCTTGGGATAAACAGCCAATAAATCACCTGATTGAAACCTCTGATACCTTTTTGACTTAAGCGTTAATAAAAAAGTGTCATCTGGTTGATTATGGACATCCGTTTTGGAAAGAATGGTTGCCTTTTTGGTTTGTTTTGGTTTTGTTTGAAGCTCTTCTAATGCTAACGATAGCGGAATTTCTGCCTTTTTTGACCACTTATTAACCCATTTCTGGAAAGATTCTATGGATTTATCATTAATGGTGAAAGGCTTCAAAAACTGAGAGAATCTCGAATTCATGGATTCATCTGCATCAAATGCAAATTGACAAAAATCTGGATAAGCCAAAGATCCAAACCCTACCACAGAATAGTTGACTCCGGATGGCTTCATGTCCTTCACGATGTCCAAAAACTTATTGGCATTTGTTGGTGCTTCGCCCTGACCATAAGTCGCCGTCATGACAATCAGGTGTTTGGCATTTGGGTAATCTCCAAAGTCATTCAATTCTGAAATAAACACTTTTTTATTGGCCTTTAGCAATCCTTCATAGAGCACTTGGGCATAACTAAAAGTAGAACCGTTTTCTGAACCGACCAAAATGATATACTCACAGTCATTCTTTTTAAATTTATTCTTCAATCGCGACTTCCGACGTTTTAAGGTCATGGCAAAACCGGAATACACAAAATAGATAATATTGACTCCTGCTATAGCTAAAATTAAAGACCATAATATACTTCCCTTACCTGTATGCAGATTCAAACTTAATCTGGACAACAGTTGGAAATTAGACTGCGGAATCTCACTTAAAATCTCGCCAGTAAACTGACTAATGGCCAGCTCCCTATTTTTTAGTTTCAGAATAAAATAATCTTCTACATCATCAGAGAATGGAAATTCCAAGGACTTAACTTCAGAAAGTTGAGTGGAATTAAATACAGAAATGGGTTTGACAGGACTTGCTTTGAGCGTTTCGAAATTTACATGGTGTCCATTTGCTTCTTGAGGTAAAACATCAAACTTTTCTAAGGATAAATAGACTCCTGTTAAACTAATTATAATTATTGGAATCAATGACCATCTGCCTAATACAACATGCCAATACTGGATAAAGTTTTCATTGACAACCTTGGAGAAAAACTGTTTGAGTCCTCTTTGTCGTTTAATCACCAAGACTAATCCAGAGAGCGCAATTAAACACAAAAAGAAGGAGAAAAGCCCCACTAGAAACCTCCCTGTGCTTTTTAAAAATAAGGACCTATGGAAATTGGTGACCCATTGAAAAAAAGGTGATGGTTTTATTTTCTCCCCTAAATACTGCGCTGTTTCTGGATTGAAATATCCTTCTAAATTTTCACCATCTTCTGTAAAAACAGAAGCCGAAACAAAACCATTTGCATCAATATTTATTTCAATAATCTCTGAATAATTCTTTTTAAAAACAGCTACGGTTTCCGCCAAAGAAACTTGGCCCAAATCGGAAACATGATAGGGCTGCATTTGTTCCGAAATAGGCTGAAATGCCAAAATAATTCCGGTAACCGAGGCCAAAAGAATAAATACAAAGGAAGATACAGCCAACGCCAAGTGACTGTATCTCCAAATTGAAATGGTCATAAATGTTTTTTTAATTAGGCATCATACGAACATATCGGATAAATCCTGTTCCTTCATGTTTGCCTTTAATACTCTCAGTAGTTAACGGAAATTCCACATCCGTTTGATAATATTCTTGATCTTCAACTGCGGTCTCAAATCGAATTTTATAACCTGCATTGATTTTTGAATCATCTATGGAAATAACAGAAATGGTTCGTTCCCCTCCAGAAATAGTGGCTCCTGTAATGGCATCGATGTTATTACGCTTTTTACCATAAAATTTCCACCAAGATTCCAAAGTATTATACCACTCACTGTCATCCCCTTGAACATATAGCGTTTCTTCATAATCCCCTTTTGGATTGATTAACGAAATAACGATATACGCGCCTTCACCAGTATAATTGGTCATTTGAACCATACATTTATACTTAATAGGATCTACATTATTAGTAAATGAGTAAAACCCTAATACTAACATGGTCAAGAATGATAAAAAACTTACTTTTTTAAACATTTTATTTATTTTAAAAATTCTATTGATACCTGATTCTTTTCTAACAACTCGTTCTCTTGTGCCAAATCGTGTGCTGTTTCTTCAAATTCGGTGGTGATTTTTTTATTGGCACCATGGTTAAGCAACCATTTCATGATTTGATCATCCTTAGCTTTCATAGCAGCCAAGTGTAAGGCCGTATTTCCTTCCTTGTTTTTGGCATTGATATCCAAATTCATTTTAGCAGCCATATCTAAAAGCTCCTTGCTTCCCTTTTTAACCGCTAGGTGGTACCATGTATCACCGTTACCTTGTTCTTGTTCGAGATCTAAACCTTTTTCACTTAATAGTTTTAACTTACTCTCGAAGGCTTCTTTGTTCCTTGCGTTGTAAGATTCTAACAAAGCAAAAACCAAATTGTTCCCTTCCGCCGTTGTTACACCTATTTCAGCTCCCTTATTTATCAAGTAACCTACTACATTGGATTTATTCCCTGCAATTGCCAAGTAAAAAGCTGTTTCACCTTTTTTATTGGCATGGTTGATTTGCTTGACATCTTCCCCTAATAATTGAACTACTTCCAAATCATTTCTTTGACACGCATTCATGAAAGGGGTATTGCCATTGTGATCTTCCTGATTGACACTTAGTCCTTTTTCCAACAAATAGTTTATAACTTCCTTATCCTTACTGCGAGTTGCGACAATATGTAAAGGGGTTTGACCTTCGTCATTGGTGACATTTGGATTTAGACCTTTATCCTCCAAAAATTTATAAACCTCAACTCCATTGGCACTTCCTCTAGCACCAGCAGCGGCAAATAAAAAGGCCTGATCATTTCCTTTGATTCCCTTTTCAAGAAGTTGATTCAATAATTCCAGATTACCAGTTCTAGCCACATAGTTAAACACCCCGTTACCTTCTCTATCAACACTATTCACATCAAGTCCTTTAGACTTAAAATAAGTCATCAATTTAAAATCTTGATCGTTTGGAGCGGCAAGAAGTAAGGCATTGGCGCCATTGTTATTCACATCCTTTTGAAGATTGGCACCGTTGGCTAAACAAATATCATATACCTTAGTATTCATTTGTCCGCGACCTGCAGCAAAGTTCAAAGGGGTTAAACCATGGTCGTCTGTCATATCCATTCTTGCACCACGATCAATAAGAAACTGCATCAATTCGGCATTTCCGTTATAAGCCGCCCAAAAAACATAAGTTCTTCCGTCATGGGTCAATTTATTAACATCGTTCCCCTTTTGAGAAATGAGGTGAGTGATGGTTTCATATGGAGCATCGGCTAAAATGGCCATTACCACACCGTCAAAATTGTTCCCATTGGCTTGGGCTGGGTCATTACCCTCTTTAATCTTTTCATCTACCAATGCCACGGTAGGTTTTGCTTTCCAAAAATCTCTGTTCAGAAATACATTTTCTTGAGACACACCAACCGTTACTTGAATTAGTGCTAAAACGAATAAAATATTCTTTATCATATAACTTATTTTACGAAGGAATCAATTACTAGATTAATTTGATCAGCTGTTTGGTAGTTTGCGTCATCCAACAAATATTTAAACAGGCCTTTATTATCTACTTTTTCAGCAAGAATTAAATCTTGGTGTCTGGCAAATACTTGACTCCATTTTGTTCTTACCACGGCCCATTTCCCTTGATTTTTGGACCAATAATCTTGAGCTGCCTGACATTTGGAATCATCGACCTTCTCATAGGTATTGTATCCTTTTTCCTGCGCCAAAATTACATCATCCTTACCAGCTTCACGAACCACTTTGTCATTATCTTGGTCATGAATCCAACCTTTTTCGGTTATTTCATGACGGTTTCTTCTGATAGTCACATTATAATCACTTCTAGTGGTATACTCCCGTCTTGGAAGTGGTGCAGAGGCTTCATTTTCCCAATAGCTTTTGCCATCTATATGAACCCAAGAGGCTGAACCTTCATAGCGTGGACTGTCATCTACTTGAAATACCTTTTGCGTCCATTGCCCTTTAACATCATTTTTGGGAAGGGTTACAAACTTCCATTTATTATTATGATCGTACATATAAAATTGGGTGTTTTCAAATACCCAATCCTGTCTCCAATGTTTTACAATATGTGGACTATCAGGTTTGCCGACGATCAATAAATGCTGCATGGAAATCTTGTTTGATTCATCCTCAACCAATTGTACCCATTCCAGGCCGCGATCATGCTTTGTTTTGGAAGGCACATATGTAGAATCACCAGAATATTCAAAAGTTTCTGCAAAATTAAAGGTTACTTCATAACAACCACACATCTCTTTTATAGCTTCTTGATCTTGTCGTTTTTTAGACTGAGAAAACCCATAAAAGTTTAATAAAAAGATTAAACAAAGTGAGGTAAAAACATGTTTCATGATCTTTGGATTTATTTTTTATACTTATTTAGACTAATTTCAAATAACAATGATATATTTGCAGCAAATCTAATCAAGAATGAGTCTAAATAAAAATAAAAACGTCATTTATTTTATTCTTTTTTTGAGCAACTTTACCTTCTCCCAAGAGGTCAAACAAGACTCAACCCTTACGGAACAATTGACTGAAGTGGTGGTTACGGGCCAATACAATCCGCAATCCATAAAAAAATCGGTTCATAATGTCATAGTTATCAAACGTGAACAAATAGACAATCAGGCAGCCAATAATTTAGCAGACCTACTCAACTTTAACTTGAACCTTACCATTCTTCCCAATTCCCAATCTGGAAAATCAACTATTTCTTTTTTCGGTCTGGATTCCCAATACTTCAACATATTGGTAGATAATATTCCTTTGGTTAGTGATAACGGACTTGGGAACAATATAGATCTTACACAAATCAATTTGGATGACATTGAACGCATTGAAATTGTTGAAGGTGCTATGGGTGTGGAATACGGAGCCAACGCTGTTTCTGGAGTAATTAACATAATCACTAAAAAATCCATTGACAGCAACTGGAAGCTGGAAGCTCTCTTGCAAGAAGAAACTGTAGGCGATGAATACGCTTGGTTTGATAAGGGCAGACATATTCAAGGCTTAAACTTAGCTCATAATTTTTCAAACAAATGGTTTGGAAAATTAGGATTCAACCGCAATCAATTTGCTGGTTATTTAAATAATAACCAAGGAAAGAAACATTATATCAACGATAGTTTACGAGGTTATGAATGGTTGCCCAAAACACAATGGACTGGTAACGCTATGATTAATTACCGAACAGAAAAATTCAACTTGAATTACAAGTTTGAGTATTTCAATGAAATCCTGAACTACTATGACCGAGCTGTAAGATCTAACATAGATGTTGAAACTCAAACCAGCAATCCATCAGCTTCGGATAAGATTTTCAGGACCAATAGATGGGTTAACAACCTCAATATTAATGGAAGCTTGGAATCTGGTATCAACTATGATGCTTCCTTTTCATTTCAACAACAAGAAAGAGATCTTAACGAATTTAACTACTACATCCTTACCGAAGAAAAAACGGATGAAACCAATGAAACCTACCAATCTAGCAAGGTGATTTTCTCTAAAGGAGCTGTCAATAATTTGATAAAAAGTGAGGATTTCAATTTTCAATTGGGTTATGAAACTAGATATATTGAAGGGTTTGACACCCAAGCTTCTGGGGACTATACACAACAAGACAAAACACATACTCAAGGTAATTATGGCTTATTTGGTTCGTCGGAATACAATGTAACCCAATCCCTATCGCTAAGACCGGGATTACGCTATGAGTACAACAGCAAATACCACTCGCAACTGACCGGTAGTCTGAGTGCCAGATACTTATTATCCCACGGTTTTCAATTACGAGCAAATGTGGGCACTTCTTACAGAACCCCAAATTTTGAAGAACTCTATTACTACTTTGTCGATTCCAACCACGATGTAAGAGGCAATGAAAACCTAAAACCAGAAAACGGAATTACAGCTTTTATCAATCTTAAAAAGAACAGTTATCTAGGTGACATGTCTTTGTTGAATTCCTTGAAATTAAGTTATATAGATGTTCAAGATAAAATTGACTTGGCGGTTGTAAACACTCTGCCTCTTCAATATCAATACATTAATATTGATGCCTACAAACTATGGGGAATCACCTCAGACAATGCTATTAATACAGAGCGATGGACTTTAAAACTGGGTGCCACCCTCCAGGGTATTTCCCGCATTAACAATAATGAAGTTAATGGCAATGATGACTTTTTATATGCTTACCAGGTGAATACTAGCAGTACCTATCACCTTAAGGAGTGGAATACTTTTGTAACCATGCTTTTCAAATACCAAGGACCACAACAAACCTACATAGCCTCTGGCGAAGATGACAACGGAAATTCCCTTTATTTAAAGCAAACCACCAATGGTTATGGGTGGTTGGATGCCTCTTTAAAAAAATCGGTTATTAACGATGCCCTAACACTTACTTTGGGAGCCAGAAATCTTTTGGATATAACCTCGGTAGATATCAGCAATTCTGCTTCGGGAGGGACACATTCTGGTGGAAATCAATCCCTGCTATTGGGTTATGGATGCTCCTATTATTTAAAACTTTTATACAATCTGAATATTTAAAATCAAAACCATTATGATCAACAAATTTTTTTCTGTTTTATGTATAACTACCGTCTTGGGTTTTACAAGTTGTAGCAGTGAAGACGACACGCCCACTGGTCCCATTAATATTATAATTGAGGGTGCCAATGTCACTCCAGAAATAGGCGGACCGAATCAACAAAACCAAGTATATATAGATTTAAGTACTAATACAACTACAAGCATCCAACGTGATTCTTGGGATTTGGGATTTTACTCTGGTGATAGCTTTAGAGTAGCTATCAACGGTTCTATTTATATGGCTGCTGCCGCCCTTACTACCACTGATATTGATGTAGTTACCTCAAGTGACCAGGAGGTACAGGAACTGCAACCTTTTGCTGCGGTTGGAACCTTTCAAAGCGAGAGTGCTGCCTTTGTCGATGCTCCTAACGGAGATATCTCTGGGACTGCAATGGCAGAGATTTCTGAAAATGATTCTGATAACAAAGTATACCTATTGAATTTAGGATATGAAGTTGGTACCGACACACCTGAAACTGGAAGCATTTCTGTGACGGGAGAAAGCCGGGGATGGATGAAAATCCGTGTGTTGAAAGATGGAAACAATTATATTTTGCAATATGCTGAATTGGATGCTACTTCTCATCAAGAAGTAACTATTTCAAAAAATAGTAATTATAACTTCACTTTCTTTAGTTTCAATACAAACAGTGAAGTTAACATCGAACCAACCTCAACAAACTGGGATCTAAACTTTACCGTCTTTACCAATTTAATTGAAAATTATGGGGCCTATGGGTACTCAGATTTTGTGGTGAATAATTCAAAAGCTAATGTTGGTGTATATATGATTGATACTGAAGAAGAAACTGACATGACTTACAACACGTTTGCTTTATCTAATGTGGTGGAAAATAATTTCGTTTACAACGACCAAAGAGCAATAGGAAGTAGCTGGAGAAATGGTGGCGGTCCAGGAACTCAACCTTCACTAAAGGATCATGTTTTTTATATTGTCAAAGATACCGATGGCAACCTTTACAAGCTTAAATTTTTAGCTATGTCTAACGAATCAGGAGAACGTGGCTATCCAGAATTTGTTTACAGTTTATTGCAATAAAACCCTTTATATTTGAAGGTAAAGTTAGTTTTTAGGTCAAAAAGCCATTGCAAATGCCATGGCTTTTTAGATTTACTATTAACTGAATATTTAATCTAAATGATAAATTTGTCTAATTGTTTCTAGAATAGATTCAAAATCAATCTTTAAATCAATGAGCTTGCCCGAATGAACATCAAAAACCCAACCATGAACCTTTAATCCTCGCTCTCTAACAGCCTTTTGTATAGCGGCAGTTTTAATTAAATTTACGCATTGTTCTTGAACATTCAACTCTACCAACCTATCATACCTTTCATCTTCATTTGAAATATCATTCAATTCTATTGAATGTAAACGATAAACATCCCTTATGCTTCGCAACCACGGGTTTAATAATCCCAGGTCTTCCGATAACATGGCTGCTTTAACACCGCCACAGGCATAATGCCCACAAACGACCACATCTGCCACCTTGAGATGATTAACAGCATACTCTATCACAGACATGGCATTTAAATCGGTTGCAATAACCATGTTGGCTATATTACGATGGACAAAAGCTTCTCCTGGCTCTAAACCCATAAGTCCTTCAACATCAACCCGACTGTCTGAGCAACCTATATAAAGAAATTGCGGACTTTGACCTGCGCCCAATTTATTAAAATAATCCTTGTCCTTAGACAATTTCTCTCGGATCCATATTTCGTTATTTTCGAATACTCTATTTAAGTCCATGTGTTACATTAAAAGTACTAAATCATTAATTTTTTAAAATCGCTATGTTCTGTTTCTATTCAAAAAATGTAACTGCTCCCGTATTAATATCATACATGGCTCCAATGATCTTAATTTCTCCATTTTTTTCCATTTCATTCAAAATAGGACTTTCAGCATGTATTCTTTCAATGGTTAAATGAACATTTTTCTCTGAAACTGAATCCACAAACTCAAGATTTTTAGAGGTTCTCATACTTTCTTCAGAAGGTTCTTTCACTGCCTTCACAGCCGGAGTGATTTTTTCAATCAGCTTGGTTAAATTTCCCATTTCAGCATGGTCACAGGCTCCTTTTACAGCACCGCAGCTGGTATGACCCAAAACCACAATAAGTTTGGTTCCTGCCAATTTACATGCAAACTCCATACTTCCTAAGATATCTTCATTTACAAAATTACCTGCAATTCGTACACTAAAAATATCTCCCAATCCTTGGTCAAAAACCAATTCTGCAGAAACCCTAGAATCAATACAACTCAAAATGGTTGCAAATGGGAATTGTCCTTCACTGGTATCGTTAACTTGCTCCAATAAATTTCTATTGGCTTTTAAGTTATTTTGGAATCTTAAATTTCCTTCTTTTAAGAATTGCAATGACTTTTCTGGAGTCATTGTAGCTTGTGTTTCCTTAGTATGTGCTTTCATAATTTTCTATTTGGATCGTTGGTTTGCTTCTCGATAAAATTTGCGAAACCATTAACTTAAACTTTTACTTGATTTGGGCCGTGTCTTGAAAAACTCCACAAAACTTTCTGGATTTTCAACCACCCCTCTTTTTGAAACTAATTTGATATCTATTCTTCTTTCTTTTGCCTTGTATAGGAAATCTTCTAAAATCTCAATGATGTCCTGATCAAGGTATCTCGTATTTATTAAATCTAACTCGAGATACGTATCTTTTGGAAGGTTTTCCAATTCTTTTAGGATAGCCCCTTTATTAAAAAAGGTGACCTCCTCAGCAAGAGTCATTTTTATTTTGTGACGATCATTACTTCTATCTTCAATATGTAAGAAATGAGAGTTCTGATAACTTTTGATCAAAATGATAATAATTCCAACACCTAAGCCCAAACTAATTCCAACAAGGAGATCAGTAAATACGATTCCCACCACCGTCACAAAAAAGGGCACATATTGTTTCCACCCCATCTTAACCATTTTCTTGAACAAACTTGGTTTAGCCAATTTATAGCCTACTACCAATAAGATGGCTGCTAAAACTGATAAAGGTATTTTGTTTAATAACCTTGGGATAAGAATCACTGAAATTAATAAAAGGAAGCCATGTATAATGGCTGATAATTTCGACTTTCCACCAGATTGTATATTTGCAGAACTTCTCACGATAACCTGTGTTATAGGCAAACCACCTATTAAACCAGAGATGATATTTCCGGTACCTTGAGCGAGTAATTCACGATTGGTTGGTGTTACGTTTTTGTCTGGATCCAATTTATCTGTTGCTTCCACACACAACAAAGTTTCCAAACTGGCTACCAAAGCCATGGTAAAACCAACCAACCAAACTTCTGAGTTAGTTATCGCTGAAAAATTAGGGAAACTAAACTGACCTAAAAATGAATTCAAATCATCTGGAATAGGCACCGAAACGAGATGTGATGAATCTATGGACAGAGACTCATGGGATTGAGTTAAAATAAAATATACTATTCCTAATACTACGGCTACCAAGGGGCCTTGTAAAATCTTAAAAAATTTACCCTTTTTAGCCAAGATGTTATCCCAGAACAAAATGACTAATAACCCCAAAATTCCTATTAAAGTTGCACCGAGAGAAATATTATCGGCTACATGAAAGATGGCTGAAAACGTATTTTCTCCACTGGCTTCTATAAAACTATCAGCTCCTTCAGGTTCAGCATCATATCCAAAAAAATGAGGGATTTGTTTTAATATTATGATAATTCCTATTCCCGTGAGCATCCCCTTAATAACAGAGGAAGGGAAATAATACCCTATAATTCCTGCTTTAAGGAATCCTAAAATAATTTGAATAATTCCAGCCAAAACAACGGCTACTAAAAAATTTTGGTAGCCCCCTAATGACCCAATAGCTGTTAGTACAATAGCAGCTAAACCTGCTGCTGGACCACTAACACCAATATTAGACCCACTTATAGCCCCTACAACTATACCGCCTACAATTCCTGCAATTAATCCGGAAAAAAGAGGAGCCCCACTAGCCAAAGCTATACCTAAACACAAGGGTAAGGCTACAAAAAATACTACAATACTTGCCGGCAAGTCACTTTTAATTGTTTTAAACATACTATGCTATTTTAGATGTTAAATAATAACTATGTATTTAACTTTTTAGAAAAGTTAACGAAAAATAAAACTAATGCAAGTGCTTCTCGGGAGGGGGGTAAATATTTTCTTGACTTAGAGGTGTATACGCCTTTTGGTAAAACACTATAAGGTCTGAGTCCTCTTGAAATACTGAGTTTAAGTGGCTGTAATTACTCTCTAAAAATTTAACTTCTAAATGTTTCGCAATTTCCTTTTGGATGTTCTCTTCCTCGTTCAAATTATAAAACACGGTGACATCATAACCATCATCAATTATGGAGAGAATTGTCGGCCCTGTTAAAAATGTAACAAAAACCACAAAAAAGAATGTAGAAACCAGCCGTTTAAACATTTGTATAAATTATTCTTATACAAATATAAGGTTTGCCAATTAATAAATTTGAGAATTAAGCTAAAACTAAAGGGCTTTCAAATCTCCTGCAATGATCCAACCCGTTTTTCCATCGGCTAATTTGATTCGCTTCCAATTATTAACGGTATCCAAGATTTGAACCTTGGTACCTTCATGTAACAAGAACACCTCATTACTTCTTAAATTGGGCTCGCTTTTCACCTGGGTTTCTTGTGCAAAAACAATGGCAGGTTGGTCCTTGGCGTCCAGTCCCGATTTACTAAAAGCAAAAAACAGCATAGTAAGACTGACTCCAAAGGAACAAAGACTCAATACAAAGGAAATCCTTTTTTTTCCTGTAGAATAAGTAAAATAATAAGTTAAAAAGAATAGAACAAAAAGAATCATGAATCCTATTGATATCATACCCCAAGTATTATATGAAAAGGTATTAACAATGGATTTCATAAATCTTGAAAAACCTACTTCTGGCACCTTTTCAATGGCATCAATGGTCATATTCCTTGCAAACCCGACATTGTTATTAATGTCATTATCATTGGGTTTTAATTGTAATGCCTTTTCGTAGTAATAAATACTGGGTGCTATATGATTTAATTTGTAATGGGCATTGGCTAAATTGAAATAGACTTCTGCCGAATGCTTCCCATTTTCTAATATCTTCTGATATTTAGTTATCGCTGCTTGGTACTCCCCATCATTGTAAAGTTTATTTCCTTGCTTAAAAAGAGAATCGTTTTGCGAATACGCTAAGACTCCAGCTACAAAAAATAAACTTAAAAACAAATATAACTTCATCAATCCTTTCATCCTTATCGCATTTGTTTATCAACCAAATTAATAGTCTCAGCCGCCTTTTGATAATCCTGCTGCATTTCAACCTGTGTTATGGGCGTATATCTTGCCAATTCACAGTTATGTAAAATCTGCATAAAGCTTAAAACAGTTGGTTCTTCTACACCTTTTTCCTGCAACAGAGCTTGAATTTTTTCTTTACTCATATCACTGGTTTCAATACTCAATTTTGCTTTTAGGTAATTATGTAAAGCTTTTTCCAGAGCAATGTAAAATGCTTCTTTATTACCAAGAGATTTTTTGGCTTCTCCCAAATACCGTTTGGCCAATTTATCTGCTTGTCTCAAGCGATTTCCTACCACATCGGCACGACGCTCATCGGCTTTCCGTCTAAACACTATAGCCAATGGAATGGCCAATAAAGGCGCTAACAATAATGCCCAAAAACCATTCGAGCCAAAAAAATCATCCCCTTCAATTGGGCTTAAACTTGTATCTGTCTTTATAAAAGCTAAGTGATTTCCTTTTGTTTTTACTTCCTGTTTGTTGGCATTAACAGATGTAATCGCATTATCAGAAGAAGAATTATTAGTTGGTCCATCAATCACACTAATCAATATTTCACCAGAAGACACCTCCTTATATGATTTTGTTTTTAAGTCAAAATATGAAAAGGAAATACTTGGAATAGGGTACTTTCCTTTGTACTGAGGCACGATGGTATAGGTATCTGAAATGCTTCCGTTCATTCCTAATTTTTCATCTGTCCTAACATTTTCATCATGTTCTGGTTCATACACCTCCAAAGAACTAGGGAAAGTAGGTTTTGGAATTTCAAACAACTTTAGGTTTCCTTTTCCTTTTACCTCTAATTTCGCTCTAAAGGATTCGGAAGCATTCAACTCGGTTTTTGAAGTAACTACTGCAAAATCGAACTCTCCAACAGCTCCGGTGAAATTAGCTGGTTTCCCTTCTTCAGGTAAAGGTTTTACCCTTATGGTTTTACTTCCAGCATAAATGGTTTTATGCACTTGGGTCATTAAACGACTCCCAAAAATATCCCTTCTATTAGTTGGTACCTCAATGGTGATATCCAAGCTTAAAGGTTCGATTTCCAGTTTTCCTAATTTCTGAGGGTATAAAACAGTTTTTCTTAAAACGACATAACGATAAGGTTCTCCTTTATAGGATCCATTTTGAACTTTTGGCACCTTAATATCAATGTTCTGACTCCAGAAGTCACTGTATTTGGGGCTCTCTATTTCACGCCAATTACTAACCCCTGTGTTGGCTGAAACATACAACCTATATTCTACGGTAATGCCTTCATTCAAATAAGGGTCTGTTTTGGAAACCTCGGCCACCAAATGAATATTTTCAGAAGCAATGTAATCTGCATTATTACCATCTTTAGGCTTATCAACAGCCTTGGTAACCTTGACTTTTACTGGTGTTGTTTTATAAATTTCACCATCAATTTCTATAGTTGCTTGTTTGATTGTGAAGGTTCCCAAACCTTTAGGAGCTAAATAAAAACTATAGGTTTTACTGAAAGATTTCTTTCCGTTCACCCAAGAATGACTTACTGCTTGGTTAGGTCCGCCTACAACCATAAAGTTGTCAAAGTTTGGAGGATTGAAATTGTCACCATCCTTGTTCATCTCAAAGTCCACCCTAAGACGTTCATTGACCCCTAAGGCGGTTTTACTTACCTTGGCCTCAAACGTTACTTGAGCTGTAGCAAAGCCAGTAGAAAGTAGAAAAAGTAGAACTGATATGTACTTTAATGTTTTCATGGATTTTGCTTCATTTATCATCTTCATTACCAATCTTTATCTGTTGGGACTTTTACGCCCTTCTGCTTTTCAGCATTCATTTTTTCCTGAACCTTTTGTTCTTGATTATTCATAGCCTCTAGCAGGTTTTTAATTTGCTGAGGAGATAACTGTCCTGGTTGTGGTTGAGGCGGTTTTTGATCCTTTTGATCATCTCCTTTGCCTTCATCTTGTTTATCATCCTTAGGCTGGCCTTCATCATCCTTCTGATCGTCTCCATCTTTCTTTTCTTGGTCACCCTCATCCTTTTGATCTTGATCTTGATCACCTTCTTGGTCTTTATTCTCTTGATCTTGTTGATCCTGATTTTGTTGATCCTGATTTTGATCTTGATTCTGATCTTGATTTTGATCTTGATTTTGGTCCTTATTATCGTCTTGATCTTGATTTTGATCCTGCTGTTGTTTAGCACATTCTTTAGCTAACGCGAGGTTATATCTGGTTTCATCATCCTTAGGATCATTTCTTAAGGCACTTTTAAAGGCTTCTACGGCTTCCTTACACTTTTCATTCTTCATCAAAATATTACCGATATTATGAAATGCTCTGTGCTTTTCCTCCTTTGAAGTCGCCTTTTTTACAGCTTCCTGCAATCTGAAAAGAGCCTCATCCATGTTGCCGTTTTGATAGTAAGAGGTCCCCAGGTTATAGGATGCGGCAACATTGCTGGATTTTTTGGAAATAGCCTTTCTATACTCCATTTCTGCAGCGGTATAATCATCACTTCCTAAATATTCATTACCGTTATAAACCATATCATTAGACTGCTCTAAATCTAAAGCTTCCTTTTTCTCCTGCTCTTTATTTTGAGCCAGCCCAACGGTGGTAAATACTAAAAATATGTAGGTAATAATCCGGTTCATTTAACGTGTCATTTCTTTAATTTAGGCTTTAAATAACAGACGAATATAGCAAACAGATGATTTGATGACAGTTAAAAAATTTATAAAAGTTAAAGGTTTTCATTAAAGAGATTTAAACGTTTTAGCCATTCTGTCTTACGTTCCAAAAGGAAAATATCAATAAAAAGCAATAAAATGGCTGCTGCCAAAAACCATTGAAATTGGTCTTTGAAATCGGCAAATTGTTTCGACTCAAATTCCTTTTTATCCATTTTATTCAATTCGTCAGAAATCTTTTCTACAACCTCAGTTGTATTTTCCCCGTGAATATATTCTCCATTTCCTTCAGATGCAATATTCTTTAGGGTTTCTTCATTTAAACGGGTAATAACAGTTTCCCCATTACTATCTTTTTTATACTCTTGAACGATACCATTTCTTTTAATAGGAATTGGACCTCCCTTTACGTCGCCAACACCTATGGTGAATATGCGTATTCCTTGTTCTGAAGCTTCTTCTGCGGCACGCTCTGCGCCTTCGCCATGATCTTCCCCATCAGAAATGATGATTAAAACCCTGTTGGTTTGGTCTTCGTCATCGTAATAGGTTTTCGCCAGCTCAATAGCTTCATTGATGGCTGTTCCCTGTGACGACATCATATTAGTGTTCATGTTTTGAAGAAACATTTTTGCAGAAGCATAATCAGTCGTTATGGGGAGTTGCGGATAAGCATTCCCGGCATAGGCAATAATTCCGATGCGGTCACTAGCTAAATTATTGATAATTTGAGTAACCAGCTGCTTGGTTTTCAGTAACCTGTTTGGAGCAATGTCTTCTGCCAACATACTTTTTGAAACATCTATAGCAAAAACCACATCTACCCCTTCACGTTTAACTGTTTCTAGTTTGGTGCCAATTTTAGGATTGACCAAAGCAATCACCAAAAAAGCAAAAGCCAAACAAAGCAAAAATAGCTTTAAGGCCGATTTAAATAAAGATTGATTGGGACTTAGTCTCTTAAGTAAAGCCTTATCTGCAAACTTATTCCCTGCTCTTTTTTTCCAAAGTTGCAACAACAAGAAAAACAAAACCAATACTGGTATTACCAGTAAGCCCCAAAACCATATTTTTTCTTCTAATTGAAACATCTACACAAAACTTCTATAAACTGTTATTCTTAATAACCATTCAACCATCAACAACAAAGCAGCCAACAATACCAATGGACGAAACATTTCTTGATAATTATAGAATTTAAACTCTTCTATCTCTGTTTTTTCCAATTTATTGATCTCTTCATAGATCTCTGTTAGCTTTTCATTATTGGTTGCTCTAAAGTACCTTCCGCCAGTTACTTTGGCTATATCTTTTAAAAGTTCTTCATCTATTTCAACCTGTACTCTACCATATTGAAAATTACCATTAGGTAAGATTTGCACAGGTGAAAGCGCCATTCCATTGCTTCCCAATCCTATGGTATATACCTTTATACCATATTCTACCGCCAATTCACTTGCTATTTTTGGATCAATAAAACCGGTATTGTTCACACCATCGGTTAAAAGAATAATAACCTTACTTTGAGCCTTACTATCCTTTAATCGGTTTACTGAAGTGGCCAATCCCATTCCTATAGCTGTCCCCGATTCGATCACCTTGTTGTATTTGATGTCTTCCAAGGAGCGTAAAACAATCGCTTTATCACTTGTAATTGGCGTTTTTGTATAACTCTCACCTGCATATTCCACCAAGCCAATTCGGTCATTCGGTCGCTCCTTTATGAATTGAGCTGCTACACTTTTTAATGCTTCCAATCTGTTTGGTCTCAAATCCTTAGCCAACATACTTGCAGAAACGTCTATCGCCATAACAATATCGATTCCTCGTGTCGTTTTGGTTTTGGTTGAAACATCTACAGTTCTTGGTCTAGCCATAGCCGTAATAACCAGAGCCAAGGCAGCCAACCTTAAAAGAATAAGAATGTGTTTGGTTTTTGGCAACCAGGAATTAGCCACTTTAAAACCTTTCAAACTTGAAATCTTTAACTCTGCTGTTTGCCTTTTATAGGTAAAAATATACCACGCCAATGCTATTGGCAGTAGCAATAGCAACCAAAAAAACTCTTTATTTTGAAACTCAAATCCCTCAAACATCATTCAGGCTTTTTTAATTCAATGGAACCAATTACTCTATTGGCAATCTTCTCGGCATATTCTTGGTTTTGTGGCCAAGTAATCAATATTTGCTGTAATACCGCATTATTCTCAGCTACAAATAAGAACAAAGAATAATTCATTTCTTTCCCCGACACGTTGAATGTCCCATGTACATTCAATCCTTCGGCTCCATTTGGGGTCGTATATTTATCTTGCTTGGTAAGGATATTAGTAGCTCCTTTATCTTCGAATCCCTTCATTATTTTTTCGCCTGCAGCATTCAAGTCAATTTCTGGATTGCTAGGAGTCTGTTGCCCTTGTTGTGGTTGCATCCCCTGTGGCTGCTGTCCTTGATTCTGATTAACGGTCGTACTAACAGACACTCCTAAATCTTCAACCGAACCATAAGTAAAGGTTGTGGTTTTGGTCATGATACTGTCATCTGTATCTTTATCTATCCTTTTTAAAACTTCTGGTGTCGAAATATAAACAGGTGGAACCCCATAAGCACTATCAACCCATTCACCTTCCATAAGCTCCAAATGGCTATTTTGAAACAACTTATCTTTCACGTAACTGAAGCCATACTTCAAACCGAAACCAACAAATATCAAAACAATAAAGGCTCCTATCGCTCCGGCCAAAGTCCATTGTTTTTTACGCTTTAATTTGCGCTCTTGCTCCAGTTTATATTGTTCATCCATGAGCTTTTCTTCTTCAGAAGGCTCTGGAAGGGCTTCTTTAACATGATCAATCTCCAAATCAACAGTTTGCCTATCCAACTTGGCCAATTCCTTATCTGGCTCAGACTTGGCAAATTTCACCAAATCAGCCCTTTTTAAAATGGACTCCAAGTTTTTTATTGTTTCAGCACTTAAATCAATTTGATTCCCATCCTTTAAAAGTCGTAATCTGTTGATCAACTCATCAGTCGTACTTTCTAAGGCGTGGTCATATACTTTTTCATCCAAATAATTCCTGATGGCCAAAGTCAATTCAGAATAATATTGCTTGTATTCCGAATTTTCCAAATACGGACTTTCTTCCAGTTTCTTTAAAGCCAACTTGGCACGATCATAAGGTGGAAGTAAAGCAATTTTCTCTTCTTCGGTCAATGGTTTTTTTCTGAAGAAAAACCAATAAGCCAAAGCACCAAGGACCACAATAACAGCTAGTATAATCAAAAGGGTTTGCAACCAATTACTACTAGGCTTTTTAACCTCAATTAGCGGCTTGATATCATAAAGTCCTTGCTTTGTTGTATCTATTTGAATGTTGTTGACCTCAACTTTTAGGGAATCTGTAAAATAGGATTTACTACCTACAACTATTTTTTGCTTCGGAATGAAATAGGTTCCCGAGTCAAATTGGGTCAACCCATATTTTTTAATTAATTCAAAATTGGCGTCCTTTTTTATGGTGTCCACCGCATAAGACTCAATCATCTCAAGAGGCTTGAAGGATTGCCCTTCTGGGAAAAGAACCAAATCTTCAGGACCACTTTCAACCTTAATTTGATAGGTGATTTGTTCCCCAATTTTAATGGAGGTGGAATCTATGGAGGAGGTAACTTGTCCCATGGTAAACCATGAAGTAAGTACCAATAAAAAAGAAAAAACAGGCTTTAAAACTCGAGCTCGCCTATTTTTAAGATACTTTTTATCCAACCAATCTTTACACATTCTATCCTCTTCTTTTGAAATATCCTAATAATTTTTTCACATAGCTTTCATCGGTTCGGCAACTTAAACTGCCTGCACCAGATTTGGCAAAACTGTCTTTATAATAGTTTACCTTGTCGTGGTAATACGCTTCGTATTGCCTTCTTACCGATTTGGAAGACGTATTTACCAACATCATCTCTCCCGTTTCCCCATCTTGCATTTGAACCATTCCCAGATTAGGAATACTTTCCTCACGCTGGTCATAAACGCGTATCCCTGTAACATCATGGCGCCCAGACACAATCTTTAGGGTACGCTGATAATCATCTGATATAAAATCACTCAAAACAAACACAATGGCCTTCTTTTTCATCACATTGGATAAAAACTTTAAAGCTTCAGAAATATTGGTTTGCTTGCTTTTAGGTTCAAATTCTATGAGTTCCCTGATAATTCTTAAAACGTGAGACCTACCTTTTTTGGGCGGAATGTAAAGTTCAACATCCTCTGAAAATAAAATCAGCCCAATCTTGTCATTGTTCTGGGTAGCAGAAAACGCCAAAGTAGCGGCGATTTCGGTAACGACTTCATTTTTAAATTGCTGACTGGTACCGAACATTTCAGAACCTGAAATATCCACCATTAACATCATGGTTAGTTCACGTTCCTCTTCAAACACCTTCACGTAAGGTTCATTGTATCGTGCCGTCACATTCCAATCAATACTTCTTACATCATCCCCAAATTGATATTGGCGAACTTCAGAAAAAGTCATACCACGACCTTTGAAGGTAGAGTGATATTCCCCCCCAAAAATGTGATCAGACAACCTACGTGTCTTGATTTCTATTTTACGTACCTTTTTAAGTAATTCCTTCGTATCCATAAATTAGTCCTCAAGTTTAAAGCCCTTAATAACTGAAATGAAAAAGACTTGGCTTTAGACTTCCATTAAGGTACCTCTACCTCATTTACTATTTTATTGATAATATCTACAGAAGTAATGTTTTCGGCTTCGGCCTCATAGGTAATACCTATTCTGTGACGCAACACATCATGAACAACAGCTCTTACATCTTCAGGAATCACATAACCACGGTGTTTTAAGAAAGCATAACATTTGGCAGCTGTTGCCAAATTGATACTACCACGCGGAGAGGCCCCGAAGGAGATAAGCGGTTTTAAATCTGAAAGTTTATATTTCTCTGGGAAACGTGTCGCAAAGATGATATCGAGTATATATTTTTCAATTTTCTCATCCATGTAAACCTCACGAACTGCTTGTTGTGCACGTAAGATTTGATCTATTGAAACAACTGCATTTACTTTTTCAAAAGCCCCTTTTAAATTGGCTCTTATAATAAGTTGCTCCTCTGCTTGTAACGGATATTCGATTACAGTTTTCAACATAAAACGGTCTACCTGTGCTTCTGGAAGCGGGTAAGTACCTTCTTGCTCCACAGGGTTTTGTGTTGCCATTACCAAAAATGGCTTGTCCAGTTTAAAAGTTTCGTCACCAATGGTAACCTGTTTTTCCTGCATCGCCTCCAATAAGGCAGACTGTACTTTTGCAGGAGCACGGTTAATCTCATCTGCCAAAACAAAATTGGCAAAAATAGGTCCTTTTTTGATAGAGAAATCATTCTCCTTCATGTTATATATCAAGGTACCTACTACGTCGGCGGGAAGTAAATCTGGTGTAAACTGAATTCTACTAAAGCTAGCATCTACAGCCTGAGACAAGGTATTAATCGCTAGTGTTTTTGCTAATCCAGGAACTCCTTCCAACAGAATGTGTCCCTGACCCAACAAACCTATTAACAACCGTTCAACCATATGCTTTTGACCCACAATGACCTTATTCATTTCATAGGTCAATAAATCTACAAAAGCACTTTCCCTTTCAATTTTCTCATTGATTGATTTGATGTCTATGGTGCCTGTTTCTTCCATCATATTCAAAATTTAAGCCGTATGTTTTTTTGCTCGTTAAAGAGGTGCAAATTGTTAAAATTTTTATTTTGATGCTGTTAAGGTAAGGTTAAAAATAAAAGAGCAGCAAAGGATTGCTGCTCTTTAACATATATTTAAAAGAAACGGATATTACTCTAATACGATAGGGTCTAATTGCGTTGTGCTCCCTACGGCTACCTCAACGTCTTGAATTTCAATTGGTGTCAATAAGGATTCTGGATCTGGTGTTACAGTTACAATGTAAGTACCTCCGGTTAAACCTACCAAAACAAAATTACCGTCTTCATCGGCAAAAGTGGAAACTGTTTCAATACCATTGGTTGCTACAATTTCAGTTTGCACATCATTTTGAATGCTTCCCGCTATGGCTCCAGTGTCAGCTTCTGTAGTCGCTCTGATGACCGGATGTAAATTGATGTTTCCTGAATTACCTGCTTCTACAATAGAATCATCAACGTCAAAATCCAATAAAAAGGTATAGTGGATATTTGGCTCTAATGTATGGTTCACTTGAATTTTCAATCCTGATTGTTGTGCACTAGGCGTATTTAAAGGATGTGATACACCATCAATAACAATAGTATTTTCATCGCCAAGAATCAATCTGATTTGGTTTAAAGTACCAGCCGGAATGGTGTAATCGTCAACTAAAAGCACATTAATACCACCTGTTAGTTCTAATAAGTCATAAATACCAGTATTGATGGCCCCCAAACTTTCCCATCCATCTTCTCCTTCTGATTCATCATTCACTTTGACCATGACATCTAGTACCTCTACAAAAACATGCTCATAGTCTCCGGGCTCATCCATTAGTTTAACAGATATTTGAGATGTACTAGCTTGAGGGGTTGAATCACCGTCATCATCGCTACATCCCAAAAAGGTAAGAGTTAGTATACTTAATAGTGTTAGTGTAAGTTGTTTGAATCGAATCATAAAATTAAATTTGGTTAAACTTCGTTTGAAATAATATACGCACAAATCTTCTTAAAAAGACCTTTTTAAAATGTGAAAGTTTGTTAAACCCCAATGAAAACAGGGTGTTTCAGCCGACATTTTCCAAAAAACAACTCCGTAAGACCAAAAACAAAAGTACCTTTCCTTTAAGACATAGTAAATTCTGAAAATAGAGATATCTGTATTTGGAAATGTTTAAAAATCCTATTTTCCTTTTCCTTCCCTATGCTTTTCAAGCCTGATTTAATTATTTTTATGAGAAATTAAACGATCTATTAATAACAACATGACCAAAACTGCATTAATTACTGGTGCAACCAGTGGCATAGGGTGGGCTACAGCTGTCGAATTTGCTAAAAAAGGCATTCAACTTATTCTTTGTGGAAGAAGACAAGACAGACTAGATGAATTAAAAACGGAATTGTCGCCTCTTGTACCCGTAACAACCCTAAATTTTGACGTGAGAGACAAAGACGAAGTCTTTAAAGCTATTGACTCTCTACCAAACTCCTTTAAAACGATTGATATCCTAATTAATAATGCTGGAAATGCCCATGGGCTAGACCCCATAGATGAAGGATCTCTTGACGACTGGGATGCAATGATGGATATCAATGTCAAAGGACTATTATATATAAGTAAAGCTATTATTCCCTCTATGCGAGACAGACAATCTGGACATATCATAAATATTGGTTCTTCGGCTGGAAAAGAAGTATATCCTAAGGGCAATGTCTATTGCGGCAGTAAGCATGCTGTACTAGCTATCACAGAAGGTATGCGTATTGATTTGAATACGTATGGCATCAAAGTAGGGGCTATCAATCCTGGATTGGTTGAAACCGAGTTTTCCAAGGTTCGATTTAAAGGTGGCTCACAAGCCGATAATGTTTATAAAGGTTATAAAGCGCTTCAAGCGGAGGATATTGCCGAAGCGATATATTTTGCTGTCTCCAGACCTCCTCATGTGAATATTGCAGACATGCTTATTTTTCCAACAGCTCAAGCCTCATCAACCATATTAAAAAAGGAAGTATAATTAAATCTTCCCCATCTTTATCATGATTAACAAACGCTTGCTCATTAAAAACTTATTGGCTCATAATGATGAGAACAGTTTTTATGACAAAAAGCGTCGAATTGATATTTCGCACAAAGAAGGGAAAGCCAAATTCTTAAAGCATATTTGTGCCCTCTCCAACAGCAACCCTAACAACAATTCCTTTATTGTTATTGGAGTTGAGGACGAAGACAATCAAATTGTAGGGACTGATTTTTTTGATGATAGTAAAATTCAAAACTTAATCAATGCCTATTTGACCAATCCCCCTATCGTACAATATGAAAACATTCCGTTTCCTCATTTGCCAGACGACAAAGTAGTGGGTTTGGTAACCATTAGAGCTAAAGGGGACAACAAGATAACTTCCCTTAGAAAGAATATCTGGAAGTACTATGGAGGGTCCGTTTTCTTTAGGGATGGCAGTATGAGTATGCCCAAAGTATTTGATATCGAAATCAAGGATAACAATTCCAGTATTGTTGCTGATATTGAAAGGCATGCCCAAAACAACATAGAACACACTCTGGATGGCGTCTTTGATTTCATGAATACCCGAAAAGATTTTTCGCCCCAATACAAGGTCTTTAAGGAGTACTTCGTGGTATGTTGGGCTGGCCTGAAGAAAGTGGTTAAAGAGGAAGTGTTTTTCTCCCGGGTGGATATCAAGTTAATTAACGAGCAGGTTAGACTTTTTTATTCCAATCTAGACGAGGTTTCTATTAAATATGACGAAAACACATTTAAGATTATTGAGTATGTTCGTTTGGGACTTCAGAATTCCTATAAATATTACCCACTTGAAGAAACCACAATTGAGTTTAAAAACAATGCTACCTACCACATTAAAACCGATTTATTGTTCCAACCACCACAATATGACAAAAGGGTACTCTATCATATTTATAATACAAACAATAACCTTCTGGAGAAATTAAAAAAAGGAATGAGTTTAAGCAACCATGAGGAACACGACCTCAAAAACTTACCAATCACCTACCTCCTTTGTTATTTTAATCTATTTCATGATGCTATTGACAAACTCATTGAAATTAGACCTTACCTAAAGGCATACAATGAGGAAATATACACCTTATACAAAGACGCCATGAGAATTCTAAGAAAGGTGAAATACAGTTAATCCCAATAAAATACACATCTAAGCAATTTATCAGATTTTCATGCTATTGAAAGATTTTTAATGTCTGGTTTAAAATTAATAGCGACATTTGGAATGCTATTAATCGATTTTACAGACCTGCCTTTATGAAATTTAAGTGGTTCATATGGCAGGTTTTTGTTTGCCTACTTTTCTCCCCTATTGACAATCTATTCATAACCGAGCAACGATTAATTAATATATGAGGTGAAAATAAAAAACCACCTTAAAGAAGATGGTTTTCACATGTATTATATTTTTGGAAGTGATTATACCAATTCCTTTTCTACTAGATATTCAGCAATTTGAACTGCATTGGTAGCTGCTCCTTTTCTTAAGTTATCAGCCACAATCCACATGTTCAACGTATTGGGTTGTGTTTCATCCCTTCTAATTCTTCCTACAAACACCTCATCCTTATTGTGCGCATAAATAGGCATTGGATAGGAGTTAGCTCCCGGATTATCCTGAACGATGACACCTGGAGTTTCACTTAGCAAAGTTCTTACATCAGCCAAGTCAAAATCATTTTCAAACTCCACATTCACAGATTCACTGTGCCCACCAGCCGTTGGAATTCTAACTGCTGTCGCAGAAACTGAAAACGTTTTATCATCAAGAATCTTTTGAGGCTCACGCGCCAATTTCATCTCTTCTTTAGTGTATCCATTATCTTCAAACACATCACAATGAGGAAGCGCATTTTTAAAGATAGGGTAAGGATAAGCCATTTCGCCTTCCACACCTTTTACTTCATTCTCCATTTGATTGACCGCCTTTACACCTGTACCAGAAACCGATTGGTAGGTTGAAACTACCACACGCTTCATTCTGTATTTGTCATGTAATGGTGCCAATGCCATCACCAATTGAATGGTTGAGCAATTAGGATTGGCAATAATTTTATCTTCCTTTGTTAAAACTTTGGCATTGATTTCTGGAACTACTAGTTTTTTGGTAGGATCCATTCTCCATGCTGATGAATTGTCTACAACCGTAGTTCCAACTTCAGCAAACTTAGGAGCCCATTCTAATGAGGTTCCTCCACCTGCCGAAAAAATAGCGATTTCAGGTTTTAACTTCACAGCAGTCTCCAAACCAACAATAGTGAACTCCTTATCCTTAAAGGTCACCTTTTTCCCTACACTTCTTTCCGATGCTACTGGAATTAATTCAGATACTGGAAAGTTTCTTTCTTCCAAAACTTTCAACATCACCTCGCCAACCATACCTGTGGCGCCTACAACTGCTATTTTCATGATTTAAAAATTTAATAAGCTACAAAAGTAATTAATATTCAAATTTCCATGAATTTTAATTACAAAAAAGAACCACCCGTATTGGGTGGTTTTAGGTTTAGAATATATAGTGTAGCGAATAATTATTTCTTTAATAAATCTCTTATTTCTACCAACAATTCTGTTTCAGTTGGACCTTTTGGCGCTTCTGGAGCTGGCTCTTCCTTCTTTTTCATTGCATTAACAGCCTTAACAATCATAAACATTACAAAGGCTACAATGATGAAATCCAACAAGTTGGTCA
Organism: Mangrovimonas futianensis; assembly: GCF_021245805.1. Classification (NCBI taxonomy): domain Bacteria; kingdom Pseudomonadati; phylum Bacteroidota; class Flavobacteriia; order Flavobacteriales; family Flavobacteriaceae; genus Mangrovimonas; species Mangrovimonas futianensis. Next base: position 180,064 of record NZ_JAJJNF010000002.1, read on the forward strand.
AAAACTCACCGTACATAACAGCCACTTCTCCTACCTTTTCACCGGCTTCATTTAAAGTACCCTCTTCTACAACGTACTTTAAGTCCTTGAAATCGGTTTTGAAAATCAAACCAATTAGTGGGGAAACGATACCTCCAGTAAATGAAGTAACAACACTATTAAAAGCAGCACCCATTACAAACGCGACGGCGATATCCACCAAATTGCCTTTCATGGCAAATTCTTTAAACTCTTTTAACATAATAATATTGATTAATAGTTAGAACTAGTACGAAAATAGAAAAAAACCAATCCCTAAAACAAAAATTATGAGATAATCTTTCTTTTAACGCGCTGTGATATAGCGGTTAACAACTCATAGGAAATGGTGCCTGCTCTTTGTGCCAATTGATCGGCAGTTGAAGCCATTCCAAAAACCATAACTTCATCACCTTCTTCACAGTCAATATCGGTAACATCCACCATGATCATGTCCATACAAACATTCCCAGAAATATATGCCTTTTGACCATTAATCATCACATAACCTTTTCCTTTTCCATACTGTCTGCTGATACCATCTGCATGACCTACTGGAATAGTAGCAGTCCTCGTAGGCTTCTCTACAATCAACCCTCTGTTATACCCCAAGCTATCCCCTTCGTTTAATTGATGGATTTGAGAGATCACCGATTTTAATGTAGCTATTGGCCTGAAATGTTTATTCTGCAATTCCGAATTCCCAAAGCCATATAAACCGATACCACTTCTTACCATATCAAAATGCGCTTCCGGATAGTTTAAAATACCAGAAGTATTGCACATATGCTTAAGGACTTTGCTTCCTAATTGGCTCTCAAAAGTTTCTGCTATGCTTTTAAACAAATTAATTTGCTTTCCTGTAAATTCCTTTTCATTCAGATCTTCACTAGCACCCAAATGGGATAATATGGATCGTACTTTCACAGCTTTTGTAGCCTTTAAAATTTGAATGATTTCTGGAACATCTTGCCCATTAAATCCCAGTCTATTTAAACCTGTATTGAATTTAATATGAATGGGATAATCTATTTGATTGCCTTCTTCAGCTGTTTTAATAAACGCCTCAAGTACTTTAAAACTATAGAGATTCGGTTCCAAACATCTCTCTATAATAGTATTAAAATGAATTGGCTGGGGATGCAATACCAAAATAGGTTTTGTTATACCAGAATCCCTCAAGGCAGCTCCCTCATAGGAATAGGCCACCGCAAAATAATCAGCTCCTAATTTCTCAAGTTCACCAGCAATTGCAGCCGCATCACTACCATAAGCAAAGGCTTTTACTACAGCCAGAAACTTGGTGTTATTTGAAATTTGGGATTTTAAATATTGGAAGTTATGAGCTAGAGAATTCAGGTTAATCTCCAATAGGGTCTCCTTGGTCTTCGGCATGGTCTTCTTTAGATTTATTAATAACCACTTCAGGATCATTTACCTTCATGTTCCTTACTTTGTCACGCAACATAGCTTTGTAAAAGGCAGCCCTACTCAAAGGCTCGTACTCATCAACCTCTCCCAACAAAACCAAATCGTCACTCTTTGATTTACGGTAACTATATTGGGCCAAGTTTCCTGTTCTCGTACAAATGGCATGCACTTTAGTAACATACTCAGCAGTTGCCATAAGATGCGGCATGGGTCCGAATGGATTGCCTTTAAAATCCATATCCAAGCCAGCTACTATCACGCGTACCCCCTTATTAGCAAGATCATTACAAACCCTTACAATCTCATCATCAAAAAACTGGGCCTCATCGATCCCTACCACATCACAACCATCTGCCAAAATGGGAATATTGGCTGCAGCGGGTACAGGTGTAGACCTTATCTCATTGGAGTCATGAGACACCACCTTATCCTCATCATAACGTACGTCTATAGCCGGTTTGAAAATTTCAACCTTCTGTCTGGCAAACTGGGCGCGCTTCAATCTACGGATCAATTCTTCGGTCTTACCCGAGAACATAGATCCACATATCACTTCAATCCAACCAAATTGTTCTTTATGATTTACCGTATTTTCGAGAAACATTTTGTAATTTTAACACTAAATCAGGGTGATGACTCGTTCTGTATAAAGGTGGCGTAAATTTATTAAAAAACAAAAGCATATATTGGATTAAATCTTAAAAGTTATGAAGAAGAAGTTGGAAGCTGAATTGATGAGCATTGCCCATAGAATCCTTAAATTAAAAGGAAAGGATGATATTGACAAAATGCATCGTGAAGTAGCGGCGCTGTATGAAAAACTTACGGTTTTAAAATTTGCTAGAGACAATTTTCAAGAAGATTTACCTACCATAGAAAGTGATTCTTCATTTTTTGACCTCATTAATATAGCATTCAATCACAATATTAGCGACAACATTGAAATTGATGATAAAATCTACATTAATTTGGATGATAATGAGCATGAGGAAATTATGGAACCTGCCATTGAAAAAATCAAGGATATGGTAGCTCACATGCCTCAAGAATCTCAACAGGTAGATGAGCTGTTTGAAAAAGCCATCCCAAATCAACCCAAATACCACAAAAACGATTTTGACGAAATAACGGCGGACTTTAAAGAAACACCCGTTTTTGAGCCGCTCTCCAAACAAGGCAACGGAAAAAAATCTCTAAACGACCATATTAAACGTGGTGGTTTCACCATAGGCTTAAACGATAAACTGGCCTTTATCAAGCATCTGTTTGGTGGTAACTCACAAGATTATGATCGTGTCATCTCTCAAATTAACACTCTGGACGATTTTGAAGATGCAGAAAATCTTATCCAAAACATGATCAAACCAGATCATAATAATTGGGCAGGAAAAGAAGAATTTGAGGAACGATTTATGGAAATTATAGAGCGTAAATTTAATTAATACGTCAAATACACCCACCCAACCACGGGTTTATCCAAAGCATCAATCTCTAATACATAGTAATAGGTTCCTACTGGTAAAAGGGTTTTGGGGTCATGCAAGATTCCTTGGTTTGGTTTTCCATTCCAGTTATTGTCATAATTCTCTGTTTTGAAAACGGTGGTGCCATATCTGTTAAAGATTCGGATGTTATTGGAACCATAATCCTGAAGACACGGAATCACAAAATAATCATTGAATCCATCATTATTGGGAGTAAACGCCTGAGGTATCTCCAAACAATTGTCCAAGGTTATCGATGCCTCATCGGTATTGTTGGTCTCATCCCTATCTGTTTCCAGAAGCCCTGTTAAGGAAGCCACATTAGTAAGCTCTGAAGATGAAACGATGGTAGTTTCCAGGGTTAACGTTTCTGTTTGCTGGGGCGCCAAACTGGAAAGACTCCAAATGTAAGTCGTTATATCAAAAATACCCGCACTCACCTCATAGTTATCCACCACAAAACTGGCAGGAAGCATCTCGGTTATTTCTATATTATTCCCTGTAGAAGAACCATTATTTGTGACTTGGATGGTAAACACAACACTTTCACCGAGTGAACTTTCACTTGGTTCAACTGATTTGATTACAGCGATATCGACATCTGTAGTATCCTCTAAAACAGTAAGCTCTGCAAAGGTTTGGGTTGCATCAATATTCACGAGGTCACTAAAATTAGTATATGAATTGACCAAACTCCCCGCCTCATTAGCTGTTATCTCTACTGAAAATGTACAATTCGAAATACCTTGTGGGATACTCAAGTTGGTAATTCCCACAAACGTATCGCCTATATCACCAACAAAATCACCTGTGGCCCCATTGGCCATGACCCAAGTGGGAGGCTCATTTAGTACCATTCCAGTGGGAAGATTATCCACAAACGCAATACCCGTTTGTTGCGGACTGGTAGAGGTGTTATTTATTGTAAATGTCAAGGTAGTTTGCTGCCCCTCATAGATCATATCTGGATCAAAGGACTTCACTAAAAATGGAGCAATTACTTGCACATTACTGATGGATGTATTGGTTTCTGGACTCAACTCTTCATTATCATCTTGATTTGGAATTGCAGAAACCGTATTGGTAAAAGCGCCTCCAAAATTTGGCGCCAAAACCGGTATAACTATTCTGATAGTAGCATTGGGTTCCATGAATGATATCAATCCAGTAAGTGTATTACCGTTAATTTGTAAATTGGAAATACAAGCTGCGTTTCCATTGGTCACATTACATGTTGGCGTCCCATTTATGGTGAATTCATCTCCTAAAATGTTTTCAAAATCAATATTAATGGCATTATAACTGGAACTACTATTTGAAATATCTATAATCCAGTCAAACTGCTGATTGACATTAACCTGTGGATACTCTGGAAAGGTCTGGACTACCAAATCCACACAAGGAGCTAAATAGGTCTTTGCAGAAGCCTCATTATTATCCTCATTGCTATCAATAACCTGATCGTTAAAAAATTCAATTGTTGCATGGTTCTCAACATACATGGGTATTCCCGAGCAACCGGGATACCAATCGACAACAACCTGAAAAGTAACCGAACTTTCACCTGGTAGTATCCAGTTATCTTCCGCTAAAATTTCCCATAAAACATCATTTTCATTATTATTTGGAATTCCGTCAAAAACCTCTCCAACATAGACGTGATCAAGGGGTAAACAACTAGCAGTGCCTGTTGTGGAAACACAAGCTACCGATACCAGCGTACCTGTAAGATCGTTACCCCCTGCACCTATTATATAATCCTCTAAGGCAATGGGAACATCCACTTCCGAATTATTAAAAGCGGTAATTTCATAGGTGATTTCCCCCCAATCAGCTGTATTATTCTCATCACTCCCTATGGGTAATGCAGGATCTATTTGTGATTTAGTTATGTAAATATCCTCAGAGGGACATAATGGAGCTGCCGGAAAGCTTAAGTAATCACTTTGGGCGCTATTTTCATTGTTTGAATCAAATAAATCACTCTGTAAGATATTGGTGCCACTCCTTAAATGAACTTGAATATCTTCACCATCTACAGAACATTCTGGTTCTATAAAAATAAGTGTGCTGGTGATGGTAATCGTAGTGTTTGCCGGCATCAAAAAGTTCTCGCTCGTCCAAAAAATATCATTTTGAGTCAAGGTTACATCTGAACAACTAAGGTTTCCCGTTGTATCAGTACATTCCAATGATACAATCTCCCACTCTACAAATGGCGTTAAATTTTGAAGAAAAAAAGCGACGTAAGCATCCAAAGGGCCATCATTACAAACTGTCGTGGTAAAGGTGATTTCCTCTCCCCAATCCAAAGACTCTGAAATATCCGGATTAATTTGAACGGTGTCTATACAAATATCTGTTACGTTACATACCTCACTTTCCAACAAGGTTAAAGGAATGGTGTTGGAAAAATTTGACGACTCGTTTTCATGATTCAATAATAATTGGATGGAACTTCCTACCTCAATGGGTTGTAATTCAAATGCGCAAGATGCCCCAGTAATTTGGTATTGCACCTCAAAAGTCAAGGACCCTCCGGCAGTAAATACATTGGATGTTCCCATTGTAAAAATTGTTTCAACCGAATTGACTTGCGCCGTGGATCCCGATACACCAGAAAGATCTATACAAGCCATCCCATTCGTAGCCCCAATACACTCTATCGATTCAAAAGCAATAATAGGACTTCCATAAATTAAAGGGGTATTAAGGGTCATTATACCAGAAAAACTACTCAAAGGGTAGTCTATGATACTGTTGTTTGTTATGGTAAATTGGTAAGTTACTGTTTCCCCCCAAGTACTTATGCCTGTTCCTGGAGAGGGATTTATTTGGGTATTAGTTACAGTAAAATCTATAGGTACATCCACCACGTTCATAGAAATAATGGACTGGTTATTTCCTTCATTGATATCGGTTGTGCCACTAGGAGCTATAATTTCCGCAGCGATAGCAATTCCACCCAAGTACGAAGGTGCTGTAACCATTAATTTGATTTCTACGCTTGAATTATTTGGCAAACTAGGAACTGTTCCTGTTAGCACATTACTTCCTCCCAAATTAAAATCGGTTGCTAAACTAGCTCCTCCAACATTATTTTGTGACAAATAAGATTCCACAGTTACCGTATCACTCAAGTCAATAGAAAAGGTGGCGTTGCTTACAGCCCCTCCAGAATTACTTATGGTAACAACATATTGAAAATCTTCAAAAATATGGACCTGCGACACATCACTTCCTTCCAAATTTTGTGCCGCAACCGAGACTGATAAATCTGTGGTCTGTGAAAAAATAAACGGCATACTGAACAGGAAGAAACAGAATAGTAAGATCCTTTGAAGCATAAGTTGGTTTTATAGTAGACGTCAAATTCCTTTTTTGGTTGCGTTAAGATACCCTAAAAGATTGTAAATTTGAACATTCAACCTTACAAAATGAGCAAACTCTATATTGTTCCTACTCCCATTGGAAATTTAAAAGACATGACCTTTAGAGCCATTGAGGTCTTAAAGGAGGTCGATTTGATTCTTGCCGAAGACACCAGAACTTCTGGTAAATTGCTCAAGCATTTTGAGGTTACAACGCCCTCCCAGTCACACCACATGCACAACGAACATAAAACGCTAGAGCGCTTAATAGAACGCCTTAAAGGCGGTTCATCTATTGCCTTGATAAGTGATGCCGGCACCCCAGCCATTTCTGACCCTGGGTTTTTATTGACCCGTGCCGCTATAGAAAACAACATAGAAGTAGAATGTTTGCCTGGGGCTACTGCCTTTGTGCCTGCTTTGGTAAATAGTGGCTTACCGAACGACAAGTTTGTATTTGAAGGCTTTTTACCTGTTAAAAAAGGGAGGCAAACCCGCTTGACCTTGCTTGCCGAAGAACCCAGAACCATGATTTTTTATGAGAGTCCGCATAAACTTCTTAAAACCTTAGGTCACTTTTGTGAGTACTTTGGTGAAGACCGCCAGGTATCGGTATCTCGCGAACTTACTAAACTGTATGAAGAAACCGTTCGTGGTACTGCCAAGGAAGTCCTGGAACATTATACTGCCCACCCACCAAAGGGAGAAATAGTTGTAGTGGTAGCTGGGAAAAAGTGATAATTTATAAAGACATTTGAATACATCGTGGATATAGATGCTATTGAGTAAACTTTTTTAAAGGGCTTCTTCTGAAAAAATTATATTAGGAATCTTAGGATATCTTTTAGCTAGACCACATTGCCAGCAATCTGTTGAGAAAAGTCCAATTTCGATTAACTCCCATTTATTGTTTTTATTCATAAACAGTCCTTCTACATGACAACAATCATAAGAATTATCCGGAAAAATCAACTCTTTTCCATTCCTTTCAATTGCATCTCCTTTGAACCACGCATAATTTCCCAATAGTTTAAAATGATTTACTTTAAACAATACTTCTTGGTTAATATCCTGTTTGACTTCAATTCTTAGAAGGTCAAGCATTTCTTTTCTCTCAGTGGCGTTTTCACTTGTTTTTATTTTAAAGTCAATAACCTCTTGTGAACAAACTTTCAGGCTAAAACCAAGCATTAAAAATGAGATAATTATAAATTTTATTTTTTGCTCCAAGTGTTTCATTTCTAAGGCACTTAACTTGTTATTCGAACATAAATACACTTTTACCATTATTTCTATTGGTGAAGAGGTATTTCGATTTGTTGCTTACCGCAATCTTACAAAATAGGCCACTTCCTTAACAGGTTTATTATCTCCTTCAAATACGATTCCGTCTTTTTCAAAATCGGTGATTATCTCCATGGAGTTTTGGTCCTCAGAAAACACAAAGACCTTGGGAGAATTAGGGTAGGTAGATGATATTTTGTCTCCATAATACCGTTTCATTTCCCTTTGATATTCTTGTCCTTCTCTTTTAACCCAAGTACCTTTTGTTATCTCATTTCCGGGTAAATCAAAACGATCAGTGTCCTCATTGTAAAGGTATTCCCTAAAGACAAGGGTTCCATCTCCGTAGTAGGTAAAGGTTTTATGAAAGGTATGCTTTCCCAGCGCCCTGTCTTTTATAGTGCCATCTTCATATTCCCAAACCAATTTGGTCATTTTCCAAGTGCCTATTATAGGGTCTTTAGCCACCTCCAATTTGGGAGTCATTAAAACGAAACAAAGTGTCAAAAGAAGTGTTTTCATAAGAATTTAGTTAGGTTATGTTAGTTATAAACAGCTCAACATCAAATTAATTATAGATGCTTCCCTTTCTCCCAACCATGCTTCCCTAGATATTGTTCTCCGCTTGCTACAGCACCTTGTTCAATTGTTGTCGCCATACTATCATTCCACCGGTTTAGATAACCAAATAAAGAAATTACACCTAACATTTCTACAATCTCCCCTTCGTTCCAGTACTCATATAGTCTAGTTTTTATATCGCTGGTCATCCCATTGGGTACCTGGGAGGCCGCCAAACTAAAATCCAATGCCACTCGCTCTGCTTCACTAAAAGCAGGATGCGTCCTGTAATCCCAAATGTTATCCAGTTGTTCTTGTTCGGCTCCATAGCGTTCTGCCGCCCTTATGGCATGGGCTTGACAGTACCTACAACCCGTAGCATTACTACTTACCCAGGCAATCATTCGCTTTAGAGCAGAAGTAACCCTCCCTTCATTGGCCATAACGGCTTTGTTAAGGTTTATAAAAGCTTTTGAAATGGCGGGTCTATGCTGCATAGTCAACACAGAATTAGGACAAAAGCCCAAGGTTTCATTAAAGAAATTAGCCAATTCTTTGGTTTCTAAATCATGGTCTGCTGGTAAGGGTGTAACTAACGGCATAATTGTTCTTTTTTAGATTTTTAAGTGGTATTTTTGAAACTTCAAGTAACAAAAAATTTTATTTAGATGACAGATTTAGTGACAACTCAATGGGAATCAGGGATGCTATTCGAATCAAACAACCCTAGTGGCAACACCTTTTTTATAGAAGCCTCTCCAGAACATGGTGGACAAAGTGAAGGCCTGCGCCCAAAAGCTTTGATGCTGTCGTCATTAGCAGGGTGTTCTGGCTTGGATGTGGTGTCTCTGCTTAAAAAAATGAGAGTTGAATATACCAAGTTCAAAATAGATGTACATGGAGAACTTACCGAAGAACACCCAAAATACTACAATAAAGTGTTGGTAGAATATCACTTTCACGGAAGCGAATTGGATAAAAAGAAAATTAAAAAGGCGGTAGATTTATCAGTTGAAAGATATTGTGGCGTCATGGAAATGTTCCGTCAATTTGCTGAAGTAAAGATTGCTATCCATTACCACAATCACTAACTATGAAATTAAGAATTTTAATAGGGTGCTTCCTCATTCTTGGAGGCACCCATTTTCTATTGGCCCAAAATATATCCCATGTCATTTCCCATAATCAGGAAGTCATAGTCACAGACCCTTCCAAAGGAGAAAACAGTTATAAACATTGGGTGAAATTTCCTAGTAAAAAACAAGATATCAGGAGCATCATTTTAAACTTAACTTTTGAGTGTCCTGATTCCATCAACTGCGCCCACTGGGATTATGCCGACAAGATTAACATCCGTTCCAAAAAAGACACCACCGTTTATGAAATTGCCAGGATGCTGACACCTTATGGTGCCTTTTATCAAAAGGACTGGAGCTTCAAATGGCAATTGGATGTCACTGATTTCAGCATGTTACTTAGAGATGATATTGAAGTGGAATACATTCATACGGGTTATGAAGACAACAAACAACGAGGCTGGAAGATTACTGTTGATTTTGAAATCACTTTTGGAGAACCTGTTGCTCATCCTTTAGCCATCCATAAAGTGTATGATGGCAAGTTTCGATATGGAGATAAAAACAACCCCATTGAAAGCCACCTAACTCCTCAAAATATCAAACTTCATAAAAAAACGAGCGTTGCTAAAATTAAAATTCTGCATACCGGACATGGTATGGACGCCAATGGTTGCGGTGAGTTTTGCAGTAAATATCGAGAGGTGTTAGTAAATGATAAATTAATAGATCATAAAGATGTTTGGACGAGCTGCGGCAGCAACCCTTTATATCCCCAAGCTGGCACTTGGATTTTTGATCGGGCCAATTGGTGTCCCGGATATTTGCTGCAACCCGATGAAATGGTGCTACCCATAGAAAAAGGGCAACCTTTTGTGATGGACATCAACATGGAACCTTATGAAACCGAAGACCCTAGCGCAGATGAAGTCATCACGGCCTATGTGATTGAATATGAAGCTCCCAACAATCAAAACGATATAACCCTTTTGGAGGTCATCGAACCTTCAGGATCGGATGTGAACAGCAGACGAAATCCTACTTTGGGCTATCCCATTATCAAAATAAAAAATAATGGTTCTAAAACATTGGAGAGCTTAGACATTCAGTATGGTTTGAATGGTGAAACTCAAAAAACCTACCAATGGAACGGTCATTTAGCATTTGCCGAAACACAGGAACTGAAACTCCCTGAAATCATTTTTACAGATGAGGAAACTGCTATGTTTCAAATCCGTTTAAGTAAACCCAATGGGGAAAAGGATGCTTTTTCTCATGACAATTCTTTGGAGACCGAGTACAAACGTCCTGACTACCTCCCAAAAGAGTTTATTGTTTATTATAAAACCAACCAAAAACAAAGTGAAAACATCTATGGTTTCACAAATGCTGAAGGGCAGTCTATTTTTGTAAAAGATACCACCGAAATCAAACCCAATAAAGTGTATCGGGATACCATCCGACTAAAAGAAGGTCTCTATCAATTTAAATTGACCGATAGTGTAGGTGATGGTCTTGATTTTTGGTACCATGATACGGCTGGCAGAGGAGAAATTAGATTTGAGGATTTACAGGGACAGGCTATTAAACACTTCAATTCCGATTTTGGAAATGATATCGTTTATAACTTTAAAGTCGATTTAACCAAGACGTATCATATGGATAAAGCTGAAAAGGTGACGGCTTTTCCTAGAAATACATATGGCCCAGTAAGCATTGATTACTTTTCAAATACAGTTGGAAAAGTGACCATTAAAATTGTTGATAGAGAAAAGGAGGACCAAGTATTTGAAGAACATCATTATCCAAATTTTAAATCTGGACCAATTGATTTAAATTTATCGTATCTTCCTAAGAACCAATATTACAAAGTGGTTGTTTTAAAAAACGATCAAGAGATTTATTCAAGTTATATCAGAGTCAAAGAATAATTGCCCATGCGTTGGACCATCAAACCCAAACCTCAACCAGAAAAAGTAGCTACCCTTTCCAACGATTTACAGGTGGAAAGTGCAGTTGCGAGTTTGCTGGTTCAACGCGGTATTGAAACCTTTGAAGAAGCCAAAACCTTCTTTCGTCCAAGTTTGGATGATTTACATGATCCGTTTTTAATGCAGGATATGGATCGAGCTGTTGAACGTATTGAAACAGCTCTAACCAATGGCGAACGAATTTTGGTTTATGGTGATTATGACGTTGACGGCACAACGGCCGTTTCACTAATGAGCACCTATTTAAGGACCCGGACTGATTTGGTGGCTACCTATATTCCTGATAGGTATGATGAAGGCTATGGGGTTTCTTTTAAAGGCATTGACTTTGCCCATGATAACGAATTCAGTCTCATCATTGCTCTGGATTGCGGGATCAAGGCAATAGATAAAGTTTCTTACGCCCAAGAAAAAGACATCGATTTTATTATTTGCGACCACCACAGGCCTGGTAAAGACCTTCCAAAAGCCTTGGCTGTTTTGGATCCCAAACGAGAAGATTGCAATTATCCTTACAAAGAATTATGCGGATGTGGTGTCGGTTTTAAATTGATTCAGGCCTTGGCTTCCAAACAGGGAGAAACGCCAGAAGATCTTACCGAATATCTCGATTTAGTAGCTACTGCCATAGGCGCTGATATTGTCCCTATTACAGGAGAGAATAGAGTCTTGGCCTATTTTGGTTTGCAGGTGATCAACACCCAACCCAGACCGGGATTTGAAGCCATTATTGCTCAAGTAAAAAAAGACCAATTGACCATCACCGATGTGGTGTTTATTATTGCACCTCGTATCAATGCGGCTGGACGTATGAAACATGGCAATCATGCCGTGGAATTATTGACAGAAACAGATTATTCAAAAGCTGTAGAATTTGCAAAGGCTATTGAAACCTATAATTCTGATAGAAAAGAAGAAGACAGCCGTATTACAGAGGAAGCGCTGGAGCAAATTCTGGAGAAAAACGAAATAGAACGCTACACAACGGTCGTATATCAAGATTCTTGGCATAAAGGAGTTATTGGCATTGTCGCCTCCCGTTTAACCGAAACCTACTACAGACCCACTCTGGTGTTTACAAAAAGCGGTGATAAGCTTGCAGCATCGGCTCGATCGGTGAGTGGGTTTGATGTTTATAATGCTTTAGAAGCCTGTAGCGATCACATTGAGCAATTTGGCGGACATAAGTATGCTGCTGGGTTAACGCTTAAAGAAGAAAACTACGAAGCCTTTAAACAAGCTTTTGAAGATGTGGTTTCAAACACCATTGACAAAACCCTTTTAACCCCTGAAATTAAAATTGACGCCCAGATTCCTTTAAGTGAAATCACCCCTAAGTTTTACCGCATTCTAAAACAATTTGCACCCTTTGGTCCAGGTAACATGACTCCCATTTTTATGACAGAAGACCTGCAAGATACAGGTTATGGTAAATGTGTGGGAGATGGCACGCACCTCAGAATTACTGTCAAACAAAATGACAGCGACTCCTTCGTGGCCATAGGCTTTGGATTGGGTGAGAAGTTACCTCTTATCGAAAAACCAAAAACCTTTAAAGCAGTCTATTCGGTAGATGAAAACCACTGGAACGGACAGACTTCCTTGCAATTAAAATTAAGGGACATAAAATAAGTGAGTCGTTTTTTCGTTCCGCTTGTTATGAGATTTTTCTTTCTTTTTCTATTTTGCTCCGGACTTTATGCTCAAAACTTGGTTTTAAATCCCAGCTTTGAAGATCATAAAAACTGCCCAGAAAGCATTGGCTATATCAGCCTCAAAGAAGGAGGCAATGGTGTAAACCATTGGTTGCGCCCAACAGGTGGGACACCCGATTATTTTAATGAGTGTAGTCAGATAGTAGGTTACAAAAATTTCAACGGGTACCAAAAAGCGAGAACAGGAAAGGGCTATGCTGGTTTTTATGGATTTGCCTATGGAAATTACCGCGAATACATTCAAGGAACCTTGGCCACCACTTTAGAAAAAGACAGCACGTATCAGATCTCATTTTATGTCAGTCTCGCAGAACTATCCAACAGAGCCATTAAACATTTTGGGGTTTATTTTTTAGACCATCAATTGAGTAACATTAATTATGATAGAGCCATCAATGCTAAAAGGATTGCAGAAAAATCAAGTAATGTTAGTTACAGACCTATTTTTAATAAGGGGTATGTAAATGATAAAACCCAATGGGTAGAAATAAAAACCACTTACAAAGCCAAAGGGTTTGAGACCTATTTTCTTATTGGCAATTTTGAAAGCAATTTGAATGCTGATGTGGAAAAGCTTGAAAGCAATGAATTGAAGCCCATGGGATATTACTACATTGATGATGTCGAGATAAAGCTCCTTCATCCAAAACCGATAAAACAGATTGAAAAACCTATAAAAAAGTTTTTAGTAACCTTTGAAGAACAAACAGTCTACACCTTAAAAAATGTTCTTTTCGAATTTGATAAATCCATCCTCCTTCCAAAATCCAAAGACGAATTGAATGCCCTTTACGAGCATTTAAAAAAACATCCCAAACTGTCTGTAGAGATTTATGGTCATACAGATGACGTGGGAACATCTGAAAGAAACCAAGAGCTATCTGAACAACGCGCCAAAGCCGTATCAGACTATTTGATTCAAAAAGGTTTGGATTCGCAGAGAATTAAATGGTTTGGTTTTGGGAGCTCCAAGCCCAAAGCAAGTAATAAAACGGATGCTGGACGGGAGCAAAACAGACGGGTAGAATTTAAACTTATAGCCTCTTAATTTACTTCTAATAGAATTCCTAAACCCAATTTCTAATTGTACATTTGAGTTTCCAATTCCCAAAACCAAATGGCCAAAAAAGACCCATACGCTTCACTTCGTATAAAAGAGTTCAATATATTCCTTATTGTCAGGTTTGCATTGGTTTTTGCCTGGTCCATGCAATTTATTGTGATTGAGTGGGAAGTGTATTCCATGACCAAAGATCCCTTTTCATTGGGTATCATCGGATTGATGGAAGTTGTACCCGCGGTTTTAATGGCGCTTTATGCGGGCCATTTTGTCGATCAGAATGAAAAACGGAATCTACTCATCAAGTGTATTGTAGCGTTTTCATGTATCAGTTTTGCCCTATTCCTTTTAACCTGGGATCAGATTGTGGCCGACTGGAACTCCAAGCTCATCCTGTATGCCATTTACTTTTTGGTATTTCTTGGTGGCTTTGTTCGCGCTTTCATTGGCCCTACGGTATTCTCCCTAGTGGCTTTGATTGTTCCCAAAAAACTTTACCCTAATGCGGCCACTTGGAGTAGCTCTACCTGGCAAATGGCTGCCGTAATGGGACCTGCCCTAGCTGGGTTTTCCATTCACTGGATAGGGGTTCATTGGACCATGCTTTTTATTTTTGGTTGCGTAGTCTTAGCGCTGGCTGCGTTATTTAATATTTCCAAAAAGCCCATTCTCAATCCTAAAATTGGGGAATCGGTAGGAAAAAGTTTGAAAGAAGGCATTCAATTTGTGTTTGGAAACCAAGCCATTTTAGGAGCCATCACCTTAGATATGATTGCTGTTTTGTTTGGAGGTGCCGTGGCCTTATTGCCGGTTTTTGCCCAAGACATTCTAAAAGTAGGCTCCCAAGGGTTTGGCGTTTTGCGGGCAGCACCCGCAGTAGGCTCTTTGCTTACCATGTTGGTAACCGCTTACATACCTTTAAGCAAAAAAGCTGGATTTAAGTTGCTTGGAGCCGTGTTTGGATTTGGGGTAAGTATTATTGTTTTTGGTTTGTCCCAATACTTTTGGATCTCCTTGGCCGCTTTATTCTTTAGTGGTGTGTTTGATGGTGTTTCGGTGGTGATTCGGCAAACCATTTTACAGCTCAAAACACCTGACCACATGCGCGGACGCGTCTCTTCGGTGAACTCTATTTTTGTGGGCTCCTCCAATGAATTAGGAGCGTTTGAAAGTGGTCTAACAGCAAAACTTATGGGAACCGTCACTGCAGTCGTTTTTGGAGGCACCATGACTTTATTAACCGTAATCACCACTGGTTTGGTCTCACCTTCCTTTAGACGATTGGATTTAACCAAGGATATGGAAGCGCATGAGGAGGAAGACACCCCATAAATTATAACATCCTGTAATTCAATTATTATACATTACGGGAAAAACCGTAATGGAAACCCCAACTTTTCGATGAAATACCTGTTTTTTGTAAAAAAAGTTGTACAGTTAACTTTTTTTTTTTTGTAGGTTTGATCGTCTCGATTTGATAACGTAAACATTTGAAGCCGTTTACAATATCATGGAGAGACAAGTTGTACAACCTAACTAGCGCTAGTTTTTTTTCTCCCTTAAAACTAATAGCGCCAAAGGCTTCAACCTTTATTGGCTTCAAACAAAAGGCTTCTAAATTTTAGGCTTCAACAATACAATTTGTTTAACCAGTTGGCTACACAATGATTTGGCCAACCAAAAGTTTAGAAATTATGAAGAAAGTAATTAGCAGTGTTTTATTAACACTTTTTATGTTTGGCCATATTAATGCCAAAGTAATGATAAAGGAAAAATCATGCGAGGATCAGGCATTCGATGCTGCAGGTGCCAACTACGAGATTTTTCAAGACAGCTTTCTTGCTGGAATGGTATTTAATGCTGTTTATAATGATTGCATGGGCATAGAAGAAATTGGGGAGTAATTAACATCCAAAGCCATATTGCAATTTAATTTCAGCAATATGGCTTTATTAACTTCAAACTGACATATCATGAATCTCAAATTTTTATATAGTTTTTTTCTCTTTTTTATAACAGTTGTCTTAACTGCTCAAAATACAAATGGCAGGGTGGTCTACAGTGTAAGTTTAGACCCCTTTTTTAGCTTAATGGCAAAAAAATTTGAAAATGAACCAAATCATAAAGGCCTTAAATTATTCCAGCAAGCTACTAAAATCGCTTCAAGTTTTGAATGTCAATTACTGTTTAACAACCATTTATCAAAATTTGAATTAATAAACAATATGGTTCTTGATAAAGACGAACGCCTACAATTTATTGCTGAAAGGATGGTTGTTAAAGGCGAATATTATACTAACCTTATCAAAAGCTTTCAGGTTTTAAAAGATAATTCTGGCAAAGAACTTTATATAAAAAGTTCTATTGATACTGATTGGACTCTCTCTAAAGAAACAAAAAATATAGGTAATTATGTATGTTATAAAGCCACCAGCTACAAACAACTACCGTCTAGTAAAGCATTAGTTACAGTTTGGTATACACCGCAAATTCCTGTCGCTTTTGGCCCTAAACAGTTTGTCGGGAATTTACCTGGCTTAATTTTAGAATTTGAAGATAACGCAGTCCATTTTATAGCCAAAAAAATTATGCTAAACCCTAAAAAAACTATAGAAATATCATGGCCAGGTGCAGAAACCATTTCTAAAGAAGAACATGAAAGACAAACAGGTAACAGCTTTCAACAGTTAAAAGAGAGCTATGGCCGAGATTAATAAGAAAACAAATGCATGAGATGTTTTTTATTAATAGTTTTATTGGGTTTGTTTTCAACTATAGTATTCGCCCAAAATGTTACAGTTACTGGTACTGTTAAGGACAGTTTACAAACCCCTTTAGAGTATGCGAATATTTTAGCGATACCAGAGGCCGAAAATGCTGCTCTTAGTTTTGCAATTACCAATAAAAAAGGGCTTTATGAATTAAAACTAGAATCCAACCAAAGCTATGAGGTAACGGTTAGCTATTTAGGTTATCTTTCTCAAACTATAAACTTAGTTACCAAACAAAGTGACTTAACCCAAAATTTTATTTTAAAAGAAGATCCCAACCAACTGGATGAGGTTAACCTTAACTACACCCCTCCTGTAACAGTAAAACAAGACACCATCATTTATCTAACCGATAAATTTGTTACTGGCGAGGAACGTAAACTACGTGATGTCTTAAAAAAGCTCCCTGGCATAGAAGTAGATCGAGACGGTAATGTTACCGTAAATGGAAAAAAAGTTACGAAGGTATTGGTAGAAGACAAAACCTTTTTTACGGGCAATAGTAAGTTGGCCGTAAACAATATTCCGGCAGATGCTGTAGATAAAATAGAGATGTTGGATAATTACAGTGAGGTTGCTATGCTTAAAGGTTTGGAAGATAGTGACGACTTGGCTATGAACATTAAGCTTAAGGAAGACAAGAAAAAGTTTGTTTTTGGGGATGTTGAGGCTGGAGCTGGTGTTAAAGAACGCTATGTCGTACACCCTAATGTGTTTTATTACAGCCCAGAAACTACGGTTAATTTTATAGGCGACCTAAACAATACGGGAGTTAAGAGTTTTACATTTCGAGATTATTTAGAGTTTGAAGGTGGTTATGGTAAACTACTGGAAAATGCCGGAAGTTATTTTAGTCTATATAATAGTGATTTTTCTAAATACTTAATTAATCAAGATTTTAAAGCCAACACCAATCAATTTGGCGCTGCCAACATAAGACAATCCTTAAGTAATGTAACTGACGTAAGTGGGTATGTAATAACCAATAGTGCCAAAACAGAAACCCTGAACGAAACCAACAATGCGTATTTAAACAATGACATGCCTTTTGTTGAAGATAGGACCAGCACCAATAACATAAACTCCTTTTTTACCATCGGTAAAATAACATTGGATTACGAACCCAGTTTTGAAGAAGATTTAGCCTATAACACCTTTATAAAGGTTAGTAACAATGATAGCCACGGGTTGATAAATACCATTAATCCAAACCAAGACAACAGTATAGAAACCAAGACGGACATCAAAAATATTGACTTTAAGCAACACATCAACTACAGTAAAAAACTGTCTAAAAGCCATACAGCTACACTAGAGGCCACTTATAACTTTCAAAATGACAAACCCATTACCAATTGGCTAACCAACCAACAAATTTTACAAGGTTTGATACCTTTGGAAGACGATACGTTTTATAATATTCTTCAAACCAAAAAAGTAAACTCACATACTGCAAATGCCATTGTAAAAGATTATTGGGTGCTCAATAATTTTAATCATTTATATAGCAATGTAGGGGTGAATACCCTATTTAATAATTTCTTTACCAATGATGAGCAACTATTATCAAATGGTAGTATCAATAATTTTTCGTCTGCCGGTTTTGGTAATGATTTTAAATACCAATTTGTCAACACCTTTGTTGGTTTGGAATATAAATTTCAAATAGGGATTGCTACATTTAAGCCTGCCGTATTTTATCAATTTTATTTATGGAACACCTATCAGGAAGACTTTGAAGGTGCTAAAAACAAAGGGCTTTTGCTACCACAATTTACAACGAAAATTGAGTTTAATAATAGTGAAAAGATCAACTTTAAATATCAGTTGAATTTACGCTTTCCGTCAGTTGATTACTTAGCCAGTAATTTTATTTTGTCCAGTTTTAATAGTGTTTTTAAAGGAAATCCTAATTTAGAGGACCAACGGTATCATTCGCTTGCTTTAAGTTACTATAAGTTCAGTTTATTTAAGGGATTGAACCTAAATGCAGGTGTTAATTTCACTAAGAAAGTTAAACAGTTTAAAACCATTACCCAGTTACAAGGTATTGACCAATATAATACACCCATTTTATTTGAACAACCCGAACAAACATGGACCATTAATGGTGGTATTTCAAAAAAAATAAATAAGATTCGATACAAGTTTAAAAGTCGATTTGCTTACAATGATTTTTACCAGATCCTAAACAATGAAACCAACTTGAATGTGTCTAAAAACCTTTCATCAACTGTTAGTCTTGAAACATTTTTTAAGAATTTTCCAAATGTAGAAATAGGCTATACTAAAGCTTTTAATAATTACAAGGCTCTAGGAAATGACACAAAATTTACCAATGACACCTTTTTTGTCTATATGGAATACGATTTTTTAGAAGATTTTATTTTCAAAGCAGACTATAATTTAGATGTCTATAAAAACAATGATGCCCAAATAAATAATCACTTTGATAATGCCAACACCTCATTATTTTATCAAACCGAAGACAGCCCTTGGGGTTTTGAAATATCCGTTTCCAATTTATTTGATACAAAATTTAAGCAAAGTAATTCTTTCTCCAACTTTCTAATATCTGACAGTAAAACGTTTATCATGCCTAGAATCATGATGT
This sequence comes from Mangrovimonas futianensis, assembly GCF_021245805.1. Taxonomy (NCBI): domain Bacteria; kingdom Pseudomonadati; phylum Bacteroidota; class Flavobacteriia; order Flavobacteriales; family Flavobacteriaceae; genus Mangrovimonas; species Mangrovimonas futianensis. The sequence continues at coordinate 199,440 of NZ_JAJJNF010000002.1, forward strand.
TTAAAGTAAGCTATAAGCTTTAAATACTCCCGTTAGGTCAATAAGTTTTTAACTCCATCTTCTCCCCATCAAAAACACCATAGGTATAATAGCCAATCCAGTCTCCTAAATTGATGTATTGGGAATTCCCTCCTAGGTCTATTTCCAGTGGTAAGTGCCGGTGACCAAATACAAAATAATCAATGGCATTGGTCTCCAGTTTTCGTTTACAGTATTGCACCAACCACTCGTTATCTTCCCCTAAAAATTTAGCATCTTCTTCTCCAGATATCAATTTGTTTTCCACCGAAAGGTAGGTTGCCAATTTAACGCCCAAATCGGGATGTAGCCATCTGAATAGCCATTTACAAAAGGGATTGGTAAAGACTTTTTTCATTCGTTTGTATCCTTTGTCCCCAGGGCCCAATCCGTCACCATGACCAATTAAAAATACCTTGTTGTTAAAAACAAATTCTTGAGGTTTGTGATAGACTGGAATGTTCAGTTCTTCTTCAAAATACCCATTCATCCATAAATCGTGGTTGCCCACAAAGAAAAAGACAGGAATTCCTGAATCAGTGATTTCAGCCAGCTTTCCTAAAGTTCGGGTAAAACCCTTTGGAATAACGGTTTTGTATTCAAACCAAAAATCAAACAAATCACCCAACAGAAAAATGGCGGCTGCATCCTTCTTGACTTCATCCAACCATGCCACAAACTTCTTCTCCCTAGGCAATGACTCTTTGTATGTGGGAGCACCTAAATGGTTATCTGAAGCAAAATATATTTTCTTTCCGGCGGGGATTTTCATATAGTCGATACTAAATGGCGCGTACCTTTTGACGGGCTAATTGCGACAATTCAATTTATCAAATTTAATTAATTATCGCTTGCATACCATTCGGCATAACTGGAATCTGTTTCCTGCAGTCTTAAGGAGTGCAATTGGATATTCTCTGGCAATCTGCTTTTTATTTTTTCTGAAAAATCTATGACCATACGTTCGGAAGTGGGTTGGTAATCTACCAACAATACATTGTGGCCACGACTCTCCAATTCCCTTGCCAACTCCACATGTGGCGTGTTTTTATTAAACACGGTAGCATGATCAAAGACATTCACGATTTCTTCCTTGACGATTTTTTTTAAATCCCCAAAATCGATTACCATTCCATATTTCACATTGGTAGTATCTTCTATAGGCTGCCCAATGACGGTCACCGCCAATTTGTAACTATGACCATGAACGTTTTTACATTTTCCATCGTACCCGTATAAAGCATGTCCTGTTTCAAAGGAAAATTGCTTGGTAATTCTTATTTGGCTCATCACTAAAAAAATTTCACTGCAAAGGTATTGAATTTGTAAAATCTATGGGTTTTTAAATTACATTTGCGCACTTTTTGTGATTGAAGTCAATGGAAGAGCTTTTTGAGCAATTGGATTTTATTGAAAATCCGCAGTATGAGCAGATTATATCTGATTTAATGCATCAACAATATAGTATTGTTGAGACCTTTTTTACCGAAGAAGAAGTGCATGCGCTTCGTAATTCCCTTTTAGATAATTATAAAGAAGACTCCTTTAAAAAGGCCGCTATTGGCAATAAGGTTAATGAAAACATCATTAAATCCATAAGGGGCGATCATATCATGTGGTTGGACCAAAATCAGGCAACTCCCCCAGAAACCATGTTCTTTGATAAGGTAAACAACCTGATTTCCTATTTAAATAGAACCTGCTTTTTGGGCATCTTACAAAAGGAGTTTCACTATGCCGTTTATCCTACGGGTACTTTTTACAAGCGTCACTTGGACACCTTTCAGAATGATGACAGAAGAAAGCTATCCATTGTTTGCTATTTAAACAACGAAAATTGGTTGCCAGAAAACGGTGGTGAATTGGTACTTTATCTCAATGAAAATGGCGAGGAAACTGAAAAAGTAATCTACCCCTTCCCGGGTCGTATGGTTATTTTTGAAAGCCAAATTATCGAACACGAGGTCAAACCAGTCAACACAAGAAGGTTGAGTATCACTGGTTGGTTAAAAACCAGATAGACTGCTTACAGCCTTCTGTTTCGATTGTAGATATAAATAATAATTAAAACGACTGCCAACAGCAGAAATAACATATTTCCTCCCATAACGTATTATTTATCGACGCGATTTTTGTTGTATCTATAAATAAGATAAGCTACTAGGACCAAAACCAAAAAAGGCAACATGGTCCCTATAAAAACGCCTATTTCATAGCCTTTATCAGGTGCATTTTTGATTTTTTCCTCAATGCTTGGTTCCTGAAAAAAGTTCAACAAAAACATATCACTTAGTAAATTTACAAACCAAAGTTACGCTTTTTGGGCAAGGGGTAAAAAGAGTTTTCGAAATTTTACGATTAAGGGAATTCCTCTGGCAATAATCCAGACAGTTAAAGCAATAAAAATACCATAGAGTCGCAAATTCAGGTAATCAACAAAAAGTAAAACAGGGATAAAAACTCCAAAGGTTGCTACCAACAATAAATTGCGCAAATACTTCATTTTTCCCATCCCCTTAAACATACCATCAAAAATAAATGCCAAGGCACACAAGGGCTGCATTGCTAAAATCATCCAAAAGACCTTGTAAAACTCTCGTAAAACGGCTTCATCATCTGTAAAAATACGCCCAATAGAACTATAGGTCGCTGTACCAATTAACGCCATGATTGTTCCAACTACAATCCCATAGATAATAAGCTTGTTACTTAACTGTATCAAATCATGATACCGCTTTCCTCCTAACAATTTACCCGATAAAATATTACCGGCGCTAGCATATCCATCTATCAAAAAGGCTCCCAAAAACCAGAGATTAATGGCAATGGTATAGGCCGCTATGTAGTTTGCTCCATAACTTGTAGCATAAGAAGAACCGAAATAAAGTGTCACATTAAGAGCTATAGTTCTCACAAATAAATTGAGGACCATGAAAGTGAATTTTTTAATTTCTTTATTTAGAGGCCAAGTCGCCACAAGAGGCAATGGTGTTTTTTGGTATAAGTAAAACGCCGAAATCAATGCCATAAGAATTTGGGCAATTACACTGGCATAGGCAGCCCCTTGGATGTTCATTGCAGGATTAAAACCTTCCACACCATATACCAAAACCAGGTCTAAAAGCACATTAGACACACAACCAATGATGGCTATCACCATGGGATAGAATGTGTTTTGAAGCCCTCTAAAAGCACCAAACACACCTATGGTAAAAAGGGTGAACGGAAATCCGAAAATACGGATTCTGAAGTACTCCACACAGTATTCCAGGATAAGTCCTGACGCGTTATACAGCTTGAAAATTTGTCTGGAAAACGGAAAAGTTAGGGCCAAAATCAGTAAACTGATCAAGACTACAATAGTAATGGCTTGTGCAGGTAATGATTTGACTTCAGGAAGGCGATTGGCTCCCAGGTATTGAGAAATAATAGAAGAAATCGCACTTCTTGTTTGGCCAAACACCCAAATAAGCATGGATAAAAAAGTGGCCACAATACCCACAGCTGCCAAAGATTCTGTAGCATTCAGCTCCATATTACCCACAACCGCCGTATCGGTCAAAGACAATATAGGCTCGGATATGCCACCAATCAATGCCGGGATGGCCAATTTATTGATATGTTTTAAACTTAAATCGGTAGTCACAAGAGACGTTCGTAACAATAAAACGGAAATTCGCTCTGCTTGGGGAAATATATTTCACCCAATCGTTTATAACCGCGAAGTTCGTAAAATTTTTGGTTTCGGAGGTTCTTGGAGAACGTGTCTAATCTAATAGAATCATAGTTATTATCGATTGCCCAATGTTCAGCAAATGTCATTAATTTTCTAGCAATTCCATGACCCTGAACCTTGGGATGAACTGCCAACCGATGGATGTAAAGGTGTTTGTTTTCTGGGGTTAACCATTCCATAGCCTCGTACTCGGCATCTTTAAAGCTTGAAAGCACAACACACCCTTGAACAGTACCCTCAAATTCATAAACGTATAATTCCTGACGGTTTACATCGGTTCTAAAGGCTTCAAAACTTGGATAGAATTCATTCCATTGAAATATGCCATGGTCCTGCATATGACGTGCACATGCTCCCGTAATTTCAAGCAAGCGATCCAAATCTGCCAATTGGGCTTTTCTTATCAAGATTATCTGTAATTTTGTTTCCAAATTACTTATAAATTATTTGAATTATGAGGAATATTTTAGTTCTGATTGGATCTTCTGGAAATGCCAAAGGTTTGCTACAATATGCGATTGATTTTGCACACACATTTAATGCAAAAATTTATTTAGTTAAAATCAATGATATCTATCCGCACTCAGGAACTAGTGTCAAGGTTGGAAATTATTTGGTTGACGAAGTAGAAAAAGAATTGGAATTACTTCTCGAATCTGTGGATCAAAAAGGGGTAGAAATCATTTCGAAATCCATCATTGGGGAACTCATTTCCACTTTGGAGACCCTTCAATCTGATCTTCAAATTGATTTATTAATGATCGCACCAAGAACAACCTCTATTAAGGAGGAGGTTTATTTAGGACAGACCTCTGGAAAAGTGATTAAACAAACACAGATTCCCGCGCTAATAGTTCCTGAAAACTATGTTTTTGAACCCATCTCCAAAATATTGTTGGCAATGAAATCGGCCAACATCAAAAAGGAAGGTGTTCTGGAACCCTTGAAAATAGTTATGAAACATTTTGATGCGAAACTAGATCTTCTTTTAGTCAAAACGCCTGCTTATCAAGAAGCAGATTTTAATTTACATCCTGAATTAGAATCCCTAGTCCATCAATTTTCCCATGTTGAAAGTCCAACAACTTTTCAAGGTGTCTTAGAGAATTACCAAACATATCAAGCCAATCTCCTTTGTGTGGTAAGGCGTAAACGTGGTTTTTTTACCAAATTATGGGAAAGCAACACCATTTTAAAAAAGGACTTTCACTGCAGTACGATGCCTGTTTTGGTGCTCAGTGGCATTCAATAAAATCTTTTAAAAGAAACTCAATTTATTTAGAAAAAGTAGTATTTTCGCATTCTAGAGCTTGGGGCATTAGCTCAGCTGGCTAGAGCGCTACGCTGGCAGCGTAGAGGTCATCGGTTCGACTCCGATATGCTCCACTTTTAAATTCGCAATCAGTTAATTAATAATTGGTTGCGTTTTTTTGTTTCCTAACCATATGTATTGAAATGTGAACATTTAAAAGTGGTAAACCTGGAACATATCCATTTTACCATAACTCCCTAAATTATTTGTCAAAACATTCTAATCTTGGATAATCTCCTTTTTCAAACCAAATGGCTTTCTTCTTTTTGTATTTAGATATATTCTCTTTGCAAATGAAATAGAACAATTCTTTTTTAAATTCTCCGGTGTTTATTATTGGTATGAAATTGGGGATTTTATAATACGATGAATTCCATTGTACTTGCCCATAATTTCAATTAGCTGCTTTGTTATTCGAGTCCCTTTTTCGTTCCATAGAAATAGGTTATTATTCTTTTCAATAAATTTATTTGGGAAGTAAGCTGTAGGATACCCACCTATAGAATCTGTTAATTTTAACAGAGATTTTTCATTTTTATTAAACTTAAAGCAATAGGCTTGGTCTGATTCATCATAACTATCAATTACAATTACCTTCTCAGAAACAAATCTATTGTTTAAGGAGTAATCTATTATCGCATTTAACCTAGCGTCATCTTTATCCCCTTTGTGCATTATCTCCTTTCTTAATGACGATTTGCAAGAAACCAGAAACAAAGCAATAAAAACTAGTTTTGAACATTTTTTCATTAAATAAATTATTAATATAATTTATCGATTATCACTAATCTCAAAATCCTGATAAATATATCAGGATTTTTTTGATAGCCTAAACGATATGGAGCATGTTCAAATCAAATTAAGAAATTTCATTTAATATACCAATATGCCCAACTGAAATAAACCCCATGAATCAGTGATTTCATGGGGTTTTTATTTTACTTATTTTGACTAAATATTATTCACTTTCACTTTCCAATGCCAGTCTGGTATATTCATTTACTAAAGCACTAAACCAATCCCAGTCTACCGAATTATAAGGATATTTTTTCATGAAAGACTCGTTGTCACCAAAAAGGAATTGGTAATTTTCTTCAAAGTCATTTTTATGAAGCCAAATAATCTTATCTCCTTTTTGCACATAATAAGACTTTATAATACCACCACCTATTTTAGGAGCTGCACCAAATTTCATTCCTTGTGTTTCCTTTGCAAAAGGATCGTGATAAACGGAAATGAATTTACTGAAACTAGGGTTTATTAATTGCATTAAAAATTCTTTCTCGTCTTTCTTATTTTTTAAAGCCACTTTTTGGTTTATGAAATATATCTCATCACTCGAAGTTAATTTATCGACACTATTTCTACCTCCCATTCCATAATTACTGAATTTTTTGGACATCTTGTTAAACTTCTCCATACCACTTGCAAATAGATATGCTTCTGATATATCCTCAGCCTTATAAGTTTCTTTATTTCCTGAAATACTATCTTTGAAATACAGCTGGTGAATTTGTCCCTTTTTAGTGACAATACTTTTGCAATATCCTTTATAAATTGCTCCATCCTTCATAACCAAGGTAGACACCTTTTTGGTTGCTGGAGTATTGAAACCTTCATTGAAATAATATGCCTTTAGCATATCGATTTCATCATCAGAATATTTCACTTTATCCTGACCCATTGTCGATATTGCAATAAAAAGTGATAGAAAAGTGACTAGTTGTTTAGTTTTCATAATATTAAGTATATAAGATATTCATATACTTCAAATATCAACAAAGCACTTTCTTGGCACAATACGTCATTTGACGTATTTTTTAATAATCTTGGAAGAAGGATTTAATTACTTCTCCACAAAAGGGGTCTTCAAATCAAAAATCTCGATAATCAGTTTTTTCAATTCTACTTCAAAAGACTTCAAAACTTCTTGAGTAATCAATTGATTTTTTGATCTTGACCTTGGATTATCTTTGATTCCAAACTTCATAAAACCCTTACTTAAGTTTTTAAAAGAAATAATCCCCCCTTCAAATGGTAGCGTTCGTAATTGTTTTTCATATATCATTAAAGCATAGGTCAATACCTGAAAACTTTTACTGTATTTATCATAATCTGTAACAAGGTCTTCCCAATTGACTATCTCGACTTGGCCAGGATCGACCTTACCTGATTTATAGTCAATGATACGTGTCATCCCATTAAACTCATCTATACGATCTACCTTACCACTTATAAAGACGGGGAAATCAAGTTCTGGGATTTGGATGGCTATTTTATTGTCTTCTTCAACAGCCAATAATTTAATGGTATTACCGTTTTGAAGTTCCTGTATTTCCTTGTCCAAAAAATTGGAAACGTAACGCTTTGCTATTTCAAAAACAATTAAGTTTCGACCCTTGGTAATATCACCCATCTTATAGATACCGTCAAAGTGCTTTTTTACCATGGAAGCAATTTTAGGTTTGAGCGCCTTTAGTTTTTCAACCTCTAAAAACGTCCCTACAAAAGGTCTGTAAAAATCCTCCAAAGTATTGTGAACAACAGTTCCCAAAGTATTGGCGGCCACAGTTTCTTCAACTTCTTCATACTCCTTCACTTTTAAGACCCGTTGTTTATAAAACGTAAAAGGATCTCTGATGTAACTCGTCAGTGAAGAAGGTGAAAATCCATTATTTGATGCATAGGATTGTAGTATTTGCAAAATGGTTTGATCTTTAGGAATTGATTTTAACTCCTTTTGAATAGGCGGAACATGAGGAAGTACCACTTGCTCATTAATTTCATGAATCCCTTCCAACTCCATCTGGCGTAGAAGTCTACTCTTCTCTCCTCCACCAAAATGATCTACTTCCGTATTGTAAATAATATGTACCTTTTTAGCCCTTTGAATCAACCTAAAAAAGTGATACGTATAAATAGCATCCTTCTCTTTGTAGGTTGGCAAACCATAGGTCAGTTTGACGTCATAGGGAATAAATGAATTCTGGCTTTTCCCCGCTGGTAATATCCCCTCATTCACTGACGCGATAATCACATTTTCAAAATCTAATACCCGGGTTTCAAGCATCCCCATAATTTGAAGTCCGCTTAGTGGTTCTCCAACAAAATCAACAGTTTCAGACCCCAACAAATTTTTATAAACTTCATGTAGTGTTTTGATTGTTTGAAGATGTTCAAAGCGATGCTGTAAATGCTTCAGGTCATTGAACAAAGCATGGAATTTATACAAATACTCTAAGGCTAACTTTTGATCCTCCTTTTGAACCTCCAAATGTTTTTTAATTAAAAATACAAGTTGGTCGATTCGTTCTAGAGCTATTTCAGAACGATGCTTCCAATCTGAAAATAAAACATCTATTATGTTATGATGGTTGGGAGCTAATTCTTTAAGTTTCTCAATGGTTAAGAAGGATAAATTATTAAGTTTTATATCTTGAATTATTTTCTGTGCCCAATTTTCATTTCCCGTTTGAAAAAGAGGCCAAATATGCTGATGTGCCAAGATGCTTTCAACATCTTTAAAATACATGGTACTCCTTCCTTGTTTATGCAAATAAAATAGCTTCTCAAACATACTTGCCATGGGGACGGACTCCAGTTTTAATCCCATGGTAATATTTAAGGTTTGGATGTCCTTTGGAAGGGCATTTAATGTAGGCAATAACAACTTTTCATCTGCTAGAACAACAGCTGTTTTTGTAATATCTAAATTTCCCTCCTTCAAAATATTTCCAATTTGTTTAGCCTGGGAAATACTTTTTGGAGCGCCGTAAAGATTTATTTCCTTCTTCTCAGAATAGTAGTTTGAGACCCAATTAAAAGGATGCTTTTTAAAGTAAGGCCAGTCAAACCGATACTTCCTACAAAACAAACCGGTATCATTAAGCTTGTTGTCAAAAAAGACTTTATCAATATCCCAATAGACACTTGCCATCTCATTTTGCAAAAGTTCTTGAAAAATAGATTCCTCGGCTTGATTGAGCGCATTAAAACCAATAAAAACATGTGCTCTTTTTGAAGACTGTATATAATCCTCTAAGTTTGAAACGGCCTGCCTGTAAACAAGACCTTGATAAGCATAGCCGCTATTTAAGAGACTTTCTCTAAGTGTTTGATAGTATTCCAGTAACTTACCCCAAAAAGCCTTATACTGCTTTATAAAATCGGTGGCATATTCATCCTTATACCAAACTTTTAAATCCTGGATAGCACTAATGTAGTTGAATATATCTTCTTCAGGGATTAAATACCTATCCACCTCATTAAAGTCTTGCAACAATATTTGGCCCCATTTAGAAAAACCCTCAAAGGAATCCCTTATTGATGACTCAGTCAATTGACTATACACGTCATAAAACTCAAAAAGCAATTCCACATTTGATAATGGCTTTAAGCCGGACAATTCTTGAGTGAATTCTTCAATGCTAATTACCTCAGGTGAAAAAATAGTATTCTCCAATATAGAAGCCAATTCCTGCTTTAGAAAAACCCCCGCCCTAATACTAGGGAGAATAAAAGTTAGTTGAGAGAAATCAACTTGTTTCTTCTTTAAATCTAAGAGGACTTCTTTGATGAATGTTGTCATATCCTAAAAATAAAAAACGCCTCGATTTCTCGAGGCGTTTTTCAAATAATTTATTGAATATTACTTATTTTATTAAGTTGATTTCAACTCTTCTGTTGTTTGCTCTACCAGCTCTAGTTTTGTTAGTGTCAATTGGTTTAGACTCTCCAAAACCTTCGTGAGTTAATCTGTTTGAAGCTACTCCGTTTTCAATTAAGTAAGTCATTACAGAACTAGCTCTTTCTTGAGATAATTTTTGGTTTGAGCTTTCGCTACCAACACTATCAGTGTGACCTTCAATGTTGAATCTAGCGTTAGGATACTCTTTCAAGATTGCGATGATATCACCTAATACTTTTTCAGACTGAGCTTTGATTGTTGATTTACCAGTATCAAACAAGATTGTTTTAGCGTAAGCATTCAATGCTTTTTGAACTGCTTCAGTTACTTCTGGACAACCTTGGTTAGCAACAGTACCTACTTTTTCTGGACATAAGTCATCTTTATCTGGAACACCATCACCGTCAGTATCTGGCCAAGGACATCCTTTATTTGCAGCAGGACCTGCCTCGTTTGGACACTCATCATCCTTATCAGCAACACCGTCACCGTCAGAATCTGGACATCCGTTAAGAGATTTCAATCCAGCTACAGAAGGACAATCATCATCTTTATCAGCGATTCCGTCACCATCAGTATCAGGACATCCGTTGAACTCAGCTGTACCAGCTTCGTTTGGACAATCATCTTTAGAATCTTCGATTCCGTCACCGTCAGTATCAGGACAACCATTGAATTCTGGTAAACCAGGTACTTCTGGACAAGCATCATCCTTGTCATAGATTCCGTCACCGTCAGTATCTTTACCTCCAAATTTGAAAGTAATACCAGCAGTATGTTGGAAATGTGTATCTAAATAATCTTCGAAAGCATGTTTGTAAGCACTTTGAACTGTTAAACCGATGTTTTCAGTAAACCATACGTTAAAACCTAAAGTTCCATTCACAGTTCCTGCACCGATTTCATCAACCCAAGTATAACCCCCACCAACACCAAGGTAAGGATCAAAAACTGAAGATCCAATGTGAGATCCGAAGCTGTACTTGATAGTACCATCAACACCATAGTAAGAAAGATCGTCTACTTCCATATCTCCCCATTTGTCTATTCTGTTAATAGATCCAGTTACTCCAACACTGAAACCAGCATCGATATATCTTGCAACGGATAAGCTTGATAGTGAAGGTAAAATATTCCAGTGGTCTCCAACGTTGAAATATTCATCAAACATACCACCACGAGGAGCATCTTCACCTACTGGGTAAAAGTCAACAGCGTTCACTGCAATACCAATTGCCCATGGATTGTTTTCATCTTGTGCATTCATGCTGCTATAGCTCAAAACTAGCAACATTGCAAACAGTAATCTGCTAAGATTTTTCATATTCAAAAATTTAATTTTTAAGTGTTAATTGTAAGCAAATGTAAGTTGTTAAATATTATTAACAAAGACAAATATAGAAAAATATTGAATATTAACCCATGAATACTCACATTTGTCTAATTATGTTTAAATAATTTCAAGCGTTTTTCCAACTTTCACAAAAGCGGCTATAGCCTTGTCCAAATGAGCCTTTTCATGGGCTGCTGAAAGTTGCACTCTAATTCTTGCTTTATCCCTTGGTACTACAGGAAAGAAGAACCCAATAACATAAATTCCTTCTTCCAACAATAAATTAGCCATAGATTGAGATAGCTTGGCATCATATAACATAATAGGCACAATAGCAGAATCCCCGTCTATAACATCAAATCCAGCTTTTTTCATTCCTTCTTTGAAGTAATTTGTATTCCACTCCAACTTGTCCCTTAGGGCTGTATCATTTTCCAACATATCAAACACCTTAATAGAAGCACCTACAATAGCCGGTGCCAAAGAGTTTGAAAAAAGATAAGGCCTTGATCGTTGACGCAACATTTCAATAATTTCCTTTTTACCTGTGGTATATCCCCCCATAGCACCACCTAAGGCTTTACCAAGGGTCCCAGTAATAATATCAATGCGATCTAAGACGCCCTTTTCCTCTAAGGTTCCTCTTCCAGTTTTTCCAATAAACCCAGCAGCGTGACATTCATCTATCATTACCATGGCATCGTACTTATCGGCCAAATCACAAATCTGATCTAAGGGCGCAACCAATCCGTCCATGGAAAACACACCATCAGTCACTATGATTTTAAACCGAGCACCATTTTCATTAGCTGCTTGCAACTGGCTTTCCAAATCTTCCATATTGCTATTTTCATAACGATATCTTGCGGCTTTACATAACCGAACCCCATCAATGATGGATGCATGATTTAGAGAATCTGAAATAATCGCATCTTCCGGACCTAATAATGGTTCAAAAACACCACCATTGGCATCAAAAGCTGCAGCATATAAAATAGTGTCCTCTGTACCGTAGAAAGAGGCAATTTTCGATTCTAATTCCTTATGAATATCTTGGGTACCACATATGAACCTAACAGATGACATTCCAAATCCATGTGTATCCATAACGTCCTTAGCCGCTTGAACCACATCAGGATGATTGGAAAGTCCCAAATAATTATTCGCACAAAAATTTAAAACCTTTTCGCCCGTATTCAAGGTAATTTCAGCCCCTTGAGCCGAGGTAATAATGCGCTCTTCTTTAAAAAGGCCATTGTCCTTAATTGTTTGCAATTCTTGCTGTAAATATTCCTTAATCTTTCCGTACATGATTTAAATTAGATTGATTTGGTTGTAAAGTTAAAACTCTTTTATTTCAATTTCTTCATTTATGTAAACAAGTATTTTCTTTTCGGTTTTTATTCCCATCTCACCCAACGCCTTTTCATAGCTAAGTAATTGTTGGTCATGTTTTTTCAGGGCCTTACCTGTTTTATAGTCAATAATAGTGGCATTTCTTTGACCGTCAATAACCAATCTGTCGGGTCTATAAATAGCTCCTGAAGTAGAAAGGATATCCCGCTCATTGATTTTTATAGATTCTCCTTCAAAGTATTTTTGAAGCTGGGGATGGAAAATAATTTCGCGCAATTGGGTCAGCAATTCTTCCTTTTCAAAATCGCTCAAAACCATTTCATTGAATTCAGCAAATACAAAATCTAAATCATCAATTGTTCTTATATAAGCAAGTAACTTATGAACCAAATTACCTTTCTCTAGTGCTTTCTCCTGATTAGAATCCCAAAGCATTCCTGATTTGGTTGAAATTTCCAATTGGTGGTCCTTTCTTGAAACTGAAATAAATTCTAGCGCTTTCACTTTCTTTGGTAATTCAGACTTACTTTTTACAAACCTTTCTGGAGTACCAAACGTATAAACTAACTTCCCCTCATCCCACTCGTTGAGGTGTTCTAAATATTTAACAAAGATGTCTGCATAGGATTTCAAATCATCAACCCTACTTTTAACCTTTGTTTGCTTTGATATGACATATAACTGTTCTTCAGCCCTAGTTAAAGCAACATATAATAAATTAATATTGTCCAATTGTTGCTCTGCACGATGTCGTGTATATATCGCTTCCCCAACATCACCAAATTCCTTCATACTCGTATTAAAACTGAGAAGCCCCTCCTCGAACCCAAAGAATGTATTTGTATCTAAAGGATACCACTCCTTAGGATCTTGCTCACGGTAGATTTCTAAATCGGCAAATGGGAAAATCACAACAGGAAATTCCAAGCCTTTGGATTTATGAATCGTCATGATTTGAACTGCATTTTGATCTACCGGTGTCACAATACTTAGCTTATCCTTTTTCTCTTCAAAATATTCCAAAAATGAAGGCAAGTCAGAGCTCTTGCTTTCTGAAAATTCAAAAACAACATCCAGAAAATATTGTAAATATGCATTAGATGTCTTATTCAGTTTGAAACACCGAATGATATCTTCTGTCATTTCAAAAAGTGGCCATTCCATCACCGTACTATAATCCAAATCAAAACCTAATGCTTGAAGTTTTTCAAATAGGTCTTCAGCACTTTCATTAATAAATTTTTGAATGAATTGATGGGGAGCATCAGGTTGTATTTGCTGAGACAGATAATATAACCAATCTACCTGAGCTTCTTTATTGTCTTGTTGCACCATCCAGGTTAAAAAATCAATAACAAATGAAACTTCCGGAGAGTTAATAAGCAACAAAGACTCAGAAGATATAACAGGGATGCCTTGGTCATTCAAATAATCTGCAATGACTATCCCTTCTTTATTCTTCCTTACTAGAACACAGATTTCACCAAACTCAAATCCCTTTTTTTGGTTAGCCAAAATTATATCTAGTGTTTTGATACAATAAGCCTCCTCTCTGCTGTCCTCGTCTTGAAGTTCCAAAAATTCCAATGATACAAATCCTGGATCGAGCGACTTTACCTCTTGTTTTGCTGAAGTATAAAGGTTTGAATAATCTGAGTGATCAAAAAAACCTTTTGCTAGGAAATCGAATAACCCATTATTAAATTCTACTATGGTTTGATGACTCCTAAAATTGGCCGGAAGATTAGCAATATTTTTTTCAGCTTGAAATGGAGAGTCTCTTTCTGAATTGGCCAGATCAAGAAATTGCTCAGCTTTTCCACCACGCCATCTGTAAATAGCCTGTTTGGCATCACCAACCAACAGTACGGACCCAATTCTATTATCTAATGGATTGCTTAATAATGGTTGTAAATTATCCCATTGTTTCACAGATGTGTCTTGAAACTCATCAATAAAAAAATGACTGAATTTTTCTCCCAACCGTTCATAAATAAATGGCGTAGGCTGATCCTTAATCTCTTTACTAATTAAATTATTGAATTCTGAAATCAACAGTTTATTTTGATCTTCCTTCAGCAATTTCAATTCATTGTTGATGGCATGAAGCACAGAAAGCGGTGTAATATTTTTATAAAAAACACGATAAAACTCCAGTTGAAAAATAAGCTGCTTTATCTGCATTAAGACTCTAGCCAATTCTGAATGAATGCTGTCAATTATAGAACAAATTTCAGGAGCTTGCTTTGCAGTATACAACTGCTCTCCGTTCAAAAACTTATTGATCCATTGGACTTCAAAATTGACCTCAAAATTCCCTTCCGAAACCTTTTCCAGCAGTTTAGGGTAGTAACTGCTATAAAAGTGACTTGGTTCCAAGCCACAGGACGCAATGAATTCAAGGGTTTTATTTGCCAACCCAATGAGTTCCTCCTTGGTCCTTTCAATTTTCTCCTTTAAAAACTGTTTTAGGATTTTAAAGTCTTCAGGATTTTTACCTTTGAGTTTTTCAACGTGTTCTAAATCTGATTCTCCGAGAAGTAATTTAGCTATTTTATTCAGGTCATATGCTATATTCCAGCTTTTATCCTCATCGGCCTTTTCAATAGCAAAATCAACTAAAACAGGAGTAAGGCTCTTATCAATTCCAGCCTTAGCAATTAATGCATCAACGGCCTCTCCCAACAATTGGTCAACATCCATTTCCACTTCAAAATCCATAGGAACCTTTAGGTCATGAGAAAAGGTTCTTATTAATTTATGGGTAAAACCATCAATAGTAGAAACATTGAAAGCCGAGTAATTGTAAACTATATATTTTAAAAGTTGTGCCGACTTCTCTTGAATTAAGACTTTATCCAGATCAATCTCATTAGATATATCGAGCAACATGGAATCTATTTGACCATCAACCACCGTATTGGAAAAAACCTTTAATTTTTCCAATAATCTCGATTTCATCTCTCCAGCAGCCTTATTTGTAAAAGTGATAGCTAGAATATGCTTGAAGTGATCTAGATTATCTCGCTTCAAAAGCACTTTGAGATATTCTTTAACTAGAGTATAAGTTTTACCACTTCCTGCAGAAGCACTGTAAATCAGAAAAGGAGAGCTTGACGTCATTAATAAAAATTTAACACAAGATAAGAAGTATCAATGATTTCATAAGGATATAATATTTTTAATTGAACGCATTTATCCGTAAATTTGAGGGAAATTTTTTATAAACTTTAAAACAAAATATTATGGCTTTCGAATTACCGAAACTAAAATATGCGTATGATGCATTGGAACCACATATCGATGCTCGTACCATGGAAATTCATCATACAAAACACCATCAAGGTTATACAAGTAAATTAAATGATGCAATTCAAGGAACAGATTTAGAAGGAAAAACCATCGAAAACATCCTTATCAATTTGGATATGGACAACAAAGCTGTTAGAAATAACGGTGGTGGTTTTTATAACCACAGTCTTTTCTGGGAAGTAATGAACCCTGAAGATAAGGGTCGTCTATCAGGAGAACTTAAAGATGCTATTGAAGCTGAATTTGGCTCTTTTGAAGTTTTCAAGGATGCCTTTAGTAAAGCAGCGGCAGGACAATTTGGATCTGGATGGGCTTGGTTATGTGTTCATGAAGGAGGAAAAGTTGAAGTTTGCTCTACACCTAATCAAGATAATCCTTTAATGCCAGGTGTTGGTTGTACTGGGACTCCAATTTTAGGTCTTGATGTTTGGGAACACGCCTATTACTTAAATTACCAAAACAGAAGACCAGATTACATTGAAGCTTTTTTCAAGGTAATTAATTGGAATGAAGTTGAAAGACGCTATGCTGAAGCAAAATAATTTCTAAGCATAACGCACATGATAAAAAAAGCAGTCCAAATGGACTGCTTTTTTTATTTCTAGAAAATAAAAAAGGCGAACACAAGTGTTCACCTTTTTTGCCCCAAATCTACCATAAACTTAACCTACTTATGTTATGGTGGTTCAAATATATAAGGAAAGAAATCAAATGATAATAGAAAATAGATAAACGGTTGTAAAATCTGTTAAAAGTTAGAAAATAAAGAAATACAGATTAAAAAAGATTGACTTGCAACAAATTATATAAAATAAAAAGGTGAACACAAGTGCTCACCTTTTTGCCCCAAATCTACCATAAACTTAACCTACTTATGTTATGGTAGTTCAAAGAACTTCGAAAGCAATGAAATCATAAAATAAAATAGTCCAACAGCCTAAAAATTAGACAAGAAGCATTAAAAAAGGATAAAATTGGTTTTTTGAAGGACTTGAAATAAGAAAGGGCATAAAAAAAGGCGAACAAGTGTTCACCTTTTTTTGCCCCAAATCTACCATGAACTTAACCTACTTATGTTATGGTCTTACTAAATTAGATGGATTTTCTCATTTCGAAATAAATAATAGACGAAATGCATATAAATTAGATTAAAAGTCTGATTTATAGGACGAACCGTATATATCAAATTTTAAGGTTAATATGCTCTCTCCCTATTTCCTTCAAAGAAATTAATAAAAGCTCTATTCACCACGCGATTTCCACCTGGTGTTGGATAATTCCCAGTAAAATACCAATCTCCCAAATTTTTAGGACATGCTTCATGCAAATCTTCTATTGATTGGAAAATAGTTTCAACCTCCGCATTTACAGTTTCATCAGAAATAAGCTCAGATATTTTATCTGAAATTTGCTCTGCAGTAAATTGGCTATATAAATCTTTTACAAAGTTTCTAACATCCTTATCTTCAAGCTCTACTTGCGCTAAACACTTGCGATAAACTTCCTCCACCATATGATATTTATCGTTTTCCTTCAATAATTCCAACATAGCTCTAAAGGCAATTAAATCTTCAAGTCTAGCCATATCAATACCATAACAATCTGGATACCTGATTTGTGGAGCAGATGAAACTACCACTATTTTTTTCGGGTTCAATCGATCCAACATTTTAATGATACTCTTTTTCAATGTAGTTCCCCTAACAATACTATCATCAATAATAACCAGATTGTCATCCTTCTTGACAACACCATAGGTAACATCATAAACGTGTGCCACCAAATCATCACGACTACTATCTTCTGTGATAAAAGTTCTTAACTTCACATCTTTAATAGCAATTTTTTCTATCCTCGGCTTTTGAGATAAAATATCTATCACTTCTTGCTCTGTCAATTTTCCATCCCCGGCAATAATAGCCTTTGTTTTTCGCTCACTCAAATACTGATCAACAGATTCTATCATCCCAAAAAAGGATGTTTCTGCTGTATTTGGAATATATGAAAACACGGTATTATCCGTATCGTGATTTACAGCTTTCAGTACTTTAGGAATTAACTTTTTACCTAAAGTTTTTCTCTCTTGATAAATTTCTGCATCACTTCCACGAGAGAAATAAATACGTTCAAAGGAACATGCTTTTCTTGGTAGTGGCTCCAAAATCTTTTTAATCGAAACCTCTCCTGTAGTTTTAGTTATAATAGCATGCCCAGGCTCTAATTCCTTAACATCGTCATAGTTCACATTAAATACCGTTTGAATAACAGGTCTTTCTGAAGCTACAATGACAATTTCATCATCCTTATAGTAATAGGTTGGTCTAATTCCCGCTGGATCTCTCAAAACAAAGGAATCTCCATGACCCAACAACCCAGCCATGGCGTAACCACCATCCCAGTTTTTGGCAGCTTTTCTCAAGATTTTGGCAACATTTAAACGTTCTGCAATCAATGGGGAACATTCATTTTTACTGTAACCTTCTTTTTTTAACTTTTTGTAAAGCTTAGCAACTGCATCATCAAGAAAATGACCTATTTTCTCCATAATGGTTATGGTATCTGCCTTTTCCTTAGGATGTTGACCCAAACGAATCAAATTATCAAACAATTCATTTACATTGGTCATATTGAAGTTACCAGCAACAATTAAATTTCTATGCATCCAATTGTTTTGTCTTAAAAATGGGTGTACACTCTCCACGCTATTTTTACCAAACGTACCATAGCGAACGTGACCCAAATACACTTCTCCTACATATGGGATATGCTTTTTTTGAAGCTCTACATTATCAGCATATTCAGGATGTTCTGTAAGCTCCTTATTGATCCTTTGGTTAATTTGATCAAAAATATCTTGAATGGGCTGTTGCGCAATGGACCTAACGCGACTGATATATCTTTCACCAGGTTTGGTATCTAACTTAATACTTGCAAAACCAGCACCATCTTGACCTCGGTTGTGCTGCTTCTCCATCATTAAGTACATCTTATTTACTCCATAAAAAGCACTTCCATATTTCTCTTTATAGAATTCAAGTGGCTTTAAAAGCCTAAGTTGTGCAATCCCGCATTCGTGTTTTATAGCGTCACTCATTTCCTGTTTGTTGTGTTGTTGTTCTTAATTAAAAACGCGCTCAGTTTTGAGCGCGCTAATTTATGTTAATTCAATTTCGAATTGTGTTAATTTTTTAAACTCCTGCAGGCGTTTCCTTACCTCATTGGCTGATAGATGTTCCATCCTTTCGGTTCCAAATTTCTCCACACAGAATGAAGCCAAAGTTGATCCATAAATAATCGCATTTTTCATGCTTTCAAATGTCACATTATCTACACTCGCCAAATAGCCTATAAATCCACCTGCAAACGTATCCCCTGCACCAGTTGGATCAAAAACTTCTTCCAACGGTAAGGCTGGAGCAAAGAAAGCATTGCCTCCATTAAACAATAAAGCGCCGTGTTCCCCTTTTTTAATAACCACATAAGTAGGCCCCATTTCCTGAATTTTTCTAGCGGCCACTTTAAGAGAATGCTCTCCAGTTAATTGTCTAGCCTCTTCATCGTTAATAGTGATAACATCCACTTTTTTAATCACCTCCATTAATTCATCCCATGTGTTATCCATCCAAAAATTCATGGTATCCAAAACCACCAATTTGGGTTTCTTTTCCATTTGTTCTAAAACACCTAATTGGACGTTTGGATGTAAATTTCCTAACATCACATAGTCGGCATCTTTAAAATTTTCCGGAACAACTGGTTTAAAATCAGCCAGCACATTTAATTCTGTTGCAAGCGTATCTCTGGAATTCATATCGTTGTGATAGCGACCACTCCAAAAGAATGTTTTCCCATGAGGCACTACCTCAACTCCAGAAATATCCATATTCTTACTTTCTAAAAGCTCTAAATATTCATTTGGAAAGTCCCCACCAACCACAGAAACCACAGCCGAATCTACCTCAAATTGAGAAGCAGCCAGTCCTATAAATGTGGCGGCACCACCAAGAATTTTATCGGTTTTACCGAAAGGCGTTTCAATAGCATCAAAAGCTACTGTTCCTACAATCACTAATTTACCCATAAGGAGGTTTCAGAATTTTGGTGCAAATATACAGTTTTTAGTTGCTAAAAAACGAATTAAATTTTGTGATAGGCGTGGTATTATGAGTAAATCTAGTTCTTCAAAAAGTAAAGATGATGTATCTTTATAGCTTTTATCAACAGCTTTTATGAGATTTAGTTATTCTATTTTTTTATTGTCTTTGTTGCTAGTTAGTTACACTTCAGCAGCATGGTCACAGAATATAACAAGTAATGCTACCAAACGATTGATAGAGCTAGACAGCTTGTGTGATAGCCAGTTAAAAAACGATTCTCTTCTAAAGGAAACAATAGCATTGGCTAAACAATTAAAACAGTACGACATTGCTGTTAAGCAAAGTGCTAATCTTATCCGTTTTTTTAATTATGAAACCAATACAAAGCACCAGGGTAAATCAGTAATTACCGAAACCAAATCTTTATTACCATATGTTAATGATAAGGAATTGGTAGGTAAATATTTCTTTGAAGTTGCGGATTTGCACTACTATTTAGGTGAATTTGAAGCTTCATTAGAGAATTACGATAGCGCTTTTTATTATGCCAATAATAGAAGCACGTCTTTACAAGGTCTTTCAAAATTTGGAAAAGGTATTGTGTATGTTGACAAAGGTGAATTCGGAAAAGCATCCTTGGCACTACAAGAAGCTATAACATATTTTCAAGCAGACAATGATACTTTAAACTGGATTAATGCCAAAAATTCTATGACCATCTTATATGGAAAAAATGAATTTTATAACGATGAAACAACAGAGCGAAAAGAGCTTATAGATTTAGCATTAAAATATAAAAACTATCCTAGTTTACCCAGCGTTTACTACAATGCGGCAGCTAGTGCTAATAAGATGGGAAATCAAAAACTGAGGATAAATTATTTAAAAGAAGCTTTGGAGGTTAATAAAGATTCTGATTACAAAGAGTTTTTTTTACCAATTTTAAAAGCCGGTTTGGTATCAGCATATGCCGATAATGATAGCTTGACAAAAGCCGAAGAACTTCTGGGTGATATAGAGAAAAATTCTAATGACATTTCAGGTTTCAATGAATCGTTCTATATAGATGCTAAAATGCGATTAGCTTTTATGAAAAAAGAATACATAGAAGCTAAAAACTATGCCGAACGCTATTTATTGCTCAAAAAACAGAGTCAAGAATTTGAAGAAATACAACAAGCGGAAAGATTTCTATCTAGAATCTATAAAAAAACAGGAAACTCTGAAAAGGCCTTAGAACATTTTGAAAATTATACGGCTTTAAAAGATTCTATCCTAGGTGTTCAGAGAGCTAGAATTCTAAGTTATTATCAAACATTATATGAAACCGAAAAACGCGATTTAAAAATACAAGCACAACAAAGTGATATTGATCTTCTAGCAGCAAAAAACAAGCTAAAAACCCAATGGTTGTTATTTGGCGGACTAAGTCTAGTAGGTTTATTTGCTTTTATATCTATACTAAGATCTCGCCGTTTTGCCAAAAAAGAACAGAAACTACAAGAAGAGTTAACGCAAAACATTATTGCATCTCAAGAAGAAGAACGAAATAGAGTTGCCATGGAGCTTCATGACAGTGTAGGTCAGCAGCTCATTTTATTAAGCAGAAAAGCACAAAATTTAAATGATGAAACTCTAAAAGAGCTCACCAAACAAACCTTAGCAGATGTCAGGTCTATTTCGCATGGATTGTTCCCAGTTGTACTAAAACGACTAGGTTTTTCGGCAGCCGTTCAGGATATGGTCGATAATTTAGACGAAGAATCTGATGTTTTTTTCACCACAGAAATAGATCCTGTAGATGAATCTCTAACAGAAGATAAAGCATTGCATTTATATAGAATCATTCAAGAGTCTCTAAACAACATTGTAAAACATTCAGAAGCTAAAGCTGTTTCAGTAGAAATTTTTAAAAATGAACAAGAAAAAGTTGTGCTTAAAATAAAAGACAATGGTAAAGGTTTTGACTTTAATGAAAAATCTCAAAAAAGTAAAAGTCTAGGTATCAAATCCATACAAGAGCGATGTAAAATCATTTGTGCAAATCTTAAAATCACCTCTGTTATTAATGAAGGAACCGAAACAAAAATAGTAGTATAAACTATAGCTTTTAAGTATTTTTGTTGAAATATTCTTACATGACTAAAGCCAATATTTCTATCGTTATTGTTGATGATCATCCTGTGATGCTAAAAGGACTCCAACAGGAGCTAGAACATGTGGGTTATCAGGTTTTAGCAACAGCAACTAACGGAGCTTCGGCTATAGAAGTCATCACAACAAATCACCCAGATATTGCTATCTTAGATATTGAGATGCCATTTCTTAATGGTTTTGAAGTTGTAAAACGTTTAAAAGCGTTAGATTTAAATACGCGCTACATTATTATGTCTTACCACAAAGAGAAAGGATTTATTGTACAAGCCAAAAAGGTAGGAGTCAATGGCTATTTACTAAAAGAAGACAGTATCCAGGACATAGAAAAATGTATTGAAGAAGTTATAAAGGGTAATACATTTTACAGTAGTTCTTTTACAGATGATTTTGAAAAAACTGCTAGCGAAGAGTTGAGAAAAATTGCATTATTAACACCTTCTGAAAGAACAATACTAAGGCTCATAGCACAAGAAAGAACCTCTTTAGAAATCTGTGAGGTATTAAGTATTTCAAAACGAACCGTTGAAAAACACAGATCTAATATTATAGCGAAGTTAGAACTAGATTCCTCTGCAAAAACATTAATAAATTGGGTTCAATTTCATAAAGAATTAGTGTTATCTCTATAGTTTAAGTAGTACGTACCCTACGTAATATCTGCATTTATTACGTATTTTATTAGGACTTTTTCATCTCTACTTTTGTGGCGATTCTACTCAATTTATCAGACATGAAAAAAAAACCTACTTTAATTTTTTCGTTTTTTCTATTCACCCTATTGGGTTTTTCACAAACTGAAACATTAACACCTAATGGTGGTTTAACGAGTAATGATATTACCTATATTAATTTTACAGACCCTAATCCAAGAACAAGATCTCTGGCTACAGCAATACTTCCTTTATTAAGCAGCGGCGCAACAGAAGTGCAATTTGTTTTAAAAGGAGGAGATGGAGGAGCAGCTACTTGGGATGGAGCATTTGTAGATTTAGGTGCAGATGGTGGGCAAGGAGCAACATTGTATTTTACCTTACCAATTACTCCTGAAAATGAAGGGCAACTAATTACCTTTTATCAAGGTAAACACGGAGAAAGCTACTCACACGGCTTATTAGCTAGTGGTGGTGGTGGTGGCTCTACAGGTGTTAGGATTGGTAATAATGTTATAGCAGTAGCCTCAGGCGGTGGCGGTGGATGCGCTACTGAAATTATACAATCAGCAGGATTAGGTGCAGGTGAATCTTCTAATGACGGAATTGAACTCTACTGTTATAGTGGGAATAGTTCTATAAATGCATCTGGTTACGGTCGTTCTATTTATATCTTTGATGTTATCTCTTTGTCCGATGGTAGTATAACTAACTATTTTATTGGAAATGGCGGAGGAGGTGGCTTTAATGCTAATAATATAAGCACTTCTTATGTAAACCGTTTGAGTACTCAAGGAAAGGCTTTTGAAGAAGGTGGTTTTGGTGGTTATAATGTTACAGATACTTATATGTGGGGAGAAAATTGTGATTATTTAATGCCCAATCCATTTCTTGTATATGGCTGTGATGCTATAACAGGGACAGATGCTAGTGCTGGCGGTGCCGGATTTAGTGGTGGAGGAGCAGGAGGTGTTTGGTATGATGGTCTCTCTACAGGTACTGTTTGTGGTGGTACTAATAGATTTGCTGGTGGTGGCGGTGGCGCAGGCTATGGCGGTGGCGGTGGCGGTGGGAATCATTCTGGAGGTGGAGGTGGAAGATCCTATACGCATCCAAATATGCTTAATGATTTTGTGATTAGTGGTACTACAACAGATTCGCCTGAAAATGGTTATGTCTCTTACCAGGTCATTTACGATACTCAAAACCCTAATGCGGTTTGCCAAGACACAAGTGTGACATTAGGTTATGGAAATTATTATACGGGCATAGCTGGGCAGATTAGTTTAGGACAAGGTATTCCAGGACAAGCAACGCTAAGTCCTAATGCAATTGATGGTGGCTCAACCGACAATACGGCTATATCTAGTATTTCTGCTTCTCAATTAGAATTTACTTGTGATAATTTAGGGACTAATGCTATTACGCTTACTGTTACAGATTCTATGGGATTAACAGACACTTGCACAGCAACGGTTACGGTTATTGATGACCATGCCCCAGGGCTTACTACAGAATCACATAACTTAATCTCTTCCCCAACTTTTGGGCTAATCGATTTAGGTAATAGTGCGTCTATGACTATTAATCCACCTGTGCTTACATTTGTAGATAATTGCGCGGTGTATAGCCCAAGTATACAACAAGCACAATCCTTTACCGTAACTTGTAGTGATATTGGGCAAACCATAACAAAAGAGGTTAAAGCTTCTGATACCTCAGGTAACGAACGTACTTTTTATCTCAACTATACCATTACAGCTACCCCAACCGCTTTTGGACATGATATTATCAGATGGTTAGACAACACAGGGCAGGTTACCATAACACCACAAGATGTTATAGATACAGGTACTTTTAGTGATTGCTTTATATACAGCCTTGATAAAACAACGTTTAGTTGTCAAGATGTCGGTGAGAATGCGGTTACCTTAACAGTTACAAATACGCTTACTAATGAGTCAGATAGTGTTACTGTTACGGTAATAATTGAACCTTTTTCTTTGTATACAACAACGCTTTATGTAGATGCTAATTCACCAACCGAAACAGGTAATGGGTATTCTTGGAGTGAGGCTTTTAGAAGTTTAGATGAAGCTTTAGAAATACAAAAATGTAGGGTTATAGATGAAATAAAAGTGGCTTCAGGGACTTATTACCCTAGTACAAGTAGAGATTGTGATAACTGCTCGTCAGAACGCGAGTACTACTTTTTAATGAACACCGATTTTGAATTAAGAGGTAGCTACAATCCTGCAACAGGAGAGCAAGATTACAACAATCCTTCGATTTTAAACGGTGATTTAGGTGTCATTGGAGACATGACAGATAATGCGTTTCATGTATTTATGACACAAGGATTAAGCGATCAAGCCATTATAGATGGTTTTGTAATTCAAAACGGAAATGCCAATGGGAGTACCAATATTACAGTGGCATCTTTTTCTAACCCACCTTATCAAGGCAATGGTGGTGGTATCTATAATGATATGTCAAATGCCATTTTTAGTAATATCTTTCTGTATAACAACTCGGCCAATAATGGTGGTGGCGGGATGATTAACTTATATGAGTCACCACAGCTAATTAATATGGTGTTTGCTAATAACCATTCTAACACTAATGGTGGCGGACTTTATAATTATTTTTCTGGTCCAACTATTATAAATAATACCATTTACGGTAATACAGCCATACAAGGTGGTGGCGTATATAATGATCATAATGTTAGTGAAAGTATTGTTACAACATTTTATAATACAGTGTTATATAATAACAGTTCTGATATAACAAACTACTTAACCATTATAAGTGCTAATAGTTCTCATAATTATTCTGAAAATTATACGGGTAATGGTTTTGTCACTCTTACATCAGATCCGTTTATAGATGCTTTCAATTTTATAGGAGATGATTTTATACCAGGAACAATGGATGACGGTTTATTGCCAAGTCTTAGCAGTCCTTTAATAAATGCTGGTGACAATACATACAACACATTAACTACAGATATTACAGGAAATGATAGGTTTAATGAAGGGATTATAGATGTTGGTGCTTACGAATATAACAGTTGCTTTACATATGCGTCAGGTGTAATTTTTGTGGATGTAAACGCTTTGGGAGCTAATAATGGATCTACTTGGACTGACGCTTTTATTTCTTTAGATGATGCACTTATCGAAGCTAAAGCCTGTAATAATGTTTTAGAAATACGTGTGGCTGGCGGAACCTATACACCAACTTCATCTAGAGCATGTACTAATTGTGGTACAGCTAGAGAAACCTATTTTTTAATAGACCAAGATATCATTATTAAGGGAGGTTATAATCCTATAACCGAAATATTTGACGTCAATACGCCAACCATTTTAAGTGGCAATATAGGTGCTAGCTCAAATTCCGACAACACATACCATGTGCTTATTACCCAAAATCTAACAGCAAATGCGGTTATTGATGGCTTTATTATTAATGATGGCAATGCCAATGGAACAGGAAACAATTTTATAAATGCACTACCGCTATTAAAAAATTATGGAGGAGGTATTTATAACATAAACTCTAGCCCAACCTATCAAAATATTGTTGTTTCTAACAATGCATCATCTTTTGCAGGTGGTGGTGTTTATAATCAAAATAACTCTCAGGCAACATTTATCAACGCAATTATTACAGGTAATACTTCGAGTTCTGGAGGTGGAATGCATAATACACAATCTAGCCCAATGCTTATAAATCTTACTGTTGTTGGTAACTCTGCACCAAGTGGAGGTGGTGGTATATTAAATTTTACGTCTGCTTCCCCTTTAATATATAATTCTGTCTTTTATAATAATGGTATAGATATTACCAACTTTAATGGCTCTGTAAACGGTAACAGTTCTCATAACTTTTCGGCTACTTATGGAGGTACTGGTTTTACGGTTCTAAATGCTAACCCATTTGTAGATTATGGAAATGCCATAGGTTATGACGGCTTATGGAAAACTGAAGACGATGGACTTATTCAAACACTAGATGCTATTTTAATAGATGCTGGAAATTCAAACTTTAATCCATTAGGTTTGGATATTAAAGGCGATAATAGATTTTTAGGAAATGCTATTGATGTAGGTGCTTATGAAATTGAAGGCAGTACATTAAACTTAGATGACAATCTTTTCAGTAACGCCAACATTTCTGTATACCCAAATCCAGCTGAAAGTATCATTACCATAAAAAATGATACCCATCAGAAAATAGAAACCTTCGAGCTTTATGATCTTACCGGAAGATTAATTAAAACCATTCGTTTTGGTGAAAACCAAGAATCATATAAGGTAGATTTATCAGAAATAAACCAAAGTACATACATGGTAATTATTACTTCCAAAAACTTTAAAGTGACTAAAATGCTTATTAAAAAATAGAATAAAGTTTGCATTATGAAAAAACTAATCAATTCCAGTTCAGTTGTATTATTAATTAGTATGTTATTTGCGTTCAACGCTTGGGGACAAATCAGCAACCCTTCTTATCCGTTGCAAAGCGCTTTAAATACAAAGCTAGAACAAACAAAAGTTCCGTTAATCAAATTAGAAGATATTGATTTAAAAAAAATAACTGCAGAAGATGTTATTGAAGATGAAAAAAACGAAAAAGCCACTAGATTCGGAATTATTATCCAAACAAATGTAGGCTTTGAAAAAGGTGTTTGGGAAACACTACCAAATGGAGATAGATTATGGAGAGTTCATATAAACCCTCAAAACGCCAAAGCAACTAACCTATATTTTGATGAGTTTTTTATGCCTAATGGCGCAACATTACATGTCTATAACCCTGATAAAACAGAAGTTTTAGGAGGTTTTGGTGCGCATAACAATTCAGAAAAAAACATTTTTTCAACAGCGCTTATTTATGGCGAAGATATTATAGTTGAATATTTTGAGCCAGCAGCTGTAAAAAACCAAGGAAGACTTCATATTTCTGGTGTTAATCATGCGTACAGAATGGTCAATAATCCCAAAGATGCTACAGATTATGGCAATTCTGGTGCTTGTGAAGTTAACGTAAATTGCTCTCCAGAAGGCGATGGTAAAACAGAACAAAGAGATGCATCTGTAAGAATTTTAGTTGTAGAAGGTGGTTCTACGGGATGGTGCTCTGGTACAGTTATGAATAATGCAAATTTTGACTGTACCCCATATTTACTTACAGCACTTCATTGTTTATCAGACAGTAGTGTAAGTGATTTAGCCCAGTGGGTTTTTTATTTTAACTACCAAAGTGCTGATTGTAGTAACGGTATCGAAACAGAAATTCCGGCCCAAACGGTAACAGGTGCTACATTATTGGCAAATTATAATGGTGCAGATTGGGCATTATTAGAGCTTGATAGCAATATTCCAGACTCCTATAATGTGTTTTATTCTGGTTGGGACATATCAGAAAACGATTTTACTGGCGGATATGGTATTCATCACCCAGCAGGAGATATTAAAAAAGTATCTACTTTTAGTGGTACGGTATCTATTATTTCTACACCAGAAGTACAATCTTGTAGAGAAGTATATTGGGATGCGACTACAAATGGTCATGGTGTTACAGAAGGCGGCTCTTCGGGTTCTGGTTTGTTTAATAATAATGGACATCTTATAGGGACGTTATATGGAGGATACTCTTCTTGTTCAAATACTTCAGGCTCTGATTATTATGGCAACATTGCGCATCAAGGAGGTAGCAGTATGACGAGTTTAAACGATTGGCTAAACCCTGATAATTATGATATTACTTCTTTAGATGGGGCTTATTCACCTTGTAATGTAAATAATTCAGAATTATCTAGTATAGACTTTCCTGGAGATAATATTTGTGATATTTTTAACACAATAGGGCCTGTTGTTACCATAGTTAATAAAAGTAGTACACCATTAACATCTTTAATTATTAATTATCAATTTAATTCTGGGGTAATAAATACTTTTAACTGGTCTGGTAGCATAAACCAATATCAATCAGAATCGGTCACTTTGCCAGAGGTTTCAGTGTCAACCGATGGGCTTTTAACATTGCAAGTATTTACAGAAATGCCAAATGGTAGTGCAGATTCTTATCCTGAAAACGATGCTTTAACAATTACTAGTCAACCAAGAACCGTCGTAAGCCTTCCTTATTCCGAAGATTTTCAAGCGGGAAATTTACCAAATAATATGGTAATTTACGCAGTACCTTCAAATGGAACAGATTGGATTTATGATGCCAATGCCAACGCGTTTCAAGATGCCAGTTCAGGATCAAGCATTATGATGGATAATTATAATAATGATACTAGATCTTATGAAAATTTCATAGAAACAGTCGTTGATCTGTCTGCTCAAACAGCTTCTAATCTTTCTTTTGATGTAGCCTATGCTAGATTTAATGAAACTTTTTATGATGGTTTAGAGGTAAGAGTCTCTACAGATTGTGGAGTCACATACACCACACTTTTTTCTGAAAGTGGCTCTACCTTAGCAACTGCACCAGACACATCTGATTTTTTTGTGCCAAATGCCTCACAATGGATTACCAAAACGGTAGATTTGTCTGCTTATGATGGTTCTGATAATCTTCTTATAGCTTTTGTAAATATTGGTGGTTATGGGCAAGCACTTTATTTAGATAATATACTAGTAGAATCTTCAGAAACATTGTCTGTTATAGATGAAACTATAAACCATGAACTGCTGGTATATCCTAATCCAACATCCAACAAATTAACGATTAAAACCAACTATGATATTGATAAAGTAGAACTTTATAATATTCTAGGTAAGAAAATAATGGAAAGTACTAATCTTGAATTAAACCTAAACCCTTTATCTGATGGTGTTTATATATTGCAAATATATTCAGGTGAAACTAAATTGATAAAACGTATTGTGAAGCAATAATAGGTTTGGGGTATAGCCTAATTTTAAAGGAAAGTTATTTTCTGCCAAAATCTGCAGGTATTTCACCCCAAGCTTTCGTTTCCCATTTGACTATCACCGTATGATAAGTGTTGTTTTTCAACCAACTAACAGCTCGATCTACTAGTTCAAATAGGTCTTTGTTCTTTTCAGAACGTTCCAATTTTGTATTACAGGTTTTCTTTTTTACCCAACTTAATGCCGTTCTGGAATCCGTATAGATGATTTTATCACTATTTTTTTTCTTCAATAACGCCAAGCCATGTACAATGGCCAAGAACTCACCTATATTATTGGTGCCTTCAGCAAATGGGCCTTGATGAAAAATACGTTTCTTGGTTTGTGTATCAACACCTTGATATTCCATCTTTCCTGGATTACCACTTGAAGCGGCGTCGACTGATATGGAATTTGTATTGGGCGAACCAATTTTCTTTAATTGGTCGTCTGTCAATGGACTAACAAAGGTCTTTTGTTTCCCAACATAATCTTTATAGTTCCCCTTTAAAGCCTTTTTAGCAGCCTCAAAGGAACCAAAGGACTTGTAGATGGCACCCGGAAAATCTTTAATTTGAGCCTTACAATCCTCCCAAGATTCAAAAACTCCAGTATGCTTCCCTTTCCAAACGGTATAGTATTTTTTCTTTTTCTTACTCATTCAACAGCTTTGCAACAACTTTTGGAAAGTGCTCCATTTCCAACTCATGAATTTTAGCAGCCACATCTTCGGCCGTATCTGTAGACTCAACTTGACATGAGGCCTGAAAAATAATAGCTCCCTCATCATAGTGCTCATTCACGTAATGAATGGTAATCCCGGTTTCTTTTTCTTTATTAGCCACCACAGCTTCATGTACATGCATACCATACATCCCTTTACCCCCAAATTTTGGCAGTAAAGCAGGGTGCACGTTAATCACTTTGTTTGGGAAGGCATGCAACAAGTTTTCAGGGAATTTCCATAAAAATCCAGCCAAAACAACTAAATCTGGTTTAGCATTCTTCAAAAGCTCCAAAACATCATTGGTTTCCACCAGCGCTATACGATTAAAGGACAAAGCACTAACTTTCAATCTTTTACACCTATCAAGCACCTTGGCTTGTGGATTATTAGTTAAAACCAAAACCACAGAAGCATCTTCTCTCTCTTTGAAAAAAGTAATTAAATTTTCGGCATTAGACCCACTACCAGAGGCAAAGATTACAATTCGTTTCATTTATTGTTATGACAGTTGTTACTCAGCAAAAAAAAGAATAAATAATTACAAATAGAATGCAAAAACCGAAATACTTATTGGTTATTTTAGTAAATTTAGAATCACATTTTTAACCCAAAGGTATGTTTTAAAATAAAGTTTTTTATTTTTGCGTCCTAATTAAAACTTAAAATTAAAAGATTATGTCAGACATTGCATCAAGAGTAAAAGCGATTATCGTAGACAAATTAGGTGTAGATGAAAACGAAGTAGTTCCTGAAGCAAGCTTCACTAACGATTTAGGAGCAGATTCATTAGACACTGTGGAATTAATCATGGAGTTCGAAAAAGAATTCGATATTCAAATTCCTGATGATCAAGCTGAAAACATTGCAACAGTAGGTCAAGCTATCTCATACATAGAAGGCGCAAAATAAGTTATTTTTTATGGAAATAAGGCGAGTTGTAGTCACCGGTTTAGGAGCACTTACCCCTATAGGAAATACCAAGGATGAATATTGGGAAGGCCTGAAAAATGGGAAAAGTGGAGCGGCTTCTATTACCTATTTTGACACTGAAAAGTTCAAGACCAAATTCGCTTGTGAAGTAAAAAACTTTAACGTTACCGATTTTATTGACCGTAAAGAAGCTCGGAAAATGGACAAGTTTACGCAATATGCGATGGTCGCTTCTGATGAAGCCATTGCAGATGCGAATTTGGACTTGGACAAAATCAATAAATTGAGGGTTGGTGTTATTTGGGGAGCAGGAATAGGAGGATTGGAAACATTTCAAGATGAAGTTTTAAACTTTGCAGCGGGAGATGGTACTCCGAGATTCAATCCATTCTTTATACCTAAAATGATTGCAGATATTGCACCTGGTAATATTTCCATTAAAAATGGATTTATGGGACCTAATTATACGACGGTTTCAGCCTGTGCTTCTTCTGCAAATGCCATGATTGATGCATTAAACTACATTCGATTGGGCCACTGTGATGTGGTTGTTACCGGAGGTAGTGAAGCTGCTGTTACCATTGCTGGTATGGGCGGATTCAACGCAATGCATGCATTATCTACAAGAAATGAAAGCCCAGAAACGGCTTCACGTCCTTTTGATGCAACCAGAGATGGATTTGTCTTAGGTGAAGGAGCTGGAGCAATCATTCTTGAAGAATATGAACATGCCAAGGCGAGAGGAGCAAAAATATATGCCGAGGTTGTAGGAGGAGGATTATCCTCAGACGCTTATCATATGACAGCACCTCACCCAGACGGTATTGGAGTTGTTGCGGTAATGAAAAATTGTTTGGAAAATGCAGGTCTAAAACCTGAGGATGTTGATCATATCAACACCCACGGAACTTCTACCCCTCTAGGGGATGTGGCTGAATTGAAAGCCATTAAGGAAGTTTTTGGAGACCATGCCAAAAACATTAATATCAATTCTACAAAATCCATGACAGGACACCTGTTAGGTGCTGCAGGAGCCATTGAAGCCATCGCCTCTATTATGGCTATGGAACACAATTTGGTTCCTCCAACCATCAACCATCAAGTTGTAGATGAAAATATTGATCCTGAACTTAATTTAACATTAAATAAAGCACAAGAGAGAAACGTTAAAGTAGCCATGAGCAATACCTTTGGCTTTGGTGGTCATAACGCCTGCGTATTGTTCAAGAAACTTGATTAAAATAGCGAGTGAAAAACATTCGAAACATATTAAATTCCCGTTCCAACAGTGGCGGGAATTTTTTTATTTCTATTCGTAATATTTTAGGATTCAAACCAAAAAACTTAAAATATTTTAAGACGGCCTTCACGCATCGATCCATGAATATCAAGGACGATAAGGGAAATCCTATTAACTATGAACGTTTGGAATTTTTGGGTGATGCCATGTTGAGCGCTGTGATCGCCTCCCACTTATATTTAGAAGTTCCTGGAGGAGACGAAGGCTATTTGACTAAAATGCGCTCTAAGGTTGTAAGTCGTGAACACCTTAACGAATTGGGCAAAGAGCTTAATTTAATTTCCTTGGTAGAGAGTAAAATTCCAAAAGGACAGTTTGGCGACAATATTTATGGCAATTTATTTGAAGCACTTATCGGTGCCATTTTCCTAGATAGGGGTTATAAATACTGCGAAAAATTCATCTATAAAAAAGTCATCATCCCTTATGTTGACATTGAAAAACTTGAAGGTAAGGTCATTAGTTACAAGAGCCTTTTAATTGAGTGGTGTCAAAAGGAAAAGAAAACATTCAATTATGATGTTTATGAAGATACTGGCAATGATGAGATGAAGCATTTTTCAGTGAAACTCTCCATTAACAACAAGGTCGTCTCTAAAGCTAGGGCTACTTCAAAAAAGAAAGCAGAAGAGAAAGCATCCAAACGTGCCTTTTTTGTCTTTCAGAAACAAATATCCAAATCTTTCTAAACAACTGACCCTACAACGTTTTCGTAGAAAATACTTGGGAAGATTAAAGTTCCGTTTACAAAAATAACGGTTAGAAGTGCTATATTTACACCGAATTTTGGTTGTATGGCAATACGTAAGCTAAACCTTGATGATTTTTTCGATGAGATAGAGTATACCTTAATTGGCATTCATACCTCTATTGAAGATTACCGCTTGGTTTACCTGCTAAACAAGGCATTAAACCTTCGTTTAGTAAGAAAACGAGAGGATGTAGATTTTAAAAACAATGCAAGATTTTCATTGTTTGAATGGGAGAATCCTTCTCAAATGACCACCTGGAATGTGGTATCAAACATTTGTAAAGTAGAACTCTCTGATACTAAAAATGATGGTTCAACATTATTTGGTGATGACAAAAAAATAACCAAAACATTTTATTTGATGCCAGAATTTAAAAATGTAAACTATTTCCTTAAAATTTGCGACGATTTCCACCAATTTCAAGTTGATAAACGCATCGTAAACCGAATTCAGGAAATATCCCAAATTTCAACGGCGTATAAAATTGAACCCAACCTAATCAAATCAAAAGACAACTTAATTTTTAATTAATGTTACAACAGAAAAAAACCAAAATAGTTGCGACTTTAGGTCCTGCTACAAGTAGTAAAGAAGTTCTTAAAGGCATGTTAGATGAAGGCGTTAACGTTTTTAGAATTAACTTTTCCCATGCCGATTATAAAGATGTTGAAGAGCGCATTAAAATGATTCGTGAACTCAATGAAGAATACGAATATAATGCCGCTATTTTAGGTGACCTGCAAGGTCCTAAATTGAGAGTTGGTGTGATGAAAGGTGATGTCTTTGTCAAAGAAGGAGATGAAATCATCTTTGCTACCGGTGAGCGCTTTGAAGGCACCAAAGAACGAGTTTACATGACGTATAAAAATTTCCCTCAGGACGCCAAACCCGGTGAAAAAATCCTGTTGGATGATGGGAAATTGATTTTTGAGGTGGTTTCTACAGATGGGGAATCAGAAGTTAAAGCCCGTGTTATTCAAGGAGGACCTTTAAAGTCTAAAAAAGGTGTTAACCTTCCAAATACTAAAATATCGCAACCTGCCTTAACTGAAAAAGATATAGAAGATGCCATTTTTGCTATCAAACAAAAGGTAGATTGGATTGCACTTTCATTTGTAAGACATGCAGAAGACTTAATTCAGCTTCAGGACTTAATTAAAGAACACAGTAGTGAAAAAATTCCTATTGTCGCAAAAATTGAAAAGCCAGAAGCTGTTGAAAATATTGATAAAATTGTAGCCTATTGTGATGGTCTTATGGTAGCAAGAGGGGACTTAGGAGTTGAAATTCCAGCCCAAGAAGTGCCTTTGGTTCAGAAAAAATTGGTGTTAAGAGCTAAACAAGCTAGAATTCCTGTAATCATTGCGACCCAAATGATGGAAACCATGATTTCAAGCTTGACACCTACAAGAGCTGAAGTAAATGATGTTGCCAACTCGGTTATGGATGGGGCTGACGCCGTAATGCTCTCAGGAGAAACTTCGGTTGGACAATATCCTGTTCAGGTTATCAAAACCATGTCTAACATCATAAAAAGTGTTGAAGACTCAGCTTTGATTCAGGTACCGCAATCACCACCACACATCAAAACCAAACGATATATTACTAAATCTGTTTGTTACCATGCAGCTTTGATGGCCAACGAAATTAACGCAAAAGCTATTACCACTTTGACCAATAGTGGTTATACCGCGTTTCAAATTTCTGCTTGGAGACCAAAATCTCATATTTTGGTATACACTTCAAACAAACATATTTTGACACAATTAAGTCTTTTATGGGGTGTTAATGCCTTTTATTATGACAAAATGGTTTCAACAGATAAGACAATTCAAGATGTCAACTTAATAGCCAAGAAAAAAGGATATGTGAAAAAAGGTGACATGGTAATTAGTTTAGCTTCTATGCCTATTCAAGAGAAAGGAATGACTAATACATTACGTATTAGAGAAATTTCAAAATAAAATCTAAAACTCAAAACGCAATTGAACGCTAACAGAATTTGGTTCTGTTGGCGTTTTTTGTTTTTCAGTATTTAAATTGGACAGCGAAATCCCCAATAACCTCACCGAATTTTGCAATCTATCTTGGTATAGAAGCTCTTTGGCTGTTTCAAGAATCAAACTCTTATCCTGAACAAAATAAGGCAAAGTTTTACTGCGTGTTTGAAGCGAAAAATCACTGTATTTAATCTTCAATGTAATCGTTTTTCCAGACACGTTACTTTTTTGAAGTCTCCTGGACACCTCATCGGCAATATGATCCAGCTTCTTTAGCATAAAAACCTCAGAGGAAAGGTTCTCACTAAAAGTCCGTTCGGCTGCCAAGGATTTCCTTATTCTATTTGGCTTCACTTCACTTGTATGAATACCCCTAACCACGTAAAAATAATACTTGCCCGACTTGCCGAAATGTTCTTTTAAGTACTCCAGTGACTTATTTTTTAAATCTTTGCCCGTAAAGATGCCTAACTGATACATTTTTTCGGCTGTAACCTTGCCCACTCCATAAAACTTTTTGATATCCAAAGCCTCAAGGAAATCCAAGACCTCTTCAGGATTGACGGTTTTTTGACCGTTTGGTTTATTAAAATCACTGGCTACTTTTGCAATAAATTTATTGATGGAAATACCTGCGGAAGCCGTTAAACCAACTTCTTCCAAAATGCGATCTCTAATCTCCTTAGCAACCATGGTAGCACTAGGATGTCCTTTTTTATTCTCAGTTACATCCAAGTACGCTTCATCCAAAGACAAGGGCTCTACTTTATCGGTATAGTCCAAAAAAATTTTTCGAATCTGTTTAGAAATCTCGTGATACCTTTCAAACCTGGGTTTCACAAAAATCAAATCAGGACATAACCGTTTAGCCTGAATCCCACTCATGGCACTTCTCACACCAAATTTCCTAGCTTCATAACTTGCCGCACTTACAACTCCTCGTTTACTACTTCCGCCTACAGCAATCGGTTTACCTTTCAATTCTGGTTGATCCATTTGTTCAACGGAAGCATAAAAAGCATCCATATCCACATGAATTATTTTCCGAATAGGTATATCTTGGTCCATAACACAAATTTATGCTATTTTTAAATGACGATATCACATCCAATATGGTTGAAATAGAACGCAAATTTTTAGTCTCTTCTGAAGTTTTCAAACAAGAAGCTCAAAAGAAAACCTATTTGGTACAAGGCTTTCTTAATTCCACTCCCGAAAGAACCGTAAGAGTGCGCATTTCAGGAGACCAAGCCTTTTTAACGGTTAAGGGAAAGTCTACGGAAGATGGCCTCTCTCGATTTGAATGGGAAAAAAACATAAAGGTTGATGAGGCACAAGATCTTTTGAAGTTATGTGAACCCGGAATAATTGAAAAGACCAGGTTTGAAATTCCCATTGGAAATCACACCTATGAAGTAGATGAATTTTATGGAGACAATAAAGGTCTCATCATTGCAGAAATAGAATTAGAGTCAACCACAGAATCTTTTGAGAAACCTAATTGGTTAGGAAAAGAAGTTACTGGAGAAACAAACTATTACAATTCCCAATTGAGCAAAAATCCTTATAACACATGGAAACACTAAAAAACATCTTAATCCCTACGCTTTTGATTTTGATATCCTTCAATTGCAAAGAGCCTAAAAATGAAACCTTAGAAATTGAAGAAGCTATCGAAGCTCCCATTGATTCGGTCGTTACTGATGTTACTGAGGTAAAGAAACCAAAGTCTCCTCTTAAAATAAAACAGGAACTCACAGACAAAGGCTTCCAGATCTTTGACTATGTAGATTCAAAAACCCAGGACACCATTTTAATGCAACAGTATTTTATTGCTTTCCTTAAAAGAGGTCCGATTAGGTCGCAAAATGAGGAAGAGGCTAAAAAGTTACAGGAAGAACATCTAGCCCACTTAACACGAATGTATGAAAAAGGTTATGCAGACATCTCCGGCCCATTTGGCGATGATGGAGATATAAGAGGAATTACTATTTACAATGTTCCAACTTTGAAAATGGCAGATAGTTTGGCGAATCTAGATCCTATGGTTAAATCGGGAAGGTTAGTGATAGAAGTACATCCATGGTGGGCTGCCAAGGGATTTCCTTTAAGGTAATCTATCCTACATATTTAAAATCCAATACCAAATACCAAGCGTAACAAAGGAAGCAGGAATCCCTATACTAACCATCATGTTGCTGAGTTTCGGCTTGAGTCCGTAGGCTGTTGAGACAATTGCGGCGGTTATCATGGGTGCCATTCCAGCTTCCAATACACAAACATTAATATTGACTCCCGATTGATTGAAAACACCTTTGTATAAAATAAAAATAATTAAGGGCCACAATATCAGTTGGTAACTTAACCCCATTATAAGAAACCCCCAGTGCTTGCTTCTTCGTTCTAAATTCAATTGATACCCCACTGAAACCAAAGCCAAAGGGGAAATGGTCATAGACAATTTTTCAAAAACAGAGTCGACTACCTCAGGAACCTCTAACTGCAATAAGATCAATAGCACTCCAAAAGAAAATGCCATAAAGGGAGGAAATCTTAGAATACGTCTTGTTATTTGCTTTAAGCTCGTACTTCCTCGAGAATACATGGCTGCCACAGTAACTCCCGCCGTAGACAACATAATAAAAGTTCCTGGCAAATCAACCAGTACCAAAGTTTCCAAGCCCTCTTTACCATATAAAGCTTCAATAACCGGAATCCCTACAAAAGACGTATTTGCCAATCCAGACATTAAGATCATACATCCTGTTAAACTTTTGGACCAACCTAACCATTTTCCTAAAGATGAAAACAAAAGAAAAGAAATTATAAACCCTAACCAAGCCACTCCAACTGGGAAAAGCAACTTTGGAGACAACTCAATTTTTGGCAAATAATGTAAGGCCATCGCTGGGATGGAAATATAGATGACAAACTTATTTAGAACCACCACTGTCTCCTTGGGAAATATTTGGGTCTTTTTAAAAATAAACCCTAAAAAAAGACATAAAAAGAGGAGGATTATACTAGACACAAACGCAAAAATTTATATGACAAAGATAATTGTAAAGCCAATTTCTTGATGCTTTAAAAAATTAAAAATAATGCCTTTATATTCTAGAATCTGAACTAAAAAGACCTCTTTTTTAGTATTCCCAAATTACCTACTTCGAAATTTCAATGTCTCTTGATATTTCAGATCCAATTTCATCAATAACCGTAATAGTGTGTTTGCCAAATGAAGGTAAAACTGCCAATTCATGAATGTCTTTTGTTTGACCAATAAATTGATTGTCCAAATACCAAAACACCCGGAATTCTGGTTTGGAATGGCTAATTTTTAAAATAAGTTCATTTGTTTGACCATCAAAATCCTTCGGAAGAAAAATTTGGTTGTTTGCTTTTGGATAAATAAAAGCCATAGATGATTTGGACTCTCCCACACAATCTTCTCTCAATTTGGGTAACTCTTTGTAAAACGGATTTTTTCTTTTGTAATAATAGGCCATTAAAGGAGGTAATACAAACCAGGGTTTAGACTTTATATCTCCTAAAAATTCACAAGAACTATTCACTTGAAATCGTTCTTCTTGATCCAAATGAACCAACACGTGATATGGACAAGGCTTTGTTTTCAATCCTGAGATTTGCACCCATTCCTTATTGACCGTTTCACAATTTGGAGAAGCCCTAAAACCACTTTGCTCACAAATTTCAACCTCCTGAAGTTCATCATAAGGAATGGAGAACCACGTGCTTTGAGGCAACAAATCAAATACATCAAACAATATGGGAGCAGCAGCTTGGATACCCACCAAACCTGGTCGTCCCTCACCATCTGCATTACCAACCCAAACCCCAACCACATAATCTTTATTGGTTCCAATAGCCCATGCATCCCTAAATCCAAAACTGGTTCCTGTTTTCCATGAAATTTGTTTGGAGTCGTCATAAAACTCCCAATTCTCATTTCCCACAGGCCGATTAACTTCCTTGAGACTTTCTAAAGTCAAATAAATCGACCCCGCATCAAATAAGGTTTTTGACGAACTTAAAGTACCAAAATCAACTTGCTGATTTTGAAATAAAATGGGTTCGCAGAATTCTTTTGAATAATATT
This sequence comes from Mangrovimonas futianensis, assembly GCF_021245805.1. Lineage (NCBI taxonomy): Bacteria > Pseudomonadati > Bacteroidota > Flavobacteriia > Flavobacteriales > Flavobacteriaceae > Mangrovimonas > Mangrovimonas futianensis. The sequence continues at coordinate 238,856 of NZ_JAJJNF010000002.1, forward strand.
CACTAGAAGTTTCGGTATAATGATTCACTGTTGAGGATAAAGCCGCATAGCTTTTACATAGATCCCATAAATTGCTTTCAGATCCTCCTAAAATAAGGGACAAACCATAGTGGTCGGGACCGTATTTTAAATCCTTCAAATGCAACATATTCAAAGTGCGATAAAATTTTTCCAAACCAAATTCCTTGAGCATCCTAACGGATGGTACATTCAATGACCTAGAAAGTGCTTGATTAGCTCGTACTGCTCCATCAAACTCCTTATTGAAATTTTCTGGCACATAACTTCCAAACTGTGTTGGAATATCGGCCACCAAAGATTGGGACAGAAGCTCACCAGAATCCAACATGGCAGAAAAGAGGAACGGTTTCAAAACACTTCCTGTGCTTCTTGGTTTATCAATAACATCTACATCTTTTTGATGCGCTTTATCGGTTGGTGTATTCCCAACATAACATAACACTTTTCTTGTATGAACATCCAAAACCAAAACACCAGCATTATAGATTTCATTCTGCCGTAATTGATTGTAGTGGTTCTTTACTATTCCATTAACTTGATTTTGTAAAGCATGATTCAAACTGGTAACCACCCGTTTGCCTGTTTGTTCCAATGCCATTTTTTGCAATAAGTGAGGTGCTTTTTGAGGAAGCGCAAATGGTTTTTGTGGGAGTTCCTCGGCGATTGCCAATTCAAAAGTAATTTCATCAAGGATATCCTCTTCTTTCAGCTTTTTTAGTAGAGCATTTCGTTTTTTCAACAACTGGGTTTGATTCTTGCCTGGATATATCAGACTTGGAGCATTGGGTAACACAGCCAAAGTGGCACTCTCAGCCCACGATAGATCAGATGAATTTCTATGGAAATACCTCCAAGATGCCGCTTCCAATCCTACTACATTCCCTCCAAAAGGTGCATTGCTGGCATACATAGATAATATGTCGTCCTTGGAACACCTCAACTCCAACCGCGTTGCCAAAATGAGTTCCTTTACCTTTTCAAAATACGTTCTAGGCTGTCCCTTTCGTGAAAGCCTGATTACTTGTTGCGTAATCGTACTCCCGCCCCTTTTTATTTCACCATTTGAAAGGTTTTCCTTTAAAGCCTTGATTATCGAAATGGGATTAAACCCTGGATGATTATAAAAATATTCATCCTCAAACTGAAGGATACAAGTCTTAAATTTGTTTGGAACCGAATCACTTGCTGGAAATCGCCATTGTCCATCTGAGGCAATCTTGGCTCCCATCAAAATGCCTTCTTTACTTGTAATAACAGTAGAGGTGGGTTCTTTGAACAAGGTTGTTGGCAGACAAAAGGCGTAGGCCACTATCAGTCCTAAAATAACCGCAATTTTAAACTTGTTTTTATATATGTAATTGGCTTTTAAAAACACAATTTTACAGCTTCAAAATTTGGAGTCAATAAACTCCATTTAATACTCTCCCTCAAAGCTAATGAAAACCCATATATAAAAATAAACCCCTAGCTATTCTTATTTGAGAACAACTAAGAGTTAAAATAATTCAGGTTTTTGTCTAGATAAGGCTTTTTGAGATTCCCATCTCCAATCCCCTCAATTCAGCCAGTCCTCTTAATCTACCAATTCCTGAATAGCCTGGATTTGTTTTTTTATTCAAATCGTCAAGCATTTGGTGACCATGATCTGGACGCATAGGGATTTGGTTGTCATCTCTCCCTTCTTGATTTCTTCTTTTTTCTTCCAAAACGACCTCCTTAACAATCCCGAACATATCCACATCTCCTTCTAGATGGTTGGCTTCATAAAAGTTTCCTTCCGCATCCCGTTTAGTGCTTCTTAAATGTAAAAAATGGATTCTATCGGCAAATCGCTTGAATATATTCAATAAGTCATTATCAGCTCTAACACCTAAAGATCCTGTACAAAATGTCATCCCATTAGATAATTGGGGGACTTCTGAAAAAAGATATGCATAATCTTCTTCAGTACTCACAACCCTGGGTAAACCTAAAATAGGATATGGTGGATCGTCTGGATGGATACACATCAAAACTTTATTGGCTTCTGCGATCGGGATGATTTCTTTCAAAAACAAAATGAGATTCTTCCTTAAAGTGTCAGCACCAATTTGCATATAGGTATCTAGTACCTTTTGAAACTTTTCTATCGAATAACCTTCTTCAGCACCAGGTAACCCAGCAATAATATTGCTTATTAATTTTGTTTTTTCTGACTCAGAACAATCCTCTAAGTATGCTTTTGCCTTAGATTTTTGTTCTTCCGAATATATTTCTTCTGCTCCAGGTCGTTTGAGCAAATACAATTCAAACGCTGCAAATGCTGTTGCATCAAATCGTAAAGCTTGGGAACCATCTTCAACTGTAAAATTTAAATCTGTTCTAGTCCAGTCCAAAACGGGCATAAAGTTGTAACACACAATTTGAATTCCACATTGGGCTAGATTTACAATACTTTTTTTATAGTTTTCAATGTACTTTTTAAAATTCCCAGAGCGGGTTTTTATCTCCTCATGAACTGGAATACTCTCTACAACACTCCAAGTAAGACCATATTTCTCAATGTCCTTTTTTCGCTTCATAATTTTATCAATATCCCATATACTTCCATTAGGAATATGATGCAATGCAGACACAATACCTGTAGCCCCTGCTTGTTTTATATCTGATAATGATACGGGGTCTTTAGGACCATACCAACGCCAAGTTTGCTCCATAGCTTATTTGTTTTTTGTCTTTCTTAGGAAAGGATTAAATACTACTATTCTCTTCTCCTAATATATCTATATCAAACATAAGGCTTCATCTACAATTTCAAAATAATAGAAGACAGAAAATCTAGAACGTTTTTATGAACCGCAATTTCGTTTTAATTCTGAAAAGTATACTCCCGCTCCACTTTGCAAATCCTTACATGGTACCAGTCATACCAATTAAATCGGCCTAATTCCTGAGCTATCATATGTTCAGAATGTTTTTTCCAATTGGAAATATCTGCGAGGGTTTTCCAGTAGCTGACTGTAATTCCCAAACCACTTCTTGCGCTTTCCAAAGCAATAAACCCAGGTTGGTTTTTCGCTAGCAGTTCCATTTTTTCGGCCATTTCAGAATAGCCTTCTAATTGATCGGTTTGAATGGAAGAGAAAATCACAGCATAATATGGAACAAATTCGGTCTTCAAAGAGAATGTTTCTTTTTCTTCCAAGTAATCACCTTCACTCCGGGAGAGTAGTGTACTAGCTCAGGTTGTTCACTTAGCTTTGGGAATTCTTGATAATTAACTTCCAAATCCTTTATTTGAATCTCCTTCATAGGCCAAGGTAAGTGATGTATGTTATACTCAAACACCCCTTTTTTGGATGGATGGAATAAAGCATACCTTTCAGTTAACCAACAATCAAGCTTGCTTTTATGTTCCAAACTGTCCCCAACCCGATAAGTGACAGAACAATGATCCTGTTGTGCTGGATTTTTAGAATGATAGCTGAATGTATTTCTATTTATATTGGAATACCGATAAGGAAGTTTAGAAAACGCTTTCAAAACCCTACAAGATGATCTCTTACTCCCTTCCATACTCAAAAAATAAACCCCTGGTTTTCCTTGGTATTTGACATAGGTGCGAATATTAAGTTCATGAAAATCTGATATATGTGGCACTTTCGGGATGTTCTTAATACCAATATTATTCATATCAAAAGCCACTAAAGAAATCCAAGGAGAGCCATCAAACATATCAATTTCAAACACCTCTGGCACCAATGCTCCCAAGTCATTCAAAGATATCCTCCAGTGCATGAATATGGCTTGGTTCCATTCTTGATAGTATTTCCAAGATTCCTCTGGAATCTTAAAAGGTCGGTGATCTGTAATGCTTTCGATTTCCTTTACTTTCATTTTTGAACTTTTATCCAATTACCTTTAGTTCTTACCAAATAATCATCATCATACATAGCCTCCGCTTGAATGCCTGGTAAGTAATACGTTCCCAAATAAGAGGCGTTCAACATTATCTGAAATGTTTTGGTATCCTTTTTCCCCTTTTTGTCCAAATCAAAATAATAACTCACCCGGTCATCCCTAATATCGATATACTCTGCCTCACTTGTGGTTGCGGCACCAAAATCGGTGAAACGGGTATTTATTATTTCCCACCCAGATGGAATGATTTGCGTTAGAGCAACATTATTAACAGCCAATGATTTCAAATTGGATACTTGAATAGTAGCTAAAAAGTCTTGTCCTTGTTGCAAGGTCTTTATATCTATAGGACTTCCTTTTAGATCCTTATAAACCACTGATACACTTAATCCGCGTTGCTCTACCAACTCCTCTCCCAATGGTAATTTTCCAGAATTTAAAACTCTTACATAAACCACATTGTTTGATTTATTGATCATACTCAAAGAGTTAACTCCATTTTGTAAAGAGAGCTCCCTAGTAGCCATAGATTTTGAAGTTTCAATATCCTGGGTTTTACCATCTAAAATGTACGATAATTTTAAAGATTTTCCACCATTACTTTCCACCATTTTAGCAATAGACAGCAAACTATAGGCTGTCGTTTGTGTACTCATCCAGCGATTTCCGGATAGTTCTTGAGCAATAAGCTCAGCCAACTCCCTCATCTTTCCATCCTTTATCAAGACCATAGTTTCCAGAGCCATAGCACGATTCCTATCCACAGATCCATAGGTATAATAGTCATTTCTGATAGGTTCAAATTCAATATTTGCGGTTTTCAACAAAGCTTGACTGGCTTCTTTTTGGCCCGCTGAAGCATAAGCCGCAGCCAATCGCCATTTGGCTTCGTTTGAAATTTCACTGAATTCTCTCAACCTATTCATTGCAGCCAAATCAGGCTCGCCTGCCAAAGCCAAAGTATAAAGACGGTAGGCTTGTGATAAATCAGAATGGTAAATGCGATAACTTGGCCTCCAATCCCGAGCTGCCATTTTTTGATATTTTAACCAATTGGACTTAAACATCACTGGTAAGGCATACCCTTTTCGTTCTGCCTCCAACAAAAAATGACCGGCATAACTGGTCCCCCAATCGTTCACCTCAGAAGCTCCCATCCAATAACCCATACCTCCATCTGAGGTTTGAAAATATGCCAGCTTTTTAATGGCTGCCTCCACATTTTGTTGGATGGCTTTCTTTTTATCAACGGTTAAATCAAAAATATCAGTTAAAAACAACTGTGGAAAAACACTTGATGTGGTTTGCTCCACACACCCGTGAGGATATTGAATCAAATATTGTAAGCGTCTTGAAAAATCCATTGGAGGAATGGTAGAAAACTCTACGGTAGCCGAATTGGTTCCTTCAATTCCGAAAGTTCTAATCTCCATATCCTTGCTTTCATTGGCACTCAGAGTTATATCCGTTGATTTGGAAGAAATAGGATTTGGATTCAATACATCCAACTCTACCTTATAAGTCGCCTTTTCTCCATTACCTCGAGCAACCACTTCTATCTGTTGAATTCCTTTAACCTTGTTGACATCCAATTCAAAATAGGCCATTTTCTCATCGGGTTTATCGAAGTTAATTTTTTGGATTTTTTCGCCCACAATGGAAAGTCCATCACTTAATTTAAGACTCACTTCCACCGACTTGACATGCGGTTTCATAGCAAATACGGTGACAGGTAATTGCACTTTTTCTGAAGGACTTAACTTTCTTGGCAAACTGGCCAAAACCATAAGTGGCTTTTTAACCGGGACTGCCTTTTCAACATTCCCATAGGCTTCCTTGTCATTGTTTCCAGCTACAACCATGGCCCTTACAGACCCAACGTAATTTGGCATCATCAAATGATGCTCCTTTTTTTGACCTGCTTCTAATTTGAAAGGACCTAAATACATGACCACCGGTTTAAATCGGTTGGCTTTTTTGTTCTTACCTTTTTCAATAGAACCATCACCACCAATAGAAAACACTTGATCAATACTTCCTGAATAGGCACCAATCACTTGATCAAAAAGATCCCAAGTTTTAACTCCTAAAGCCTCTCGGGCATAAAAATCATCCCAAGCATTTGGTGTTTTAAATCGGGTTAAATCTAATAATCCTTCATCCACAACGGCTAAGGTATAGGTCATGGCTTTATTGTTTTTTTCTGAAACAGTCACCTTAAACTCTGTTTCAGGTCTCAGCTCATCGGCCATATCCAATTGAGGATGTAGTCTAGTATCCTTATTTTCGACCATCAAGGGAATAACACCATACAACCTAATTGGCAAATCATTTGAAGTGACAGCATGTGGTTGCAAGAGAGAAATATTAACGAACACATTGGGTGCCATTTCTGAAGTAATAGGAATGTCAACCGATGTTTGACCTTTTTCAGTCTTTACCCATCGGTAGTCAAGCACCTCGGTACCATTCTCAATACTAATCAAAGCACGCCCTTCTTCCCCAGAAGGAAAGGTTATTTTAGCGGTCTCTCCCGTTTGGTAAGTTTCTTTGTCTGCATTAAATACCAGCATTTTGGCGGCATCTTTGTTTCCAGAGGGAACCGCATCCCACCAATTTTTATAAAAATAGGCTGTACTTCCAGTAGAATGGCCTCCTTTTTTGTCAATAACTCTAATCAAATAACGCCCTCTTCCACTATTTGGAATATTCAAGTTAAAAGAACCTTCTCCTTTTGAATTTGTATTCAGTTTGGTATCATAAACCGACCTGTGGTAATTATTGGAAACATAGCTAGAAAGGTTATCATAAGACGCATTCCACCACCAACGCCATTCCACTTTATACACTTTTACCTCTAAGCCCTCACGTTGTACCGGTTTTCCCTGGGTATCTACCAAAACGACTTCAAAGGTTTGGTTCCTTCCCGTTTCAAACCCACCATATTGATTTCCTTCAGGCATTTTTAATCCGACAAAGGCATCATAGGGTGCATAGGTTTTACTAAAAGCATCAATGGAAAAATCACCTCCATTTTCAAAAGCCCTCACCAAAAATTGAGCTTTTAACAATCCTGGCGCACTACCTTCCAGATTAATTTGTTTATGAACATTAGCCTGTCCATTTTCGTCAACTTTTCCCTCAAAAACAGTTAATTCTTCTGTTTTAAAAACTTTGGATGGATCTTGAAAAGAATAGCCTTTGTAGTTATCAAATCCTTGAGAAGATGCTGTAAATTTAGCTTTAATTTCAGCTTTTAAATATTTACCTGGCGCACCATGTAACCAATGCACACCCAAATCAGCCATCAAGGAAGATTCTTTGGTAATTATTCCCTCTCCAAAATCCAAGTCTATTTTCAATCGGTTGGGTTTGACCGTTTCAATCTTGATGGTTTTGTAATATTTGGCTCCTCCTACAGAGACCTTGGCATTGTAATTACCCGTTATATCATCTGTGGTTGTGGGCACTGTAAACTTATAAAAGTGATTCATATGCTCTGAAGTCACTTCTTTATATACCATTTTACCATTGGGGTCTGTGAGTTCTAATTTGACTGGATGGCCGTTCGGAAGTTCATTATCCTTATCATTCAAAATAAATGCCAAATGAAGCGTGTCGCCTGGTCGCCAAACGCCTCTTTCCCCATATAAATAGCCTTTTAAGCCTCTTTGCAGTTTATTCCCTGATACATCAAACTTGCTTAGTGACAGTGAATTTCCATCATTCAATTTAATATAGGCCTTACTGCGACCTTTGATTACAACAGCATAGGATGCAAATTGATCTGAGTCAATCATGGTAAAACCCTTTTCATCCGTTGTGCTTTGCACAAGTTCTTGTTGTTGATAATTGTAAAGCTTCACCGTTGCATTTGCTTCTGGTTCGGTAGTAAGCAAATCGGTTACTGCAAAGAAATAGGTATTATTATTTCCTCTTTTTGCAACCACTCCCAAATTGGAAGCCAACAGTGTTTGGGAAACAACTCTATCTTCGTGGTAATAGGCACTGTGACAAGGATTTTCACGTTCTTTCCAATTGTAAGTGTAATTTTTGTATCGATACGTCAAGTTATCCCAGTAAGCTTCTTCCCTTAATTCTTCATCTTCATTATAAGTTTCACTTTCGTTTTCTGCATAGTCTTCTTCATAATAATACGATTCGTCCTCATCGTTGCTTGAGACTGAATCATTGGTATCACAATGATATAAGGAATAACTTTGCTCAAAACTTATTTCTACGCGGTAAAATGACCCAGGATCAGCTTGAAAAAACTTGGATAGATCCAAAGTATAAGCCTTCCACTTCCCTTGGTATTCCTGTTCGTTTTGAACTAATGGAATTGTTTTTTTTGCAATCCTTCTTCCCACACGGCGTAGATTACTTGTGTAAGTGTCGCCAAAATCATTTTCCTGTAAAAACTGAAGCACATTGTCTTCAAAAATCTTGATAACCCTAACATCAACAGCCTTTAGGTTAACTGCCTCAAAATTTAATTTCAATTCTTTGGAATTGGGTAAAATCACGCCACTGCTTAACATCCTCACTTGAGGCTTCAACTCTTCAAAAGAAACCGTTTCTGAAAATGGTTTTTTCAATTTATAGCCTTCGGTATTGGTGATGCCCTGAAAAACATCTACTTGAATATTTCCGACCAATTTTGAACTAGGATAAACCCTCAGCACATTTCCATTGACCAAAAATTTTGGGGTAGCTGAGTTCTCAATACTTACTAACCCATCAAAATTTTGTTCCTTTTTCAATGGATCTGAAAAGTTTAAAACCAAACATTGCTCTAGATTTTGAGTAACTGAAACATCTATAATTGAGAAATTATTGATTCCTGGAATTAAAAAAGAATTTTCTCCTTTGTTATCCGCTTTAATCGCTTCCCCATCCCATTTTATCAATATGTGATCATCTTCAATTTCCCTGTGGATACTATCTATTTTGAAATCAAAATTTCTAGAAGCAGTGCTTTCCTCATTAAAAACAATAGCAAGAGACTCATCATTTTGAGTCGCTTGGATAAGCTTTTTTGCTTTTTCAATGGAAATGATATCGGCTGACTTTAACGCACCCTCTAAATACTGCCATTCCCTATCATAGGATTGAAGGCTATTGGTTACCACAGTAAAATTGGGTCTAATAGTTTTGAATTGAAAGGTAAATTCAGATAATTCCTTCGAAACATCTTTATATACATCCTTAAGTTTCAAAGTCACGGTATATTCCGTATCGGAATCCAAGGGTTCATCGGGAGTAAAAACGAGGGCATGATTATTTACTGTGGTAAGTTTCCCCTCTACATAAGGGTCAACCTTTAGCAATTTTTTATCTAATGCCATGTCTGGAGACCACCCTTCTACCTCCTTGGCCAAATTAATTTGAATAGGGTCTGCCACCGAAACCAAACCCGAGGTAGTAAAACTGATATACTCTTTAAATCTGTAGATATTATTGGTTTCTACATCATTTTTTTTACAGGAAAATACTAATAACCCTATAAGTAGAATTGAGAGGTACTTGCTTTTTATCATTGTTTAAAATGACGGTATTAAAGTAGGTTAATATTAAATTTTAAAAATTATGAATTTTTAGTCATACTCGGATAAGTTACTCAGAAAACATGCCAATATATAAATCACCTTGATCATTCATAGAAGCTCGGAACATCCCAGCCGTATTAAATTCCATGACCACTTCACCCGTTTTGTCAATTGCAATGAGTCCACCGTCACCACCCATTTCAGGAATTTTCTTTTGAATTACTTCTTTGGCAGCTTCTTTTAAAGTCATGCCTTTATAAGCCATCAATGCCGAAATATCATGAGCTACCATGCCTCTAATAAAAATTCACCCCAACCCGTACAGGAGACCCCGCATGTACCATTATTTGCATAGGTGCCGGCCCCAATGATTGGAGAATCACCAACCCGACCCCAACGTTTGTTCATCATACCGCCGGTAGAAGTACCCGCTGCCAAATTACCGTTTTTATCAAGCGCCACACAACCTACGGTTCCAAACTTAGAATCTTTAATATTGGAATCATAAAAACCTTGCTTTTGGGACGTTTTCTTTTTCTTTTCGGCTTCCTGAAGTCGTTTTAGGGATTGTACGCGATTTTCAACAATAAAATAGGAAGGATCAACAATAGACAACCCCTGTTCATTAGCATAAATATCTGCTCCTTGACTAGCCATCATGACATGTGGTGATTTTTCCATGATAACCCGCGCCAAAGAAATGGGATTTTTTACAGTTTTGGTTCCAGCCGAAGCTCCAGCATTCAGTGTTTTCCCATCCATAATGGAAGCATCCAATTCGGCAGTCCCTTCATTGGTTAAAACAGCTCCTTTCCCAGCGTTGAATAATGGCGAATCCTCCAAAACATTAATGGTTCTCTCCACAGCATCCAAACTACTACCTCCATCTTTCAAGATTTGATGTCCCACTTTTATTGCTTCCTCAAGCTTATCCCGATATTGCTTTTCTTGCTCAGCACTCATGTTCTCACGAAGAATGGTTCCGGCACCACCATGAATAACAATAGCAAAGGATTGGGGTTTGGTTTCCAATTTTTCCAAAGTAGAAAATCCCTGGTCTATCTTCCCTTGATTTTGGGATTGATGACATGACAGTAGCAAAAAAAATACCAGAAATATAGGTGCAATTGATTTCATCATTTGGAGTCTTAATAAGAACAATAAAGTTAACATTTTTGAACCAACATCGTTTAAATAAGCCACTTAATATTAGTACCTTCGCAAAAAACACAGCTATAAATTATAAAAAAACTAATTATGCAAGCAGTTGCAACCGATTTTGGAATCGAAAAAGCACTAAACGAATTAGGTGTTAAAGGAATAAATCCGGGTACATCCACAGGAGTAAATTGCTTTGGTGATGGAGACATCATTGAGAGTTATTCTCCCGTTGATGGCCAATTAATTGCCAAGGTAACTTCCACCACAAAGGATGATTATGAAAAAATGATGAAGACCGCTTCAGAGGCATTCAAAACCTGGCGATTAAAACCCGCTCCATTACGGGGTGAAATAGTAAGACAGTTTGGCGACAAGCTTCGAGAAAAGAAGGAAGCTTTAGGCAAATTGGTTTCTTATGAAATGGGAAAAAGTTATCAAGAAGGCTTAGGAGAAGTTCAGGAAATGATTGATATCTGCGATTTTGCAGTAGGTCTTTCACGTCAACTTCATGGATTTACAATGCACAGTGAGCGCCCCGGACATAGAATGTATGAGCAATATCACCCGCTGGGAATTGTAGGTATTATTTCTGCTTTCAATTTCCCTGTAGCGGTTTGGAGTTGGAACACGGCACTTGCTTGGATCTGCGGTGATGTATGCGTTTGGAAACCTAGTGAAAAAGCACCTCTTTGTGGCATTGCTTGTCAAAATTTAATTGCCGAAGTTCTAAAAAACAATGACCTTCCAGAAGGAATTTCTTGTCTAGTTAATGGGGATTACAAGGTTGGAGAATATATGACCAAAGACCAACGAGTCCCATTGATTTCAGCTACTGGCTCAACCCGAATGGGTAAAATCGTGGCTCAAGAGGTGGCAGCAAGACTTGGAAAGAGTTTACTGGAATTGGGAGGTAATAATGCCATTATTGTGACTCCTGATGCGGATATCAAAATGACGGTGATAGGAGCTGTTTTTGGGGCTGTAGGAACCTGTGGTCAACGTTGTACTTCTACCCGTCGCCTTATTATCCATGAGAGTGTTTATGACCAAGTGAAGGATGCCTTGGTAGCAGCATACAACCAGTTAAGAATAGGTAATCCATTGGATGAAAATAATCATGTGGGTCCACTTATCGATCAAGATGCCGTTTCTATGTATCTGCACGCTTTAGAAAAAGTAGTTGAAGAAGGAGGAACTGTTTTGGTTGAAGGTGATGTTTTTGAAGGAGAAGGTTATGAGAGTGGGTGTTATGTAAAACCTGCCATTGCAGAAGCTAAAAACAGTTTTGAGATTGTTCAACACGAAACCTTCGCTCCCATTTTATACCTTATGAAATACTCGGGAGATGTTGCAAATGCTATTGAAATCCAGAACGGAGTGGTTCAAGGCCTGTCTTCAGCAATTATGACCAATAATTTAAGAGAAGCTGAAAGATTCCTATCTCATGCCGGTTCAGATTGTGGTATTGCCAATGTAAACATCGGAACTTCAGGTGCCGAAATTGGAGGTGCTTTTGGAGGTGAAAAAGAAACTGGTGGCGGCCGTGAATCAGGTTCTGATGCATGGAAAGTGTATATGCGCAGGCAGACCAATACCATTAACTACACAACAGAGCTTCCTTTAGCGCAAGGAATCAAGTTTGATTTATAAAAAAACAAAAACTCTATATTCAAAACCGTTTCCTCACCGAAACGGTTTTTTTATTCCCATACTTACTGAATCAATACAACATAAATTAGCTAATTTAGGAGACATTAAATGGATAAAAAATCAACCATGAAATACCCTGAAACAAAAAAAGGGGATTCCAAATCCACCTATTTTGGAACCGAAATACTTGACCCTTACCGCTGGCTAGAAGATGATCAAAGTAAAGACACTAAAGATTGGGTAAAAGCTCAAAATGAAGTTACCAATCAATATTTAAATCAAATCGATTATCGTAACACCATTGCTAAAAAACTGAAAGGATTATGGGATTATGAAAAGGTTGGGGCGTCATTTCAAGAGGGAAACGAGACCTATTATTATAAAAATAATGGTGTTCAAAACCACAGTGTTTTATATCGAAAAAGGGAAGTTGGAGATGATGAAGTTTTTTTAGATCCCAACTCATTTTCAAAAGATGGAACCAAATCTCTATCCCAAATCAGTTTTACCAAAGATGGTTCCTTGGCAGCTTATTCGATTTCTGAAGGTGGTAGCGATTGGAGAAAAGTAGTTGTGATAGACACACAAACTAAAGAACAGATAGGAGATACTTTGGTTGATATAAAATTCAGTCAATTATCATGGAAAGGCAATGAGGGTTTCTACTACTCTAGTTATGACAAACCAAAAGGAAGTGAATTGTCCTCAAAAACAGACCAACATAAAGTTTACTATCATAAAATAGGAACCAAGCAAAGGCAAGACCTAAAAATTTATGGGTTTACAGCAGAGGAAAAGCACCGTTATATTTATGCTACTGTAACGAAAGATAATAGATATCTCATTTTGACCCCTAGAGTTTCTACCTCAGGAAACAAGTTATTCCTAAAAGACCTTCAAAATGAAGCAACACCCCTTTTAACTGTTTTGGATCACTGTGATTCGGACACCTATTTACTGGACAATAATGAAACCCATCTGTTTCTATACACGAACTTGAATGCTCCTAATGGAAAAATCGTTATGGTTGATGCAAAGAATCCAACACCGGAAAATTGGATGGATCTAATTCCTGAAACAGAATATGTTTTAACTCCATCCAAAGGTGCTGGATTTATTTTTGCTGAATACATGACAGATGCCATTTGTTCGATTAAACAATATCAATATGATGGTGCTCTAGTAAGAACTATTGATCTACCCGGAAAGGGGAGCACTACACCTATCTCTGGAAAAGAAAATCAAAAGCTACTTTATTACAGTTTTACCAATTACATGACCCCTAATAGCATCTATGAATTTGATCCCACTTCTGGAATATCAAGTTTATATTGGCAACCAAAAATCGATTTCAATTCCTCTGATTATACAAGTGAACAGGTTTTTTACCGTTCAAAGGATGGCACTAAAATCCCGATGATCATCACTTATAAAAAAGGATTAAAGCGTCATGGAAAGAATCCTACAATGCTTTATGGTTATGGTGGGTTTAATATCAGTCTAACTCCTGCTTTTAGTGTCGTCAATGCGGTTTGGTTAGATTTAGGCGGTATTTATGCTGTCCCTAATTTGCGTGGTGGCGGTGAATATGGTAAAAACTGGCATATTTCGGGAACACAAAGACAAAAACAAAATGTATTTGATGACTTTATTGCAGCCGCGGAATATTTGATTGAAAAACAGTACACCGCCTCAGAGTTTTTAGCTATTTCTGGTCGATCCAATGGTGGATTGCTCGTTGGTACCACAATGACCCAAAGACCAGATTTAATGAAAGTGGCACTACCCGGCGTAGGTGTTCTAGACATGTTACGATACCATACCTTTACAGCGGGTGCAGGTTGGGCCTATGATTATGGAACTGCTGAGGATAGTGAAGCTATGTTCAATTACCTCTTGGGGTATTCGCCAGTTCATAACGTAAAAAACAACAAAATATATCCGGCTACCCTTATCACTACCGCCGATCACGATGATAGGGTGGTTCCAGCACATAGTTATAAATTTGCAGCAGAACTTCAACAAAAACAAACTGGGGAAAATCCGGTATTAATTCGTATCGACGTCAATGCTGGTCATGGTGAAGGAAAACCAATCTCTTTACAAATGCAAGAATGGGCAGATATTTATGGCTTTACGTTATTTAATATGGGTTATAAAGAACTTCCTGCTGAAGTACATGAAAAAATAAAGGGCTAGGGCATTTTTTATTGGTATTTTTGCACATGCTTAAAGTAAATCACCTCTCATTTTCTTATAATAAAACACCTATTTTACAAGACATTTCGTTTGAAGTCTTACCAGGTGAACATGTTTCCATAATTGGTGAAAGCGGGTCTGGAAAAAGTACGCTTTTAAAACTTCTATATGGTGAAATGGATTTGGACCATGGACAGATTTTTTGGAAAGATACCGAAGTGCTTGGACCTAAACACAATCTAGTTGTTGGTTACCCTTTCATGAAATACGTAGCTCAGGAATTTGATTTAATGCCTTTTATTACAGTGGAAGAAAACGTGGGAAAACATCTTTCCAATTTTTATCCGGAAGAAAAACAGAAGCGCGTTGAAGAATTGCTTGAAGTAGTTGGTCTTACGGACTTTGCAAAAGTAAAGGTAAAAACACTAAGTGGCGGACAAAAACAGCGTGTAGCACTAGCTAGAGCAATTGCAAAAGAGCCCGAAATTATGTTACTCGATGAACCCTTTGGACATATTGATAATTTTAAAAAACACCCATTAAGAAGAAATTTCTTCAACTACTTAAAACGAAACAATGTTAGTTGCGTGGTGGCAACCCATGATAAAGAGGATGTACTCCCTTATTCTGATAAAATGATCGTTCTGAATGAACACAAAATTCTAGAACAAGGCACACCCATGTCTCTTTATAATCACCCGAAAAACAAATTAGTTGCTTCCTTCTTTGAAGAATACAATAAGATTGATGAGGAGATTGTTTATGCCCACCAATTAAAAGTAGTTAATCACTCGGAAATGGAATCTGTTATCAAAAAATCCTATTTTTTAGGACAAACCTTTTTGATAGAAGCCATATACAAAGGAAAATCCATTTACTTTCATCATGCTCATGCTTTGGAAGAAGGAGAAACAGTCTTTCTTTCTATAAGTAAATAATTTACTCGATTTTCGTTATTTCAAAGGTTTGACCATTAAAGTTTATGGTGTCTTCAAGTTGTTTTCCAATTAAAATTTTACCCATGGGAGTATTTGGTGATATGGCATAAAAAGCTATTCCATCCGCACTTAATTCACCTAAACTAACAGCAATATAATAGTTGTGTCTTGAAGTATAGACTACACTACCTAGCCCAATTTTTTCAGATACATGCTTCGGATTAATCCTATTTAAGATTTCCAAAAGTTTTTCTGTTTCTGCCAGTTGGTTACCTGCTTTTTCACGTTCTAATTGTAACATAGCTCTTCCTGTTTCGTGCTTATCACCTGCACTACTTTTTGTTTCAGACAACATGGACTCTTGAATTTCATAAATGCCTTTTTGAATAGCCTTAATCCGAGTTTTGGTCATTTCCAAACAGATTTTAAGAAGTTCTTCCTTTATCATCAATCTAATAATTCTGCCAATTCCTTACCGATTAAACTACCAATTGCTACACCCATCCCTCCCAGTCTAACACCAGCAAAAACATGGTTTGATAATTGTTTGACAATGGGCGCTTTTGTCTCGCCAACACCCATTATACCGCTCCATCTATGATCAATTTCAATAGGTTTATTGGGTAGTATGACCGTTTTTAATAAGGCTTCCAATGAATTCTGTATTAATTCAGTTTGATTTAATTCAACTGTTTCTTCCCCTTTGAAATCTAAATTTCTACCGCCTCCAAGCAAAATTCTATTATCGATATTTCTAAAGTAATAATATCCTTGATCCAAGTGAAATGTTCCCTTGATGTGTAAATCTTCTATTGGTTTGGTAATTAGGACCTGTGCTCTAGCGGGTTTAACAGATAATTCCAATAATTGTGTTGCAAATCCATTGTTTGCTATAAATAGTTTAGAGGTACTAAACTCAAATTCTTTAGTCTTTATCTGAACACCATGATTCGTTTCTAAAAATGACAATACCTCAATTCCATTTAGTATTTTGATTCCTTTATTTTGGACCATTTGCAATAGTCTTTCCATCATCCTTCCAGTATCTAGCTGCCCTTCAAATGGATTAAAAACATATTGGTCTTCAATATTTTGAAACCCAAATTTATTTTCACAAACCTGAAATACATTTTTATTAAATAGTGGCTGTAATAACTTGTTAACTCGAGAAATGTTTTCCATGCATTCCTCATAAATGGGATCTTTTTTAAGAAACAGTTCATACCCCCCATTTGGATCATACCCTAATGCCTTATCCCCCACCAGCTTTCTCAAAAGTTCTAATCCATTAATACGCTTTTTGGCAAGTTCGAATACTGCAGTTTCCGATTGGGTTTTTAAATCATCTAAAAGTTCGCTCAAACTTCCAAAACATGCAAAACCAGCATTCTTAGTACTAGCGCCTTGGGGCAAAATCCCTTTTTCCAAAATCAAAATACTAGATTCCGGGAATCTTTCCTTTAAATTTAAAGCAGTATTCAGCCCAACAATACCACTACCTATAATAGTGAAATCTACATTTGTAAGCCATGATTTTATTTCCCAATAAGATAAATTCATATAAAAAAGGCCCCTTATTGGGGCCTTAATAATTTATAAGATTCTATTTAGTTAACTATTACTTTCTTGGTAACCTTTTTGGAACCATCCATAATGTTTAATAAATACAATCCAGATTGAACATTATTCAATTGTATTGTTTCAGAAAAATCTCCAGAAGCAGTATATTCATTTTTAAATACTTGTCTTCCTCTAATATCAAAAACTTCCAATCCTACCTGACTTGATGTAGGTCTAAACTTCACGGTGAAATTTCCATTGTTAGGATTTGGATAAACAGCAAGGTCATTAATTTCAAATGATTCAGTCGATAATACTGGAGCTACATCTTCACTACATAATTGTATGGTAAATGTATTAAGTGTTCCTCCTGATCCATCAACAACTACATCTTTAAAATAAACAATCCAATCACCGGCACTATTCTCACCAACAGCATCTGTGAAATTAGTCAATGAGTATGGTGTAAATTCAGTGTCATCGTTAGTAGAACAAGTAGGATCAACACCATCTAATCCAAACCATTTATCCATATCTGCATTTGTACAAGAAGTTTCATTATACCAGATACCTGTATTTAATGCAGTTGACCATGGAAACCAAAACAACACATTAACTTGACCCATATTTGGGTGTGTGATATCCACATGTGTTTTAATATCTGAAATGGTAAAGGAATCATTTATAGTCATAGATATTCCAGGATAACTATTGTCGCTACTTTCTGTTATAGCTGCATCTAGATTAAATGTATAATCTTCACAAACGTTTACTGTTTCATAAACATAATCCCCTACTGCAAAGAACTTTTGGTTCACAGAGAAAAAGATATTTCCAGCAGCCTCTACCATAATTCGGCAGTAAGGCGCAGAAACATTAGGTACTGTGATGGCTTCTGAACCATCATTAGGAGTATTTGCGGCTAATATGGTACCATATGTCAGTCCGCCATCAGTTGATAATAAAATATTTACATTAGCCGTATTGACACCATTTCCTGTAGTTCCTGCAACATCCCATGTAACTGTTTCTGTTTCGTTTGGAGTCCAAACCAACTGATCTTCTGTTTGAGAAGTTACCAAGAAAGGTCCAGCACTAGTAGTAACAGTGGCAGTCATTTCATCTACAGCAGTTTGACCTCCAGCTTCATCATTGTCTCTTACGGTAAGTCTGAAGTTTAAATCTCTGGCTACACCAGATAATTTTTCCCAATCAGTAGACCCGTTGGTGATGTACAAATCTTGTAAATTAGGAATGTATCTTATTGGGTTTTCAGTGCCTTTAAATGATCTTACCATTGGTCCAGACGCCGTAGTCTCTGTTGGAACACCAGCTGGTCCTAAATCATATTGCTCCCAAGTAAATGTATGCGTATCTATTCCGTCTACATCTGTTGATGCTCCCATTAACTTATAAGGGGTTAACATAGGAATTAAGTAATCAGAACCAGCATCAGAAGTAGGAGCACTGTTTCCTGTATCGGTAGTAGTAGCACAGTTTGCAGAAGTGGTTATAACATCCCACATCATTTGTAAACTCTTTTGATGAAAATAATCATCACTATTACTTTGAATGTTTTGAGGAGCACAAATGCCCGCATAAGCCATTATAGTTGTTCCACTACCTGGTTCATAAGCATTGGATGCGGTACGATTACTTCCAGCACAGTTACCTGTATTACCATTAAAAGTGTGAGGTGCTCCGAATTGATGACCAATTTCATGAGCCACATAATCTACATCATAGGCATCCCCGACTGGTGATGGCGATCCTGTAATTCCTCTTGCTTTTTGAGTACTATTACAAACAACACCCAATCCAGCTAAGCCTCCTCCACCAGTACTAAATGTATGGCCAATGTCATAATTGGCTGTACCTATAACGCTAGTGATTACCGTTTGACTTTGGTTTATTAAGGTAGATGCATTGTTATTATCAAAGCTATCAGAAGTAATATAAATAATATCTAAGTTATCTGGGACCAAGGTCATCGTTACAGATAAATCTTGCTCATAAATACCATTCACACGTGTCATTGTGACTACCATAGCAGCCAAAACCGCAGCTTTTTTATCTGCTTCAGAATCTAATACTGTTAACCCAGCAGCCATCCAATGAAATTCTGAGTATTCTATTGTAGAAGCTAGTGCCAACCTATAATCTCTCAATAAGCCATCATCTGCATTAAAAAACTGAGATTGAACATTGTTCTTATTTGAATCCATTGAATCATCCTCGAATTCACAAACAAAATCATTTATCACAGGCAAATCCTTTTTAGAATAAACCATATATGTGTCCTCACTATTCATGTAAGGATCGATATATTCTGTTGCTTCAATGTTTCCTAGCGTCATGGTATGTAATCCCTTAGGAGTTATACTGAAGCGTATTTTTCTGCCTGGATGATTTACACTTGTACCTACATACGAGCGAATATTAGGAAAATTTGCTTGTAAATCCTCGTGCATAACAGAAGCCTCTTTAATCCTAAAAGCTTCAAAGCCTCCTAGAGAATTAGGAAATTCAATGATTAAATTAGAAGTTCCTTGGTTGGTTCTTCTATTTGGTGCACTCTGCAATTTGGACTTTAACAAACCCAAATCCAATTGGTAAAATTCTGCTTTTGAAGGGAAGGCCTTTCCAAAAGCCAAAGTGGCATTTCTTGTATTTTTATTGGTTGTCTTTGTCCAAACACCTTTTTCATTTTGTGAAAAAAGGGATAATGAAAAACCAAAAATCAATAAAAAAAGAAATGATTTTGTGTAATTTTTTCTCATTTTTATACTAGTTAATTGATTATTTAAAATTATGACCTTATTTTCATTAGTGCAAAGTTTTAACATGATTACTTTTAAAAATGTCTTAATCAAATCAACTATTATAATTTTAGTTTTTCTAATTCCCTCGTGTAAATCTTCGAAGGATTCTAACAAAAACTTCAGCAGTTCCACTTCTGTCTATTGCCCAGAAACTGGCACTTGCAATTTAGAAACACTTACTTCAAAGAACCTTGTCTTACTAAAAGATAACATTGGCAGCCTTTATCCCGAAATTCAGGATGGAAATCATTGTGTTATCTCTTTTGAATTTAAAAAGAATGTAGATCCCAACTTACAGGATGCAAGTTACACCGAATTGGTGATTTTTGAATTACCCCAAAATTTTGACAAAAACGTATACGAAAATCAGGATTTGGAGAAACTCAATATGGTTTTTGGAAGATTATGCTTTTGTCGAGGTCAAACGGGCTATTACCCCATAAAGACTGGGTCTCTTAAGTTTGAAGAAAAAGAAGGAGAAGTGTTTTTTCAATTAGATTTTCAAATGAACGAGGTCCCTCAAATAGTATCACATATAGAAGGTAAAATTAAGGCATAAAAAACTCCGGATTAACCGGAGTTTTATTTTTATTCTTCTTCTACCTTAGGAGCCATTTTAAAATCCTCCATGAACTTAGTGGTATAATTTCCAGCCAAATAATCTGGATGATCCATCAATTGCCTATGAAAAGGAATAGTGGTTTTAATACCCTCTATTACAAATTCATCCAAGGCACGTTTCATTTTGTGGATCGCCTCTTCCCTAGTTTGAGCCGTTGTAATCAACTTGGCTATCATGGAATCATAATTGGGTGGAATGGTATATCCCGCATATACATGCGTATCCAAACGTACACCATGTCCTCCAGGAGCGTGTAAGGTCGTAATTTTCCCCGGTGAAGGCCTAAAATCGTTATACGGATCTTCGGCATTAATTCTACATTCTATAGAATGAAGATTTGGCAAATAATTCTTTCCAGAAATTGGAACACCAGCAGCAACCAAAATTTGTTCTCTAATCAAGTCAAAATCAATCACCTGCTCGGTAATTGGGTGCTCAACCTGAATACGGGTATTCATCTCCATGAAATAAAAATTACGGTGCTTATCCACCAAGAATTCAATGGTTCCTGCACCTTCGTAATTGATATATTCAGCAGCCTTAACAGCCGCCTTACCCATGGCATCTCTTAATTCATCAGTCATAAAAGGGGAAGGCACTTCCTCTGTAAGCTTTTGGTGACGACGTTGAATAGAACAATCTCTTTCTGATAAATGACAAGCCTTACCTGTAGAATCACCTACAACTTGGATTTCTATATGTCGAGGCTCTTCAATAAGCTTCTCCATATACATATCATCATTTCCAAATGCTGCTTTAGATTCTTGTCTAGCAGAATCCCAAGCGGCTTTTAGATTTTCCTTTTTCCAAACCGCACGCATACCTCTACCTCCACCTCCTGCGGAAGCTTTAAGCATGACAGGATAACCTGTTTCTTCTGCTATTCTTTCACAGTCTTCATAGGTTTCAATAATACCATCACTACCCGGAACACAAGGCACTCCAGCTTCTTTCATGGTTGCCTTTGCCGTAGCCTTATCTCCCATTTTCTCAATCATATCGGCAGAAGCTCCAATAAACTTTATTTTATGCTCTTCGCAGATTTTAGAGAATTTGGCATTTTCCGAAAGGAATCCATATCCAGGGTGAATAGCATCTGCATTTGTAATTTCTGCAGCTGCAATGATATTTGAAATTTTTAAGTAAGAATCTGTACTGGATGGAGGACCGATACATACGGCCTCATCTGCAAACTTTACGTGAAGGCTTTCGGCATCAGCAGTAGAATACACAGCCACTGTTTTGATGCCCATTTCTTTACAGGTCCTAATAACACGTAGTGCTATTTCACCTCTATTGGCTATTAATACTTTTTTAAACATAATTTTTTCCAATTTTCAATCTTCAAAAAGCAAATTCCCAATTAACTTGTGGAATTTGAGAATTGAAATTTGTGATAAATAAGTTTAAGCAGGATCAACCAAGAATAATGGTTGGTCAAATTCTACTGGTGATGAATCGTCAACCAATACTTTTACAACTTTTCCTGAAACCTCTGATTCAATTTCATTGAATAATTTCATAGCCTCAATAATACATAACACATCTCCCTCCTTGATCGTTTGGCCAACTTCAACAAATGTTGGTTTATCTGGAGATGGTTTGCGATAGAATGTTCCAATAATTGGAGATTTTATAGTTATGTATTTAGAATCTTCTGTCGTTGTTGCAGGAGCTACTGGCGCCGCATCACTAGTTGCAGGAGCAGGAGCAGCCGGTGCAGCTACTGCAGGTGTTTGAGCCACATGGGCACCCATTGGAACTTGATGAACGTATGTTGTCGTTTCTTTGTCATCAGATCCTGTTTTAATGGTTATTTTAACATCATCTGTTTCCAATTTAACCTCACTTGCACCAGATTTTGCTACAAATTTGATTAAGTTTTGAATGTCTTTTAAATCCATAGTTTCTTTTTGTTAAAAATTCTATTAGTTGTCTTAGTTAGGAGTTATAAGCCCATTTCAGGTAAATAGAACCCCAAGTAAATCCACCTCCAAAAGCGGCGAAAACCAAATTATCACCTTTCTTGAATTGTTTTTCAAAATCACTTAGTAATAAAGGTAAAGTGGCTGAAGTTGTATTACCGTATCTTTGTATATTCTTTAATACTTTAGAATCATCGAGTTTCATTCTGTTGGCAGTAGCATCGATTATTCTAAGGTTTGCTTGGTGAGGAACTAACCAATCCACATCTTCATGAGATAGGCTGTTTCTGGTCATTATTTTTTCGGCAACATCGGCCATATTGGACACAGCAAATTTGAAAACCGTTTTTCCATCTTGGTGCACAAAATGCTGACCTTTCTCTACAGTTTCCTTTGATGGCGGCAAAATGGATCCACCTGCTTCAATTTTAAGGAATTCTCGTCCTTGTCCATCACTTCTCAAGTATTCATCCTGCAATCCTAGTCCCTCTTCATTTGGTTCCAACAAAACGGCTCCTGCGCCATCTCCAAAAATAATACAGGTTGCTCTATCGGTGTAATCAATAATAGAGGACATCTTATCGGCTCCAATGATAAGAACCTTTTTATATCTCCCTGATTCAATATAAGCAGCTCCAGTAGACATAGCGTATAAAAAACTGGAACACGCCGCCTGCAAATCATATCCAAAAGCATTGGTTGCTCCTATTTGTGTTGCTGTGTAAACAGCCGTAGAGGCCACCAAGATATCTGGCGTAGCTGTTGCTACTATGACCAAATCAATTTCTTTTGGATCTAAATTTTTCTTCTTTAATAAATCTTTGGCTGCTTCTATGGCAAGGAAGGAAGTTCCTTGTCCTTCTTCTTTGAGAATACGTCTCTCTTTGATTCCAGTCCTAGTGGTAATCCATTCATCATTGGTATCGACCATAGTTTCAAGTAACTTGTTGGTCAACACGAAATCTGGCACATAAGCACCTACAGCTGTTATGGCTGCTGAGATTTTACTCATAGCTATTAAATTAACTGACCCAAAAAACGGCACAAAAAAGGCTATTTAACCCCAAAAAGTTAAAAAAACACTCCGTTTTGGTTAAATTTTATGCAAATTAAGTTGTTTTTGACTTCTATAAAAATTTATCACAAAAAAAACGCTCACAGGTGAGCGTTTTAATATATGCGCGCATAGTACTTATGCTAAATTTTCTTCTGCCTCAGAGTTGTCAATCAACACTTGTCCTCTGTAGTAAAGCTTTCCTTCATGCCAATGAGCTCTATGGTATAAGTGAGCTTCCCCAGTAGTAGGACACGTAGCAATTTGCGGAGCAGTTGCCTTATAATGTGTTCTTCTCTTATCTCTTCTAGTTTTGGATATTTTTCTCTTAGGATGTGCCATTATTCTTTATTTTTTATCCGTTAATAGTTTCTTTAATGTATTCCATCGAGGATCTGTTTCCTCTGTATCTTCCTTTATTTCTTTATCCTGCTTTGGACTAAGTTGCTCAAGCTTCTTAAGTATTTCAGAATCTAACGTGCCGTCCTTTACACCTGGATGAATTCGCTTTGCTGGAACTGACAAAATTATCAATTCATAAATATATTGTTGAACGTTAATTTGATATTCCCCATGAGGAATAAACAACAAATCTGGTTCTTCATCATTATATTCTTCACCAAATTTAACAACCAAATCAAATGTATTAGCAATTGGCTGATCATAAGGCTCATTAGTCAAATCACAATTGACATTGACAAATCCTTGAATAACAAAATGCAACTCCATAAGAGTTGTTTTTTTATTTAATTCAATTTGAACCTTAACTTCGGCACTGTTATACTCTTGAAACTCAAAATGCTCAAAGAACTTATTAGTGATCTCGTACTCAAATTGATGTTTCCCTAATTTTAATCCAACAAATTGGATATTAAACTCCTTCAATGACTTCATTATCACATCTTATTTGAGCCCGCAAATATACAAAATTTATTTACTCTAGGAATGTTTATAAACATTTTTTTGTTTATAACTTTTTCTGCTTCAATTTTAAAGGGTTTTCGGTAAGTTTCTCATACTCATTACGGTTCCTAAAAATACTGATTGCCTTAAAAACTGCTTCTTTAAAGGAGGTCTCATCTGCCTCTCCTTTTCCTGCAATTTCATACGCTGTACCATGATCTGGCGAGGTTCTCACCTTTGTCAAGCCCGCTGTAAAATTAACCCCCTTCCCAAAAGCCAAGGTTTTGAAAGGTATAAGCCCTTGGTCATGGTAAGCTGCAATAATGGCATCAAAATTTTGATAATTTTTGGAACCAAAAAAACTATCAGCAGAATAAGGCCCATAAACCAAGTCCCCTTTTTCACGAATTTCAAGTAGGGTTGGCTTCAAAACTTCATCATCTTCTTTTCCTATTACACCATTGTCGCCAGTATGCGGATTAATGCCTAAAACAGCAACCTTTGGTTTTGCAATCTGGAAATCCATTTTCAAAGAATCAATCACCATGGCAACCTTTTCTTTAATCAGCTTTTTTGTAATATGAGTTGCGACCTCCTTTACTGGAACATGATCAGTAAGCAAACCTACTCTTAAATCATCATGGATCATGAACATTAAACTTTTCCCTCCTAGCTCTTTCGCCAAATAATCTGTATGACCTGGAAATTGAAAATCTCTTGACTGAATATTATGTTTATTAATAGGTGCCGTTACCAAAACATCGACTTGACCACTCTTTAAGGCCTTTGTAGCCGAAAACAGAGATTTGATGGCAAAATCTCCAACTACTGGATCTTCTTTACCAAAATTTATATTAACTCCAGAATTCCAAGCATTGTAAACGTTAATCTTACCTGGGACTACCTTATTTAGATCATTAATTCCATTGAGGTTAAGTGTTAAGCCTAATTGTTTTTTTATAAAAGAGACCACCTTAACAGAGGCAAAAATGACAGGGGTGCAAAATTCCAGCATTCTGGGGTCCTCAAAAGTTTTAAGAGCCACTTCTGGACCAATCCCATTTAAATCTCCTATAGAAATACCAACGATAATATTTTCTTCTTGCTTCATGAAGTTAAGATAACTTTTGTTTGTAATTTTATCCATGCAAATTTAACCAAATAAATGACAACCATGTTTACGGGAATTATTGAAGATTTAGGAATTGTAAAGGATATATCGCAAGAAGACTCCAACATGCATATTACCATTGAATGTTCATTCACCAATGAATTAAAAATAGACCAAAGTGTTGCCCATAATGGTGTATGTCTTACCGTAGTACAAAGAAATGACAGCCTATATACCGTAACAGCCATAGACGAAACTCTAAACAAGACCAATTTAAGGTCTTTAAAAAAAGGGGATTATGTGAACTTGGAAAGAGCTATGAAATTAGGTGATCGATTGGATGGACATATTGTTCAAGGCCATGTTGACCAGACTGCCCAATGCAAAAATATTGAAAATCAGGATGGAAGTTGGATTTTTACTTTTGAATATGATGCCACTCTAAACAATATAACCATAGAAAAGGGCTCTATCACTGTTAATGGTGTCAGCTTAACCGTCGTAAATTCCAAAACAAATGAATTTAGCGTAGCGATCATACCATACACTTTAGAACATACCAATTTCAAAAACCTAAAGGAGGGAGATCAAGTTAATTTAGAATTTGATGTAATTGGGAAATACGTGAATCGTTTAATGGGCAAGCGTCATTAGTTTCTCTTCGAACCTTTTAGGAATGATCTTATTCCTATAACAGATCCAATAATAAAACCTACGAGCAAGCCTCCATCAATAGGAGCTAATCCTGGCGGTGGTGGTGTTGGTGGGGGCACATCAGATGAGGGAATCCCTTGCGCTACGCAAACAATGTTTATTAATACAATGAACATTGTTGTCATTATTGTTTTGGGATATGTTTTCATTCAGTTGTAAAAGTATAAAAAAATGATTTTCAACAAAATAATTTCATTAAAAAGCCTACCAAACCCCTTGGAATTTGATAAATCACTTACAATTAATAGCTTAACGGTCAAATATAATTTTTTTCAATTGATTTCAAATATCGTTATGTTTAAAAATGACTTCTGTTTATTAAGATATTGATAATTGGTATTTCCTGAAAAGAGTTAAACCTATACATGTGCCAAAAGGTAAAAACCTAAAATTCTATTTCCAAGAAGAAAAAAGAAACTCTCAATTGAATAAAGACAAAAGCCCAATGACTATTCAATATGAAAAAAGCCTCTCAATTTCTTGAAAGGCTTGATTTTACTAATGTGGTCCCAACTGGGCTCGAACCAGTGACCCTCTGATTATGAGACACTACTTGGAACTTAATAAATTATAACATTTATTGGTATTTTATTGATTTTCTGATGTTTACACAATATCAGATTTATCACATTATAACTCTTTTTGGCATTTTTTATTCAAAATGTTTAACCTATGTTTAACCTGAACGAATGAATATAACCTTATGTCTCCAAGATAAGTATAATATATGAATGATTACCAAAAATCAAAAAACGCTCCTTTTTGGACTCGAATTAAATGAGCTTTTGAGGAATATTTTTCACTAACCTAATAGGGTAAACCTTTAAAAGTTATTTATATTGTTATTTTTGTCCTGTCCACTATATATAATAATGGACATTGTACAATTTTAGTTCCCATATTCTATTATTTATGAATAACACCAATTTTAATGGGTTTCCTTATTCAGGTTTAAAGTTATTTAAAAACAACTACAGCAATATCCCGACATTAATAGACCCTATTTTTCCAAAAACTGGTATAGTATCACTGGTAGGTTCATCTGACACAGGAAAAAGTACGTTATTGAGACAATTAGCTTTGAATATAGCTTTTGAAGATGAAACGTTTCTGGGGTATAAAATAAATTCTAAGACCAACAAGGTAATATATGTTAGTACAGAAGATGACCCTAATTCTATTAGTATAAGTTTTAAGAAACAGATTAGTAATCTTCAAAAAGACATTGATGAAACCAAATTAGATAATCTCCTATTTATTTTTGAGCCTGATGAAATATTTGAAAAACTTGAAAAGCACCTTTCTGATATTTCTGTTGACCTTATAATAATAGATACATTCACTGATATTTTTCAAGGAGAATTGAATGCCAACATTAAGGTTAGAGAATTCTTGAAAAAATACACCTATTTAGCTCACCAACACAATTGCCTCATACTGTTTCTACACCATACTGGAAAAGGTTCTGAAACTAAAAAGGCTTCTAAAAATAATGTATTAGGTTCTCAAGGTTTTGAAGCAAAAATGAGAACCGTGATTGAATTGAGGAAGCATTCTAGAGATGAAAGTAAAAGGACTCTACATATTCTTAAAGGAAACTACATTAGTTCAAAGTTAAAATCCCAAGTCAAAATAATTGATTTCAATGAAGAAACCCTCCTCTTTTATGATGAAGGCAAATCTGTTAATGCTTCTGCTTTGAATAATTCTGGGATACCTGAGAAAGATTTAATAGTCCCACTAATTGTTGACCTAAAAAATGAAGGTGTTTCTTTGAGAAAAATGTCTGATGCTCTAAAAGAGAAAGGATTTGAAGTTGGAAAAACTACCATATCAAATTGGCTAAAGGAATATGAAGATGAAACAGAAATTGTAAAAGGGAATGAAATAGATGTTTCAGAATCAAATTCTGATTCCAACATTGATTTTAGTTCTGATGAGGAAACATCATCCTTTGAAACCATACTTTAATTGCATGATTGAAATATAAAGCAACCCCTTTTGTGGGTTTATATCAATAATGATTTCCCTTTCTGATGGCAATAGGTTCATAACCTCTTTTATAGATTCAGGTTTAATAATTAAATCCACTCTTGCCAATATATCTGCATTGTAGTATAGTTTAATATCCATTAAACCATCAAGCCAAAAGCTATCAAATAGTTTTTTACTACACCTATAAACATCATATTCAAATTGACCTATTATAATAGTTTCTACATCCATGAGTTCAAACTCATGAAGCTCATATTGTTCACCAATTGTAAATGGCAGTTCACTTTTTTTCATAACAACTGGATATAAAAATGCCACCTAATTCTAAATGTTATTGTAAACTTTGACTTAGGTGGCAATAGTTAAATTTTAAATCTGCTAATTACTCATTTGGATACATGTTGGTGAATACGTAATCAGTTCCATTGTCATGAATAGTTAATTTATCCCCTTCAATAGTTCCTGATACATCACAACTTGAAAAGACAAATCCACTGTTACTACATTCTCCAAAAAAGTTAATGGACACATTGGGTTTATCATATGTAAATTCACCATCAATATTGATGTTTGTAAATTCCCCAGAACCCACATCATAAACAGGATGGCTAATTCTCATACTGTTCCCAACAGAGAAATAAATATAATAACCTCTATTGTCCTCAACATGTTCCCATTCTGTTTGATTTATTTCATCTGGTGTTTCTACAGTATTACTATCATCATCACTTGAACAGCTCAGAAGTGTTGTAAGTAAAAAGGTTAGTATGTAAAATGATTTTTTCATAATAAGTTTGTTTTAATTGAGTTTTTTTAAGTTTAATTTTTCCAACATCTCCCAATAGAGATTATTGAAGGTGTTTGTAAATTCAATGGTGTATTTAAAATCGCTTCTATCTACAAAAATCACTCTCTGGTTATCCTCTGAAAAGTTTACCTGTAAATGGATTTCATTTTCCATTTCATCTTCATCCCCAAAATAATCCATTGAAAACATAAAGTATTTCTCAGTTCCCAGATACTCATTTTTTGCTAACCACTCCCTGACTTTATCTGGTGAGTTTCTTATCTCCTTATAAATAGCCATTTCTTGTCTGAAGTATTCTTCATGCTGATGGTACTCTGAAACTTCATTCAATTCTTCATAAATATGGATGAACTTTTCATTTGGTGTTCTGGATTCAATGTAGTCTGGTAATTTTACCCAATCACCATTTGAAGAATGCAAGAAATGTTTTGATTCCTCTTTCCTGATTCTTTTATATTCATCAGAATATTTCAACAGCCACCATTCAATTTTAGCAAGACTGTAAATACCATCAGGAGAAATAGATTCTAATTCTAATATTATATCACTAGACAGATACAAGAAATGATTTGCAATTAGTTAAACTAGACTGATAGTATATATAAGAAAAGCTACAAATACAATTGTTATCAGGACACAATTGAAAGTCATTATTTGAAGAGGAATTTGAGTTGATGGTTTCAAATTTTTATTTCTAGTCAACAATATACCTATTATCACACTTAAAACAACTGCCAAAATTGGTGTCAAGTAAGTACCCTTAATAAAGCTTATTATTAAGTAAGCAATAGCTAAATAAATACCTAATTGATAGACCAATTTCCCCAACACAAAAGCAAGGTTGAACTCTGAAGACAATTGACTCAAAGACATATTCCTCAATGAATAAAGCCTAGTGGTTAAAAAAAATAATAAGGTATTACAAATGAAGGGAATCAAAAAGTCAGTTGATGTTATAATATCTTTCATTGAACAGTTAATTTAATTCAAATATATCCATTTATCATATATGATAACCAATAGCCTATCATAAACCACAACTTTGTTTATCAACTTTTCATAGTAATGATAGATAAAAAGGACTTACAAATAGCTGTTGGTAAACGAATTAAAAAGTTAAGGGAAGGCAAGAAAATTGAACAACAAGATGTTGCTGCTGCTTGTAATATTGAAAAATCAAACCTTAGCAGAATTGAAGCTGGAAATACCAACCCTACTATCTACACTTTAAGCAAAATTGCTGACAAGTTATCTGTTTCCCTTTCTGAACTCCTTGATTTCTGAATAGACTATAAATAGCTATTTATAATAATCTCTATTACCCTTCACATATTCGAATCCCTCCAAATAAGGTCTGCTTTCTTTTCAATCACATTTGAGAGTTGTCAGCAAAACTATGATAATTATCTTTTGTGATAATAATATGGTCCAATAACAACACATCCAGATATGACCCTGCTTCTTTAAGTTTCTTGGTCAATCTTAAATCTGCTTCACTAGGTCTTAAATTTCCTGATGGATGATTGTGCGAAATTATAATACTACTCGCATTACATTTTAAAGCCACACTATAAACCAATTTGGCATCCACAATAGTTCCTGACACACCACCTTTGGACAAAGAATATATTCCTAAGACCTGATGATTTTTATTCAATAACAACACTTTAAATTCTTCTTGTAATTCTATAGTCTTTAGAGACCAACAAGATTTGAGCAATTCATAAGAATCTTTACTATTGTTAATTTTTATCTTATTGGCATTTCCAGATTTATAGGAAACACTGATTTCTTCAATTCTATTCATGTCAAAAAAATTAAATGCCCAGAGGATTTCCCTGAGCATTCATTAGACTAATTCATTAAGATAATATGGGATGGTTGGATTCCTGAGATTGTTCCTTTAGGATTTCATCTATTGTAGAATCACTAATCTCCCTCTTTTCTGATGGTTGTTCAGGTTCATATTCATATCTATGGGATAGCTGAATAATCTCACCTGTCTCCTTGATGGTATATGAATAAGGGTCACATTCCTTCTTTACAATCTTTCCTGGCATTTCAGTTCCAAGAAGTGCTTCACAAGTTTCCTTGTCAAATGTTGAGGAAATACTAGCCTTTTTAGCTGTAGCATAAAAGCTTCCTGTTTCTCTGCTTTGGACTAATTCCACACCACCTTGGATGGTTAGAGCAAAGAATGTTGAACCATCCTCAGAGTTCCTTTCATTAAAGTTTACAATACGTACCATGTTATTTAAATTTTGAGTTGAACATTTGGTTTGTATCCCAAGTTTCATGAACCATCAGGAAAAAAGAATAACAGCTATCACCTTGTCATTGTTTTCTGAGCCACAAATAAATTTGGAATACGCAACTAAGGGGGGGATTCCCCTTTGTCAGGAAAGGGTGGGGGTGTTTAACTAGGGTGGTTTATGTTTGCGTTATTAGGGCTATAATAATTTTAAAAAATATTTTTTTTACCAATAATTCAAATTAGATTTAGACAATCTTTGACAAGAACTAATTTGACTACTCTATGAAACTCTCAGAATTACTAAAATCTAAAAGAGAATCTAAAGGATTACTCCTTAGAGAAGTAGCATATAAAGTAGATGTAGATACTGCTCTTATAAGTAAAATTGAAAAAGGAGATAGAAAACCTACAAGAGAACAAATAGAGAAACTAGCCTTTGCTTTAGATATAGATTACAACAAGCTATTAACCCTATGGCTAAGTGAAAAAGTATATCAAGATGTACAAGGAGAACAAGTGGCTTTAGATGCCATAAAACTAGCGTTAAAAAGAATTAAAAAGCAAGGATAGTAATCTATGAATAGTAAAGAAATACAACAAAATGTTCAAACCCTTATAGATAACTTTTCTAAAGAAGAGTTTATTTATGATTTACTTATGGCTTATGGTACTACCAAGACTGTAACAACCATGCTTAAAAAAGGAGATTACAATCTTTCTAAAGTTGAAGGTGAAGTTCTTTCTAAAAACAAAGTCTTTTTTAAAGTTGAAGAATCAGGCAAGCTCCTTAGCACCATAGATACTATTTCTAAAGAAGAGAGAATACTAAAACACAAGCCAAAGTTTGCCATTCTTACAGACTACAAACAACTTGTAGCTAAAGATTTAAGATTTGGGACCACAAAAGATATACAAATAAGTGAGTTAGCTAATCATCACAGTTTCTTTTTACCACTTGCAGGAAGTGAAGTTTATAACTCTAAAAATGATAATGAAGCTGATAGGGATGCTGCCTATAAAATGGCAGAAGTTTATGATGAACTTAGAAGAGAAAATCCTGAAATTTATAAATCTAAAGAAAGCATACACCATCTAAATATTTTCTTATCTAGATTGCTATTTTGCTTCTTTGCTGAAGATACAGAGATTTTTGATGAAGAAAGTATTTTCACAAACACTTTAGCACAACACACCAACCCTAATGGTATTGACACTCATATCTTTTTAAATGACCTTTTTAAAAGACTCAATACTGAAAAAAAAGATGGTTTTCCAGATTACCTAATAGACTTCCCTTATGTTAATGGAGGTCTGTTTAAAGACCCTATTAGAAGTCCTAAATTTTCATCTAAAGCCAGAAAAGTACTTTTAGAATTAGGAGATTTAGATTGGAAAGATATTAACCCAGATATTTTTGGGTCTATGATTCAAGCAGTGGTAATAGATGAATATCGTAGTGATTTAGGAATGCACTACACCTCTGTTCCAAATATCTTGAAGGTAATTAAACCTCTATTTTTAGATGAGCTTTATGATGAATATGAAAAACACCAAAATAGCATACCACAACTAAGAAAACTCATAAATAGAATCTCAAAAATTAAGTTTTTTGACCCTGCCTGTGGTAGTGGTAACTTTTTAATTATTACCTACAAAGAAATAAGAGTTTTAGAGATTAAAATTTTAAAACAAATTATAGACTTATCTCCTACTCCTCAATTAGAGTTTACACAAATACGATTATCTCAATTTTATGGTATTGAGCTAGATGACTTTGCTCATGAAATGGCAATACTTGCTTTATGGCTTGCAGAACACCAAATGAATAGAATTTTTGAAGAACAGCTATTTGACTATGGTAAGTCTGAACCAATACTACCTTTAAAAGAGGCAGGACAAATAATACAAGGTAATGCTACTAGAGAGAATTGGAACAAGGTATGCCCTATTGATTTAGCAAGTGAAGTTTATGTTATTGGAAACCCTCCTTATTTAGGTGCAAGACTGCAAGATGCTGAACAAAAAAAAGATATGGATTTTGTCTTTCATCGATTAAAAAAGTATAGAGATTTAGACTATATAAATTGTTGGGTTTATAAAGGAGCAAACTACATTAATGGCTTTAATGCTAAATGTGCTTTTGTAACTACTAATTCTATTTGTCAAGGACAACAAGTGCCATTAATATGGCCTCATGTATTAGCTAATGATATTGAAATTGATTTTGCTCATGACTCCTTTAAATGGACAAATAACGCCAAAGGAAATGCAGGAGTAACTGTTATTATAATTGGGTTAAGAAACAATTCAAATGCTCCAAAATACCTTTACCAAAATAATTATAAAAGATTAGCTAAAAACATTAATCCTTACTTAATGGATGCATCTAATATTGTGGTAGAAGGTAGGAGTAAACCTATTTCTAATTTCCCAGAGATGAAGTTTGGTAATATGCCAAATGATGGTGGAGGATTAATTCTAACAGAGGAAGAAAAAGAGGAAATAATAAATAAAAGCCCTAAAGCAGAAAAATATATTAAAACACTTCTAGGCTCATCAGAATACATAAGGGGAGACAAAAGATATTGTATTTGGATTGAAGATAAAGACCTTAAAGACGCTTCAAGAATTATATCAATAGCAGATAGAATTGAACTATCAAGAAAGCACAGACTTAAAAGTAAAGATAAAGGAACAAATGAATTAGCCAAAAGAGCTCATCAATTTAGGGACCGAAATACAGCAAAAGAAAGTCAATTAATTATCCCCAGTGTATCATCAGAGAGAAGAGAATATATACCCTGTGGATACCTTGGAAGTGATATTATAGTATCAAATTCAGCTCAAGTTATTTATGATTCAGAACCATATATGTTTTCTATCATAAATTCAAGAATACACATGGTTTGGGTTAAAGCTGTTGGAGGTAAATTAGAAACAAGGTATAGATATTCTAAAAACATTTGCTATAACACCTTTCCTTTCCCTGAAATAAATACTAAACAAAAAGAAACATTAAATCAATACGTGTTTGATATTCTAGATGAAAGAGCTAAACATACTGGTAAAACTATGGCTTGGTTATACAACCCAGACACTATGCCTAAAGGTTTAAAACAAGCCCACAAAAACCTAGATGAAGCTATAGAAAAGTGCTATAGATTACAAGAATTTAAAAATGACACAGAGCGTTTAGAATATCTCTTTAAACTTTATGAAACTATGGTGAAAAAAGACACGCTATTTGCAAAAGTTAAAAAAACTCGTAAAAAGAAACACAATAAATAAATGTTGAAACTTGGATTTGAAAATGATATTGATAATTTTTTAAGTCAGCCTAGAATTGCTAAAATACAATTTGATGGTTTTAAAGTTAAGTATGCCCTAAATTACAGTTTAAAAGACAAAAAGAAATTATTTGAAGTATTTAAATCTATTGATGCTTATTTCAAAAACGGATATTATAAAGGTCCAAATAACTTACAAGATTTACTAAATCCTAAAAAAGAAAAAACCATAAACAAACCCAAACCTGTAGCATCAAGCAAAAAGAAATCTAAAAAACCCAAAAAAAATGCTATAGTTCAAAAACAATCTGATAGGAATAAAAAAAGAGAGATAGAAATTAAACCAAGAAAAGCACCTAAACATAGTGCAAAATATTACAGCTTCATAAGGTTAAAACAAACTTTTTTATCAAAAGGCTTGAAAATAAAAGATATTGCCGAATATTATCATTTTAATGATTTGGTTTTTTTCGCTAATATGAAATTAGCCTTTAAAAAGCTAAAGAAAGATGATGATATTAAAGAAGAACATTTAAGGTTTATTAATAATAAACTTCTTGAAGATTTGGAAAAAAACAAAATAGACAAAGAGACTATTGTTTCAAAAAATCCCAAAACACCACCTAACTATTACAAAACATTTCGAGGATAAAATGCCAGATTTAGTAAAAGTAACATACCAACAAACAGGACAAAGTAAAAAAACCAATGCTTTAGGCATGCGTGAAATGCAAGCAGAAGCATTTAAAGCAAATACTGCTCAATACCTATTAATTAAAGCTCCTCCTGCTTCTGGTAAGTCTAGAGCTTTAATGTTTATTGCTCTAGAAAAGTTATATAATCAAGGTATTAAAAAAGTGGTAGTTGCTGTGCCAGAAAAATCTATTGGTGCATCTTTTGGCTCTACAGCGTTAAAAAAATATGGCTTTTTTACAGATTGGTCCCCAAATCCTAAATACAATTTATGTACACCTGGACCAGAAAAAAGTAAGGTCACTGCATTTTTAGAATTTCTAGATACTGATGAAAAAATTCTAATTTGCACACATGCTAC
The DNA here is from genome assembly GCF_021245805.1 of Mangrovimonas futianensis. Lineage (NCBI taxonomy): Bacteria > Pseudomonadati > Bacteroidota > Flavobacteriia > Flavobacteriales > Flavobacteriaceae > Mangrovimonas > Mangrovimonas futianensis. The sequence continues at coordinate 274,383 of NZ_JAJJNF010000002.1, forward strand.
ATTACGTTTTGCTTTTCAGGGTTTAGATGAAAAAAAACTAGATAACACTTTAGTAGCTATAGATGAATTTCATCATGTATCTGCTGAAGGTGATAACAGGTTAGGTGAAGTCTTAAAAAACATCATGGCTAAATCTAATGCACATATTATTGCTATGACAGGTTCTTATTTTAGAGGTGATAACATACCTGTTTTAATGCCTGAGGATGAAGCAAAGTTCACTAAAGTAACATACAACTATTACCAACAATTAAATGGCTATGAATTTTTAAAGTCTTTAGGTATTGGCTATCATTTTTATACAGGAAGATATTTTAAAAAGCAACCAGATAAAGAAATGTCTGCTTTAGCAGAAGTATTAAACCCTAATTTAAAAACCATTGTACATATACCAAGTGTAAACTCAGCAGAATCTTCTAAAGAAAAACATGATGAAGTTGCACATGTTATAGAAGTTTTAGGAGAAATTGATTATCAAGATGAAAAAACAGGAGTCATTTACGTAAAAAGTGAAAAGGCTAACAAAACGCTTAAAGTTGCCAATTTAGTAAATGATGACCCAAAATCTAGAGACAAGATTACAGCCTATTTAAGAGAGGTTAATTCTCCTGATGATATAGATATTATTATTGCTTTAGGTATGGCAAAAGAAGGCTTTGACTGGCCTTATTGCCAGCATGCTTTAACTATTGGTTATAGAGGCTCCCTAACAGAAATTATTCAAATTATTGGTAGAGCAACTAGAGATAGTAATAACAAAACCCATGCACAGTTTACCAATTTAGTTGCAGAACCTGATGCAGAAAATGATGATGTGAAAGTTGCTGTAAACAATATGCTTAAAGCTATTACAGCTTCTTTATTAATGGAACAAGTATTAGCTCCAAATTTTAATTTTAAGTTAAAAATGGATGATGAAGATGAAAGTGAAGATGATGACAGTACCATAAGAATTAGAGGTTTTAAATTACCTACATCTCAAAGAGCTAAAGATATTATAGAAACAGACTTAAATGACCTAAAGGCTAGAATATTGCAAGATGACCAAATGCTTAAAGCTATGCCTGGTAATTTAGACCCAGAAACTATAAATACTGTTCTAATCCCTAAAATAATAAGAGAAGTATACCCTGATTTAGATGAAGATGATGTGGAAGCAGTAAGACAGCATGTAGTAGTAGATTCTGTTATTAAAAACAGTACTATAGAAGAACAAGGAGATAAAAAATTTATTAGAATGGCTAATAGTTTTGTCAATATTGATGATATACACATTGACTTAATTGACCAAGTAAACCCATTCCAAAAAGCTTTTGAAATTTTGTCTAAATCGGTTACTGCGCAAACCTTAAAGTTAATAGATGACCACATACAATCTACCAAGATTGAAATGACAGAAGAAGAAGCCATTTTACTATGGCCTAAAATAAAAGATTGGGTTGCCAAAACAGGAGAACAACCAAACTTACAGGCTTTTGACCATAAAGAAAAAAGAATGGCAGAAGCTATTATCTTTTTAAGAGAATTGAAACGTCAAAAAATGCTAAATGAGTAAAAAGAAGCTAACATTAGATGATATCTTTAATGATGATGAGTTTGGACTTCTAGATTCAAAAGCAAAGACCTCTACCCTAAAAACTGAAGAAGATAGACTCATAGACTCTTTTGAAGAAATCAACATTTTTATAGACAAGAATAATAGAGAGCCAGGTACCTCTAGTATGTCTGAGTATGGCCTATTGGCTAAACTCAAAAATTTCAGGCAAGATGAAGCTAAAAAAAGAATAGTTAAACCCTTTGACAGACACAATTTATTAGGTCATGTAGAAATGGTAAAACCAAGTTTAGATGATATTTTAAATGATGATGTATTAGGTTTATTAGACACGGACAAAGACTTATCAATTTTCACCTTTAAACATACACCAAAACAGGAAGATAGAGCTGAAACAGATTTTGTTGCCCAGAGAAAGCCATTAAAGGAAAAAGATTTCAAGCCTTATGAAGTAATGTTCCAAAAGGTACATCAAGAAATAAAAAATGGCAAAAGAGAAATTAAGCCATTTAAAAATATTGAAAAGAATCTACACGTAGGCAACTATTACATTATGGATGGCATCCTACTTTATTTGGAATCCGCAGACTTAGAAAAAACAGAATGGGAACAAAACTCTGGGAATAGAGTTAGGGTTGAAGGTAGGACAAGAACTATTTTTGAAAATGGAACTGAAAGTAATATGCTCTATAGGTCTTTAGGTAAGCAAATTCAAAAAAATGGAAAGCTCATTACAAATTCTAATGAATATATAGAAAATCAATTATTTGTAAGCTCAGGGCTAGTTGAAGAAGAAGATGTTTTAACTGGTTACATATATGTTTTACAGTCTAAATCCAAGAATCCTAAAATTTCAACCATTAAAGACTTGTTCAAAATTGGTTTTGCTAGTACTTCAGTAGAAGATAGAATAAAGAATGCTAAAAATGAATCCACTTATTTATTTGCTGATGTTCATTTAAAAGCAAAATACCCATTATATAACAGAAATGCAGATGTATTAGAAAATTTATTACATAGATTTTTTGCACCTGCTTGTTTAGATGTAGAATTTACAAATGATAAAGGGCAACGCATAAATCCCAGAGAATGGTTTGTTGTTCCTTTTGAGGTCATTGAACAGGCTATACAGCTTATTTTAAATGGTAATATTGTTGACTATAAATATGATGTTGAAAAGAAAACCATCAAATTAAAGTAACCACTTATGATTCAAAACACAGATAATAAACCCCTTTCAGAACTTTTTAGTGCAGACCATAATGTTACCTATCACATACCAAAATATCAAAGAGAATATACCTGGACCAAAACCAATTGGGAAAACTTATTTGATGATATTGAAGAGAGTGATGGTGGACATTTCTTGGGTTCTATTATTTGTATCAATACACAAACAGATTCCCACAAACCAGCAGAACTTGAGTTAGTGGATGGCCAACAAAGAATGACTACAATAAGTCTATTCTATTTAGCCCTTTATGCTTATTTATTTGAGAACATCCCTGACCCCAATGATATTGATTTACAAGTCGAGTTGAGGGCTTTAAGAAATAGAATTATTTTAAAGGATAATAGAACTGTTAGACTTTTTCCTTCTTACTCAAATAATAACCTTGATGATTATGTTTGGATTTTTTCAAATGAAATTGAAGAAGTCAAATCCAAAGCTAAACCTAAAAATTTAGGCAATCGCAGAATGAGTAAAGCATTCAATTATTTTATTGATAGAATTTTTGACAGAGATGAAGATGATGAATTTATATATTCATATTCTGATGTTCAGAAATTACTCAATAAACTCAATAGTGCCACTCTTGTAAAAATTGATGTTGCTACTCATGCTGATGCTTTCACTCTTTTTGAAACATTAAATAACAGGGGAGTTCCTTTGTCAGCAATTGACCTAATAAAAAACAAACTATTAGGACACTTACAAAAGGAGGATAAAAAAGCTGATTTGGATGAAAACTTTGATAGATGGAATAACATACTTACAAACTTAACTGAAGAATATAAAATTCAGGAACGCTTTTTAAGACAGTTTTATAATGCTTTTAATCAAGAACCCGGCATCAAGGTAGATAAGAAGCCAAAAGCTTTAAGGTCTAATCTGATTCATATCTATGAAGAATTAATCAACAGAGATGTACACAACTTTTTTGATAGATTAGAAGAAGCATCAATTATTTATGCCAATAATATTCAATATGATAATGATGACCATTCAAAGAGCATGGTTAAATCATTAAGGAACTTAGAAAATGTGAATGGTGCTGATGGCTACATGCTCTTGTTATTTATAGAAAGAAGATTTGTAATAAATGAGAATGAAAAAATTCAATTGGTTAACTTCCTGTGTAATTACTTTATTCGAAGAAATGTTACTGATAGTCCTCCTACAAGAGATTTAACCAATTATTTTATGGACATTATCAAAGAGGTCAATAAAATGGAGTCCTTTGATTTTGAGGAAATAAAAAAGATTATAGTTGAATTTGGAAAACCTGCTTCTGATGATTATTTCATTGAAAAATTAAATGGAGATTTGTATGAAGAAAATGTGGGTGCTACAAGATATATCCTATCTTCAATTGAAACATCTGAAACTGAAACCAGAGAAAGGTTCACTAATTTTTACTCAAGAAATAAAAAGCAATTTGTTTGGACCATAGAACACATTTTCCCGCAGGGAGAAAACATTCCCCAGCACTGGCTTGATATGGTTGCTAATGGTGATGAAAAATTGGCAAAGACCATCAGAAAAGAATATGTCCATAAACTTGGAAATCTCACCTTAACGGGATATAACTCTCAATTAAGCAACATGCCTCTTGATAAAAAACAAAATAAAAAGGATAAAGAAGGAAAGTACATTGGTTTTAAAAATGGACTTTACCTGAATGAAAATTTAAAGGATGTTGAGTCTTGGAGTAAAGCTGATATTATTAATAGAACTCAGACACTAGTCAATAAAGCAGTTGAAATATTCAAATTATAATCAATAATGAACTACAATATAGCATAATAACTTAAAAAACTAAAGGTTCAATTAACATATTCATTAATGCAAAGTAATTTTAGGACAAGCTCTCAAGAGGAGATTAGAAAAACTTTTGTTGAGTTTCAATTTCTTTTTTCTAGGTTTCAAAGAAATCTAAAAGAGGATACAAAGTACATCGATTACCAAGCATATAAAGACATAAAATTAATCTTTTATTTATATGCCAAAATATATCATTATAAAGGTTATAAATCATATAATATAAAATTGCCAAGATTAAAATTATTAACCAGTCAATTTAATTGTTACCAAAATTTAGAATTATATAATTACTTACGTAAAAGATTAATTCATGAGGGAAACAAGGAAAAAGCTGATGAGTTATCAGGCTATATCAATTTCTTAAAATTACAGTGTTCTTGGAAAACTTTGATTAAAAAATTCAGCATATATAACCTCTTCCAATTCATACATAGATTATGCTCATATAACATTCTCAGCCTGTTTAGTTCATTAGTCATTTATGTATTATTCTTAACATTATTATCTGCTACAGCCAAAATTGAAATTTTTGAAGTTTTAATTGTTCATAAAATTCAAATATCCCCAAACACTTTACTAAACAATGTTTTGAATACATTGACTTATATTTTTGATTTCGATGAAAAGATGGAAATAAAACCAATGAATGCTTTGGGTGTTCTTATCTTGGTTTTTAATAAAATCATTTTAGCAATTCTAATAATAAATTTTCTAGTTAAAGAAATTTTGGATAGAGTTAAATTTTCTTGAACATGTTAATAAATATTTTAGACCTAAATCTTAGAAAATTTAATTCAGTTATTCTTCGGCTGATATTAATTGTATTCCTTGTAATTATCGTTAAAAATCAAGATAATTATTTTGAGCTAACAATTTACAATACGGGAATTTTCATTTATTTAGTTCTCCTAGTATTTCAACTTTTTATTAAAAGACGACACTCTGGAATTATTAGGTTCATTTTGGATATTTCCATCATTACTTTTTGCTTGTTTGAAAAAGACCTTAACTCAGTACTTAACTTTTTCCCTTATTTAGCAATCATATTTAATATAGTTAATTATTCAAGTGAAAAAAGCAGACTAAAATTCATTTTACCATTTATAAATGCAAGTATTTTTATAGTTGATAACTTCAATTTTATTATCCTTCATCAATTAATTCCTTTATCTCTTTATGTTTTTCTTTTTTTCTATTGGATTAGATTCCAAATAGACCGATTTAACAAAGTAATTAATGATGAGACAACCCATCTATTTTTAAATAATTTAAATGAGGAAAATGACTTCAAATTATTAGATAATCTAAAAAATCTCATAAATAATGATATAAGCTTTGAACATATATTTGAAATCGAAGATATATTCCTGTTTACTTATTTAGATGACAAATTATTCATAATAAAAGGCACGAAATTTGTTTCTGAGCCACCTTATATTATGAAAAAAATAATTTCGGAAATTGATACCTCTACAAAAAATGTTGTAGAAGTAGACTATATTCCAAAAATAAACAGAAAGCCTCTAAAAAACACTATATGGTTTAAGCACAACATCAATAATCAAAAATATTGGTATTTAATTTCATCTAGGTCTAAAATTACATTCATTACTAAAATAGCCATAAATGCACTTTGGAGAGGATTTAATCAAATCACTAGCTTGTACCACTACAAGCATCAAGTAGATGTTTTAAGAAGACAAGAATCGAAATTGCTAAAGGATAAAATCACATATGTCTTAAATGCAAAAAATGCTCTTCACTATGTTAGGAACAAACTTACACCTACTGTTGCTGTATTGGGCCTTTTAGAAAGGTATTTTAATGACAAAAATCTGGATGAAAACCAAATTCAATTCATTGAAAATAGGATTAGCTCTAAAGGCCATGTGGAAAAAATTAAAACTACAATTCAAAGAGCTAACACACTTATGAAGGGTGTAGAAATTCTTTTTCAGAAAGAAGATAAAAATTGTACCATACCAGACCTAGTATATCTAATTAGAAAGGAGTGGTATCATCATCACGAGAATCAGGCTCCAATAGAAATTAAGGCTGACTTAAAAAAAGAACAAACATTTCTTGTTAATGTAGAATTAATGGAATATGTTTTTACAGATATAATAGAAAATAGTTTTAAATATGGTGATGGGGATGAAAATATAATTATTTCCATAGACGAATCAACTGGAGAAACTTTAGAGGTAATAATCAAAAATAAAATTAAAGATTTTCAAAAAAACAAAAAAAGATTAGAGGAAATCGCTGACTTATATAACCAAATTGATAATGATGAAATTTACAACAGAAAAACCCATGGGTTGAGTTTCATCAGAAGAATTTTAAAGGTAAAATCGATTCCAAATGAAATTATTATTGATGATAAAAATGAACTTTTTATTTTTAAATTTATAATTCAAATATTATAGTAATGAATATTTTAGTTTTTGAGAATGAAATCCAAGAAGTATTTGACAGTTTTAATGATGTCAATTACTTAGACTTTTCGAATAAATTAAAGTTTACTTTTATTACTAAATCTCAAGATTTCAAGGAATTTCGAAAACTTGAAAATTATTCTTTAATATTCGTGGATATTGATTTGAGTATAAGGAGTGAAAAAGATGGTTTTGGATTAATTTCTGATTTGAATGCCCATAACCAAAGGTCTAAAATCATTATATTAACAGGCAATGATATTTCTGACCAATTAAAACATTATGAACTATCAGATATTCCTGTACTTGAAAAACCTGTTATTCACTCTGAATTAACAGAGTTAATAAAAAAAATGACTAATGAAAACAACCCAAGCCCCTAAAATATAGGAGATTGGGCATTCTTCAACTCAATCAAGAAACCATTGGTACTTGGAATCCCCATTGAGAGTTTGTGCCAAACCATTTGTAAAATCAAAGGCATTGACATTTCTATCTAGAAAAGAATCTATGTAAGAACTCTTATTTGCTGATGTAAATAGATTATAAACATTCCAAAGATTGATATTCCCATTTTCATCTTTGCAAAAACTCTTATCCTCATAGTAATCCTTGGCAATGGTATTCATTTGCCTATCTGCAAAATCCATGTGAGGCAACCCTTTTCGCTGGTCTTTAGGCAAGTAATTATACAGTCTTGACTTACCTATTAGCTGAGCAAATTGATGCTCTGTCAAACTCTGTTGAGTAAGCTCTTTCATTTCTTTCAAATGCTTTTCTGCTTCATAGCCTTGGATTGTTTCAAGTATTTTACTTTGCAATTCCTGATACCCTCCTACTCTCATTTCAGAAGCAAATCCATCTGTGGAAATACAGAGATTACAGCACACTAAATTTTGAAACCCAATAAAGAACTTGAATTTCTCATAAGTCCTTTTACTATAAAGATTTTCATGGTTATATGCTCTGACTCCACCTACCATCAAGGACAAGGAATTACCATTTATGGTTTCTGTTATGGATGGGATTCTAATCACAAAGGCCATTCTTTCAAAATATTGGGTTTTCTCATGCTCCAACAAGTCCTTAGCAGATTTATGTATAGCATCACTAGTCCTACCTCTAATGGGATGACTTATGCGTATTTCTATATTATTTTTCTGCTGATGGTAAAAGACATTCTCAACACATTCCTGTGCAATCTCAATAAATTCCTGATGTGCTATGGTTCTTTCATTGTCCTTAGCAAATACAGGAATAATGCACTCTTCCTTTAAACTAGAGAGGCTAACCTCTTTTGTGTTAGCCTCTATGAATGGGTTTATTTTATGCTTATTCTTTTCTGATGGTTCTCCCAAATTTGTGACAGATTGCCTAGTACCATCAGAAGAAAAAGCATTATGATTTACACCAATACTAGGCTTGGTTTCTGTTGTTATTAATTCCATTACTTGAAAAATTTGAAGGTTTGACTAAATTTTCTAATTGTTGCTTTTTACTTTGAAATTGAGAATTCAAAGATTGTTGGAACTGAGGGAACTCTTTATAAAGGGTCATCAGCTCACTAACAGATAGACACTCATTGATGCGATTTAAGACATCTTCTTGAGAACTTGGAGCATTGCACCATTCCAAGATTCTCTTGCCTGTAGAAGTGTTTATCATGAACTCTGGCTTACTATTGAATAGGTTTGTTCTGTCTTTACTTGCAGTTGCAAAATGCTTTGAGTCAATATCGAATACCAATGTGAACTCGTACTCTACCCCATCCCTTTGAACAGCCTTTAACCCGACTTTCTCTGGAACATACTTGCCATCTTTTTGATTTAATACATAATCCTGTTTTGTTCTCATTGTGGCTATAAAGTGTGCTGGAGATTGTAGAATCTTATCTACAAAGGCTTTTTGTCTTGGCGTTACCTTATTCCAATTTGTGAAACTGTTACCAGGTAACTTACTATGGAAGTCCAACAATTCATCCCAACAATGTGAAATGCTATCAACTATAATACACTCCATTCCTGCTTGAAGACAAATATCTATTGCTTGAATATACTTCTCTGGTGTATAAGGTGGTTGCATGTTGAGTACACTATAATTACCCAAATGGGCATATAGGTCAGAACTGCCATTTTCTGTATCTATGACAGCTACTTTTGATAGATTGTCATTGGTCAATCCTTTTGCAAGTAAAAGGGCAGATAATGATTTACCTGCCCCTGCACTTCCTTGTAAAGCCATTTTAATCTTGGCTTGTTTTCTTTCTGATTTTCTTAATTGCATAATGAATATTATTTGATTAATAATTGAATTTTGATGTTGATTGAAGAGAAAATGAAGCAGTAAAACTTGGAAATATCTAAAAGAAAGTGTCCAAAGAAAATATATATGATAATCTTATAATTTAATTGAACTTTATATAGTGTCTGCTAATTTTAACAACACAAAAAAACCCAAGAATTACAAAACTCTTGGGTTAATTTTTACATTACGAAAGTATTTACTCCTCAAAAGCAGGAGCTAGATATCTATGTAAATCATGTTCCACATCTTCTCTATGGTAATCAGAGAATATTTCTGGCATTAAATCAAGTATCTTTTGACAATCCAGGTTAAAAAAGTAACTGTTTGCATTTCTATTATTAGGACCCTTGCAAGCCTTTGCAACCGCACTCTTTATAATTCCCAAAGTGATAAACCTTGAAATTATAGAGTCTCTTTTACCTCTTTTGATTCCAAGCTCATAACCTATTTTAGATTTCTCCCATCTAAATGTTTTGAACTCATTTTCCTTAAACTTAATTAATAGAGATTCAAATAGAACCCTCTCTTCACAGTTGAAAAATCTTGGGTTATAATTTCTAAACTTTGAATAACGTGTACCAAAAATAGTTTTATAGTCATAGACCAAAAACCGAAGTTCATTGATATTATCAGTTAACAATTTTTGAGGTTTAGATAAACAAGCTGAAAAACTATCAGGGATAAAAGGTGTAATATCATTGTCGTCTATTGAAATCTTTAATACAAGATACTTGTCTTTCCCATCCTTGAAATTATCACTAAAAACTTTGTTTGTATTAAATAAGTCCTCTTGGGGTATTGCCAAATAATCATCAGTCAAACTCTTTCCAAAAGGTCTTTCAATACACTCCTCTGGCTCTATATAGCCGAATTGCATAAATTCCATAAAAAATGAATTTTTATTAATAAAAAAATGAAAAACTTATCAGATGAAGCTGAAAGAAACCAACTCCATATTCTTTCTTTGAAGAAGCAGTTCTACTGTTACTGCAATACTTTGTAAAGATACAAAATATTGGGTAGTTGTGGCAATTACAACAATGTAAAAAACTACTTTTCATTCCTCTTTTTCTTTAAAATTTTTCCAAAAATTTTAAGCAACAACTAATAGAGGTTGTGGTTCTTCAAGAAGTTTATCAATGGCATTGTCTAAAATATCATCTTCAAAATCCTTGAGGTATGATTGGGTTATTTTCACATCTCTATGCCCTAGAAGTTCACTGATAACATCTGTTGATATTCCTCCATATTTCAAATTTGTTGCAAAGGAATGTCTCGCTGTATAACTGGAAATGTTTGTTTCAATTTCTAGAATTTTCGCCATTTGTGATAACCTTCTATTATACCTACTCAATATTTTATGTTTTCTATTCTCAATTTGCTGAGGAGTCATTTTGTTATTTAGCAAAATTGGAAAGACATAATCTGTTGGTCTATTTTGAGCTTTATAGAAAGCTAAGATTTCTCTTATTGGCTCAATAATTTTGATGGAAAAATGCCCTTTGGTCTTTGACCTTTTATAAAGTATCCTATCATTATTGATATTGCTCCATTTTAAAAACATCATGTCATAGAAGTTCATCCCTCTAGTGTAGTAACTGAACAAAAAATAGTTCTTAGCATTCAATAAATGTGGATGATTTGAAATATCCAGATTTTCAATTTTCTTGACTTGTTCCCTAGTCAATGCCCTTTTCACATTACCACTTTTAAACTTGGAAACTTTATACTTCTTAAAAGGATAATATTTTTCTTCTACAATTCCATTTTCAATGGCTTTATTAAACAATGCTCTCAACTCTCTCATTCTTACTCCCAAACCTCCATCAGAGTATCCTCTTTTCCTTAAATAGGTTTCAAACTTGTTCAAAAAATAAGGTGTAATATCCTTAAACTCTAAGTCTGATTTTTTATAGTATTGAGAGAGTGTCCTTAAAGTATCCTTACCCACTTTGGCACTACCTGTCCTACCTGTTAACATCTTGTCCTCAATCTGCTCTTCCCAAAAATCAAACACTCTTGAATTACTGGTAGACTTACCTCTGAATTTTTGTTCAAATTGCTTTAAGCTATAATCAACCCCATCAATCCTGTAATCATCAATTATTTGTAAAGCTCTATCCTTTAGTTTCAAAAGAATCCTGTTTCTTTGAATAGAGTTTTTGTGGTTCTTTTTAAAGCAAAAATTCTCTTCATCCCATTCATTTAATTGACATTCCAACCCAAGAGAAATAATCTTTACTTTTCTATCCTTTATAATTTTAAGAATGACTGGATAAAGTCCTTGTTTGTTAGGTTTGTTTCTTAATAATATTTTGATGCTTGACATTGTTTTGATTTTTGAGAGTTATAAAATCCATATATAATACCTATGGAAAACATTACTTATTTAATGATTGATTAGATAATCGAATTTTTCAACTAATAGCCTTCTTAATTCCTTTTTGGTTGAATCAAGACCATACTTTTCAATAATAACATTGAATTGGTTCCTGTGCCTCATTCTTGTAGTTCCTGACATTGTCTTGATGTCCTCTTCCCAGTATTTTGGGTTAACAAACTTTAATAGCTTTTGGTAGTCCAATTGTTCTATGGAATCCTCAGAGATTTCATCAAGGATTAGCATTTCATCAAACCTCATTAGGTAAATTTTAAACAACTCTTTGAGGTTATCCTTACTTTTTAAATCATCAAGATTATATACTCCTACCTTGTTAAAATCCCTTCTTCTTGTAAACTTTACTTCAAACCGGAATACATTGTACTCAAGCTTATATTGTTTTGCTTTATCATAGACTTTAATCACATAATTTGAATGGTCAAACTGTTTAAGCTCTCCTTTTCCATTAAATTTTCGATTATGATTATACCCCTTGTAGTTATGCATCAAAACACTTTTCTTTAATATTTCCTCAGCTGGTCTATCAACTCTAATATTTAAACCAAATTCAAGATTGGTTAAACTTGTGTGAGTCAAATCTGGTATTCTTGAAACGTGAAGGATAGTTTCGCATAGCTTACTGTATTCAAAATCATTATGATTTTTATCTTCTCTGCTATGAATGTAGTTATACAACTTGTGCAAGGAATTTTTCACATAACCTCCTTTTTCTGTAACCACAATATCCATTTTGTCTAATCTTGTTCTGTATGGGTATAAGACCTCCCCAGTATTACTCTCCAATACTTTAAACACTTCTCTAAAATTATCTGGGTTATCTATGTAAGGCTCAAATTCTGACTTGTCCCTATAATTTATTCTGACAAAATCTATCATGACCTAAGCCTTTTGAGATAAATAATTGTCTATACTTTCCTCCAGACCATCAATAGTTTCTACCCTACTATTAATAATCCAAGTATCAAGTTCATGTTTGCGGAAATAAATCATTTTACCCCCAGGAACATAGAAGGGAATTTCTTTTTTACCTGTAAGTTTATAAAGACTGCTTTTAGATTGTCCTAAGTATAGGGCAGCTTCCTCAAGAGTAAAAAACTCCTTTTCTAATAAATTTTGCTTTGTAAGTAATTCTATTACTTGCTTTAATTGACTCTGGATAATTTCCATAATTTCTAAATGAATTATGGATATGCGCATATCCCTGTTAATAATGAGACAAAGAAAAGCAACAAAAAACCCCTTGTTCTCTAAGTGTAACAAGGGGTTAAGACAAAGTGTAAGGTAAAGTGTAAGGTTACTTCAAATACGTGTTTTTAAGTGTTTCTATTTCCTTTGAAATTCTATTGAACTTATCTTGATTTGAAGATTTACCTCTAGAAAGCGCAGCATATAAATCAGAGCTTTTTAATGGTTTTCCCTGCTTATTGAAAAACAAGCCACTACTTTCAATTGTAGTCGCATTGAAGTTTTTAAAGAAAGGTTCAATTTCCCTTAAATAATGGGCAACAATTGGATTTGATTTAATAAAGGAAATACCATTGGTTTTATCTCCCTTTTCAACAATCAAAGTGCCAATGAAGTCAGTTTCGGATACAATAACATCATCTATTAAATCAAGGATATAGGTGACTTCATAAAGCTCTTCATAAAAAGAATAGGGTAAATCCAAACATTGGAAATAAGATAAAGATGAGTTTAACTCTTTTATCTTATTGAAAATCTTATGGTGTTCAATGTACTTTGGAGCGTATAACACTTTCACATCTTTAATCAGTTCATTTAAATGATTGATTACAATTTCAAAATAGTCCTTTTCAACAAGGGTTTCAATTTTATCATAAATTGAAAGCAATTCATCAAATGATACTTTGATATCTTCTTTCTTGATGGTATCCAAAAATTCCTTTTTCTCCTTGTCAAGAATTCTTTGTAAAAATTTTGGTCTATCAATGATGGTCATTTCAAAAACTGGTTGGTCTTCATCAATTACCATTTCATCTTTTAAATAGTAATCGTGTTGGGATAAGTACTCAAACCCGTTTTCTAATAGCTCCTTATTATTTAGATATGATGAAAAAATTTCATAGAGACCATTGTTGAAAGCAATCTCAAAATATATGGGGAAGTATCTTTCTTTCATTTCAGATGTTAAACGGTAGGAACAAAAATATAAAAATGTTTAACCTATGTTTAACCCAAAATGAAAAGCCACCTACAAAAACATTGTAAGTGGCTGATTATCAACGTGGTCCCAACTGGGCTCGAACCAGTGACCCTCTGATTATGAGTCAGATGCTCTAACCAACTGAGCTATGGGACCGCTGTACAAAAGTACACTTTAAACACTCTATATAAAAGAGTGTGCAATATTACTACATATTTTAAAACCTCACAACATTTTTTAGTCTCGAATCTCTTGACATAATTCCACCAAAACTCCGTTTGTAGTCTTTGGGTGTAAAAAGGCTACCAACTTGTTATCTGCTCCCTTTTTGGGCTCTTTATTTAAAATTGTAAACCCTTCCTGCTCCAACCGCTGCAATTCTTGGACTATATCTTCTACATCAAATGCGATGTGATGAATCCCTTCTCCTTTCTTCTCTATAAACTTGGCTATGGGACTGTCTGGGTTTGTAGCCTCCAATAATTCAATTTTATTCAACCCTACCTTAAAAAATGATGTTTTGACTCCTTCAGTTAATACCTCTTCAATTTTATAATGTGGTTCTCCAAATAATTTTTCGAAAAGCTGATTGGAATTTTCAAGGCTTTTTACTGCAATGCCAATGTGTTCAATTTTATTCATTATTTTTACTTATTGAAGTTAATCGTTACCTCGATCATAAGATTATCATCAAATATCCGTTATTTTTGCCATATGGAAGAAAGTCAAAGACAAAAAAAAATAGCCTCAGTACTACAAAAAGATTTGGTTGAAGTACTACAAGGGTCGGCTACACAAGGTGGCATGAAGGGAATTATTATATCTGTAACTCAAGTGAAAGTAACTGTAGATTTATCGATTGCAAAAGTCTATTTAAGCATTTTCCCTAATGACAAGGGAAAAGAACTTTTGGAAGGCATTAAATCCAATTCCCACTTAATCAAGCATGAATTAGCACAGAGAACTAAAAATCAATTGAGAAGAATGCCTCAGCTTGAGTTCTTTATTGATGATTCTTTGGAATACATTGACAAAATAGAGAGCTCCTTAAAAGGAGAAGAAAACCCCATAAAGGATCCCAATCTATTAGACAAACGAAAAAAATCCTAATTGAATTTTTCCCTATACATTGCCAAACGGTACCTAATTTCTAAAAGCTCCAATAATGCGATTAACTTTATCACTATTATTGCTGCCATTGGTGTTATTTTAGGGTCAGCAGCTTTGTTTATAGTATTGTCTGGATTTTCAGGACTCAAAGATTTTACATTGGAATTCACCTCCATCATTGATCCTGACCTAAAAGCTGAAGCAACTTCAGGAAAGTCCTTTACGCTTTCACAGAAAGAAATGACCCAATTGGAAAACGCTAAAAGCATTGCCCAATTTTCAAAAATCATTGAGGAGCGGGTTTTTGTAACTTTTGATGGAAAAAGCTACCCCAATGCCTTTATTAAGGGTGTCGATGGGAATTATGACCAGGTAAACAAAATAGATTCTGTGATATTTTATGGTAGTTGGCTTGCCCAAAAATCCAACCAAATTGTTTCGGGATTAGGTATTTCAAGTTCCTTGTCCTTTGGAATTGTTGATTATGGCAAACAAGTCAATTTATATGTCCCAAAGCCGGGAAAAGGACAAATCACCTCTCTAAAACAAGCCTATAACAGTTTTGATGCTGTAAATGTGGGTATTTTTGACGTTAGTGAAGAGCTTAACAATAAATATATTTTTGCCCCCATAGATATGGCTCAAGCTCTTTTGGGATATGAAGATCTTCAAATTTCGGCTATAGAATTTAAACTAAAACCCAACACCTCTGAAGATGATGCTAGGAATGAACTAAAGGAAATTTTGGGTAATAAAGTAGTTGTAAAAAATAAAGCTCAATTAAATGATGCCCTATATAAAATGTTGAACACCGAAAATCTTGTAGTTTACCTTATTTTCACCTTGGTGCTTATCATTGCCCTTTTCAATGTTATTGGATCTATTACTATGATGATTCTTGACAAAAAGAAAAATTTAAAAACACTTTTCAACTTGGGAGCACAGGTAAAAGATATTCGGAGAGTGTTTTTCTTTCAAGGCAGTCTAATGTCTATTGTGGGAGGAGTTATCGGCTTGATACTGGGTGTCATTTTGGTAATCCTGCAAAAAGCCTTTTCTCTGGTCATGTTAACCAATAACTTAGCCTACCCAGTAACACTAAAAAGTATAAATGTACTGGTGGTTCTAATTACCATTTCTATTTTAGGTATTATTGCCTCCAAAATAGCCTCTGGAAGAATTTCAAAATCACTTATTGAAGCTGCTGTTTAAGAAGCAAAATCAAAATGCTTAAATTTTTCAAGCACCTCATCTAATGTCTCAAAGACATCTTTAGATTCATCACTAGTAACCATCCGAGTTCGATAGTCTTTAAAGTTGGGAATCCCCTTAAAATAATTGGTATAATGTCTTCGGGTCTCAAAAACACCCAGTTTTTCACCTTTCCAATCGATAGCCATCTGTAAATGCCTTTTGGCGGCATGAACCCGATCTTCCAAAGAAATCGCAGGCAAATATTCACCTGTATTGAAATAGTGTTTGACTTGTTTAAAAAACCAAGGATTCCCTATGGTGGCGCGACCTATCATGGCACCATCCAAACCATAAGAATCTCGCATCTCCACGGCTCTTTCGGGAGTATCCACATCGCCATTACCAAAAACCGGAATATGCATTCTTGGATTATTCTTTACTGCCGCAATAGGTCTCCAATCTGCGTTTCCTTTATACATTTGAGCTCTCGTCCTACCATGAATAGCGATGGCTTGAATACCCACATCCTGAAGTCGTTCAGCAACCTCAACTATTTTAATGGAATCGTGATCCCAACCCAATCTCGTTTTTACAGTTATAGGAAGATTGGTGCGTTTAACCATCTCAGCAGTTAAAGATTCCATAAGACAAACATCTTTTAATATGCCTGCCCCAGCTCCTTTACTAACCACCTTTTTAACGGGACAACCAAAATTGATGTCAATAAAATCCGGTTTCGATTTTTCAACTATGTCTACGGTTTGCAACATGCTATCCAAGTTGGCTCCAAATATTTGAATCCCCACAGGACGCTCTTTTTCATAAATATCTAATTTCATGACACTTTTCGCAGCATCTCGAATCAAGCCCTCACTTGAAATAAACTCAGTGTACACCACATCGGCACCTTGCTCCTTACACAATGCGCGGAATGGTGGATCACTCACATCCTCCATTGGTGCCAACAATAAAGGGAAGGCTCCTAAATCTATGTCTCCAATCTTTGCCATTAAAATATCAATTCCTTTTCTACTTCCGTGCCATTTCTTGTCACAACTACCTTAGTGGTATCTCCTTGCTTGAAGGCGGCCAATGCCCTCATATAACTCATCATATCAACAATAGTGCTATCACCCATTTTAATGACGATATCACCCTTTTCTAAACCGGCCCTTTTAGCAGGTTTTCCTTCACTTACACCATCTATTCGCATCCCTTTCCCATCAAACAAGTAATCTGGAATGACACCCATTCCTACTTTAAATCTTGGTGTTTCCTCACTCTCATTTTTGGTTTTTCTAAATGCCATTTTTCCTTGACTGTCCAATTCAGAAATTACATCAAAAATATAGTTGGAAACCAAATTCATTCCGTCATAATTCAATTTATCAAAATCATCACTTGGTTTGTGATAATCTTCATGTTGCCCAGTAAAAAAATGTAAAACTGGAATATCTTGAAGATAAAAAGAAGTATGGTCTGAAGGTCCAATCCCGGATTCGTTTTCTATGATTTTAAAGCTTTTATTGGTAGCCGAAAGAACCTGCTTAAATCTTGGCGAGGTTCCTACTCCATAAACAGCCAAAGTACTATCTTGCTTTAATCTTCCTACCATATCCATATTGATCATGTAATTGACATGTTCTAAATCTATGGTAGAATTTTTAGCAAAATAATTAGACCCTAACAAACCCATTTCTTCTCCAGAAAAAGCCATGAATAAATAGTTGTTTGAGGTGTTGGCCTTTTGCAGTTTCCCTGCTAAATCCAACATCACTGCTACTCCGCTAGCATTATCATCAGCCCCATTGTGAATTTGCTTCTCTTCACCACGATATAAAGAGCCTTCGCTACCAAACCCTAAATGGTCATAGTGGGCACCAATAATAACTGTTTGTTCTGCTTGATTATCTATATATCCAAGTACATTTGTACCTGTAATAGTCCCATCAGCCTCCATCGTTACAAATTTAACTTCCTCATGTGGATTGGTTTTTGGTTTGAAACTAAAGGGTTGAAAATAGTTTTCAGTTCCTTTGGGAACCAATCCCATTTCTTTAAACCTCTTTACAATATAATTGGCCGCTTCCTGCTCACCCTGCGTTCCTGTTTCACGTCCTTCCAATTTGTCATCAGAAAGAAAAACCACATCTTCCTTAATCTCATTTGTATAGGAGTATTCCTTTTTGCAACCCCATAGCGTTACAAAAAGAACCAGTAGCGTTATATGTTTCATGCTAAATTTATATTTTTGCGCAAAAATAGGTAATAATCACCACATTTGTAAGCCTAACTATATGAAATCAAAGCTAACCCTTCTATCGATACTTTTTACAGTTGTCCTTTCATGTAAATCAGACAAAAAACAATCTGAGGATGTTACAACTGGAGCAACCAAATGGGTTGACACTCTTATTTACCCGGAAGAAACTCATTTTAAATCACTAAAACAAATCACTTTTGGAGGTGATAACGCAGAGGCCTATTGGAGTTTTGATGATAAACAACTCATTTTTCAATCCAACAACAAAAACTGGGGCGTCAATTGTGATCAAATGTTTTTAATGAATGCAGGAGATACTTTTAAGGATAGTATTCCACCTATGATTAGTACAGGAAAAGGGAGAACCACTTGTGCCTATTTTCTCCCAGACAATCAACATATTGTATATGCCTCCACCCATCTTGGCGGCGAAGAATGCCCCGAAACTCCATTACGCTTGAACGGTAGATATGTGTGGCCAATTTATGATACTTATGACATTTTTGTAGCAGACCTAGAAGGCAACATCGTAAACCAATTGACTAATGAAAAAGGGTATGATGCAGAAGCTACGGTTTCGCCTAAGGGTGATAAAATTGTGTTCACCTCTACCAGAAGTGGAGATTTGGAACTTTATACCATGAATATCGATGGTTCTGAAGTTACCCAAATAACTGATCAGTTGGGTTATGATGGAGGCGCCTTTTTCTCTCCTGACGGAACAAAGATCATTTTCCGTTCATCACGACCAAAAACAGAAGAAGAGATTCAAGAATATAAGAGCCTACTAGCTGAAGGTCTTGTGCAGCCAACAGAAATGGAACTGTATATTTGCAATGCTGATGGAAGCGAACTAAGACAATTGACCAATTTAGGTAATGCCAACTGGAGTCCGTTTTTTCATCCATCGGGAAAGAAAATTTTGTTTTCTTCCAATTTTGAAGCAGAAAAAGGATTCCCTTTCAATTTATACATGATTGATCTAGATGGCAAAAATTTAGAGCGTGTGACACATAGCACTACATTTGATGCCTTCCCTGTTTTTTCAAATGATGGTAAAAAGTTGATCTTTTCATCCAACCGTAACAACGGTGGTGGTCATGACACCAATTTATTTATAGCTGACTGGGTGGATTAATCACGTTCGTTAATACGTTCGGTTTCCTTGACCTCAGATTGTCTTTGATTGGTTTCCAATTTGGTATTTCCAAATTTATAACGCAACCCTAATTTTACCCAACGGTTATCCAAATTGGTATTGTAATAACTATATTGGTTAGCATATCTCGTAGAAGTTTCAAAATCTGACATATTAAAGAGATCACTGGCTGTTAATGTAACCACTAACTTTTTATTCAAGAAAGTTTTTGAGATGGTTAAGTCAGACATCAACCTGCTTTCAGAAAGCATTAAACCTTGTAGGTTTTTAGAACCATAGGTAAGAGCTAAGTCGGCTTTTAAACTTCTATCACTCAAAAATGACCAACTATTGCTTAAAATACTATAGTTAGACCACTGGTTTAATGTTTGAAAGCCCATGGAAAAGCTTACATTATCCTCAATTCTGTAAAAGGAAGTGACCGCATAGATAAACCAGTTATCAGTTAGATTAAAATAAGAGATAAGATCCAAGCCATACTCTGTGGTATTATCAAAATTTACAGGCGTATATGTGATTGTATTGTTGATATTGTCTTGAATGGGTATTTCATAAAAGTTCCCTTCCATATTCTTGTAGTAAGCCTCAACCATAAAAAAGGAGGTTAAGGTAGTTCCCAAAACCATATGATCTGTAAAAATAGGCTGCAGTGACGGATTCCCAACTACCAATATATAATCATTTAAAAACAAGGTAAAAGGATTCAAATCCTTAAAGTCAGGACGTTGTATGCTTCTTTTATAATTAGCATATAAATTAAAATTGCCTTCCGATTGATATTTTAAACTTAAGGATGGAAACCACTCCAGGTAATCTTGGGAATTGGTTTGATTGGTCGTTACAGACAACCCTTCGATATTGGTTTGCTCCATGCGCAAACCTGCATTAATGCTGAACTTTTCCCATTCCTTGTTAAAATTGGAATAAGCCGCATAAACAAGTTCTTCATAATCAAAAGCATTGGAGTAATTTTCATTAAAAATGGGCTCTTCATTTGTGAAATCAAAATCAAATCTGGTTATGTCACTCTCTGTTTTCACCTTAGAGAATTTAACCCCAATTTCAAATTCTGCAGTGGCGCCCAAAGGTTTTTTATAATCCAGTTGCGAAGTGATAATATTGGTCTGTTGATTGGATTCCGTTTCAAAGGCCGTTGGAGCAACAAAGTTATTATCTGAATCAAAATAGAAGTTATCTGTATCCTGATTCCTTTGGAAGTCATAGAAGGTAACATGGCTATTGAAAGCTAATTTACCGCCATTCTCTTTAAACGAATGCACAAAACCCAAATCTACACCTACATTATATTTGTCATCATTGGTTTGGTTTTCTGTTAAAAAACTAGATTGAAAAATTTCATTGGCATCAAACACCTGAGTATTATTTGTGATTTTGGTGTTTATTGAAGGTGTCATCAATAAATTGGATGATAAACTCAATGTGTTGTAATCATCGATATAATAATCAAAATTAAAACTGGCATTGTGCGCTTTGGTTAAACCATTACGATCAACATCAGATTTCCAAGTTTCATAAACCTCGTTGTTGTCATTTAAATAATTAACACCATCGTCATTTCGTCTATTTATTTTGTCATGGTTATAACTGTAATTGGCAAAAAAATTGACCTTAGCCGTTTTAAAATAGGCATTAGCTCCACCTTGGTATCTGGGATAAACCCCTTGTGTATAATTTCCGTAAACAGAACCATTAAAACCTGTAGCCAAGTTTTTGGTCATAATGATATTTAAAACCACACCACTTGAAGCATCATAGCTGGCCGGCGGGTTGGTAATAACCTCAATAGATTTTATAGCGTCTGCAGGAGTTCCTTCAAGAAGCTGCATCAACTCATCCGAAGTTAATTCTACTTTTCTGTTGTTGATATAAACCGTGGGCTGAGAACTTTTAACTTGAATGGTTCCATCCATAACTAAAACGCCAGGAGTACTTTTCACAGCCTGCATCATATTTCCTTCTGAAATAGCTGTATTTTCAATATTGAAAACCAACCTGTCCGCTTCTTTTTTTATAGTGGGTTTATTGACAATGATACTGACTTCATTTAAAGCTTCGGCACTTTCTTCCAAAGTAATAATGCCTAAATCCATATCTTGTACCACTTGGATTTCTTTGGTGTAATCTTTATAACCCACAAAGGTTATCTCCAGCAAATAATTGCCTGCTGGGAGATTACCTAAGGTAAAGCCTCCAAAGTCATCTGTTGAAGTGCCCGCAATAATCTTTGGCTGATCAACCGTATACAAGATAACATTGGCGTATGAAAACGGCTCAAAGTTTGCATCGTTAACGACTCCTGAAATTGTTAATTCTTGAGAAAAATGTTGCAGGGGCGACAGAATTGCTATTAAAAAAAAGGCGAAAACGTTAATTTTCATATAATCGATTAGACCTGCAATATATAAATTCTTTTAAAAAATTGTTTACGGATTTTCCGTAATTGAAACTCAAAACATAAGAAAACAACTATATTTGCAAAATATTTAAGCCTAAGGTTATACATGAAGAACATAAGAAACTTTTGTATTATCGCACACATTGATCATGGGAAAAGTACCCTGGCCGACCGATTATTGGATTTTACCGGGTCTGTGACAGAAAGAGAAAAGCAAGATCAATTGTTGGATAGTATGGATTTGGAACGCGAAAGAGGAATAACCATTAAGTCCCATGCCATCCAAATGGACTACGTCCACGAAGGGGAGCATTATGTTCTCAATTTAATTGACACTCCGGGTCATGTTGATTTCAGTTATGAAGTCTCCCGTTCCATTGCCGCCTGTGAAGGCGCTCTATTGGTGGTAGATGCCGCACAGAGTATACAAGCACAGACTATTTCTAATTTGTATTTGGCTTTAGAAAACGACTTGGAAATCATTCCTGTCCTAAATAAAGTGGACTTACCAAGCGCCAATCCTGAAGAAGTTACTGATGATATCGTTGATTTATTGGGCTGTGATCCTAGCGAAGTAATTCCTGCCAGTGCCAAAACAGGTATTGGGATTCAAGAAATTTTAACGGCAATCATTGATAGGATTCCAGCACCTAAGGGAAATCCAGATGAACCTTTACAAGCTTTGATTTTTGATTCGGTTTATAATCCTTTTAGAGGAGTTGAAACCTATTTTAGAGTCATTAATGGTTCTATTAAAAAGAATCAACAGATTAAATTTATTGCAACCGGCAAATCGTATTATGCGGATGAAGTAGGGACTTTAAAGCTTACCCAACATCCAAAAAATGAGATTAAAGCTGGTGATGTGGGATATTTAATCACTGGAATAAAAGAGGCAAAGGAAGTCAAGGTAGGTGATACCATTACAGATTCAAAAGAGCCAACTAAAAATGCTATTAGTGGTTTTGAGGATGTCAAGCCGATGGTTTTCGCTGGAATCTATCCTGTAGATACCGAAGATTATGAAGACTTAAGAGCATCCATGGAAAAACTCCAGCTGAATGATGCTTCTTTGGTATTTCAACCAGAAAGTTCAGCTGCCTTAGGATTTGGTTTCCGTTGTGGATTCTTAGGAATGCTTCACTTGGAAATCATCCAAGAACGTTTAGAACGTGAATTTGACATGACTGTGATCACTACGGTACCAAACGTTAGTTATCATGCATTTACAAATAAAAACCCAGACGATGTCATCATCGTTAATAACCCAACCGATTTACCTGAGCCATCTACTTTAAATCGTGTTGAAGAACCTTTTATCAAAGCAACCATCATCACTAAAGCTGATTTTGTTGGCCCTGTAATGAGTTTGTGTATTGAAAAACGTGGACAGATTAAAAATCAAACTTATTTAACACCAGAGCGTGTCGAGCTTTCTTTCGATATGCCTTTGGCAGAGATTGTATTTGATTTTTATGATCGCTTAAAAACGGTTTCCAAAGGTTACGCCTCTTTTGATTATGCTCCTATAGGTATGAGAGCTTCAAAATTGGTGCGTGTAGATATTTTATTGAATGCGCAACAGGTAGATGCCCTTTCAGCTTTAATTCACGCAGACAATGCTTATAACATTGGTAAAAGAATGTGTGAAAAGCTCAAGGAATTGATCCCACGCCAACAGTTTGACATTCCTATTCAAGCAGCTATTGGCGCTAAGATTATTTCTAGGGAAACCATAAAGGCCTTAAGAAAAGATGTTACCGCCAAGTGCTACGGAGGGGATATTTCTAGAAAGCGTAAACTATTGGAAAAACAGAAAAAAGGTAAAAAACGTATGCGTCAAGTTGGGAATGTAGAAATTCCTCAACAAGCCTTCATGGCCGTTTTAAAGCTTAACGACTAGACTTTTTCAACATCAAATGGTTTTCCCAAATATACAAGTTGGGAGCCACTTTCTATCGCTTCTATCTCATTACTATGGGATGGTATGATTTCATATTCTCCATTAGGATCTTTGATGAAAAGCGGGATAATATTTTTGTTGGAAATTGAAATATCTATTAACCGTTTAAAATGCTCAAAATTTTCTAAATCAATTTCATTGACAGAAGGATAATTACTGGTCACATTACTTAAGCTTACATAATCATCGGTATGTGAAAATAAGCCCTCTCTTGGGTTGTTTTTATCATCAGCCATTTCCTTTTGTGAAATCAATCTAAAGGAACCGTTTTCACCAAACTGGGCGCCGTACTTATTAATTGCATATTTGTTGATTTCTGAGTTAGCTGTCAATGCCATTAAATATCCTACATCATTCAACTCGATGTTATCAGAAAGTGTATCCGAATAAATATTGGTATGAATGGCTTCCAACCCAAGTTCCTTTGCCTTCGCAATGTTGTTCATATTGCTATCAATCAACACCACATGACGACCATTGTTAACCAAATAATGACCTATTAATCTAGCCACCCTAGAGGCTCCCACAATCAATATTCCTTCAGACTTTTTCAAAAATACACCCACCCATTTTGCAAAATAACGAGCGGTTGTTGCGTTGAGTAAAACCGTGCCCAATACAATGGTAAACACAAGCGGGGTGATGTATTCGGCTCCTGCTACCCCTTGTTTTAATAATTTACTTCCAAATAAAGAGGCAATACCAGCAGCAACAATACCTCTTGGTCCAACCCAACTTATAAAAACCTTTTCTTTGGTCTTGAGTGGGGAACCAAATGTACTTGCAAAAACAGATAAAGGCCTAATAATCAAAACGACAATCAAGAATAAAAAGACCGTATTCCAATTATAAATCAGGTACAAATCTTCCATGTTAATATTCGCCGCCAGTAGAATAAAAAGAATGGAAATCAGCAAGACACTTAAGGACTCCTTAAAGTACAATAACTCCTTTATATTTTCCAATTTGCTGTTCCCTAAAACTAGTCCCATAACCACTACCGCCAATAAACCTGATTCGTGAGCGAAAATTTCAGATTCCACATAAACCAAAAGCACTACGGAAAGGGAAACTACATTTAATAAGTAATGAGGAATCAACTTCTTATTAATGGCAAATGCCAATGCATGAGCAAAGGTGAAACCGAACGTGACTCCAAATAAAATGATTTTGAAAAACTCAATTAAGGCCGTTTTGGTAAATCCAGAATCTCCTTCAACACTTATAAATTCAAAAACCAAAACCGCAGCCAATGCCCCCAGAGGATCAATAAGAATTCCTTCCCATTTTAGGACCGTAGAGACATCCTTTTTTAGAGGAATATTTCTTAAAATTGGCGTAATCACAGTAGGACCTGTTACTATAATCAAAGCAGCAAACAAAAAAGCCAAACGCCAGTCTAGTCCAAAAAGATAATGAGCCGTTATACCTGAACCGATAAACGTTATAAATGCTCCTACAGTAATCAATTTTGTGATGACTGGCCCAACATTTCTAATCTCACTTCGCTTTAAGGTGAGACCACCTTCAAAAAGAATAATACTAATAGCAAGTGAAAGAAAGTAATAAAGTCCTTCCCCTGGGAAAAGTCCATTTTTCCCATTCCAAACAGGTTCTATCCACTTACGGCCATCAGAAGTTATGAACTCAGATGCGATAGGACCCACAAACAATCCTATTAAAATCAAAGGAAGGATTGCTGGAATTTTAAATCTCCAAGCAACCCATTGTGCCAGTATACCCAAAATAATGATTCCTGCTAATTCTAACATACTTTAATTTTGATATTGTAATTATACCACAAAAATGGATATCTCGGAAGGAAAACTAGGGTAAATCCTCTAAAAATAGTATCTTTCTAACGCAACATTAACAACCTTACAACCTTGAATTACTTTAATACCATAGGTATTGGTATTGCATTTTCACCCACCCTGAAAGCTAACCTTTATGAGGCTAGCCGATTAGCTTTGTTCTTTAAATCAAAATTGGTGCTTATTCATGTAGGTATCCATTCACACCGAAAGGAAAAGGATATTCAAAAAATACTGTCTCCTTTCATTGAAAAGAATCTGGACTTTGAAATCGTTTTTAAAGTAGGTGATCCCGCCGAAGTGATTCTAAACGTTATTCAAGAAAAACGCTTAGACCTAATTATTCTAGGAGCTTTAAAGCGAGAAAATATTTTGAAATACTATGTGGGATCCATCGCAAGAAAAATTACAAGAAATGCCAGTTGTTCGGTATTATTGTTAATCAAACCTTCTGTTGAACGCGTACCGTGTCAACATGTAGTCATCAATGGCCTTAAAGATGAAAAAGCTACGAAAACCATCTCTTATGGATTTTTTGTTGGCTCTAAATTAGGAGCTTCAAAGGTTACCGTTGTTGAGGAAATCACCCAACAGGAAGTTGCCGTCAATGTTAATGACGATCGCTCCCTTCGAAGAGCCAATATTGTCAAAGAACGCATCAGTATCCGTGAAAAATCTAGAGTCATAAAAATACTAGAGGAAACTCCTGAAGAATTCAAAAAGAACATAAAAATTAAAACTCAACCCATTTTTGGAAGGCGAGGTTATTCTATTGGGCATTATGCAGAAGTCGTTAGAGCCGATCTATTGGTTACCAACGCCCCAGACAAACTTACATTTTTGGATCGTTTATTCCCGCATGATATTGAGCATATCCTAACTGAGCTACCAACAGATGTTTTGATAATAAGATGACACCCAGAAAAGTACTTATAAAGGAATTCATCGGTGACCTACCCAAAAATATTTTCTCTGGGTTTGTGGTAAGTCTTATTGCGTTGCCTCTTGGTCTGGGATTGGCAATGGCTAGTGAAGCCCCTCCAATAGCAGGGGTTATAACAGCTATAGTAGGTGGTTTACTAGTTTCATTTTTTGGGGGAAGTCACATTACGATTACTGGTCCTGGGAATGGGTTGGTAGGCGTCCTTTTGGTTGCCATAACAACCCTAGGTATTGAAGGTGCTTATGCGGCAATCATTTTTTCAGGGGTGTTATTGATGATCTTAGGTTTTTTAAGGTTAGGAAAATTAGCTAATTTTTTCCCTTCGTCCGCCATACAAGGCATGTTGGCGGCCATTGGTCTTATCATTTTAGGCAAACAATTTCATATCATGTTAGCCCACAAAATTAAGCGTGAAGACACCATGGATTATTTGATTGAGATTCCATTTACTATCAATGACGCCATTCATTATGACAGTAAAGGTCTCATTTTTGCGGCCATTGTTGGAACAGTTAGTTTGTTTATCATGTTCTTTTATCCTAAGATTAGAAACAAATACTTTCAATTGGTACCCGCTCCCATGTGGATTGTATTACTATCCATTGGATTGAGTTATTATTTTGAACTAGTTCTTCATGAAAATAATCCTATTGATAAAAACTATATGATTTCGGGAATCCCACATATCGATGAGATTATCACTAAGATTCCAAAAATAGATTTTTCACAATGGGCTACCCTCGACTTTTGGGATAGTGTGGTATCCTTAACTTTAATTGCCAGCATCGAATCTTTATTGAGCATTAAGGCTGTGGATAAATTAGATCCTAAGAAAAGACGATCTAATGTCAACAAAGACTTAAAAGCATTGGGATTGGCTACCGTAGGAAGTGGTTTTCTAGGAGGCTTGAATGTAGTGACTGTTATTGCTCGAAGTTCAGTAAATGTAAATAACGGAGGTTCAAATAGATCTTCCAACTTCTTCCATGCCTTGTTTATGCTATTGTTTATTGTTCTTTTTAGTTCTGAAATGGCACGAATTCCACTACCAGCCTTAATGGCTATTTTGGTGTTTACAGGCTATAAGTTGGCCTCTCCAGACACTATTAAAAAAGTATTTTCAATAGGTAAAGAACAGTTCATCATTTTTTTTGTGACTTTGATTATCACCTTAAAGGTTGGTCTTATATCTGGAATTTTAAGTGGGGTGGCCATGACCCTGATCATTCATATAGTAATTAATAAAAACCTCAGTCTTTTTACAAGAAACCTTATTAAACCTAATGTTTTAATGTACAAAGAGGAATCAGGAAATGGTAGTTTTTTTGTTAGCGTTAAACACTTCTGTAGCTTTTTAAATTATTACAAGCTTAAAGACAAATTAGATGCCATTCCAGAGGACTGTGATGTGGTGTTGGACTTTTCTATGTGTGAATTTGTAGATCATACTGTAATGGACAACATCAGTAGTTATCAAGAGCTTTTCGCAAAAAAAGGAGGTAATTTTGAAATTATTGGTCTGGATATGCATGATGCCGAATCCAAGCATCCTTTTGCATTAAGACGTCTATTGACCGATTCCGGACTCATTGGTAGCAATCTTACCAAAAGGCAAAGAGACCTTATTCAAACCTCTGATCGATTTGGTTTGGAATACCATGCTGAAAAAAACAGAGAAATTTCCTTTTTATATGACTTTCATTATTTCAATACCAAACAAGTTAATTATATCTACAATAGACTATCCAACGAGAATAATTCACTGAATTTATTTGATGTAGAATATTTTGAAGGCGAACTAATTGCCAAGGAAGTGATTAGAAGCACCATGCTGCATATTAGCCTAAATGATGAAATACCTTCATTTACACTTGACAAGGAAGGATTCTTGGAGCGGGTTTATTCCTTAGCGGGTCTCAAGGATATTGACCTCAAAGATTATCCTGATTTTTCAAAGAGGTTTTATTTAAAAGGCGACGATGAAGAAGGAATTACGAACTTCTTTGGTAAGGACCTTATTCAGTTCTTTGAAAGCAATAATTATTATCATGTGCAGGCCGACGGAGCTCACCTTTTAATCTTCAATAAGGAACGACTAGCGACAATTAAGGAAATGAAAATCCTTTTGGATTTTGGAAAACGACTCAAAGAAGTCATTGAAACCAAAACTCATACTACTTCGCAAACGGAAAGAAATACGGAATTATAAAGGAGGCTGCTAACCAAATAATGATGTTTAAAGGCGTTCCAACCTTTAAAAAATCTGAGAACTTATAATTTCCCGGAGCATACACCATGGTATTGGTAGGATAACTCATAGGCGTCATAAATGTCAAAGAACAGGCAAACATAACTGCAACCAAAAAGGGGCGTTCACTAACACCCATTAAGGCAGCCAAACTTATCACAACAGGAGTCATTAAAGCAGCAGTGGCCTTACTGGAAATTAAATTGGTTGATAAAAAAGTGACCAAATACAAAACGCTCAATGTGACATGGGCATTATATTGTCCCAAACTGGCTTGAATGCCATCAGCAATCAATTGGGCACCACCTGTTTTCTCCAAAGCTGTTCCCATAGAAAGCACACCTGCTACCATAAATATGACCTTCCACTCCACTGCTTGATAGGCCTCTTTAGGTTTTAAAATACCCAAAAGAATCATCAATAAGGCACCAACCATTCCACTTATTAAAATGGTCGTTATATTCAATGCGGCTGTCAAGACTACCAAAACACC
This sequence comes from Mangrovimonas futianensis, assembly GCF_021245805.1. Classification (NCBI taxonomy): domain Bacteria; kingdom Pseudomonadati; phylum Bacteroidota; class Flavobacteriia; order Flavobacteriales; family Flavobacteriaceae; genus Mangrovimonas; species Mangrovimonas futianensis. Next base: position 303,894 of record NZ_JAJJNF010000002.1, read on the forward strand.
AATAATAATCGCTGGAATGGCCTTCTTTAAGTCTACTCGTTTTTTTTCATGTTCTGTAAGTCTAACAATTCTGTTCTTAACCTCTAGTTGTTTAATATCCTCTTCCTTTCCTATAATCAAAAGCATATCCCCCTCTTTAAGATTAACTAAAGATAGTTTATCATACATTACCTCTCCCCTTTGCCTAATAGCAATTACCGAGCAATTAAAACGTCTTCTAAAATGAAGTTCTTTTAGGGAGTTGCCCATTAAGTCAGAACCAAAAGGTATAATTACCTCATAAATATGATAGCCTTGAGAATCTTCATTTCCACTGGTAACCAATTGAGCGCCACTTATCTTGATACCATCAACATCCAATAATCGGTTTAAGGTTTTTGGAATCGCAATAACTTTTAGTGTATCACCTTTAAATATTTTGGTCTCTGACGAAAACTCATGAATTAAAATGCCGCCTCTCAAAATAGATAGAATATTGATATTGTATTCTTTAACCAAGTCTGAATTTGCAATGGACTTCCCAACATCTTTACATTCGTCGCTTATAATCAATTCCGTGATATAATTTTCGGCATTGATGGTAAAATCTTCTTCCACTTCTCTTTTCTTCGGAAGTAAAAGTGGACTGAAAACAAACAAATAAGTAAAGCCAATGGCCATTAAGCACAATGCTGCCAGACTGAACTCAAACATTCCAAAAGCTTCTACTCCATATTTTTTTGAATAACTGCTCACCAAAATATTAGTAGATGTGCCTATCAGTGTACAAGTGCCTCCAAACAAAGCTGCAAAGGAAATAGGCATAAGCAATCGGCTAGGTTTGATATTCGCTTCTTTACAAACAGTAAGGGCAATGGGCAATAACAGAGCAACTACCGCCGTATCATTTATAAAAGCAGAAAACACTCCTGATATCAAACAGAAAATGATAAGCGCCATGACATAATTTACCTTGGCAATTCGGATAATACTGTAACTTAAATTATCTAAGATTCCCGATTTAAAGATTCCAGCACTTAACACAAAAATACATCCCAAAGTTAAAGTTGCAGGATGATTAAATCCAGAAAAACCCTCTTCAGGGGTCAAAACACCCGCTACAATAAACATGGCCATAATAAGGATTGACGTGGTGTCTATGGTAAAGTAATCCCGAACAAACAAAAAAACGCCAACAATAATAATTGCAAACGTTATGATCAGATCTATGTTCATAGGTAATAAGAATTAAATCTCAATTAGGAATCATGTTGTTTTTGTTTGCTTTGAGATAAATAATACAACCGCTTCAAACTTTTTTTAAGAAGTATAAACCGATAAATTCCAATCACAAAAAATATAAAACTAAACCCTAGGGAAATGAATGCCACATATTTAAAATCGGCATAATTTTTAAGTTGAAAGAATGCCATAGCAGCAAGTAAAAGATAAAGTGAGGACCTTATGTAGGAAAGCAAGGTACGTTCGTTTGCCAATCTAGTGCGCTCAATGGCCAAATAATCTCTCAGGATAATCTGCTCATCCGGTTTAAAATCCCTTCCAAACCTAAGCAGTTTCATCTCTTTTATCTTCAACGGGTTTTTAACTGATGGTTTCATAAGAATCCTTTTCTATAAAAATAAATGTTTTTTTCTTCCCTTAAAAACCATCACCCTGTAATGACTCTTTTGTAATGTTAAAATAGGGCTAATATCTTATTGTTCAAACTAAAAAATAGGGGATGTTTTAGTAATTTGCAGATGAATTAATTTACACCATTATGAATTTATACCCAATTAACGCCGGGAACTTCAAATTAGACGGCGGTGCCATGTTTGGGGTTGTTCCAAAATCCATTTGGAGCAGAACCAATCCTTCAGATAGCAATAATATGATTGATATAGCAGCGCGATGCCTTCTTATTGAAGATGGAAACCGCTTGATTTTGATTGATACCGGAATGGGAGACAAACAATCAGACAAATTTTTTGGTTACTACTACCTATGGGGAGACGATTCTATTGATAAGGCTCTTAAAGAACATGGATTTCACCGAGATGATATTACTGATGTTTTTATGACACACTTACATTTTGACCATTGTGGTGGGAGTATTCAATGGAATAAAGACCGAACAGGTTACGAACCAGCCTTTAAGAATGCTACTTTTTGGAGCAACCAAGATCATTGGAAATGGGCCACAGAACCTAATAGAAGAGAAAAAGCTTCTTTCTTGACTGAAAATATTCTTCCTATGCAGGAAAGCGGACATTTGAAACATGTCTCACTTCCTGAGCAGGATATCCTAAAATCGTCAGAATTGGGATTTGACATTTTCTTTGCAAATGGTCATACAGACAAGCAAATGATTCCTATGATTCACTATCAAGACAAAACCATTTGTTTTATGGCCGATTTGTTACCTACTGTAGGTCATCTACCTCTTCCTTTTGTCATGGGGTATGATACTAGGCCGCTCTTGACTTTAGACGAGAAAGAAAAGTTTCTCAATTTGGCAGCAAGTAACAATTATTACTTATTTTTGGAGCACGATGCACACAATGAAATCATTACAGTTCAAAACACGGATAAAGGTGTAAGAGTCAATGAAGTATTTAGTTGTGATGACATATTTAACTAATTAAAAAATTATTCAAAAAAATGAGAGTATTAAAACCTGTATTGTTTTCAGCAGTTGCTGCCGCAATTCTTTCTAGTTGCGGTTCTGGTATTGATATTGTTTCTACACCAATTGAAAACGTTGACACAACCCCTCTAAAAGTCTCAGAACTTACCGAAAGTGAAAAACACAATTGGGGCCATTTGGATTTGGTGAAAGACACCATTCCTGGTATGAGTGTGGATAAAGCATATTCAGAAATTATTAAGGATAATAAAGGACAAACCGTAATTGTTGCTGTTATAGACAGTGGTATTGATATCAACCACGAAGATTTGGATGGTGTGGTTTGGACCAATGAAAAAGAAATTCCTGGAAACGGTATCGATGATGATAAAAACGGATATGTTGATGATGTACACGGATGGAATTTCCTAGGTGATGGTTACGATGAGCAATTGGAATATGTAAGAATCTTGGCTAAAGGAGATACGTCTCACCCAGATTTTGAAAGAGCCAAAGAAGAATATGAAAAAGAATATCAAAAAACTGTTGCTCAAAAAACACAATACGAACAAATATTCAAACAAGTAGAAGCAGCAGACAAAGCCATTGCAGCTCATTTGGGTAAAAAAGATTACACACCAGAAGATGTAAATGGCATTACTTCTACCGATGAAGAATTAAACCGCTATGTAAGCATGATGAAATACATGTACAGCAATGGTTTGGATTCTGCTGAGGCAGCATTAGAAGAATTGCAAGGAGGTTTGGATTACTTCTCTGATAAATTGGATTACAACCTTAACAAGGATTTCAATGGTAGAAAAACAGGAGATAACGTTGATGACCTGACTGATGTAGGGTATGGAAACGGAAATGTAACTCCTAGTGAAGAAGGTGAAAGCCACGGAACTCACGTAGCTGGTATCATTGCTGCAGAACGTAACAATGGTTTAGGAGCTAACGGTGTTGCAAACAATGTGAAAATTATGAGCATCAGAGCGGTTCCTAACGGAGATGAGTATGACAAGGATATCGCTTTGGCTATCAGATATGCAGTTGATAATGGTGCTAAAGTAATTAACGGAAGTTTTGGAAAATACTACGCAACCCACAGTGATTGGGTGAGAGATGCTATTGCATATGCAGGAGAACACGATGTGGTTTTTGTAAATGCTGCAGGTAATGAAGGTATTGACTTAGACAAAAAAGCATGTTATCCAAACGATCAAGTCGATAACGGTCCAGAAGTTTCAAACACTTTCATTACAGTTGGTGCTTTGGCTCCTAAATATGGATCTAATATGGTTGCAGGTTTTTCTAATTACGGAAAAATCAATGTGGATGTTTTTGCACCAGGAGCAAGTGTGTATTCAACAGTACCATTTAAAGATCAATATGATACAAAAGGAGGAACTTCAATGGCAGCTCCAGCTGTAGCAGGAGTTGTTGCTTTGGTTCGTTCTTATTTCCCTAATTTGACCGCAGCACAAGTTAAAGATGTCATCTTGAGCTCTGGTTTACCTATCAACACTAAAGTTGTTGTAGGAGGTGATGCTAATGATGTTAGACCTTTTGGAGATCTATCAAAAAGCGAAAAAATGGCTAATGCCTACAACGCTTTAATCGTAGCTTCTAAGATAAAATAATCTTATTTTAACCTATACTAAAAGCCCATCCGTTTGGATGGGCTTTTTTTATCTTGAATCAAAAATAGCATTCATATTCCTTCATACTTTATCTCGTGGATGCCTCTAATAAAGTCTGAGGGACATTGAATTTTAAATAAATTAACTTTTTATAGAAGTGGCATTTTACAAAAAACCTATAAATTGCTTCCCGATTATTTTTTAACATTTGATATTTTTTATGAAACAGACACTTTTTCTCATCTTGCTTAGTTTTTCTCTAAGTTCATTTGCAAAAATAGACCCACCTGTCGAACAGCCTAAGGCTGGTTATTGGCAACAACACGTGGATTACAAAATGAATATCGATATGCATGTGGACAACTATCAATACGATGGTACACAAACCTTGGTGTACACCAATAATTCTCCAGATGTGTTGAATAAAGTATTCTATCATCTTTATTTTAATGCCTTCCAACCCGGAAGTGAAATGGATGTACGTTCACGCACTATTGCTGATCCAGATTCTAGAGTTGGAGATCGCATTAGCAAATTAAAGGAAGACGAAATCGGTTTTATAAAAGTATCTTCTTTAAAACAAAATGGCACAGACCTTACCTACAATGTAGTTGGAACTGTTTTGGAGGTTGATTTAGCAAAGCCTATCCAACCTGGGGAAAAAGTAACCTTTGATATGGTTTTCAATGCACAAGTTCCTGTACAAATTCGTCGTTCTGGAAGAAACAACAAAGATGGCGTTGCTCTTTCCATGACCCAATGGTATCCTAAAATGGCAGAATATGATGATGAAGGATGGCACGCAGACCCTTACATTGGACGTGAATTTTACGGTGTTTGGGGTGACTTTGATATATCCTTGACGATTGACAAAGATTATGTTGTTGGCGGAACAGGATATCTTCAGAATCCAGAAGAAGTTGGTCATGGTTACCAATCTGGAAAAGCTAAAAAAGTAAAAAGGAAAACCTTGACTTGGCATTTTGTAGCGCCAAATGTACATGACTTTACTTGGGCGGCAGACCCTGAATATGTTCATGATAAACTTCAAGTAGAAAATGGCCCTATGCTCCATTTCTTCTACAAAGGAGCAGATTCCATTCAAGAAAACTGGAAAAAACTTCAGCCCAAAGCAGCTGATCTTATCACTTTTTATAGCAATCATGTGGGGAAATACCCATACAAACAATACTCTGTGATTCAAGGTGGTGATGGTGGTATGGAGTATGCTATGTGTACTTTAATAACTGGAGGCAGTAAATTAGGTGGTCTTATTGGTACCACTGCTCACGAAATGGCTCATACTTGGTTTCAGTTTTTGTTGGCTACCAATGAAGTACGTCACGAATGGATGGATGAAGGTTTTACCAGCTATATCAGTGATGTCGCCATGAATGAAGTGATGGATGAAGGCAAGGAAAATCCTTTTTCCAATGCCTATAAATACTACGTATATTTGGCAGCCTCTGGAAGAGAGCAACCTCTTACCACCCATGCAGACCGTTATGCTTTCAACCAAATTTATAGTTTGGCCGCTTATGTTAAAGGTGAGGTCTTTTTAGCCCAATTGGGTTATGTTATGGGTGAAGAAAACCTCAACAAAACCATTAAACAGTATTTCGATGATTGGTCATTCAAGCATCCAAAACCTATGGATTTTATTCGTGTGGCAGAGAAAGTATCAGGTTTAGAACTGGATTGGTATTTGGTTGATTTTGGACAAACAACCAACACCATTGATTATGGAGTAAAAGAAATTGCTGGCAAAGAAGTTACTTTGGAGCGTATTGGGTTAATGCCTATGCCTATGGATCTTACAGTAACCTACACCGATGGTTCAACCGAAGATATATACATTCCTTTACGCATTATGCGCGGTGAAAAACCAACAGACGCAACTATTATGTCAGATTGGGCTTGGGCCTACCCTACATATACCTTTACTGCTAAAAAAGAGGTTCAGTCTGTTGCCATAGACCCTAAAGGAAGGATGGCAGATGTGAATCCGGAAAACAATGAAAAGTAACTCTCTTGAGATCAAATTTTAAAAACCCACATCGTTTGATGTGGGTTTTTTTCTGATTTGGGTGTTTTTTCAAACCTAACCTAGAAATACAATTTAATCTTTATATCAACTCTTTATCATCGACAATTTCAGGTTCCTCACCTCTGTATGAATTAATGTAAATTAAATAGCAAGTGCTTAACCTAACGTAATCATCCGTAAAAAACTCAAGATCAATTAATTCATCAAGGATTGTCTTACTAGTAAAAGCCTTAGCTATTACCTTTTCAAACTTCAGCTTTAATTCAACAATCTCCTTATTGTCAGCATTTTTCAATAAAATTTCCATCGGACAACTATCATAAATAATTAATGTAATAAGGTCATCTGAATTTAGGAATCTAATAAAATGATCGTCAATTTTTTGATTCTTAATTCTTGCTTTAAATTCCTCTTTATTATTAAGCTCTTTTAATAAAATTTTATACCCATTTTGAGATTTATTAGGTAGAATTTTAGAGTCAATAAGTGAATTTTCAAATTTTGAAATACTATCAAAAATATTTAGATCTATTTCAGAAAAAATTTCATTGGATTCTTTGAAAAAATTAATTTGTGAGTTTAATTTCTTCTCTACTTTTTCATTTATACAATTAATTAAGTCTGTTTGATAATCTTTATTTTCTTCAGAACAAGAAAATAAAATTAAAACAAATGAACTATATGTTAATTTTATAATTGACCTTACCAATTTCATATGCTTATACACCTCCTTAAAAAGCCTTTAAAATTTGATTTTTAAATGACCTTATTCAAAAAATAAGTTTTTTAAATAATTTAGAATATACTACAAATTTTAATCTTGGAATCACATATTAATTCTAAAAATCCATCAATATATGTATCTTTATGCTAATAACATATTCCTTATTTTTTAAAGATTCACCTAACATACCTCTATGAATTTATCCTCTGGTCTTTATACCGATTTATATCAGCTTACCATGGCGCAATCTTACTTTCTCCATGGAAAGCATAACACCGTGGCCACTTTTGATTATTTCTTTAGAAAAAACCCATTTGAAAGTGGTTATGTTCTATTCTGCGGTTTGGAGCAAGTTTTAGATTGGCTTGAGGAAGTGTCTTTTTCCAAAGATGATCTGGCCTACCTCAAGGATCAAGGTTTTAGAGAAGACTTTTTGGAATACTTGGGTGGGTTCTCCTTTAGAGGACATATAAAAAGCATGGAAGAAGGCCAAGTGGTTTTTCCCTTTGCCCCTATTCTATCGGTTACGGCCTCTGTGGTAGAGTGCCAAATTATTGAAACATATTTGCTCAATATTCTTAACTTTCAATCGCTGATTGCTACCAAGGCGAGTCGGGTTCGTTATGTGGCAGGAAAACAAGCCATCCTTTCAGAGTTTGGCTTGCGCCGTTCCCAAGGTTATGCTGGATTATTGGCTTCAAGAGCTGCCTATATTGGCGGGTTTGATAGTACCTCTAATGTATTGGCAGGAAAGGAATTTGAAATTCCCATTTCTGGTACCATGTCCCACGCGTTTATACAGTCTTACGATGACGAATTAACAGCCTTTATGGCCTATGCCGAGACCTTTCCTGATAATTGCACCTTATTAGTAGATACTTACAATACCTTAAAAAGTGGCATGCCTCATGCAATTGAAGTAGCTAAACATTTAAAATCAAAAGGACATCAATTGGCTGCCATAAGATTGGATAGTGGTGATTTGGCGTACCTATCGCGAACTTGCAGAAACATGCTGGATTCTGCAGGTTTTCCTGAGGTGAAAATCGCAGCCTCAAACCAATTGGACGAGCATGTGATAAGAAGTTTGAAGGAACAGGAAGCCGCTATAGACATTTATGGCGTGGGAACAAATTTGGTAGTTGGTCGCTCTAACGGTGCACTTGACGGGGTTTATAAACTGTGTAGTTTTGATGGGATTCCACGAATCAAAATTTCAGAAAACCTTAAAAAAATGAATCTTCCTGGATCAAAGCAGGTATATCGTTATTTGAATCCTAATGGGCTTTATATGGGAGATGCTATTGCCATGGAAACAGAACAAACACCCAATGAAATGGTACATCCATTTGAACCCCATAAAGCTATGGCTATTGCATCAGAACAAGGGAAACCCATGTTGCGCGAAGTTATGAATCAAGGTAATAGATCCATAGCCAAAAAAAGCACTCAGGAAATCGCAGAAATGGCTAAACAAAACTTACAGTTACTTCCTCGTGAACACAAACGTTTTGATAATCCGCATGTTTATAAAGTGGGTATAAGTAGAGCCGTAGAAGTACTAAGAGATGACCTAAAGAATCAAAAGAAATGAAAGCGTTAATACTTGTTGACATACAGAATGATTTTTTACCTGGTGGTTCTTTGGCCGTTCCAGAAGGAGACACCATCGTTCCCACTGTAAATCAATTGCAAAACCAATTTGACCTGGTGGTAGCCACTCAAGATTGGCATCCTTCAAACCACTTGAGTTTTGCCTCCAATCATGATGGTTTAAAACCGTTTGATATGATTGATCTTTTTGGAATTAAACAAGTATTATGGCCAGACCACTGTATTCAAGGAAGTAAAGGATCGCAGTTTTCAGAAACTCTTGATATGAATGCTGTTTCTGCTATTTTCAGAAAAGGTATGGATCCAAAAACAGACAGTTACAGCGGTTTTTTTGATAATGGTAGACGCCATCATACAGGACTTTCAGCCTATTTAAAATCAAAAGGCATCAAACAGGTTTATGTTTGTGGATTAGCGGCAGACTATTGTGTTTACTACACCGCCAAAGATGCACAGAGTGAAGGGTTTGAAACCTATTTTATAAGCGATGCTACCAAGGCTATTGCTCAAGAAACTTTAGATTTTGCTCTTAAGGATTTAAAACAGCATCAAGTAAAAATAATAAGTACCAAAGACCTTTAAACTCTTTTATCTTATTTATAAATCAGACATGCCTACCTTTGCCTCATGAATCATACCTATCCCAAGGCTGAAAAACTAAAAAGCAAAAAATTGATTGAAGCCCTTTTTTCTGAAGGAAAAAGTGTTTCTGCCTATCCCCTTCGGATGGTTTACATAAAAACCCATTTTGAAGATAACATTCCTTGTAAAGTAGGTGTTTCTGTATCCAAAAAAAGATTTAAAAAAGCCGTAGACAGAAACCACATAAAACGCTTGTTAAGGGAAGCTTATCGATTAAATAAATGGGATATATTTAACAACATTGACGAGCAATATGCGTTTATGATTTTGTACATTGGGAAAGACAAACTAACTTTTCATGAAATAAATGACCTTTCTAAAAAGTTGTTTTCCAAATTTTTAAAACACATCCATAAAGATTAGTCCTGCTATGAAACGATTATTAAAGACCCGTATCATAATCCCCATACTGGCATTAGCTATTTTGGTTACTGCCTCCTCCTTTAAAAATGACTTCTTTGAAGTAGCTAAACAATTGGAAATCTTCACCACCTTGTTTAAGGAAATAAACATGAGTTATGTAGATGAGACCAATCCAGCCGATTTGATGGACAAAGCTATTAAAAGCATGTTGGAAGATTTGGACCCCTACACCCAATTCTATAATGAACAGGATGTAGAAGCTGAAAAGATAAGGCGCACTGGAGATTACACAGGAATTGGTGCCAAAGTAAGGGTTTTGAAAGATAAACTTTTGATTGTGGAACCCTACCAAGGATATCCTGCCGATAAAGCAGGTCTAAAGGCAGGAGATGAAATTATCAAGGTAAACAACACCGTTGTAGCTGACTTTAAGGACGATGCTGGGGAGCTTTTAAAAGGGGCAGCTAATAGTTCGGCCAATGTGACCTATGTAAGACAAGGAAAACAATACACCACCGAAATCAAACATTCTGAAATTGAAATTGATGCGGTGCCCTATTTTTCTATGATCAATGATAAAACAGGCTATATTGTTTTGAATGCTTTTAATACAAAAGCTTCTGCACAAACCTCTTATGCACTTAGGGATTTAAAGGCTCAAGGAGCCAAAAAAATAATTTTGGATTTAAGAGGAAATCCAGGAGGGCTTTTGCATGAAGCAGTTAACATTGTGAACTTATTTGTGCCAAAAGGTCAATTGGTAGTAACGACCAAATCCAAAGTGGAAAAATTCAATAGAACCTATTACACTTCTAAAGATCCAGTTGATACAGAAATCCCATTGGTTGTTTTAATCAACGGCAGTAGTGCCTCGGCGAGTGAAATTGTATCTGGTTCCCTTCAGGATTTGGATCGCGCCGTTATTGTAGGTTCTAGAAGTTTTGGAAAAGGATTGGTGCAACGTCCCAAACCTTTAACTTATGGTACCCAATTAAAAATAACCATTTCACGCTATTACACGCCTTCTGGTCGCTGTATTCAAGCGTTAGATTATTGGCATAGGGACGAACAAGGAAATGCAGTAAGAATTGACAAAAAGAACTACAACGAATTTAAAACCAAAGGAGGTAGAAAGGTATATGATGGAGGTGGTGTACAACCAGATGAAGCTATGGAAATTAGTAAGAATTCTGCGGTCACAGATGCCATTTTAAATGATTTCCTGATTTTTGATTATGCAACCAACTATTATTACAAACATCCCAATCTAGAAAACATCGGTCAATTTAAATTAGGCGACTCTGATTTTGAGGATTTCAAAAAATATCTTAAATCAAATGACTTTTCCTTTGTAACAGAAACAGAAAAAGCACTAAGTGAAGTTCATAAAAAAGCCATAAAAGAAGATTTAGAGGATAATATCAAAAATGAATACAACCAATTGTTGAAAACCTTAAATAGCTCTAAGGAGCTTGCTATCAATCAAAATAAGGATCAAATACTATCTCTATTAACCGACGAAATAGTAAAACGCTACGTTTACAGAGAAGGTTTGTATGATTATTATAAAAATCATAATCCCGAAATAAAGAAATCAACTGAGATTCTTTCAAATTTGGAGACGTATTATGATTATTTGAGATTGAAGAAGGGTTAATTTTTAATAATTTACTATATTTAATTGCTATTATCCGTAGCATACAATGAAAAACCTACTCTTTATATGGATTTTTGTTTGTAGTTTCAATGCCTTAGCCCAAAAGGAATTTAACCATGTGGTCTATTTTGAAACTGATCAATTTGATGTTCCTGAAACTGAAAGAAGCAGGTTATTACTTTTTATTTCAACTTTAGACACCGTAGATATAGAGCGTGTTTCTATTTATGGTTTTTGTGATGATCGTGGAAGCACCAACTACAATCTGGATCTGTCTCAGAAACGTGCCAATTCCATTAAAACCATATTTTCAAACAACGAATTGGACGATTCCAAAATAAGCAACGTTGATGGTAAAGGTGAAATTCTACTTAAAGTTGTTCAAGAAGAAAATGTTGAGAAAATCCGTGGTTTGAACCGAAAGGTTGAAATTATCGTGCATCCCTATGATCCTCCTCGAAAAGAAAAGAAAACGACACCGGAAGAGGCTCAAGAATTTCGGGAAATTATCAATGGTGATTTAAAAACTGGCGATAAAGTAACTTTAAACAATATTTTGTTTAAAACAGGTTATACGACACTGTTACCAGAATCCAAGCCCGTACTGGATGATATCGCTAAGGTTTTAATAGAACGTGATGATATTTACTTTACCATTCAAGGCCATGTTTGCTGTACCAAATACAGTAGGGATGCGGTAGATAGAAAAACAAAAAAACGCAATTTATCCCTAGCTCGTGCCAAGTATATTTATGATTATCTAGCCAAAAGTGGTGTTGATAAAAAACGTATGAAATATGTGGGACTTCGTCGCAAATTTCCACTTGGTGGCGAAGCTAAATTTGACAGAAGAGTCGAAATTTTAATTACCTATGTTGGCGACAACAATTAATTTTCTCAATGAATAAATTTTTAAATCACTACTTGACCGAAATATTGGTCATTCTACTTACCATATTTCTTACTTTTCTATATACTAAAGGTACTTTGAACGAACAAGCCATGTTGATTCTTTATGGTTTAAGTACCATGTTTTTTGCAAACAAAGCACTGGACCAATCTATTGATAGGTTGGTTTTACAATCGTATGTGGTTATTTGTTTATGTATTTTGGTCTGTGCCCTGTTTCTATTTTATCACAACAGAACCATCTTAAGTATTATTACCATTCTTAACTTTGCATTTCTTGTTTATTTCGCCTTTAAGTCTTCAAAATTAGATCAATCCAAAGCTTTATACCGAAGTTTTATTATCAAGCATTTACTTGTAGGATCTTTATGCTCCATCCTATTATAAAAAGGATATCCCTTTTTGAATTCCGAGGTTAAATAATATATTCTCGATTCATTAGAACCTACAAAAAATCTAGTTTTCCGAAAGTTCTTTGAGTTTTTTTAAAGCCTTTGGCCAAGTGGTATTAAAATAGTCCTGAAAATCTTCAGTCATATCACATTCAACCGTTACTGTTGTCACTCCATTTTCCTCTTGAAAGGAATAATTTTCCAATCCGCCCGCCCATTTCTCAACGTCTGGGCCTTCAGTGATTTCTTTGTCGCCATCCAAAATTCCGTAATGACGAATGGAAATAAATTTGTGTGGGATATTGTCTGCAATTTCTGAGACCATGCCTCCTTTTTTGCCATTCTCATCGGTCCCAACAAAGAGAATTTTAGATCCCTTATCCCAACTTCCCTCATAAGTGGAAGTGGGATTAAATTCAGCTGTCCAGAGGTTATAAGTTTCGATGTTATTTAGACCAAGCATGGTGTTATACACTTTCTCTGCTGGGGCATTAATATCTAAAGAGTATTGCAACTTTTTCATGATTTATGTTTTTAGTAAATGATCCCTTTTATCAGGCCAGTATAAAGTTAGTTAAAAGATTAAACAACAATACTTTACAAGTATTTATTTTCAAATACTTCCCATTCATACATTTCTCCAAATTCGTTAAGTGATTTAGGTTGGATATCCAATCTGAAGATTTCTTTCTTACTCTTCTCTTGGGATATATTTCCAGTTTCCGAGGTTAATATTCCTTTTATAAAGTCAAACTTATCACTTTCAAAATCACCACTAGCTGAATGTACACCAACCGATTCAGCTAAAATAAGTTCCATTTGGTTATTTCTAAATTCAAAGGTATAAGACTGATGTGATCGTGTATATTGATAAAAAATATTCAGCCATCCATTTTTGATTGATAATTCAGGTTCAAGATAATTAACCATGCCACCCTCATCCCCTCTCGCTATGAACTCATTATTTTGAATGACAACCGTTTGTTTACTGTCTTGATTGAATAAGACCAGAATAACTCTAGGTTTGCTTTTAATTAATTTACAATTAGAACATTCTTTAACCTGCATACTATCTTTTGATTCTAGAATGATAGCTACATCATCTAAACCATCCTTATTTAAGTCTCCTGTTGATTGCGCTAAAATTTTCCAATCTGGATGTTTCTCAATTCCATTTAAATTCTCTCCTATAAAATTGGGACAATTGGATCTGTCTCTTTGAGCAAATCCAAACATATAAAAGGCAAAAAATAATATTGTTAAAATTTTAATTTTCATGACTTAAATTTCATTTTTAAGGTCTAAGATTATCAAGAAATCCAAGTACTTACAATTTTATCAATGGTCCAGTTTTCATTTTCATTTTTCTTTATATAGATTCTAAAACCAACTCCATTAAGAGTCCCCATGGAATAACCTACATTCAAAACACCATTGTTTTTTGTTTTATTAAATGATATGCTACTAAAATCCATTTCGGCGGCTATGAAGTAATCATCATTGGGTCTCCATAACTCATTTTCACCGGAAAATTCTGAACGATATTTAAACCTAATTTTCTTATTTTTTGATTTTAATTTATTCACATCAATTCTGTAATTTGATCCATATTTTGTGTCAATTGAATCTGAGACAATTAAGAAGATTAGCGATTCATCCCTTTCTACAGAATCTTTCATTCGTTCCCATTTTCTCATTTTAACCTTATACATATCGCTATTCTTATAGTCATCAATATCCTTTTTATATTCCTCTTTTTCGAAAAAATCAGGTGACGGTGGAGGTGGTGGAAGAATTCTTCTATCATAAAAGATAGAATCTATAATTGATGGCGCTATTTCATAAAAAACAGCTTGCTCAAATTCAGTTTGAGACAAAATTTTATCTTGTTTACAGCTCCAAAAAGAACATGACAAAATTAGGAATATAAGGTATTGTGCTTTACACATACATAAACCAACAATTAACAGCATTTAGCCAGCCTAACAATCTAAATTAAGAAACAAGAGGCAAAAAACACTTCTCTAATAAGTAAATAATAGGAAAATCTCCGCTTACTTCGATTTATAGCTATTCTTTATAAGGTTTTTATATTTTTGTGTAACACACAAACTACTTTAAAACAATTATTTATGACGCTCTTCAATAAGCTAAAATGGATCCTAGGAATATTAATGGTCTTTGTTCTTATAATTACCACAAACTTAATAGATAAGAACAATTTTGTAAGAGTTCGTGATTCGGTTGTTACTATTTATGAAGATAGGTTAATTGCCAGTGATTTAATTTTTGACATGCTCAAATTAGTACAAGAAAAGGAATTGGCTGTAGTAGCCTCTGATTCTAGCTTTTTTGTATCTCAGAATTCTAAAGTAAATGCTGATTTACAATCTTTAGTAAATCGATTTGAGCAAACAAAACTGACCACAGAAGAGTCAAAAGTTTTCAAAGAGCTAAAAAATAATATGGAATCATTGATGGATTCTGAAAGTCAGTTGAAAGATTCCAATACCTCTAACCATTCGAAAATTCTAAATGATATTTCAGTTTTAAAACACAATCTAACCGACCTATCAAAAATTCAACTTAACGAAGGCAGTAAACAAATGTCCATTAGTAAACAAGCTGTTGATACCGTTGAATTATTTACTCATATTGAAATTTATTTATTGGTATTTCTCGCCATAGTTATTCAAATCATTGTTATGTATAACCCAAAAAAGAAATCGTAAATCTGATTTTTATAGACGCTATTTACAGCAATTAAGAGAGCCTTGGAGTAGTTTTGAGAGAATTCAATAATGTATTAAGCTTCAAGCTTTCTATACATTGCCATATGAGGAATACCATCTTCCAAGTAGGTATCACCTTCCTCAATAAACCCTAGTTCATTATAGAATTTTTTAAGGTAACATTGGGCAGATATTTTTATCGTTCTTTCATCAAAAACCTCTTCGATGGCTAGAATAGAAGATTTCATAATGTCTTTCCCAAAACCAAATTGTCTGAAAGATTCTTTAACTACTACCCTACCAATACTAGAATATTCGAAATAATCACCTGGTTTAAAAAGTCTGGTATAAGCTACCAATTGGTTCTGATAATAACCCAAAACATGAAGTGCTTTTTGATCCTTTCCATCAATATCTTGATATACGCAATCCTGCTCCACCACAAAGACTTCACTTCTTAATTGAAGCAAATCATATAGTTCTTTGGTTTGCAACTCATCAAAAGTCTTTATTTGAATCTCTAGCATTAGTCTTGTACTATGACTTCTTTAGGGTCGTTTTTATCAAATTCTGGTTGAATGGTGACATGATTGATATCAAATTTCTCATGCAGCTCCATCTCTATTCTGTGAAGAAGTTCATCAAATTCGGTGATCGACATATTTTCTTCTAAATCTAAATGTGCTTCCAAATGAAGTTCGTGATCGCTCAAATTCCAGATATGCACATGATGTAGTTTTTTTACTTTAGGCAACTTATTAACAGTGCGCACCACTTCTTTGATATCAATATAATCTGGGGTAAACAACATAAGCATTCGAGTAGAGGATTTAAGCAAATCAAATCCCACCCAAATAAGGTAAAGAGCTATTAACAAAGTTAACAAACTATCCACCCAAAATAACTCATAGTACTTCATCAAAAGACCACCTACCAAAACCGCTACGCTAGCCAACATATCAGTTAATAAATGTAGATAGGCCGATTTGAGATTGAGATTGTGATTGGAATCCTTCTTTAAAAGCAAGACACTAAACCCATTAAAGGCAATTGCCAAGATTGCTAGCCAAATAACCAAACCAGAATCTATGGTTTGCGGATCTTGAAACCTATGAATAGCTTCTTTAATTAATATAAAAGCAACAATGATAAGGGTTGATGCATTTACAAAAGCGGCCAAAATTTCGGCTCTTTTATAACCAAAAGTTCTATTAAACGAAGCTTTTTGTTTACTTAGTTTTGAAGCTATATAACTTACAATAAGTGAAATGACATCACTAAAATTATGGAGCGCATCACTTAATAAGGATAAACTTCCAGAAACCAGACCTCCCACTACTTGAGCTGCAGTAATCAAAATATTAAGAACAATAGAAATCATCAGATTCCTATCCTTAGTATCTTTGGTTATATGGTTATGTGAATGTTGGTGCCCCATTAACAGGAAACAGGAATTTTGTCAATTCTATTTTGGTGTCTTCCACCTTCAAAGGCTGTTTCCAAAAAGACATCGACCATTTCCAACACCTGAGGCAAAGCCGTAAACCTTGCTGGAATACTTAAAATATTAGCATTATTATGCTCTCTTGCTAATTGAACAATTTCCTTATTCCAACATAAGGCAGAGCGAACACCCTGATGTTTATTAGCTGTCATATTAGCCCCATTTCCACTACCACATATAATGATACCAAAATCAACTTGTCCCTTTTCAACATCATTAGCAACAGGGTGTATAAAATCAGGGTAATCAACACTACTATTGGAATCGGTTCCATAGTTAGTAACTTCTATACCTTTACTTTTAAGGTGCTCAATAACAGCAAATTTATAATCGGTTCCAGCGTGATCGTTTCCAATAGAGATTTTCATAGTTTTGGCAAATAAATTAAGGCTGTAAAGGTACAAAATGTGGTAAAACGCCCCTTCAAAACTGTTTACAAATTTTATAGGTTGTTAGTTACTGTTGTTATTAGTATTCATAACTTGTTAATAACTGTTAATTTCTTTCTAAAAGAAAAATTTTCAAAAGTCAATTAAATTTTCAAACAGAATTTAAATCCTGATATCAAAAAAATAACTCTACAATTTTTAGCTAAGTTATCAGCAGCTAAATTTTTAATATCAACACCCATTTCTTTAACAATTTATTAAGATGAAACTATTAACATGCGTTCTCAACAGTTGTTAATAGTATTTAAAATTAAGCTAATAATGAACTATTTAAATCAATAACCTTTGTTAATTAATTATTAATAGAACGTAAACTATGTGTTTTCAAAATATTTTTTAAAAAAGTTATTCTAACTATTAACAAGCAATAATCATTATCATTATTCTTTTAAAAAATTTAAATAAGAAAAATAAATATGATATTAAATGTGGATAAACTTTTAATGAAAGCTCTTTTCTTAATATATTAAACAGTAGATTTGTTTGAATCAGTTTTTTATGGCTAGAAAGAAAAGGAAAAGAAATAGCTCAGGTGGTATAGGTAATTTGGCCCAAACTATTTTGAGTATTCTTAAAAAGGAACGAAATAAAACCTTCAATTATAAACAAATTGCGGCTAAACTTGGAGTTAATGATGCCAGTAGCCGGAATCAAATTATAAAGAAACTAGCGCAACTTAAAGCGAAGCAAGAGATTGAAGAAGTAGAAAGAGGCAAGTTTAAAGCTGTTATTACTACTCAATACTACTCTGGAATTTTAGATATTACTGCAAAAGGATCTGGTTATATTATTTGTGATGACTTTGAGGATGATGTTTACGTGGCATCTAATAATGTAAACAAAGCATTAGATGGTGATGAAGTTGAGTTTTATCTATACAAAAGAAGAAAAAGAGGGAAGCTAGAAGGGGAGATTACCAACATAATTAAGCGTAAGAAAAGTGAATATGTTGGAGTCGTGCAATTACATAGCAATTATGCCTTTGTCATACCTGATAGCAACAAAATGTATAAGGACATTTTTGTACCTATCAATAAAACTAATAAGGCTGAAGATGGGGATAAAGTATTGGTTTCTCTTGAAGATTGGCCTGAAAAAGCAGATTCTCCTTATGGGAAAATCCTAAAAGTTTTAGGAAAACCAGGAGACCATCAGACGGAGATCCATTCCATTTTAGCTGAATATGGGTTGCCTTATGAATTTCCTCATGAGGTTGAAGAGTTTGCAAGTAAAATTGATACATCCATTTCAGCTGAAGAAATAGCAAAAAGAAGGGATATGCGTGAAACCCTCACGTTTACAATTGATCCCAAAGATGCTAAGGATTTTGATGATGCGCTTTCATTTCAAGTATTGGATAATGGACTCTATGAAATTGGTATTCATATTGCCGATGTATCGCATTATGTCCAGCCTGATACCGTTTTAGATGAAGAAGCTTATGAACGTGGTACCAGTATTTATTTGGTAGATAGGGTAGTACCAATGCTTCCTGAAGTGTTATCTAATTTTGCTTGTTCCCTAAGGCCACATGAAGAAAAATTTACTTTTTCAGCAGTATTTCAATTAAACGATAAGGCTGAAGTTAAGAACCAGTGGTTTGGAAGAACTGTAACTTATAGCGATGCTCGGTTTGCTTATGAAGAAGCTCAAGCTATTATAGAAACGAAATCTAATAACATTCCTGAAGAGGTCTCTCTTACTGGAAAAGCCTATACAGCAGATCAATCTATTGCTGATGCCATTTTGAAATTGGATGATTTGGCTAAAATTATGCGAAGTAAACGCATGAGTCAAGGAGCTATTTCTTTTGATAAAGTGGAGGTAAAGTTCAATTTGGATGAAGAGAATAATCCAGTTGGTGTTTTCTTTAAGAGCAGTAAGGATGCCAATAAATTGATTGAGGAATTCATGCTTTTAGCCAATAAAAAGGTTGCAGAGTTTGTAGGTAAAAAATCACCTAAAAAAACGTTTGTTTATCGTATCCATGACGAACCAGATGATTCCAAATTAGCGGCTCTACAAAACGTAGTTGGTAAGTTTGGGTACAAACTTAACTTCAAGGATAGAAAGAGTACCACAGCCTCTTTAAATAACTTATTAAAAGATGTGGTTGGTAAGAAAGAACAGAACCTGGTAGATACACTTACCATAAGAAGTATGAGTAAGGCAGAATATTCAGTGTTTAACATTGGTCATTACGGATTGGCTTTTGAATATTACAGCCATTTTACATCTCCTATTAGGAGGTATCCAGATGTGATGGCACATCGCTTATTGCAACACTATTTGGATGGTGGTAAATCAGTAAGTGAAGAGGTGTATGAAGATAAGTGTAACCACTGTAGCAGTATGGAATATTTAGCAACCCAGGCAGAACGGGATTCCATCAAATACATGCAAATTAAATTTATGCAGGATCATAAAGATGAAGAGTTTGCAGGTGTAATTTCTGGGGTTACCGATTGGGGTGTTTATGTAGAAATAATTTCAAATAAATGCGAAGGTATGGTTCGAATTCGTGATATCAGTGATGATTATTATGAATTTGATGAAAGCCAATTTGCAATCATCGGAAGGGAAACCAAAAACATGTATCAATTGGGTGATGAAGTAGTGGTTAAAGTGAAAAATACCGATTTGGTTAAAAAGCACTTGGATTTTATTTTGTTGGGTAAATTAGAAGATCAATAAATGATATTAAGCACAACCAATAGCATTGAAGGCCATCAAATTATTGATTATTTAGGTATTGTTACAGGGGTATCGGTAAATGCCCAAAAGACTACATTCACCTTTAAAAAGGAAACCTATTTTGCTTCCTTGGAAGAAAGTATAAATGAAGCAAAGGAAGAAGCCTTTCAAAAATTAAAGGAAAATGCCTCCAAACTGTCTGCTAATGCTGTTGTAGGAATAAAAATAGATATAGAAACGTTTCCTCAAAGTACCTTTTTATTGGTTTCTATTACGGGTACTGCTGTAAAGGTTCAATAACTCTTCTTAGGGTACCATATATTTTTTCTAACTTTGTTAGAAAGTTTTTCAGGGTTTTATGTTAGATGACATTTTAGCGGCCATTCCATTTGGTATTCTCTTATCATTTACCATTGGTCCGGTCTTTTTTGTTCTGTTGGAAACCAGTGCTACCAAAGGATTTAAAAGTGCGGTTATTTTTGATTTTGGAGTATTACTGGCCGATGTTTTATTCATTTTAGTTGCCTTTTATAGTACAACCAAACTCCTTGATAAAATAAAGGATGACCCTAATTTTCTTGTTTTTGGAGGCGTTCTATTGGCTGTTTATGGCTTTATTTCCTTTATAAAAACTTCCAAATCTTTTAGGGAAATAGTGAGAGAATATCATAGGGTAGAAATAAAAAAGAACTTCAAAAAACTATTCCTCAAAGGGTTCTTACTTAATTTTATAAACATTGGAGTGCTTTTAGGATGGTTGGGTTTTATTGTCATAGGAAATTCATTGACTGAAACCAATCAGGATTTATTTGTCTTTTTAGCTACCATTTTAGCTACCTATTTTTTAGTAGATCTAGTCAAGATTTCTATTGCTAAAACTTTAAAAAACAGATTGAATCCTCGTGCTATTTTTAAAACCAAAAAAATAGTCGCTTTGGTTATTATGGGATTTGGCCTTCTTTTATTGGCACAAGGTTTTTTCCCGAAAGAAAAGGAGATGATCAAAGAGAAATTCGAACAAATCAACCCACTTGACTGATAAAAAATAAAAAAAGCTCCTAATAAATTATTAGGAGCTTTCTTGAGGCGTCTAGCGGATTCGAACCGCTGTAGATGGTTTTGCAGACCACTGCCTAGCCACTCGGCCAAGACGCCATTAAAATGGATTGCAAATGTAACAAAAATTACCTTTTTACCCCATTTACCATTTATTTTTTCTTCTTTTCGGTCATTTTTATTGTAACCATTTCAACATCACCTCCAATAGGCGGATTTAATTTACTGACCCAAACCGTTGCTTTTTTAACAAGTTTATCTTCTTTAAGGATGCGCTGTAAGATACGTTTGGCTACCGTTTCAAGTAAGTGGGATGGTATTTTCATCTCTTCTCTAACGACCTTATTTAAAAAAACATAATCCACTGTATCAGATAGTTGATCTGTTTTAGAAGATTTTTTTAAATCAGCTTCAATTTCCAAATCCACACGATAATCACTACCAATTTTGGTTTCTTCCTTCAAGCATCCATGATGCGCAAAGACCCTGATATTTTGTAATGTTATGACTCCCATTAGTTTGTAAATAAATCAAAAATATTACTTAAAGCACTGGTTTTGGCTTTGTAAAATTCGGTATAACTACATCTTTTGCAGGTTATGGAAGTATATTTTTGATTTTGTACATCAAAAATTTTGGAGAGTGTACCTCCAGTAGCTCTCAATTGCCCAAGTTGATATGTTTTGTTTGAACATTTAGGACAGGTATAATTGATATGAGACATGGCTTTTAATTTTTTATAAAAATAATCATTCTGTATTTAACAAAAACCCTCGCTTAAGTTTATATTTTGCTTAATTTTGGGCAGTTTGAATAAGTTAAGCATTTATGTCTGAAGAAAAGAAATCTCTAAATTTTTTAGAGCACATCATAGAAGAGGATTTGGCAAATGGATTGCCAAAAAATGATTTACGGTTTAGGTTTCCACCAGAACCTAACGGGTATTTGCATATTGGACACACTAAAGCCATTGGTATTAGTTTCGGTTTGGGAGAAAAGTATAATGCTCCTGTTAATCTAAGATTTGATGATACCAATCCCGCTAAAGAAGAGCAGGAATATGTAGATGCTATTAAGAGGGATGTATCTTGGTTAGGTTATACTTGGGCCAATGAATTGTATTCTTCAGATTATTTTCAACAACTTTATGATTGGGCTGTTTTACTTATCAAAGAGGGAAAAGCTTATGTAGATTCCCAATCTAGTGAGGCTATGGCCGAACAAAAGGGAACTCCAACAGTTCCTGGGGTAGATGGACCCTATAGAAATAGATCGATTGAAGAAAATTTGGATTTATTTCAAAGAATGAAAGATGGCGAATTCAATGAAGGGGCACATGTTTTAAGAGCAAAAATTGACATGGCGCATACCAATATGTTAATGAGGGATCCCATCATGTACCGTATTTTAAAGAAACATCACCATAGAACAGGAGATACTTGGTGCATTTATCCAATGTATGACTGGACCCATGGAGAAAGCGATTACATTGAACAAATTTCCCATTCTCTTTGTTCTTTGGAATTTAAACCACATAGAGAATTATACAACTGGTTTAAGGAAAGTGTATATCCATATTCTCAAGAAGAATTACCATTATTGCCAAAACAACGTGAATTTGCACGATTGAACTTGAGTTATACCGTAATGAGTAAAAGAAAATTACTCAAATTGGTTCAAGAGGGTATAGTGAAAGGTTGGGATGACCCGAGGATGCCTACCATTTCTGGTTTACGTAGGAGAGGATATACCCCTGCTGCCATTAGAGATTTTATCGAAAGGGTAGGAGTAGCCAAAAGAGATAATGTTATTGATGTTTCCTTATTGGAATTTTGTATTCGTGAAGATTTAAATAAAACGGCACCTAGGGTAATGGCTGTTTTGGATCCGATTAAATTGGTTATTGAAAATTATCCTCCGGATCAAGTTGAATGGTTGGAAGCAGAAAATAATCAGGAAGATGAAAGTGCTGGTTTCAGGAAAGTACCTTTTTCAAAGGAATTATATATTGAAAAAGACGATTTCAAAGAAGAAGCCAACAGTAAATATTTTAGACTTACTTTAGGAAAAGAGGTACGACTTAAAAATGCTTACATCATCAAAGGGGAAAGTGTTGTAAAAGATGCCAATGGAAATATTACAGAAATTAGATGTTCTTATGATCCTGAAAGTTTGAGTGGTAGTGGCACTGAGGCTAGTTTGAGAAAAGTAAAAGGAACGTTGCATTGGGTGTCTATCAAACATGCTGTAAAGGCGGAAGTACGTGAATATGATAGATTATTTATGCATGAAGCGCCAGATACGGATGAAGAAAAGGATTTTATGGAGTTCTTAAATCCAGATTCCTTGAAGGTAATTGAAGCCTTTGTGGAACCAAGTTTAACGGAGGCGCAAACAGGAGATAGGTTCCAGTTTCAAAGATTGGGTTATTTTAATGTAGATGATGATTCTAGCGCGGATAGCTTGGTATTTAATAAAACAGTTGGGTTAAGGGATAATTGGGCCAAACAAACCAAACCTGCAGAACCTAAACCTCAAACACAGCAAAAGCCTCAGCAAAACAAAAGACCAGCAATAGAGGTCATTAAACAATTAGGAAAGAAATACACGAATTATCCAGCGGATAAACAAGAAAAGGTAAAAGAAGAAATTAAGATGCTTGCCAAGGAAGTTTCTTATGAAGATTTGCAACCGTTATTTGGAACAGCAGCTAAGAAAGTAGGAACCAGAATAGCTACTGCTATAGCGTTAGGTGTGCTTTTGGAACAGGGCCTAGAAAAGCATGATGATATTTTAGAATTTATTGAAAAGGCTCAGGAAGATACCAATGATATTTTGGTAGCAGAAACGGCTAACCTTTAAATGTCATATTTTATAACATTATGAACCCGGAATTATTTTCCGGGTTTTTTTATTGGAGGCTTTTGAAAGATGAAATTTCATATCTTTAAATGTAACTAACTAAATAATAGCGATATGGAAATTAATTTATTAGCATTGGTTGTCGCTGCGGCATCCACCTTTGTAGTAGGCTTTATCTATTATAATCCTAAAGTATTTGGATCTGCATGGATGACAGCTTCAGGTCTTACAGAAGAGAAAGTAAAGGCTGGTAATATGGCACTTATTTTTGGTTTGTCCTTTTTGTTTGCATTTATGATTTCTATGGAAATGCAATTTTTAACCATTCATCAAACTGGGGCTATAAGTATGGTTGGTGGTGATCCAAGTAATGCATTACCTTCATTTCAAGCTTTTATGGATGATTATGGTAACGTTTACAGAACGTTTAAACATGGAGCTTTGCATGGTTTCTTGGCCAGTTTGTTCTTTGCATTTCCCATGATTGCAACCATTGGTTTGTTTGAAAGAAAAAGTTGGAAATACATTCTTATTAATAGTGGATATTGGGTAATTTGCTTGACCCTTATTGGTGCCATAGTTTGTGGATGGAAATAAGAAAAGAAAATTCATTTCCATGATAACGATACCTTATAGACGTTTCTGATTTTTTGACAACTTACAAATTATACAACTCATTTAAAGATCTTCCAGAAGCGTGGTCGGTTTTATCTAAGAATGATTTATTCTTCCAGGAAAGTTATCTAAAAGCCATGGAGTTGGCAAGTCCCACTAATATTTCTTGGTATTATGTGGGCATTTTTAAAGAGCAAAAATTAGTTGGAATTGCCATTATTCAGAGAGTCGAATTGTATTTGAAGGATATGTTTAGAGAACATACCGACGGCTTTTTTATACGTTCTCTAAAAGATATTTTATCAATTTTTTTAAGGGGAAATATGTTGGTTGTTGGTAATATGACTCACACTGGACAACATGGCCTTTATCATACCAAAGAAATTTCTAAGAATGATTTTTGTGATGCCATCATACGAGCCTTAAACGATTTGAGGTTAAAAATAAAAAACGAGAATCATAAGAAGATTCGTGTCATCCTTTGGAAGGATTACTTTTCAGATCAAGTACCTTTTGGTAACTCCCTGGTGTATACAAAAGAACAATTAAACAGGGTAGAAGTTCAACCTAATATGATTCTGAAAGTAAAGGATCATTGGAAGACTTTTGATGACTATTTAACCGACTTAAACAAGAAATACCTAAGACGATACCGAACAGCTCTGAAAAAGGCTAAAAACATCCGTAAAGAGGAATTGGATATAGAACAGGTAAGGACATTAAATGATACCATGTATCAATATTATAAAACGGTTTCAGACAATGCCTCTTTTAATACGTTTATACTTCCTAAAAATCACTTTATATCCCTTAAAACGGAATTAAAGGATGCCTTTAAAGTTTATGGATATTTTCTGGACAATGAATTAATAGGGTTTTACACGCTATTAATTAACAAAAGCCAGCTGGAAACCTATTTTTTAGGATACCATCCTAATTATCAATATACCTATCAGCTGTATTTAAACATGCTCTACGATATGGCTGCCTATGGAATCAACCAAGGATTTCAAAACGTGGTGTATGCCAGAACAGCTATGGAAATAAAAAGCTCTGTGGGTGCTGAGGCTTTACCGATGGTTGTTTTTATGAAGCATACCAATTCGCTTTTGAATGCCTTGTTTCGACAGATTTTTAAACTAATGAACCCAACAAAAAAATGGGAGGAAAGGCATCCTTTTAAACATTAAATAAAACATAAATATTTCAAGGTTCCTTAGGAATTTCCTAACTTAAGATTTTACATTCAAAAATGTCTGTATTATGAAAAGCACACAAGATTTATTAACAGAAATTTCTAATTTAACTAGGGAAATAGAAGAACACTATCCCGAATTATATCAATATTTGGATGAAAATCCAGACACCATTCCCAGCATAGACCATCCAAAAGTTGGCAACAAGGAACTTCAAGAGTATTTGAATAGCTTAAAAGCCCAATTAGAAACCTATAAAGTAGAACACTAGATAGAGAGTTCTCCTTTATAGGTTGTTTTAAGGTAGTTTTTTATGGTTTCAAAAGTGGCAGAATCAACAAATTGTTTAGATATAACCATTTTCTTGGATTCGGTTTCAACCTTTATTTCACCTGCAAAATGGGAGATGTTTTTGATGTCTTCCCATATCATCTTCTTACCTAAAAAGCCATTGATTTGAATGACATCCTTATTTAAGGTTAGATAGTTATAATACCAAAGGTAGAAACCCATTGCTATGTAATAGATAGCCATTATGGCATAAAAGGAAGGAATCCAGTTGATGGTATCAAGCGCAAATAAAATTCCTAATACCAACCAAATACTGCCAAAGATAAAATGGCCAATAACCCAGGATTTCTTGTACTTTATGAGCATTATTCTTTACCTTCTTTTTCTTCTCTTTGGCGTTTCATTGCCTCACCAATTTGATTGCTGGCAGCAAAGCTAGCGACCATATTGTTTAGCATATCACTTCCTGCTTGAGGAGAGTTTGGTAGAAGAATCAAGTTGCTATTGGTTTCTTCACCTATAGATTGTAAGGTGTCATAATGTTGGGTTACAACGATAAGAGCAGAGGCCTCTTGAGAATTGATACCGACACGATTTAAAACCTCTACAGACTCTTCCAGTCCGCGTGCAATTTCACGTCTTTGGTCGGCGATACCTTGACCTTGCAAACGCTTACTTTCGGCTTCAGCTTTGGCTTTTTCAACGATTAAAATTCTTTGGGCATCACCTTCATATTGAGCGGCTATTTTTTCGCGTTCAGCGGCATTGATTCGGTTCATTGCCGATTTAACCTGTGCATCAGGATCGATATCTGTAACCAAGGTTTTAATAATATCAAATCCGTAATCTAACATGGCATCGTTCAATTCAGCTTTAACGGCTATAGCGATATCATCTTTTTTAACAAAAACATCATCGAGTTTCATTTTAGGTACCTCGGCACGTACCACATCAAACACATAACTGGTTATTTGGTCGTGTGGGTAATCCAATTTGTAAAAAGCATCATATACTTTGTCTTTGATAACTACAAATTGTACCGATACTTTTAATCTTACAAATACATCATCAAGCGTTTTGGTTTCAACAATAACGTCCAATTGTTGAATTTTTAAACTCAATCTGCCAGCAACACGGTCAATTAAGGGAATCTTGAATCGCAATCCCGATTGTGCAATGGCTTGAAACTTCCCAAAGCGTTCAACAATGGCTGCAGATTGCTGTTTGACAGTAAAAAAAGATAGCAGAACAATTAATAATCCTAAAACAAAAAATGGAACTAAAAGAATGGACATGGCGGTGGTTTTAACATTTTTAACAATAAAATCTAAATTAGTTTATATTTGTCTAAATCTCATGTAAGAACAATGCAAAAAAGACAACTTACCTTATTAGTAGCATTTATAGTAGGATTTGTTACAATTTCAACGGCCCAACATAAAACTTATGCCATTAAAAATGGTTTTGGAATTTATGGAGGTATCACACAATATGACATTTTAACCGATAATTTTGAAACCCAAAAGGAAGATGGTTGGATGGTAGGAGCTTCTGCTACTGTTGACCTACCACATAAGTGGTACAATATGAGTTACACCATTCAATTGGCTGAAAATAACGTTGGTATTGCGGCTACGCCATTACAATTTGGGATGGATGAGGAATACCTAAAATATAAAGTGTTTACAGCTCAAATTGCCTTGTTGATGCATGTTAAAATTGTTCAGAGTTTTTTGACTTTGGATTTAGGTCCTATGATTCAATATAACAGCGACATGGAAATGAAGGATGACAGTAAAGAAGGTTTTTTTATTAAGAATTATGAGAATCTTTTGGCGGAAGATATTACCGATATCAACAATTTTAATGTAGATGGAGCAGTTGGACTTTCAGCAGGCTTTAGCCATTTCCGAATTAAAGCACAATACATCTACGGATTCACAAACATGTTGAACAGATTAAACAAAGACAGTTTGGATCTAACTGGAAATGATGGTAAAGTAAAAGGAAATCAATCCATGCTTGCCTTTACGGCGATGATTACATTTTAAAAGTTAGAAACTAGAAAATAAAAAAGCGGACCTTTAAAGTCCGCTTTTTCTTTTATAGGGTGTTCAGTAAATTGTCAATTCTTCTGATGCTTTCGTTTTTTCCTATCATATACATGATATCAAAAACATCGGGACCTTGTAACGATCCTACCAGCGAAAGTCTTAAAGGCATCATCACCTTTCCAAATCCAATTTCTTTGGACGTGATCCATCCTTTAATTGTATTTTGAATTATTTCTTGTGAATAATCTTCAATGGAATCAATTACCGTTATAAGTTCTTTCATCAACTCGGGTGTGTCCTCTTTCCAAGCTTTTTTTACTGATTTCTCATCCAATTCTTCTGGAGTTTGAAAAAAGAAATGTCCAAGATTCCAAAAATCATAAACAAAAGTTGCTCGTTCTTTGATCAGGCCAATAACCATAGAAATATAATTGATATCTATGTCGTTCAGCTCCTCAGGATAGACCATTTTAAATTGTTCGGCCAAGTCATCATTGTGTTGTTCTTGCATGTAATGATGGTTGAACCATTTGGTTTTATCTGGGTCAAAGCGCGCACCTGCTTTATGAACTTTTTCAAGATCGAAGGCTTCAATAAGTTCATCTAAATTGAAAATTTCTTGTTCGGTTCCTGGGTTCCAACCTAAAAAAGCCAAGAAATTAACTACAGCTTCAGGGAAATAACCATCTTCTCTATAACCTCTGGAAATATCTCCTATTTGCTCATCTTTCCACGCTAAAGGGAATACAGGAAACCCTAATTTATCTCCGTCACGTTTGCTTAACTTACCTTTTCCAGTAGGTTTCAAAATCAATGGCAAATGCGCAAATTCTGGAATTTTCCATTCAAATGCTTGATACAAAGCAACATGTAAAGGGAGCGATGGCAACCATTCTTCACCACGTATCACATGCGTGATTTCCATAAGGTGGTCATCCACAATGTTGGCCAAGTGATAGGTAGGCATTCCGTCACTTTTAAAAAGTACCTTGTCATCTAAAACTTCCGTTTTAAATGAAACATGGCCTCTAACGATGTCAGTAGTTGAAATAATTCCATGACTACCTTTTTCAGGATTGTGCATTATGAAACGAATCACATAATCTTCTCCTGCATTTAGTTTTTCTTGAACTTCTTCATCAGAAAGAGACAATGAATTTTTAAGTTTAAGTCGGTTATGCCAATTGTAAATAAAGGTTTTCCCTTTTTCTTCATGGTCTTTTCTGTGGGCATCCAACTCTTCAGCTGTATCAAAAGCATAATAAGCTTTTCCTTCAGCAATCAACTGGTCTGCATAGGCTTTGTAAAGATGTTTACGTTCACTTTGACGGTAGGGTCCAAATTTTTCATTGGTACCAGGTCCTTCTTCAAATGGAATGCCACACCATTTTAAAGATTCTACAATGTAGTTTTCAGCTCCTTCAACATAGCGGTTTTGGTCTGTGTCTTCGATACGAAGTACAAAAGTACCACCGTGTTTCTTGGCAAATAAATAATTGAATAGGGCAGTACGTACACCTCCAATATGTAAAGGTCCTGTAGGACTAGGAGCGAATCTAACGCGAACGTTTTTACTCATCTTTTGTAATTTTGTGCAAAGATACAATTAACACATTATTATCAAGGGTTTGAAAAATAAAATTGTAGATTAGTAAGTTAATACAGAAAGTAAGGAAATTGAGCCATTTTACTACCATTCAGAACAAATTAGAGCAGTTTATTAAGCGTTATTATACCAATGAATTGCTTAAGGGTGCTATTTTGTTTTTTTCCATTGGCTTGCTTTATTTCCTGTTCACTCTTTTTATAGAATATGTATTATGGCTAAATACCACAGCTAGAACCATCTTGTTCTGGGTATTTATATTGGTAGAACTGGCACTTTTTGTGAAGTTCATTGTCATTCCCTTGATGCGCCTTTTTAAGCTTCAAAAGGGTATTGATTATAAAGAGGCGGCTACAATCATTGGAAATCATTTTCCTGAGGTCAATGATAAATTGCTTAATGTTCTACAATTGAGAAGTGACGCTCAGCAATCTGAATTGTTATTAGCGAGCATCGAACAAAAATCAACCGAATTATCGCCGGTACCCTTTAAGTTGGCAATCAATTTTAATAAAAATACCAGGTATTTAAAGTATGCCGCTATTCCTATCGCTATCATTTTAATATCTGTTATTACTGGAAAGATTAATTGGTTTAGTGATAGCTATACGAGGGTGGTTAACTTTAAAACGGCTTATGAGCCACCAGCACCGTTTCAATTTTTTGTGGTCAATGAAGATTTGCAAGCTATAGAAAATAAGGATTTTAAACTTCAGGTAAAGACGGCAGGTGACGTATTCCCCGAGAATGCCAAAATTAATTTTAATGGGGAATCCTATTTTTTAAACCATAACGGACTAGGGGATTTTGAATTTGTCTTTAAACAACCCAAGAAGGATGTTCAGTTTCATTTTACATCGGGAGCTGTTACTTCCAAACCTTATGAACTCACGGTTACAAGTGTTCCTAGTATTTTGGATTTTGAAATGGTTTTGGATTATCCGTCCTATACCAAAAGAACCGATGAGGTTTTAAAAAGTACTGGTAATGCCAATGTACCTCAAGGGACCCAAATTACATGGAAGTTAAAAACAAAAACAACCGATGCGGTTTTTATTTATGGAGCCGATACTTTAAGTTTAGAACAAACTGGATCTGGCTATTTTGAAGGAACAAAGCAGGTGTTTGACAAATTTCCGTATGATATCAGTACGAGTAATGCTTCCCTGAAAGACTATGAGCATTTATCCTTTAATATCAATGTGATAAAGGATGAATTTCCAGAATTGAAGCTGCAAATGGCTATAGATTCTATGGACCAAAAAACCTTATATTTTAAAGGTCAAGCCAGTGATGATTATGGACTTAGTAAGTTGCAATTAGTTTATTATCCAGTTAACAATGAGTCTGATAAACAGGTGGTTAACATTCCAATAGAGTCAACCAACATAACAGATTTTATTAGTGTGTTTCCTAATCAACTAGAACTGGAAGAGGGGGTGAGTTACGAACTCTATTTTCAAGTTTTTGATAATGATGCTATTAATCATTTTAAAGGAACTAAAAGTCAGGTTTATACCTATAGAAAATCAACAAAATTAGAAGAAGAGGCTGAACAGCTCAATCAACAGAATGAAACCATTCAAGATCTTGATAAATCCTTGGAAAAGTTTGATGAACGTCAGAAGGAATTGGAAGAGTTGTCACGTACGCAAAAGGAGAAGGCGGAACTCAATTTTAATGAAAAAAGACAGTTGGAGAATTTCTTGAAGCGTCAGAAGCAACAGGAGGAAATGATGCAGAATTATAATGAGAAGCTCACGGATAATTTGGAAAAATTTCAACAAGATCAAGAATCAGATGATTTTAAGGAGGATTTAAAGGAACGTCTGAAGGATAATGAAAAGCAATTAAAGGAAGACGAAAAATTACTAGAGGAGCTTCAAAAATTGCAAGACAAAATTAATAAAGAAGAGTTGTCTGAAAAGTTAGAGCAATTAGCCAAACAAAATAAAAATCAAAAACGAAGTTTAGAGCAATTGTTGGAATTGACTAAACGCTATTACATCAATAAGAAGATGGAAAAGCTTCAAGGGGAGTTGAATGAATTGGCAGATGAACAATTGGAACAAAGCAATAAAGACGAAGAGGAAAATAAGAAATCGGATCAAGATAGTCTGAATAAAAAGTTCGAAGATTTTCAAAAGGAAATGGATGCTTTGGAAAAGGAAAACGAAAAGCTTATTGAGCCAATGAAGCTGCCTAATAACGAAAAGATGGAAGATGATATTAGGAAGGATCAGGAAGAGGCTTCAGATGAATTGGAAAAACAAGAAGAAAATTCAAACCAAGGAAAGAAACAGGAATCCCAACAGAATAACCAAAACGCATCAAAAAAGCAAAAGCAGGCTGGTCAAAAAATGAAACAGATGAGCCAGCAAATGCAACAGTCTATGATGATGATGGGCGGCGGCGGTGAACAAATGCAAGAGGATATTGAAATGCTTCGTAAAATTTTAGATAATCTGATACTGTTTTCTTTTGATCAAGAAAATTTGATGGATCTGTTTAAGGATATCCAACCAAACCACAATAAGTATGCTGATTATTTGAAAAGGCAATACGCTTTAAAAGAACATTTTTCTCACATTGATGATAGTTTGTTCGCTCTGTCTTTAAGACAACCTAAAATCTCTGAATTTGTCAATCAGCAAATTTATGATGTCTTTTTTAATATAGATAAATCCATGGATCATTTTTCTGATAACCGGATTTATCAAGGGGTGAGTAACCAACAGTATACCATTACTTCTGCTAACAATTTGGCGGATTTTTTAAGTAATCTTCTTAACAACATGCAAATGCAAATGAATGCCCAAGGTCAGGGGCAGGGTAGTGGTAAGGGCCAACAAGGTCAAAAGCCAGAAGAGGGTTTACCAGATATTATCATGAGTCAGGAAGAATTGAATAAACAAGCACAAGAAGGTCTTCAAAAAGGACAAGGACAGAAAGGTAAGGAAGCTGGTGAGCAAAAGGGTCAAGGCGAAAAGGGTGAGGGTCAAGATGGCCAAAGTGGCGGCGAAAATGGAAATGGTCAAAACGGAGACCAAAAACAAAGCAATAATGGAATGGATTCTGAATCGCAAAACGAATTATTGTTTCAAATATATCAGCAACAAAGTCAAATTAGACAAGAACTTGAGAATCGTTTAAGAGAAGCTGGGATTAATCCTAACGGCAATAGTTTACTGAAGCAAATGGAAAACCTTGAAATGGATTTGCTAAATAAAGGACTTACAGAACAAACAGTAGAGCAAATGAAGCGTTTTGAACATCAATTGTTGAAGATGGAGAATGCTACCTTCAAACAAGGAAAGGAAAATAAGCGCGAGTCTGAAACCAATGATAAGCAGTATCAAAATACCAGTCAGGATAAAATCCCTACAGCTAAGGAATATTTCAATACCGATGAGATTTTGAACAGACAGGCATTACCATTACAGCCGGTATATAATAAAAAAGTAAAAGAATATTTTAAGCAAACTAATGATTAGTTACAATTACGAGACAGATTTTAAAGTTGATAACGAAGAACAAATTTCTCAATGGATTCAAAGTGTTATCGAAAGTGAGGGTTTAGTTATGGGGGATATCAATTACATTTTTTGCGATGACGATTATCTTCATAAAATAAACGTGGAATTTCTGGATCATGATACCTTGACGGACATCATTAGCTTTGATTATAAAGTCGGAAAAATATTACATGGAGATATTTTTATCTCGGTTGAAAGAGTGGCTGATAATGCCTCTGATTTTGACGTAAGTTTTGATCAAGAACTTTCCCGGGTTATGATTCATGGTATTTTACATTACTGTGGTTATAAAGACAAAACTGAAAGTGATAAAGCCTTGATGAGACAAAAGGAGAATGACTGTTTAGAGAAGCTTGCACAGTTTTCATAATTCGCCTTATATTTGCACGCTTAATCAAAAATGAAACATAATTGTTTCACGTGGAACACTAATATGAGTTTATTTCGAGATACATATGATGTTATTGTAGTCGGTGCTGGTCATGCTGGCAGCGAAGCTGCTGCTGCTGCTGCTAATATGGGTAGTAAAACCCTGCTAATTACAATGAATCTTCAAAATATTGCACAAATGTCGTGCAACCCAGCTATGGGTGGTATTGCTAAAGGTCAAATTGTTCGGGAGATTGATGCCTTAGGTGGTTACAGTGGGATCGTGAGTGATACTTCTGCTATTCAATTTAAGATGCTAAACAAATCTAAAGGACCAGCAATGTGGAGTCCAAGGGTGCAAAGTGATCGAATGCGTTTTGCTGAGGACTGGAGAATGCTTTTGGAGCAAACGCCAAATTTGGATTTTTACCAAGAGATGGTGTCTGGAATTTTATTGGAAGGAAATCGGGTTGTTGGAGTAAAAACTTCTTTAGGTATTGAAATAAAATCTAAAACTGTGGTGTTAACCAACGGCACCTTTTTGAATGGTTTAATTCATATTGGGGAAAAGAATTTTGGGGGAGGAAGAGCTGGTGAAAAAGCTGCCACTGGAATTACCGAACAATTGGTACAATTGGGATTTGATTCTGGTAGAATGAAGACGGGAACACCACCTAGGGTTGATGGAAGATCTTTAGATTATTCTAAAATGATTGATCAGCCAGGTGATGACAATCCTGAGAAGTTTTCATATCTGGATATCACCAAACCTTTGACACGTCAGAGGTCTTGTCATATGACTTATACAAGCCCAGAAGTTCATGATTTATTACGTGAAGGTTTTGATAGATCTCCAATGTTTAATGGTCGCATTAAAAGTTTAGGTCCTAGATATTGTCCTTCAATTGAAGATAAAATCAATCGTTTTGCTGACAAGGATAGACACCAGCTTTTTGTGGAACCAGAAGGTTGGAATACGGTCGAGGTTTATGTGAATGGATTTTCTACATCACTACCAGAGGACGTCCAATTTAAAGCTTTAAGTTCGGTGCCAGGGTTTGAGAATGTCAAATTTTTTAGACCTGGATATGCCATAGAATATGATTATTTTCCACCTACACAGTTGCAACATACCTTAGAAACCAAATTGGTTTCTGGTTTGTATTTTGCCGGACAAATTAATGGAACGACGGGTTATGAAGAGGCAGCTTCTCAAGGTTTAATGGCGGGTATAAATGCAAGTTTAAAGGTTCAGGAAAAGGATCCTTTTATGTTGAATAGGAGTGAGGCTTATATTGGGGTTTTAATAGATGATTTGATAACAAAAGGTACAGAAGAACCTTATCGTATGTTTACTTCTAGGGCTGAATATCGAACTTTATTAAGGCAAGATAATGCTGATTTCAGATTAACACCTAAGGGTTATGAGATTGGATTGGCAAGTGAAAAACGTCTTAGGAGAATGGAGGAGAAGAAGGAAATGTCATCTGCTTTTGTTCAATTTTTTAAAGATACTAGTGTCAAACCAGAAGACATTAATCCTGTTTTGGAAGCTAAGGATTCTGCTCCAATGAAACAATCTGATAAAATGTTTAAGATATTCGCTAGACCTAATATCACCATAGATGATATGCGTCAAATTAGTGAAGTTTCAAAATATATCGAAGAGTATAATTTGGATTCAGAGGTTATAGAGCAAACCGAAATTCAAGTGAAATATTCTGGTTATATCGAAAAGGAAAAGAACAATGCTGATAAATTAACAAGGCTCGAAAATATTAAAATCCCAAAGAACTTTGATTATTCCCAGTTGAAATCTATGAGTTTTGAAGCAAGGGAAAAGTTGAACAAAATTCAACCAGTAACGATTTCTCAGGCTTCAAGAATTAGTGGTGTTTCACCTGCAGATATTTCGGTTCTATTGGTTTATATGGGGCGATAATTTTGAATCGTTCCACGTGGAACACCAAGAAGAAAATTTACTTTATTGCAAATCTTTATTTAATCCAAATATCTTTTTATGCATTTTTAAGATGCTACAAATCCCCAATTTTTCATGAAATCCAATCCCCAATCGCCATTAAAAGTTAAAGACCATTCGGTTTCCCAAGAAGAATTTACTTTGGAATATGATGCTCATTATGATATGCTGGTGACCAAACCACAACCAAAGATTGAAGAATTAGGGAGGTATTATGAAAGTGAAGATTACATTTCACATACCGATTCAAAGCGCAATCTTTTTGAAAAGGTATATCATTTGGTTCGTGAATATTCTTTAAAGAAAAAAGTAGCATTAATAAATGAACATCACAATTCTGAAAAAAAGCTTTTAGACATTGGTTGTGGTACGGGAGATTTTTTGAATTCGGCCAAAAAAGATCAGTGGGATGTTTATGGTGTAGAGCCAAACCAACAAGCTCGAAGCATTGCTCAAAATAAAATTGGGAAGGAACTATTTGAGACTTTAGAGAAAGTAAAAGAAAAGGAAACCGGTTTTGACGTCATTACCCTTTGGCATGTTTTAGAACATTTGCCAAATCTAGATTTGCAATGGAAGCAATTTAACTTGTTGCTGAAAGATGAAGGGACATTAATTATTGCAGTTCCCAATTTTAAAAGTTTTGATGCAAAACATTACAAACAGTTTTGGGCCGCTTATGATGTGCCTAGACATCTTTGGCACTTTTCTAAAACTAGTATAGCGCAATGGGCGAAAGAAAACCACATGCAGGTGACAGAAATTCATCCAATGAAATTTGATTCCTATTATGTGAGCTTGCTTTCGGAAAAATATGTCACAGGATCATCAAATCCTATTAAGGCATTTTGGACTGGATTTAAGTCAAATTGGAAGGCTAGAAGCTCAAAGGAATATTCTTCGCTGATTTATGTGCTAAAAAAGACCAATTATTCAAAATAAGAGCCTCTGAGAGGGTTTTTAGGGTTCAGATGCCTATTGGTGCATCAAAATGCAGAATCGGGCTTATTTGGCTTTTATACGATTCAATTTTGATTGATATCTCTTATTGCTTCTTTTGCTTGTATAAATTATTATTATATAACTAGTGATTTTAATTTTTATACAATTATTGCCACTTTTATACATTTGTGTTTTACTAATAAAATCGTTTATGAAAAAAATTGGTTTGGTAGTCGTTTCTGCCATTTTGTTATCTTCTTGCAATCAATCCCAAAAAATAGGATTTGTAGATAACAGTAAATTAATTAATGAGTATCAAGAAAAAATAGATCTTGAAGCTCAATTTGAAAAAGAAAAGAAGGCTTTTCAAAAAAAGAACGACAGTTTGAATGTCGCTTATCAGGCCGAAGCTGAGGATGTACAACTTAAATATGGCAATGCACCGCAAGCTACTCAAGATGAGAAATATCAGATTTTTGGTCAAAAATGGCAAAGAATCCAGCAACAGATCCAAATGGACCAAGCGGCTATCCAAAGAAATTACACCACTCAAATAGATTCGCTAATCAATAATATTGATGAGAAAGTAGAAGCCTATGGAGAGAAAAATGGCTATACGTTTATCTTAGGAAAGAATGAAGGAGGTAGCGTGCTATATGGTAAAGCTGAAACAGATATTACCGATGCGGTTTTAAAGGAATTGAATGATTCTTATAAAAAGTAATACAAGAAGCCAGTTTGAATACTGGCTTTTTTAATTTATATCCGTCTAGGAGAAGAATTTGGTGGTAATTTCTATTTAATTATAAATTCTTACTTTTTTTAAACGCAAATAAACTAATAGACCGCTTTTGGCGTTAAAGATTCAAAATTTTATAACCATCAATCAAAAATCGAAAAATTTTAATGAAACACTTTTTATTGATCTGCCTGTTATTTTCGGTGTCTTTAATTCACGCCCAGAAAATTTATAGCATCAGCGGCACAATCAAAGACCAAAGCAATGGTGAAACCCTTATGGGGGCCACTGTATATTTAGAAGGGTCCAATTTTGGAACCACAACAAATGAATACGGATTTTTTTCACTTCAAGCACCTGAGGGAAATTATACTTTAATCATATCTTTTATTGGTTATAACACTGTAAAACAAGATGTTAACTTAAATAAAAAGTTAAATTTTAATTTGGAATTGGAGGAGTCTTCCATGGCTCTGGATGAGGTCATTATCAATGCGGAGCAATCAGAAAGTATCAGTTTAAGAGACCCTCAAATGAGCGTTTCCAAATTGAATGCTAAGACCATTAAACAGATACCAGTAGTCTTGGGTGAGGCAGATGTAGTTAAATCCATTCAATTGCTTCCAGGAGTAACGAATAATGGCGAAGGTTCTGCTGGATTTCATGTACGTGGGGGAGCAGCTGATCAAAACTTGGTTTTGCTTGATGAAGCCATTATCTATAATACGTCCCATTTGTTTGGCTTTATATCGGTATTCAATGCCGATGCGATTAAGGATATCAGGCTATATAAGGGAGATATTCCTGCTAAATACGGGGGGAGAATCTCTTCTGTTTTGGATGTGAGGCAAAAGGATGGAAACAGTAAGGAATTTGATCTTAATGGAGGTATTGGTTTGATTTCCAGTAGATTATCTTCGGAATCACCCTTATTTAACCAAAAGGGATCCTTCTTGGTTGCTGGTCGGGCCTCTTACGCTCAATTATTTATGCCATTGATTGAAGATGTTCAAGACGATAAAATATCTTTCTATGATTTAAACCTAAAGACCAATTATGAGCTAAATCAAAACAACCGCTTATATCTTTCGGGATATTTTGGGCGTGATGGGTTTACCCTTT
The DNA here is from genome assembly GCF_021245805.1 of Mangrovimonas futianensis. Taxonomy (NCBI): domain Bacteria; kingdom Pseudomonadati; phylum Bacteroidota; class Flavobacteriia; order Flavobacteriales; family Flavobacteriaceae; genus Mangrovimonas; species Mangrovimonas futianensis. The sequence goes on from NZ_JAJJNF010000002.1 coordinate 342,241, forward strand.
CAGATTTAATCGAAAACAACTATGGGAATATTTCAGGAAACTTGAGATGGAACCATGTTTTTAATGACAAATTGTTTTCCAACTTGTCACTTATTTACAGCAAATATGATTATCGCATTATCTTGGATTTTATTGAATTGGATTGGTTGGCAGATATCCAAAACTATAATTTGAAATACGATTTTGGTTATTATGTCAATAACCGATTGAAGTTGGATTTTGGAATTAGCGGTATCAGCTATAAGTTGAATCCGGGTGAGGTGAGTCCAACCTCCGAAACATCATCAATCAACTATTTAAAATTGGATGATAAAAGAGCTTTTGAGGGTTCTTTTTATGTAGGAGCAGAACATGAACTTTCTGAAAAACTGAATCTAAACTATGGTTTTAGATACAGTTATTTCTCCAGATTGGGAGGCCAACCCATATCACAGTATGTAAACGATGCTCCGGTAGTTTATAACAACCAAATAGGTATTTATGAAAGAGGAGAAGTAGCCAGTGAAACTTATTACAAAAAAGGGGAAAGCATCAAAAGTTTTGGGAATTTCGAGCCTAGAATCGGGTTGTCATACCAAATGAATGACCAAACAGCATTAAAAGCAAGTTACACCAAATCGACGCAATATTTACATCTCTTGTCCAATACCTCTTCGGTAACACCTTTGGATGTGTGGACGCCCAGTGGCCCTTATGTTGAGCCGCAAATATCACATCAGTATGCCCTGGGTTATTATAAGAAATTGATGGATAATGCCTTTAGTCTGGAACTGGAAACCTATTACAAACAAATAGACAACCGTATTGACTATATCGATGGTTCTGATTTAATAGGAAACAACAACATAGAAACAGAAATATTAAATGGAGAGGCTCGTGCCTATGGGTTGGAAGTCTTGTTCAGAAAAAACAAAGGCAACCTTACCGGTTGGTTGTCCTATACTTTATCCAAATCTGAGCAACGTACTTTGGGCGGAAACGCTGGCGGTCCTGGAATAAACAATGGGGATTGGTATAACACGCCTTATGACCGAACTCATGATATTTCGGTTACTGGCATGTACAAACTGAATGATAAATGGACTTTTAGTTCCAATTTTATTTTCCAAACAGGACGACCAGTTACGTATCCTAATGGCCAATATGAGTACGAAGGTCTATCTATTGCAAGCTATTCCAATCGAAATGAAGATCGATTGCCTTCTTACCACCGCCTGGATCTTTCGGCGACATTAACTCCAAGGAAAAATGCTGGAAGAAAATGGAAATCGGAATGGGTTTTTGGAATTTACAATGTCTATAACAGGAGGAATGCCGCATCGATTAGTTTTAGCCAGAACCGACAAACTGGTATGAATGAAGCGACCCGAATTTCCATTTTCGGAGCCATTCCATCGGTTTCCTATAATTTTAAATTTTAGTATGATGAAAAAGATTCTATATATTTTATTAAGCGGTTTTATAACGTTAGTATCCTGTGAAGACGTCATTGATGTGGATGTACCAACAGCGGCAACCCGATTGGTCATTGAAGCCTCATTGGATTGGGAAAAAGGTACCGCAGGTAATGAGCAGAGCATCGAATTAAGACTTTCAACACCCTATTTTGATACCACCAGTAACTCAGATGTTACAGGTGCTTCTGTAACCGTTGAAAACCTTGATTCTGGGGAGACTTTTGTGTTTGATGATATGAATGATGGCTCCTATACCACATCCAGTTTTGTTCCAGTTATTGGTGACACTTACGAACTTACCGTGGTATACCAAGGAGAAACTTTCACGGCCACAGAAGTGATGACTCCGGTGGTGGAAATAAGCAATATTACTCAAAGTGTGGAAGATGGGTTTGATGACGAACTTCTAGAGGTTAATATCTACTTTAATGACCCAGCAGATGAGGAGAATTATTATTTGATCAAGTACCAAAGGGAAGGCGATCAATTTGCTGAATTGGGAGATCGATCAGATGAATTTTTTAATGGAAATGAAATTCACGATTTTTATGAAAAACAGGATGACCCAGATAATGGGGAATATCCTTTGGTGCCGGGTGATGTGATAGCCATAGACCTCTATGGTATTTCTGAAGCTTATTACAATTACATCCGTATTTTAATCGAGCAAAGCAGTTCGCAGGGTGATCCTTTTAGTTCTTTGGCTGCTCAGGTAAAAGGGAATTGCATCAATGAAACCCAACCGGCTAATTATGCCTTTGGATATTTTAGAGTCACAGAAGTAGATAAAAGAAGTTATACGTTTGAGTAAGTTGAAATTTAATAACAGAAGATTAGAAATAGCAGTGGCCTTAGCATTGCTACTGTGTTATGGTTGTAATAATAGCAATCAAAAAAAACAAGAGAATATTCCTATTCCTAAGTCCGTTTATTTATTTAGTGAAAAGGCCACAGATACCATAATTCAATCGGTATTGCTTGATGAAACCCATATAGAATTTAACGAGGGATTTTTTCTACTAAAAACAAAAAATGAAAAACAAGATTTAAACTTCAGATTTCAACTAAAGGAGCCAAGATTGTTTAAATTTTATAGTTTTAAGCCGATGTCCATGCCTTTTATGGTATATGTGACCCCTGGAGATACTTTAAGTTATTCTTTGGAAGACAAGGCGATTACCTTTCATGGCAACCATGAAGCCCACTATAATTTCTTTAAAGATCTTTCTGAAATAAATTTAGACTTTCCTCGGTTTCGCCCAGGCCTTGGCATGGTTGATTATCGGGAGCAAATAAAATCCAATCATGAAAGTAAGGTGGATTTCTTGGAGCAATATGTCCAGTCGCATCAAGTTTCCGAGGGATTTGTGCATAAAATGAAGGACGTTTTTAAGTTTCAATCCCTATCCCAACTCCTTAATAGGGTGATGTTTCCTGATGTTGTCATTAATGACTATGACGCCTATTTAAAGGACGTAAACATGGACTTATTTAACAGGAATGACCAAGATGATAACTTTTATTTTTATGCTGCTTTGACTAATTATTTATATAGACTTAGCGAAAAGGAATATGGACCAGAGCTCTACACTCCAGTAGCTTTGGAGTACCAGTTGAAGGCAGTTAACAAAGGCTTGGAAGGTAATATTAAAGAGTTTGCAATAACAAAGTTGTTATCGGAATTTGATCAACATCTAGACACTAAGAACATTGATTGTCTTCAAGGTTTGGTTGATACCTATTTGCCACAAATTCAGGATAAAAAATATAGAGCGGTATTACAAAAAATAGATAGACGCATACAAACCCTCGACAACCAATTAACTGATGAGGTTTATAAGGAAGCGTTACTAAACCTTGACGGCAGGGTAGAAACGTTTAATGAGGTACTGCAAAAGCAAGGAGACAAAATAAAGATTATAGATTTTTGGGCGAGTTGGTGTGCACCCTGCATTAAGGAAATTAAGAAAAGCTATCCATATAGAAAACAATTAATTGAGGAGAAGAATGTAGAATTTATTTATTTGTCCATTGATGACAATAAAGATCAATGGAGAAGTAAGGTGAATGAGTTAAAGGAGTTTGGAGTAGATAAGAACCAATACGTAATCCCTGATACCGGAAATTCTGCTTTGAGAACTTTTTTTAATGTAAGTTCCATCCCTCATTATGCCATTCTTGATGGGGAAGATAATGTGTTTTTGATGAACGCGCCATCACCTGGCAGTACGGTACAGTTTAACGATGTGCTTGAAAAAATAGAAGCCTTGAAACAAAAATGAAGGACTATTGGTATTCCATAAAATATGTTATAATATCGTTGCTCCTATTTGTTGCAACTCATAAAAGTCTTAGTCAAAATTGGGAACCATATAAAGTAGTTAGTAGTCTGGACTCCCTTCCTGTGGAAAATGCTTATGTCACTTTAGATGATAAACTAAAGGCTGTTTCAGATAGTGAAGGCTATTTCACAATCGGTTCGGATTTCAAATATTTGCAAATAAGTCATTTAGCATATAAACCAAAAATAATATCCAAGCAAGACATAAGAAAGGATCACATTGTTTTTTTAGATCAAAATAATATAGAGTTAAACGAAGTTTATATTACTAATGAAAAAAAGGAAAAAATAACCTTGTTGCCAAGTAATGAGATTATTTCATTGTTTGAATCAAAAAAGGCATATAAAGTCAATGAAAATTCAATTTATGCAACTTATATACCAAATAATATCAATAAAAATGGTCTGATACTAAAAATAGTGGTTGAGTTGATTGATAGGGAAAACACCTATTCTGCCAAAAAAATTATGCCATTCAGGGTTAATCTTTTTAGTGTCAATAAAGAAACAGAACTCCCCGACAAAAACCTACTTAAGAAAAGTATATTGGCATTTAAAGACCTTGGTGTTGAAAATGATTTGGTCTATATAGATGTTGAAGACTTCTCAATTGATTTACCTAGTGAAGGTATTTTTGTGGTGGTTGAGAGTTTAAATTGGTTGGAATTGGAAAGCTTTAAAGACATGAGTGGTCTAACACCATCATTTAGGGCAATCAAAAGAAAAAATAACAGTAAATCAATCACTTATAGTAGGATATATTCTTGGGATAGATTAACAAAGGTAAAGGACACTATCGTAAAAGGCTGGGTTGATAAAACTTTACCAGAACTTATGTTTATTTATAATTTTGGAATTGTAATTGAGTGTGAATGAGCTTTCCATTTTACAAGCAAAAAAAGTTTAAAGTCTACAATTCCTAAGCTACCACGAACATCTTGCTCGTGCCTCTGTTAGGCTTTGATTGGAACAAAGGCTTTTTAACCTGGGCTTTTGTAATGTTATGCTCTCTGTTGGCACTTGTCACAGACGAACGATAGCATAGGAAAAATCATAATCAACTAATAATGAACGATGAGGCATTTTGGCTTTTAAATTCTAAAAAAACCCTGCTCGTGCGTGATTGTATCGCGTACTTTTTGTAACCACACGATACAATCGTGCGGTAGCGTAGGGTATCAGAAGTAGATAAAAGAAGCTATACGTTTGAGTAGGGTTGTAGGAAGTTTGGAATGGTTTAACTTAAAGTTAATTGAAACTTTCACAATTTTAAAACAACCTCTTGTTTTTTGCCATAAAGTTGCTTTTTTTGTTAAAAACTTAAACCAACTAAATCATGAACAAATTTTTGCTCCAAATCGTTTTTCTCCTTTTTGTGACCAGTACTTATTCCCAATTGGTTTTTAACTTTTCAAAAAAGGAATACATCCCTTGTGAAATAGAATTGAGTGATGGAAATACCTTAACAGGCTTTGTCAAGGATTTTGATGAACCCAATGCCGTCGAGTTCTCAGGCTATCAGTTTTCTGTTGAATCCAGAACCAACTTAGATAGGAAGTCTTATACCTTCAGAAAGGAATTAAAAGGGGAAAAACAAGATATCAAGTTAGCAGACATTCAATCCATCTTGTTAAAGGATGAGGATACCATAAAATATGAAAAAATCAAGGTAAAGACCATCAATTCTAATATGGAAGTTGTTGACCTGAATAGAGAGGTCATGATACCTCTTCTTCGGGAAGGAGACATCAATCTATATGGGATTAAGGTCTATAATTGTGGAAGTGGAATGGGTTGTGAAATGGCTTATGTTTTGGCATATATCAAAAACGAAAATCAGGAGTATGCCTATATTCCTATAGATTATAATAGAATCAACTTTTTCAATCTGGGAAAAATAGGAGATAAATTCTTAAAGTCCTTTGAAATGGCGGGCTCTGATTGTCCTGCTTTTTTGGAATATCTGGAAGAACAAAAAGTTTTATTTGATGATAAATCGTTTCAAAAAACCCATAAGGAGGATTACAAAAATTTCAGGAAAGAGGTCAAACAAAAGTTGAAAACAATTAAAGGCGGGAAAAACAAGCGAAAGGAAGAGGATAGGTTATACGCTGCATTTTTCGTAAAAATGTATACCGACATGATAGATGAATATTCATCACGATGCCATGATTTGTAGACTTGGTCTTTATCAATTAGATTCCTTTATATTTCCCATAGCATGACAATTGTCAGCTTCTATTAACTTAGGATTGGTCATTTTTGTGGTTTGTCTAAATTTTAAAGATTAAAAGATGACCAATCCTAAACCCATCCATAGCTTTCATATTCCAGTAATGGGATTATCCTATACCATAGACAGCCCCATAAGAGTGGCTCATTACGGCATTTCCTCGGTAATCTCTATCATTGATGATGAGTTGATGGAGCGAATGAACGCTTTTTACAGCGAAAAGATCCAGTTACCTTATCAAGAAATTACAAAAAAAGCTCAAGATTACCGCGCTCAACGTGTGACGTCTTACCTTAATTTGGTAGATACCATCGTAAAGGACAAATTCGCCAAATTTAAAGCTGAATTAATCGAGAGCAAATCGGCATTAGAACAGTTTATGGCTACCTTACCAAATTCTTCCAGTATCAAGGAAGGACTTACCCATTTACTAGAAGAAGGAGCTGCTTTTAAAGAGCATATCAAGCATTATTTAGAAGCGCATTTAAAACCGGGCGATATTGATGTGAATATCATGACTAAGGTTGATAAGGATAATTTTAATAAAGGAGAACAACTCCCTGTTGCCTTTAATGATGCACATGCATCCCTTCGAGGGTTTGCCCAAAGTAGGTTGCATTCTTCTGTGGTACTTTCGGCTGGGATGAATCCCAGATTATACAGTTATTTTGAAAACTTTGATGATTTCTTTCCCAACGAACAAGGGATTTTAAATAAGAAAATTATTCTAAAAGTGAGCGATTTCCGGTCGGCAACCATTCAAGGTAAATTTTTAGCTAAAAAGGGCCTTTGGGTTTCAGAATATCGCATTGAATCGGGCTTGAATTGTGGCGGACATGCTTTTGCGACAGATGGCTATTTATTGGGGCCCATTTTGGAAGAATTCAAAACGAAAAGAGACGAACTGATACAGGAAACCCATGCGGTTTTGGTAGCTGCATTGAGTCAGAAGGATAAATCGGTTCCTCAGCAACCATTGGAACTCAAGATTACAGTACAAGGAGGTGTAGGAACTGCCGAAGAACACCAATTTTTACTGGATCATTATCAAGTGGATTCCGTAGGTTGGGGATCTCCATTTTTATTGGTGCCCGAAGCTACTTCGGTAGATAAGGAAACTAGAAATTTGTTGGCTGAGGCGCAAGAAGAGGACTTGTATTTAAGCGGGATTTCACCCCTAGGTGTTCCCTTTAATACCATCAAGGGTACAACCAACGAGTTTTACAAGCAACAGCGTATTGATGCTGATAAGGCTGGAAGTTCTTGTCCCAAAAAATATTTGGCACTTAGCAAAGAGTTGGATCCCGAGGGTACATGTACGGCATCTAAAAAATATCAAGATGTGAAATTGGAAGAGTTGGAAGCTAAAAAGGGTGCGTTGACTTATGAAGCTTATGAAAGCACGAAGGCTAAAATAACCGAAAAAGCTTGTTTGTGTGTTGGTTTGGCAAATGCGTCTTATTTGGAAAACAACCTACCCATTAAAGGGCAAGCTCAAGGTGTGGTGATATGTCCGGGACCCAATATGGCCTATTTTGATAAGGAGGTGAAGCTATCTGAGATGATGCAACATATTTATGGCTATAAGTCGGTGTTGTCACATAAAAACCGTCCCCATATGTTTGTTAAAGAACTCAAGATGTATGTGGATTATCTTAAAAACGAACTTGCAGATATGTCATTAGAGGTAACGACCAAGCAAATCAAAAAATGGACGACTTTTAAAGCGCATTTGTTTGATGGGATTGCTTATTACCAACAGTTGTTTGTTTCATCAGCTCTTGGTAAGTCAGTTATGCAAGAATTGGAGAATTGTAAAGAAAATTTAAACGCTGTTGAAATTCCACAGCTGGTGATGGCTTAGGAACTGGGATTACCCCGCCTTTTTATGAAGCAGTCGCGTCAATTTAATAGATAAGTCGGTTAGAATGATTTTGGCGTTCCCATTACGCTCTATGTGGTAAATGGCGTCCTGTAGCTCATTGGAAATATCCAAAATGTTGTTTTCATGTACAAAGGGCGCAAATTTATTGAGGTCAAAGCCTTTGGTTTGAGTTTCTAAGTAAACCAATTCCTGAGCCTTAAAATTCATCAACATAGCCTGTCTAAAAAAGCCCAAACAAAAGTGTAAAAACTGCTTTTGGGTTTCACGACCTGTTTTGGCAATTTCTTCACTCCAACTAATTAAGTCGTGTATGGCACTTTTGTTCCCCTTGGCCCTAAAAGCACTTCGCACCCAAAAAATAAACCATGTTTCAAATTGGGTGTCCTCACTGTCTTGATAAACCAAATCACAAGCCTTGTTATAATTGCCATCAGCTTGATGTGCAATTTTAATAGCGACCTCTTCTTTAAGATCGTAATTTTTAACAAGGGCTTCAGTAATGGTGTTTTCAGACAAAGGTGGAAAATGCAATACTTGACAGCGGGATCTAATGGTATTTATAATCTGTCCTTCGTCTTCAGCAATCAAGATAAAAACCGTTTTGTTTGGCGGTTCTTCAATCAGCTTTAAAAGTTTATTAGCAGCGGCATCGTTCATTTTCTCTGCCATCCAAATAATCATCACTTTATAACCACCTTCATAAGATTTGAGGGAAAGTGACTTTACAATTTCCAAGGCCTCATCCACGCCAATTTGGCCCTGTTTATTTTCGATATGGAGTTTTTTGTACCAGTCAAACAGGTTGCCATAAGGCTGCTCCTTCAGGAGTTCGCGCCATTCTTCCATAAAATGATTGGACACGGGGTGCTTTTTAACCTTGTCATTGGCTGCCACTGGAAAGGCAAAATGTAAATCGGGATGGGAGAGGTTATTGAATTTTAAATTGCAAGATTCATTACCACCGGTATTTTCACCTTCAACATTTTGGCATAATAGGTATTGGGCATAGGCAATAGACATAGGTAAGGTGCCGCAACCTTCGGGACCAACAAACAGTTGAGCGTGCGGAATTCTTCCGTTCTCAATACTCTGTACCAAATGATTTTTTATGTGCTCCTGACCTAGAACTTCGCGAAACTGCATAAGGCAAAGATAACAGAATTACATCCTTATTCTGAAAGGAAAGAATTATATTTGTGTTTCTAAATTTTTAAAAAATGAAAACACTTAATGACTTTAACTTTGAGGGCAAAAAAGCTTTAATCAGAGTCGATTTTAATGTTCCCTTAAATGATAAATTTGAGGTTACTGATGCTACAAGGATTGTGTCTGCAAAACCAACTATTATAAAAATCTTGGAAGATGGTGGTAGTTGTATTTTGATGTCTCATTTGGGTAGGCCAAAAGGAGCACAAGATGAGTTTTCTTTAAGGCATATTGTTCCAAAAGTTGAAGATATTTTGGGTGTTGAGGTAAAGTTTGCATCAAATTGCATTGGGCAGGAAGCTGAAGAAGCTGCTCAAAACTTAAAGCCAGGTGAAATTTTATTACTTGAAAATTTACGTTTTCATTCCGAAGAAACAGCAGGAGATTTAGAGTTCTCTAAACAATTGTCGAGCTTGGGTGATTTTTATGTAAATGATGCTTTTGGAACAGCACATAGAGCTCATGCATCTACAACCATTATTGCTCAATTTTTCCCAGAAAGCAAATGCTTTGGTTTCTTAATGGAAAAAGAAATAGACAGTATTGACAAGGTTTTAAATAACAGCGAAAAACCTGTTTTAGCGGTATTAGGAGGAGCTAAGGTTTCTTCAAAAATCACCATTATAGAAAATATTTTAGATAAAGTAGACCATCTGATTGTTGGTGGAGGAATGACTTATACTTTTGTGAAAGCACAAGGAGGTTCTATTGGTGATTCCATATGTGAGGATGACAAACAGGAATTGGCATTAGATATTTTAAAACAAGCCAAAGCAAAAGGCGTTGAGGTTCATTTACCAGTAGATGTCATTGCCGCTAATGACTTTGCTAATAATGTAGAGACGCAAATTGTTGATGTAGATAAAATTCCTGATGGATGGCAAGGTTTGGATGCCGGACCTAAAACATTAGAAAATTTTGATAAGGTAGTTAACCAATGTAAAACCATTTTATGGAACGGACCTTTAGGCGTTTTTGAAATGGAGAATTTTGCCAAAGGGACCATTTCATTGGGGAATTCCATTGCTGAAGCCACTAAAAATGGCGCATTCTCTTTAGTAGGAGGAGGTGACTCGGTTGCTGCAGTGAAACAATTTGGTTTTGAAGACAAAGTAAGTTATGTCAGTACAGGTGGTGGTGCCATGTTGGAAAGTCTTGAAGGAAAGACGCTTCCGGGTATTGCTGCCATTTTAGAATAGATTTAAGTAAACATCGGCACAGAATTTGTGCCGATTTGTTTTTTATAAGAATTCTAATATTTTGGCGTTGTATGCTTGAAACAAAACACTCATTTATGAAATACGGTATTTTTTTTGGTTTGCTATTTTTTGGTCAGCTTATGTGGAGTCAAGATTCTTTGCGGGTTGACCGGGAAGAGTTAGGATATACAGAGGCCGAATTAAATGAGATGGAGGGACTAGATGTCGATACCATTGTAGATGGTAAAAAGCATTTTGTAAAGGGCATTCCCGTCAAGGATTCTTTGAATTTTGGTCATTTGGAAGATCACGAATTGGCCATGAGCATTGACAAAAAGTGGTTGGAGGAGCTTTATAGCAATACCCTTTTTGACACGATTTATAAAACCGTTTCAGAACTCGATTTTGAACCAGTAGATTATCCAGAACTATCTACAGATACCCTAAAGGCTAGATTGGCTAGACTAAATGCCAAGACCCCTTTTAATGTGGAATACAATCCGTCTTTGGAGAGTGTTATCAAGAGATTTTTAAAAGATCGTAGGAATTATTTTGAACGCATTATGGGATTGAGTCATTTCTATTTCCCCATGTTTGAGGCCGAATTTGACAACTACGACATTCCTTTAGAAATGAAATACCTTTCCATAGTGGAATCAGCTTTAAAACCGCGAGCCAAATCTAGAGTGGGTGCTACAGGTCTATGGCAATTCATGTTTGCCACTGGAAAGATGTATGGTTTGGATGTGAGTAGTTATGTAGATGAGCGTAGCGACCCTATTATGTCCACTCAATCAGCGGCGGCATACTTGTCTAAGCTATATGGTATATTTGGCGATTGGGATTTGGCTCTTGCAGCATACAATTCGGGGCCTGGTAACGTTTCTAAGGCCATAAGAAGATCGGGTGGCTATACCAATTATTGGAACATTAGGCACAATCTTCCACGTGAAACAGCTGGGTATGTTCCAGCTTTCTTAGCCACAATGTATATTTTTGAATATGCCAAGGAACACGGTTTTAAATCGGAAAGACCTTTGTTTCATTACTTTGAAACTGACACAGTTTTGGTGAAAGACATGATTTCGTTGGATCAAATTTCAGAAACGACCGATGTACCCATTGAGGAACTTCAGTTTTTAAATCCGTCTTACAAACTTGACATCATCCCAAAAATTGAGGGTAAAAAATACTATTTACGACTGCCTCGAAAATCGATAGGGATGTTTGTAAACAATGAGGACAGCATTTATAGTTTTGCCAAAGCTGAATTCAATAAAAGAGAAAAACCTTTACCTCAGTTTTTTGAAGCTGATGCCAAGGTTACGTATCGTGTGAGAAGTGGTGATTATTTGGGGCGCATTGCACGCAAATATGGTGTTAGGGTAAGCCAAATTAAACAATGGAATGGCTTAAGAAGCAATAACATTAATATTGGTCAAAGGTTAACTATTTATCCAAGAAAACCTGGAAATATGGTTTCTAAACCAACGAGTTCAAATAGTAACAAAACCAATGCTTCCAAAACCCAGTCTTCAGATGATTTTAAAACCTATGTAGTTAAGGAAGGAGACTCTTTGTGGAGTATTTCTAAAAAATTTCCCGGAGTTTCTGTTGATAATATTAAAGAATGGAACGATATTAGTAGTAACAACTTAAAACCCGGTATGAAATTAAAAATTGGTAAAGGGTAATCAAGTTTCATCAAATTGAACACTACATCATGAAAAAAATTATTTATTTCCTAGCTTTTTTGCTAATAGTATCTTGTAAAAGCGATGGAAAAAAATCTTCAAACTTTAGAGTACTACCAGAATCTTCAGGAAAAATAAACCACCTTTCTGTGGTGTTAAGCAATGACTTTTGGGAAGGAAGTGTTGGTGAAACCATCAGAAATGTTTTAGCCGCACCGGTAGATGGTTTGCCACAGGACGAGCCTTTATTCACAATGAATCAAATTCCACCTGCTGTTTTTTCTGGGTTTGTAACTCAAAACAGAACCGTTTTGAAGATTGAAACAACCCAAGAGGCTAACGTAAAAATTTTAAAGGACGTTTATGCCAGACCTCAAAGAGTGGTATTGGTTACTGGGCCAACTAAAGAAGCAATCATAGAACAAATAAAGGGTCATGAAGATGATATCATAGCGGCTTTTAAGGCGGAAGAAATTAAGGAGCAACAGCGACGAATTAAGTTATCTCCAAATGTCAATAATACCATCAAAAAGAAACTGGGTATCTCTATTACCTTTCCATCGGCTTACAGAATAGCGGTTGATAAGGATGATTTTTACTGGATTAGAAAAGACATTACCACTGGGCACTCAAACCTGATGCTTTATGAATTGCCTTATGGCGCCATTAAAAAGGGGGATAGCCTTGTAGGAGATATTTTGAAGCTAAGGGATTCAATTGGAAGAACTCATATTCCTGGAAGGTTGGATGGAACACACATGACCACAGATGATGCTTATGCTCCCTTTATTTTTGACACGAGTATTGATGGAAAATCAAGTATTGAAACCAAAGGAATGTGGGATGTAAAAAAGGATTTTATGGCTGGCCCATTTATCAACTATATTATAGACGATAAGGAGCACAATAGACTTTTGGTTGCAGAAGGTTTTGTTTTTGCACCTTCTGTAGAGAAAAGAGATTATGTCTTTGAACTTGAATCAATCATTAGATCCATCAAATTTGATGAGGATTAACAGTTTTAAATAATGGAATAAAAAAATGCCCGACAATTGTCGGGCATTTTTCTTATAGGTCAAAAAGTAGTTACTCTTTTTTATCTGTTGATGCATTTTCATCTTTGCTAGCATCTTTAAACTCCTTGATTCCACTACCTAAACCTCTCATCAATTCAGGAATCTTTTTACCTCCAAATAACAATAGAACAATCAAGACAATTAAAACGATTTGCCAAGGACCTACTGCTAAAAAAATACTTGCTGCTATCATAACATCTATTATTTATGGGGCAAATTTAATAATTAAACTTCAATAAAAGCGTTTTCATAACAACTTTAGCATTAACTAAACATAGCCATGAATTATTTTAATTAATTTTGTTAGATAATGACTGCGGAAAAAAAGAAATCCAAGAAAATAAAGAAGAAGCTACTTCACAAGTACCGACTGGTTATTTTAAATGAAGATACTTTTGAAGAGCGCTTATCCTTTAGGTTAAACCGCCTAAATGTTTTTGTGTTGATGTCCTTAACATCCATCTTTTTGGTGTTGGGAACCATTTTCTTAATTGCTTTTACACCTCTCAGAGAATATATTCCAGGCTATTCTTCTACTGCTTTAAAAGAGAAGGCTGTTGAATTGAATTATAAAACAGATTCTTTGCAACGACTTATGGCTATAAACGAGAAGTATTTTGAGTCCATTAGAAAGGTACTTCATGGCGAGGTGAGTCCTCAAGAATTCAATAGGGATTCAACAATTGAAGATGCTAAATTGGATGCTTCTGTGATTAATTTGAAACCTACTAAAGAGGATTCTTTACTACGTTTAAAAGTTGAGAAAGAAGACAAATACAATCTGTTTGAAACTGCTACTTCAACGATTAATTTTGTGCTCTTCCCTCCTATAAGTGGGTCCATTTCACAGGAGTATAATTTTGATGAAAAGCACTACGCTATAGATGTCATTGCTCCAGAAAACACGCCAATTAAAGCAACGGCAGATGGAACGGTTATTTTTGCCGAATGGACAGCAGAGACGGGTTACGTCATGATTATTGAACACGGGAATGGATTAATATCTGTTTATAAGCATAACTCTTCACTAAACAAGACCCAAGGTGAGTTGGTTAAATCAGGAGAGGTTATTGCAACAATTGGAGATACAGGTGAGTTAAGTTCGGGACCTCACCTACATTTTGAACTGTGGAAAGATGGCTACCCGATCAATCCAACCAATTTTATCGATTTTAATTAATGTTTTCATTAAAAGCTGCCTTAGTTAAGCCATTTGCCAAAAGAGTCCATAAGTCTGTTCAAAAATGGGCCATGAACCCGATTGAAACCCAAGAGAAAGTTTTTTTTGAGCTTATAAAAAGAGCAGAGAAAACTGCTTTTGGAAAAGATCATGATTTTGGGACGATTAAAAGCTATGAAGATTTTGTAAATAGGGTGCCTATAAGAGATTATGAGGCTTTAAAATCTTATGTAGAAAGGGTTGTTGCAGGTGAAGAAAATGTACTTTGGAAAGGCAAACCCCTTTATTTTGCCAAAACATCTGGAACTACTTCTGGGTCTAAGTATATCCCTATAACAAAGGAAAGCATGCCATTTCATGTGGAGGCCGCTAGAAATGCTATTCTGATGTATGTGGCAGAAACTGGAAATACAGCTTTTGTTGATGGCAAGATGATCTTTTTACAAGGAAGTCCCATTTTGGATGAGAAGAATGGTATTCAGTTAGGGCGTCTTTCGGGGATAGTTGCTCATTACGTACCAAAATATTTGCAGAAGAATAGAATGCCTAGTTGGGAGACCAACTGCATTGAAGATTGGGAAACGAAAGTAGAGGCCATAGTCGAAGAAACACTTCCTAAGGATATGACCATAATTTCAGGAATTCCTTCTTGGGTACAGATGTATTTTGAAAGGATCATAGAAAAAACAGGGAAGAAGGTTGGTGAAGTATTTCCAAACTTTAACCTGTTTATTTTTGGAGGGGTTAATTATGAACCTTACCGAACGAAATTTGAAAATCTTATTGGACGAAAAGTCGATAGTATCGAATTATACCCTGCCAGTGAAGGCTTTTTTGCATATCAGGATAAACAGGGAGAAAAGGGGATGTTGTTATTATTGGATTCTGGAATATTCTATGAATTTGTAAAAGCTGATGAATTTTTTGATGAGAACCCAAAAAGATTAACCTTAAAAGATGTCGAGATAGGAGTCAATTATGTTATGTTGATTTCTACCAATGCGGGATTGTGGGCCTATAATATTGGAGATACAGTTCAATTTACTTCCATAAAACCTTATCGGGTCATCGTATCAGGCCGCATAAAACATTTTATCTCCGCTTTTGGTGAACATGTTATTGGGAAGGAAGTAGAGTATGCCCTCAACGAGGCCATGGATGCTCATCAAATAGAAGTCACTGAATTTACAGTGGCTCCACAAATTAATCCGACTGCAGGTTTGCCTTACCATGAATGGTTTGTAGAGTTTGAGAAGCTTCCTGCCAATTTGGAAGAAATTGCATCAAAAATAGATTTGGCGTTACAAAATCAAAACAGCTATTATTATGATTTAATCGTTGGAAAGGTGCTAAAGCCTTTGGTTATTAGGCCAATTAAGAAAAATGGTTTTCAAGATTACATGAAATCCATAGGAAAGTTGGGGGGCCAAAATAAAATCCCTAGACTATCTAATGATCGTAAAATTGCAGATGCTCTTGAAGAATTAATATTGGTTAAATAGTGTTATATTTGCGTTCCAAAATTCATTATGAGTAAGTTAAATCAGCACGAGCGAACTAGGGCTCAGGAGAGTTCCAATGCCATTGAAAGGATGTACATCACTATGAGGCATCTTTTCAATAGAGGGTTTTACAAGCCGATGGGAGTGTCTGGAGAGACCCTTAGGGAGGCTCTGTTGTTATTACGACCTGAGATTTATGGATCTATTGGAGATGAGAAAGCTGAATTGCAGGGATTGTTATATGTGATAGAAAGGCTCCCTTATGGGATTGAAGAATGTTCTTATATTAACCTTACGAGTGATGAGGGTTATGCCAATTCTCATTTTAAACCCATAATTCCTCCCAAACGAAGACGTAACTGCTATCGGATTGATGAGGAGCAAATGAACATTGAAATCACTCGTGGGCGCTCTGAAATTTATGATATTTTAACTCATTTAACCTTTTTATTTGTTGAATCTCATAAAATAAGTAAGCGTGTTCTCATTGATGAAAGCGGCAATACAACTAGAGATTGGGTAAAGTTGGAAAAGGCCGTTTTATCAAAGAAAAAGTTAACTCAGGAAGAACGGGAAGTGGCCATTACCCACACCGCTAATATTTTGGGTAGAACTTTTAAGGAATTACTGGCCGTATATGACAAGTTTGCGATGGATGGTAAACCTGAACGATTGTTGCAAATCGTTTATTGGTTAGGAAAACTAGCCATTCAAGAACAAATCAATGGTAATAAGCGAACAATTACCTTCAGTCCAGTATTGAGAGAGCGATTGGGACATCATATACATGGAGAAATATGGGCAGACCGTATCAAGGAAGTGATGTTCTCAAAAGGACTATTGGATAGGCCAATTCACATAATTAGTGCGAATATGCATAGTGTCATGAATGTATGTTTTGCACCTTCAGCCTTGAAATCACTCATGGCAAAAAAGGGTGTTTTTGAAATTTATGAAGACATCAGCAAAAATGAAAACAAAGCCTTACGCAATAAAATCTTCAAGGAAGCGTTGCAAAAAGGAATGATATATATAGAAGATACTTCTGGAACCAATATTGATGTACAATTATTTGATACATCACAAATGGATTTTTCTCATGGAGATATCTCTGTAGATGAAGAAAAAATACTAAAGGATCAACCTGTTATTTTAGTGATGGATTATGCTTTTGGAGAGCAGGCTTATGAGACAATTGATGAATTGCTGAAGCCTTATAGCCCAAATGGCAAGAAAAAGCATCTCGATGTACAATCCATATCCATCATGGGGAAAGCAGGTATTTTAGAAGGTGGTAAAGGTGATATCATGATTCCTTCAGCGCATATTTTTGAAGGTACAGCCGATAATTATCCTTTTGAGAATGAATTGAAAAAATCAGATTTAGAAGGAGAAGGAATTGATGTTTTTGAAGGTACTATGATTACTGTTTTGGGGACCTCTCTTCAAAATAGGGACATTTTGAGGTTTTTTTACAATTCTACATGGAATGTGATAGGATTGGAAATGGAAGGAGCTCACTATCAAAAAGCCATTCAATCAGCTTCCAAAGTTAGGGGAAGTATCAATCCAAATGTTAAGGTGAGATATGCCTATTATGCCAGTGATAATCCCTTGGAAACAGGTAGTACTTTGGCTTCAGGAGGTTTGGGAACTACAGGGGTTAAGCCAACCTATTTAATAACAAGAAAAATTTTGCACCAAATATTAAATTAACGATCAACTAATGAACGAAAATTCAACAAACAACCAATCGACAGAAGAGGTTGATTTAGGACAATTATTTAAACTTATAGGAGATGCCTTTAATAGGTTGTTCAAGTTTATAGGCTCTATTTTTAAGGCAATTTTTTCTGTTATAATTTATGCTCTAAAGGCAGTTATTGTCAATTTTAAAATTATTGTTGTGACAATGGTCATAGCAGGAGTGTTGGGTTTTGCATTGGAGAAAATATCTCCAGATGTTTATTCTTCATCCATGTTAGTAAGACCTTATTTTGACTCAAAATATCAATTGGTTACTAACATCAATTATTATAATGCCCTTATTGACAATCAGGACTATGCAACTTTTTCAAACTTTTTTGATTTGAGT
Organism: Mangrovimonas futianensis; assembly: GCF_021245805.1. Classification (NCBI taxonomy): domain Bacteria; kingdom Pseudomonadati; phylum Bacteroidota; class Flavobacteriia; order Flavobacteriales; family Flavobacteriaceae; genus Mangrovimonas; species Mangrovimonas futianensis. Next base: position 360,109 of record NZ_JAJJNF010000002.1, read on the forward strand.
GAAGAAGAGGCTAAAGAAGTTTTAAGTTTTGAAATTAGTCCAGGTCCAGAAACAGAGAATGAAAGAATCAAGGAGTATGATAGCTTTATTAAATCCTTGGATAGTGCTCGTGCTTCTAGAATTTCATATGATCAATATTTAGAGAATAGAAGTGTTTATTCCGGAAGCATATTTCAAATTGAGGCATTTTCGCTTAAACAGGATATCTTTCCAAAATTGGAAAAGGGATTAAATAATGCCTTTACTAATGAATATACAGAGACAAAGAAAAGAAAAAGAGATTCCTTAATAACCATTCAAAAGAATAATATTTTGGAACAATTGGCTAAGGTGGACTCCCTACAAAGAATTTATATCAATGTTTTAGAAGAAGATTCCAAATCTACTAGTACTGAACTTATTTTGGGCGAAGGACTTTCACTTAGCAAGGATAGATCAAATACTAGAGAATATGATTTATTGAATAAAGAAATAGAGTTAAGAAATACATTGAAAAGCTTAGAAGAAAGAAAGGTAGAAGAAGATGTGTTTTTTGACGTCATTTCTGAATTTCAATACGTTGGGAATAAAACATCTGATTGGTATAATAGATATGCTCTGATCTTTCCCGTTTTGGCATTTCTTATGTTATGTGTCATTTATTTAACTTCTAGATTGGTGAAATTTGCTAAAGCCTATGAATAAAAATAATGTCCTAATTACGGGAGGAGCAGGTTTTATAGGGTCTCATGTTGTCAGGCTATTTGTTAATAAATATCCTGAATATCAAATTTATAATTTGGATAGCTTGACCTATGCGGGAAATCTTGAGAATTTAAAGGATATTGAAGAAAATGAGAACTATCATTTTCTAAAGGCTGATATCAATGATGAAGAATCTATCAATAAATTATTTAAACAATATCAGTTTGATTCCGTTATTCATTTAGCCGCTGAATCGCATGTGGATAGATCTATAAAGGATCCGTTGGCTTTTGTGAAAACAAATATTATCGGGACCTTAAATCTTTTAAATGCTTTCAAGGGCATTTGGGAGCATGATTTTGATGGAAAACGATTTTATCATATAAGCACAGATGAAGTTTATGGAACACTTGGGGAAAGCGGCTTGTTCACTGAAATTACACCTTATTCTCCAAACTCACCATATTCGGCTTCTAAAGCGAGCTCAGATCATTTTGTTAGAGCTTATGGGGAAACCTACGATTTGCCTTATGTAATTTCAAATTGTTCCAACAACTACGGACAGAATCAATTTCCTGAGAAGTTAATTCCTTTATTTATCAATAATATTATCAATAAAAAACCATTGCCAGTTTATGGCGATGGCAATTATACAAGAGATTGGCTTTATGTCATCGATCATGCAAGAGCAATTGACTTGGTATTCCATGAAGGCGAAAACGGAGAAACTTACAATATAGGAGGTTTCAATGAGTGGAAGAATATTGATTTGGTGAAATTGCTCTGCAAGCAAATGGATGAAAAATTGGGTCATGCCAATGGAACTTCTGAAGAATTAATCACCTATGTTAAGGACAGACCAGGACATGATTTACGTTACGCTATTGATGCTTCCAAAATCAATAAGGAATTGGGATGGGAGCCATCCGTAACATTTGAGGAAGGGCTTTCAAAAACCATAGATTGGTATTTGTCAAATCAAGAATGGTTGAACCATGTGACTAGTGGAGCTTATCAAACATATTATGAAAAACAATACCAATCATGAAAGGAATTATATTAGCTGGTGGATCCGGTACAAGATTACATCCTTTAACCCTCTCTGTAAGTAAACAATTGATGCCGGTCTATGACAAACCGATGATTTATTATCCATTGTCTACACTTATCTATTCTGGAATCAGGGAAATTCTGATTATTTCTACACCTAAAGATTTACCTCTTTTTAAGGATTTACTGGGAAATGGGGAGAAGTATGGATGCCGATTTGAATATGCGGTGCAAGAAGCCCCGAATGGATTGGCCGAAGCCTTTATCATTGGCGCTGATTTTATTGGAAATGACAAGGTAGCCTTAATTTTGGGAGATAACATTTTCTACGGAACGGGTCTTTCTAACTTACTTCAAAGTAACAATGATCCCGATGGCGGAATCATATATGCTTATCGCGTTCACGACCCGGAGCGTTATGGTGTTGTTGAATTTGATGATGATGGGCAAGCCATTTCGATAGAAGAGAAACCACTGAAGCCGAAATCCAATTTTGCGGTTCCGGGGATTTATTTTTATGATAACTCAGTTGTTCAAATTGCAAAGAATATCAAACCCAGTCACCGAGGTGAATTGGAAATTACAGATGTCAATAAAGCCTATTTAGAGCAAGGTAATTTACATGTCAGTATTTTGGACCGGGGGACGGCTTGGTTAGATACGGGTACTTTTCAATCCCTAATGCAAGCCTCTCAATTTGTTGAGGTCATTGAGGAACGTCAAGGATTGAAGATCGGATCTATCGAGGCAGCAGCTTTTGAAATGGGATTTATAACAGAACAGGAATTTAAAGATTTGGCAGAGCCCTTAATGAAAAGTGGGTATGGTAAAAATCTGTTAGGACTTCTTAAACATAAAGAGGAGTGATAGTAAAGGAAACTAAATTAAAAGGATGCTTCGTTATTGAACCAAAGGTATTTGAGGATGAACGAGGCTATTTTTTTGAATCGTTTAACCAAGAAAAGTTTAATGATGCCATCGGTGCCGAGGTGAAATTTGTTCAAGATAACGAGTCTTTTTCAGCAAAAGGTGTTTTAAGGGGTTTACATTTTCAAAATGGGGCCTTTGCACAAGCCAAATTGGTTCGGGTTATTCAAGGCGAGGTGTTGGATATAGCGGTTGATTTAAGAAGAAACTCAGAGACGTTTGGAGAATATGTTTCAATAAGATTATCTGGTGAGAACAAAAAGCAGTTCTTTGTTCCACGAGGGTTTGCACATGGTTTTGTGGTGCTGAGTGACACAGCTATTTTCTCCTATAAGTGCGATAATTTTTATAATAAAGAATCGGAAGGCGGCATTATATACAATGATAAATCATTGAACATTGATTGGGAGTTTCCTTTGGATCAGGCACAATTATCAGAAAAGGATCTTGTTTTACCAACTTTTGAAGCGTATTTAAATGAAGAATAAGGTACTAATTACAGGTGCTGGTGGGCAATTAGGACAATGTATCAAGGATCTTCAGATCTCCTACTCAGACTTTGAGTTTTGCTTTACAGATGTTCAAGATCTTGATATTTCAAATGAGCAACAAGTCTTAGATTTTTTTGAAACAAACCAAATAGGGTGGTGTGTTAATTGTGCTGCCTATACGGCCGTAGATAAGGCGGAAAGCGATGAGAAAATGGCTTATGGCATTAATGCGATTGGAGCTAAAAATTTAGCCTTGGCATGCCAAGTACATAAGGCAAAACTTATTCATATTTCAACTGATTTTGTTTTTGATGGTAGTCAGTCGATTCCTTATTCCGAAGAAGCTCAAACCAACCCACTTGGCGTTTATGGGGATTCAAAACTTCAGGGAGAGCTTGAAATTCAAGATATCCTAAAAGAGCATTTCATTGTAAGGACCTCTTGGTTATATTCGGAATACGGGCATAACTTTTTAAAAACCATGTTGAAATTAGGGGAGGACAGAGAAGTATTGAATGTGGTAGGAGATCAAGTAGGAACGCCTACATATGCAGGAGATTTGGCAATTGTACTTTTAGATGTTATAAAGAATAATTCAGAGCAGTATGGCATGTATCATTTCAGTAACGAAGGGGTGGCTAGCTGGTATGATTTCGCTAAGGCGATTTTTGATATTCAAGGGAATGATAGGATAAAAGTTGGAAATATTCTTTCAGAAGCTTATCCAACCCCAGCAAAAAGACCTAGCTTTAGTGTTTTGGATAAAGCCAAAATCAAAAAGCAAATGAATATTGAAATCCCTTATTGGAGGGACAGTTTATATAAAGTTATTAATCAAATAAAATGAGTAAAAAAGTAGCATTAATTACGGGGGTTACTGGACAAGATGGTGCCTATTTAAGTGAATTTCTTTTAAAGAAAGATTACATTGTACATGGGATTAAAAGAAGGTCGTCCTTGTTTAATACCGATAGAATCGACCATTTATACCAAGATCCTCACGAGGAACACAGAAACTTTTTTCTTCATTACGGAGATCTAACCGATAGCACGAACCTAATTCGGATAATCCAAGAGGTTCAACCTGATGAGATTTACAATTTGGCTGCTATGAGCCATGTTCACGTTTCTTTTGAAACCCCAGAATATACGGCTAATGCTGATGGAATAGGAACACTAAGGATATTAGAAGCTATTAGAATTTTGGGACTGGAAAAGAAGACCCGTATTTATCAAGCTTCAACTTCAGAGTTATATGGAAAGGTGCAGGAAGTTCCTCAAACAGAAACCACTCCTTTTTATCCTAGAAGCCCTTACGCTGTTGCGAAAATGTATGCTTACTGGATCACAGTAAACTATCGGGAAGCTTACGGAATGTATGCTTGTAATGGGATTTTATTTAATCATGAATCACCCATAAGAGGAGAAACTTTTGTGACTAGAAAAATCACGAGAGCTACTTCTAGGATTGCTCTAGGGTTACAGGATAAAATGTATTTAGGAAACTTGGATGCGAAACGCGATTGGGGACATGCCAAGGATTACATCAGAATGATGTGGATGATTCTTCAAGCAGAGGAAGCTGAAGATTGGGTCATCGCTACTGGGAAAACAACAACCGTCAGGGATTTTGTGAAAATGTGTTTTGGTCATATTGGGGTTGAATTAGAATTTAAAGGAAAAGAATCAGAGGAAAAAGGATATATCAAATCTTGCTCTAATCCAGATTATCAATTGGAAATAGGGAAAGAAGTTGTTGCTGTTGACGAAAAATACTACCGCCCAACAGAAGTAGATTTATTAATTGGGGATGCAACAAAGGCCAAGGAAAAGCTTGGTTGGGTGCCTCAATATGATTTACCTGCTTTAGTTGAGGATATGATGCAAAGTGATCTTATATTGATGCAGAAGCAACAATACCTTCAAGAAGGGGGCTATCGAATCAATAACTATTTCGAATAATTGGTCTATGGACAAAGCTTCAAAAATTTATGTTGCAGGTCATAGAGGACTTGTAGGTAGTGCTATTCTTGAGAATTTAAAAAACAAAGGCTATACCAATATCGTTACTCGAACCCATGCTGAGCTAGATTTAACAAACCAAGAAAGGGTCGAACAATTTTTTGAAACCGAAAAGCCGGAATACGTTTTTTTAGCAGCTGCAAAAGTTGGTGGAATAGTAGCCAACAATGTGTATAGAGCTGAATTTATTTATGATAATATGATGATTCAGAATCATGTGATTCATCAAAGTTATGTTCATGGCGTTAAGAAATTATTGTTCTTAGGAAGTACTTGTATTTATCCAAAGAATTGCCCACAACCCATGAAGGAAGATTACTTGTTGACAGATCCTCTAGAATACACCAATGAGCCTTACGCCATAGCTAAGATTGCTGGTATAAAGATGTGTGAAAGTTATAACATTCAGTATGGCACTAATTTTATTTCGGTGATGCCAACTAATCTATATGGGCCAAATGATAATTTTGATTTGGAAAAATCTCATGTTTTGCCTGCCTTGATACGTAAAATCCATTTAGCTAAACTTCTTAATGATGGAAATATTGAGGAAGTTTTAAATGATTTGAAAATGGATTCTATTGTTGAGGCAAAATCCTATCTATCAAAATTTGGTGTTAGCGAAAAAAGTGTAGAGATTTGGGGCTCAGGAAAGCCAATGAGGGAATTTTTGTGGTCAAAGGACATGGCTGATGCCTGTGTTTTTATTATGGAAAATAGGGATTTTGAAGATACCTATTCAGAAGGAGCCAAAGAAATTAGAAATACCCATATCAATATTGGAACTGGTAAGGAAGTGTCTATAAAGGAACTGGCAGAAACAATAAAAGGAATTATTAGTTTTGACGGAGAGTTGGTTTTTAACTCTGAAAAACCTGATGGAACCATGAGAAAATTAACGGATGTCTCTAAGCTGAATGGCCTAGGATGGAAACATCAAATTGAATTAAAGGACGGAATTAAAAAAGTATATGATTGGTATGTCAATAAATAATCATTTAAAAATAGCTATTGAAGCCTCCTTGAAGGCAGGTGAAAGAATTATGGAAGTCTATGATTCGGTATTTGATGTGGAATATAAGGATGATAAATCTCCCTTAACAGAAGCGGATAAACAATCTAATGATATCATCAATTCATTTTTGATACCAACAGAAATTCCAATCATAAGCGAAGAAAATAAACAAGTGGACTATGCTGTAAGGAAAACATGGGATACTTGTTGGGTGGTTGATCCAGTAGATGGGACCAAAGAATTTATAAAGCGAAATGGCGAGTTTACAGTCAATATAGCTTTGGTAGAACAGGGACAACCGCAATTGGGGGTAATCTATGTCCCAGCTGTAAAAACGTTATATTTTGCTGATGTGACTATAGAGGAAGCCTTTAAAGTTGAGCTTGACTCTCATGATGTTTCTTTTGAGGAAATAATGACAAAGGCTAAAGCCTTAAATCCAAAGACTGAAAAGTCAAATAAAATTGAAGTTGTAGGGAGTCGTTCCCATATGAATCAGGATACTTTAGACTTTGTTGAGAGTCTTAAAAATGAAGGCAAGGATGTCGAGATTGTCTCCAAAGGTAGTTCCTTAAAATTCTGTTTGGTAGCAGAGGGGAATGCGGATGTTTACCCAAGATACGCTCCTACTATGGAGTGGGACACAGCAGCAGGTCAGGCCATTTGCAATGCCGTTGGCTTACAAGTTATTTCTAAGGAAACGGATAAACCTTTACAGTACAATAAAGAAAACTTGTTGAACAGTTATTTTTTGGTAAGCAGATAGTTTATGGCAGACGTTTCCTATAAACGACATATAGCAAAAACCATTACCTGGCGTTTGGTGGGAACACTGGATACCATTCTGCTTTCTTGGTTAATAACAGGAAATCCTTTAACAGGATTGAAAATTGGTTTTGCTGAGGTAACCACAAAATCTATCTTGTATTATCTGCATGAAAGAGTATGGTTTAAAATCAATCTCTCAAAAGATGGAAGACGTTTGGAAAGTAAGAAACGACATTTTGCTAAAACCATTACTTGGAGAATGATAGGAACCTTAGATACTATGACCTTGGCTTGGATTATTTCTGGAAATCCTATGGCAGGTCTAAAAATAGGTCTTGCTGAAGTTCTTACTAAAATGACCTTATACTATTTTCATGAAAGAATTTGGTATCGCATTAATTTTGGACTTCCTAACCGAGAGATTGATTAATAAAGAAATAAGAAATGAAGGAGAACATTATACCCCACTCATATCAGGTGTCTCAAGAAGACCGCAGGACATCTAATAAACATAACTCTTTTTTATTGTGGTTCACAGGACTTTCTGGATCAGGGAAGTCGACAATTGCTAACGTTGTAGAGCAAAAACTATTTGAGAAAGGAATAAAAACCTATACTCTTGATGGTGATAACATTAGAAAGGGAATTAATAATGATTTAAGCTTTTCTCCAGAAGATCGAACTGAAAATATCCGCAGAATTGCAGAAGTGGCGGGTTTGATGGTAGATGCTGGGTTGGTGGTTTTGGCGGCTTTTGTTTCGCCCTATAAAAAAGACCGTGATAACATAAGAAGAATCGTCAAAGATGTTAACTTTGTTGAGGTTTACATCAACACCAGTGTTGAGGAATGTGAACGAAGGGATGTGAAAGGACTCTATAAGAAGGCAAGAGCCGGTGAAATAAAAAATATGACTGGAATCTCTGCCCCTTATGAGGCCCCAGAAAATCCCGATATTGAAATAAAAACGGAACAAGAATCTGTTGACGAAGCAGTCAATAGGATTATTGAATTTATAACGCCAAAATTGTCAAGGCAATCATGAGTAAGTATTATTTAAATTATTTAGACGAGTTAGAGAGTGAAGCGATATTTGTATTGCGTGAAGTGTGGGCTCAATTTCAAAATCCGGTTATTCTTTTTTCTGGAGGAAAGGATTCGATAGTAGTGACACATTTGGCCAGAAAGGCATTTTACCCTAGTAAAATTCCTTTTGCTTTAATGCATGTGGATACAGGACACAACTTTCCTGAGACTATTAAATTTCGTGATGATTTAATTGACGAGTTGGGTGTCAATTTGATTGTAGGCTCTGTACAGGAATCGATTGATCAAGGGAGAGTAGCAGAAGAAAGAGGAAAGAACGCAACCAGAAATGCACTTCAGATAACAACATTATTAGATGCTATTGAAACCCATAAAGTAGATTGTGCCATAGGTGGGGGAAGAAGAGATGAAGAAAAGGCGCGAGCTAAAGAACGTTTCTTTTCACATAGAGATGATTTTGGACAATGGGATCCTAAAAACCAACGGCCAGAACTTTGGAATATTTTCAACGGCAAGCATTTTGAAGGAGAACACTTTAGAGCATTTCCTATCAGTAATTGGACTGAAATGGATGTTTGGAATTACATAAAAAGGGAAAACATTCAAATACCATCCCTATACTTTGCTCATGAAAGAGAGTGTGTTTGGAGAAACAATTCTTGGATACCCAATTCAGAATTTTTAATGCTTGAAGAGACAGAAGAAATAGTTGTCAAGAAGATACGTTTTAGAACTTTAGGAGATATTACTATTACAGGAGGTATTGAAAGCGATGCTGATACTGTTGAAAAGATTGCCAATGAAGTTTCTGCTATGAGACAAACAGAAAGAGGGAACAGAAGTGATGACAAGCGTTCTGAAACCGCTATGGAAGATCGTAAACGTCAAGGGTATTTTTAAATTAAACATCAATTATTCTATAATTCAATTATAGAACTACTAATAAAAATATATGTTAGACAATAACCAATTATTAAGATTTACAACTGCAGGGAGTGTTGATGACGGGAAAAGTACCTTAATCGGTAGGTTGTTATATGATTCAAAGTCCATTTTTGAAGACCAACTTGAGGCTATTGAGAACACGAGTAAGAAAAAAGGTCATGAAGGCGTTGATTTGGCGTTATTTACAGATGGATTAAGAGATGAACGGGAACAAGGAATTACCATTGATGTAGCTTACAGATATTTTACCACACCAAAGCGTAAGTTTATTATAGCCGATACGCCTGGACATATTCAATATACCAGAAACATGGTAACTGGGGCTTCAACGGCTAATGCTGCCATTATTTTGGTCGATGCCAGACATGGAGTTATTGAGCAGACTAGAAGGCATTCCTTTATTGCCTCTTTATTGCAAATCCCACATGTGATAGTGTGTATCAATAAAATGGATTTAGTTGATTTTCAGGAAGATGCTTATCAAAAAGTGATTGAGCAATTTGAAGAGTTTTCCTCTAAAATGATGGTGAAAGACGTTCGATTTATTCCTATTTCAGCTTTGTTAGGAGACAATGTGGTGAACAGATCTGAGCATATGGATTGGTATCAAGGCGCGCCTCTTTTACACACCCTTGAAACCATGCACATAAGTAGTGATATCAATAAAGTAGATGCGCGTTTCCCTGTTCAAACGGTTTTAAGACCGCAGCAAGGAGAATTTAGGGACTATAGAGGTTATGCAGGACGAGTTGCGAGTGGTGTTTTTAGACCTGGTGATGAAGTCACAGTGATGCCATCTGGATTTACTTCCAAAATCCGTTCAATCGATACCTTTGATAGTGCCGTAAATGAAGCTTTTGCGCCCATGTCTGTTTCCATTACTTTAGAAGATGATATAGATATTAGTCGTGGAGATATGATCGTTCGCTCAAATAATATGCCAGAGGCCAGTCAGGACATCGAGGTAATGCTTTGTTGGTTGAATAATAGTCCAGCTAAACCAAGAGCAAAATATACCATAAAACACACTTCAAATGACCAAAAGGCCATGATTAAAGAGGTTGTCTATAAAATTGATATCAATACCTTGGAAAGAAAAGAAGATGACAAGGAGTTGACCATGAATGATATTTGTAAAGTAAAACTACGTACTACCCAACCTTTGATGGTGGACTCCTATAGAGAGAATAGAACGACCGGAAGTATTATTTTGGTTGATGATGCAACTAATGAAACTGTGGCTGCTGGGATGGTGGTGTGATTATGAAACTTATATTTAAAATATTTGTTATTTTTTTGATTTTCTACAGCTTACAATCTTGCAAGGAGGGTAGTAATACTCCATTAAAAAAAGAAGCGACAGCTAAGGAGCCACAGGAAAAAATTGATAAGAGTCTATTTTTATATTTTGATGGTACTTTTGAAAAAGATGATGAGTTTTCAGTTTATTATTTAACTGTTGAGGATACCCAAATAAAACCAAAAAATGCCATAATAAAAAAGGTTAAAGGTTCTTCAAAAAAGCAAAGGATTGAATTTCACTTTCCCAATGAAATTATACCCACAAGGATTTTTTTTAAATTGGGAAATAATCTAAACCAAAAAATAATTGTTAATGAAGTAATCCTAGTACAAAACAAAAAAGAAGTTCATATTTCTGACAGTTTATTTTATAATTATTTTAATCCAAATAAGGCTATAGTATATGATAAATCAAATTATACCATAACAATAGACAGTTCAAATAAAGGAAATGAGCCGATGATTTATTCCAGAGTTCCTTTAGAGGATAAATTGGATCTGGAATTTGAATGGTAAAACTGATTTCGATCAATTTAAATTTCGTTACAATTATTGATTTTTATGAAATTTAATTTAAAAACTAAAACTTTTCGTTTTTATAAAAAAATAGGTTTAAATTCTTTAATTGCGAAATCTAGTAGTGTTTTTTTTAGAAAAGCCCTTGGATTAATTCTTAGTTTTATTTGGGTCTTTTTAATTACAAATTTGTTTGGTTCCGAAGTTTATGGCTTATTTTCATTAGGTCAAGTTTTAATTGGATTTAGTGGAATGATTTTTGGTCTTGGGTTAGATCAAGCATTAATCAAATTAGGAGCAAATAAACTACATTTTGATGATGATAATATTAAAAGTGACTTTTTAAAAGTAGGATTTTCATTTATAGCCTTTTCATCAATTATTTGTGGTCTGATATTTTTTTTTCTTCGAGACTTTCTTGCTGAAAAGGTTTTCAATAATCTAGTATTTAGAGATTATTTACTTATAATTAGTATTTTTTTCTCGTTATTTTTATTTCATAAGGTCTCAGTTGGGTTTTTAACGGTTCAAAAGAAATTCAAACTGTATGGGAATTATTATTTTATTTTTCCTAACCTAGCGATTATTATAGGAGTTCTTATTATTTATCTTTTAAAAATCCCTAGTTACTATTTGATTGGATGTTTTTTGTTGTCTTATGGTGTATCAGGTTTCATTGCATTTTTTCATTTACCAAAGATTTCCGGTATAATAGAATATCAGATTAAAAGAAAGGATCTTTTGAAGATATCACTTCCTATGATGATAAGCTCTTCCTTTTTGTTCATTACCTCATGGACAGATGTTTTTATGTTGGGTATTATGGTTGACAAAGGAGATTTGGGAGTTTACAATGTTGCCTATAAACTGTCAAGTTTAACAACACTAGTTCTTATAGCTGTTAATACTGTTATAACCCCAAAAATTTCAGAATATTATTACGAAAATAGGCTAAAGAAATTGGAAAAGGAAGTATTTAAGGCTACCAAATTAATAACCTATATAACTTTTCCTTTGGTTCTAATATTAATAGTTTTTAGGCATTTTATTTTAAGTATTTTTGGAGCAGAATTTCAGTCAGGTGGTTTAGTGCTTATTGTTATTTCGATTGGGATGCTCTTTAACGCCATATCAGGTCCTGTAGGACAAATTTTGAATATGACTGGTTCGGAAAGATTGTTTAGAAATTTGACCGTATTAAGTGCTCTAATCAATGTTGGGTTAAATGTTTTATTGATTCAAAAATATGGTATACTAGGAGCAGCCCTAGCAAGCATGTTTGCAAGTTTGACTTTAAACTTATTAGGTATCTATTTTGTAAGACGTAACGTAGGATTTTATAGTTTTTTTAGGTTTCATATATAATGAGAAAGGTAGATTTTATTTGTATTGGAGCCCAAAAGGCTGGAACAACAACATTACATGAAATATTGAATCAACATCCTGAATTAGGTCTTCCTAAAAGAAAGGAAACGCATTTTTTTTCAAATACTGAACTTTTCAATAAAGGCTTGGAACATTATTTTTCCTATTTTAAGAATAAAGAAACATATGAATTTTTAGGGGAAATAGACCCAGAGTATGCCTTTAATGAAGGTTCGGCTAAAAGAATATATAAAAGTTTTGGACGTGTAAAGGTAGTTTTTCTATTGAGAAATCCTGTGGATCGAGCCCTGTCTCATTATTTAATGACCAAAAGAAGAGGTTTGGAAGAACGAGATTTTGAGGAGGCTATTCTGGAAGAAAACTTAAACAACTTTTCAAGCTTCCAAAAAATGCATTTTAGTTACCTTTCTAGAGGCTTATATTACAAACAAGTAAAGAATTATTTCGATATTTTTGGACGGGATAATGTCAAAATTATTTTATTTGAGGACTTTACTAAAGATTTAAAAAAAAGTATTTGTGAAATTTCTGAATTCATTGGACTGCCCGAATTCAATTTTAACACGGATATAAAAAGTAATCCGGCCGCTTCTGCAAGATTTAAGAAGGTTCAAAGTTTTATATATCGGGATAATTCCCTAAAGAAAATAGGAGGTAAATTGCTAGAATCCAAAGAACTAAAGAGAAAAATCATGCAAAAAATAGAGTCCCTCAATTTAAAAAAGGAAGCTAAACCTCAAGTTTCTTTAGCGTTCAAAAGGAAAATTTTCTTAAAGTATTTTGAACAAGATATTGATCGATTGGAAAGTTTAACAGATTTAAACCTGGAAGAGTGGAAGCTTTAAACAAATTATCTATTTCTAAAGAAACTTTTTCAAGTATTTTATTGTTTTTATCTCTATGGTTTTTTGATTCTGACAAAAGTGTTGAATTGAAGTTTATAGTTTTATTTTTTGGAGCTATTTTACTATTCTTTTCGAGATTTAGAATACATAAGGAAACGGTGAATGTCATATTTCCGTTGATTTGTATTTTTATAGTTAGTCTGTTCAGCTCTATTTTTACTCTTCCTGAACTATATAATTTTTTAAAAGATACTGTTCATCTTACTAAACCCATTTTTGCAATAGTCTTTGGCATATACATTGCTTCTCAAATTAAAGATAATAATACCATTATAAAGGTAATTCTATTATTTTGCCTTTTCTCAGCATTAAGTCATATATTCACTGTTTTTTATTATTTGGAAGAGGACTGGAATACTAGTACTATTAGGTCTATCGGGGGCAAAGGTAGTGATTTAGAGGCCCTAGGTTTTTCAATATATTGGGTGTTTGTCAGAAAAGATAATTTAAAAATCTTTTCAAGTAAATTTAAGATAATTTTCTTTTGGTCTCTAGTAATTTCGATTGGTCTTTATCTATCCAGAACAACTTTTATTGCCATAATAATATTTCTTATTACTTTTTATGGCCTCACTCAAGTAAATAGAAAGCAAGTTATGTATTTGTTAGGGGTAATTATTTTGGTCATTAGCTTTATGATATCCCTTCAGTTTATAAATATAGATAGGCAGGCCTCAGGAATAGAATCATTTTTTTATAAAATTAAAATTGCTCCTTCCGAAATATTTGATGCTGAAATAGATGTAACTGACCATACACAACTCTGGGATAATTGGAGAGCTTACGAAGCTAAAAAAGCATTTGAAACCATGGAGGGGCAATCTAGTTTAATTCCTTATGTTGCAGGAATGGGATTGGGATCTTTAGTTGATTTAGGCTTTAAGGCTCCTTTGGGACATGAAAGAATGCAATTTATACCCCATGTACACAATGGGTATATTTATGTATTTTTTAAATCTGGTACTATTGGTCTTCTTCTTTTACTTTTATGGTTATACTATTTATATACTTTTATTTATAGGAAATCACAATCGTTTGAACAAGTTATAAATCATAAAATAATTTCTGGTTTGGGTCTATATTTGTCTTTTTCCACTTTGGTGATAACTGGAATATATAATTTAGGGGTAACCCTTTCTCTTCTTTTGGGGTTAAGTTTAGGGATGTTAATAAATTTAAAGGAAGAAATAAATATTCGATGAAAATAGGAGTTTTAGGCACTAGGGGAATCCCTAATAATCATGGAGGGTTTGAACAGTTCGCTGAATATTTTGCAGTATATGCTCATAATGAGGGGCATGAAGTGTTTGTTTACAATTCACATGACCATCCATTTCAAGAAAAAATATATAAGGGAGTTCGTATTATTAAGTGTTATGACCCAGAATATGCTCTAGGAACTTTTGGGCAATTTTTTTATGATTTTCATTGTATTATAGATTCTAGAAGACGGAATTTTGATGTCATATTGCAATTGGGGTATACAAGTAGTTCCATATGGGGAAAATTATTTCCCAAAACTTCCGTGGTTATAACCAATATGGACGGCCTCGAATGGAAAAGAAGTAAATATTCTAAAGGTGTTCAAAGATTCTTGAAACTAGCGGAAAGCTGGGCCGTAAATACAAGTGATTATTTAATTTCAGATTCTTTAGGAATTCAAAAATATTTGAAGGAGAAATATTCTTGTGATTCAGAGTACATTGCATATGGAGCCGAATTATATGACTCAGAATTTCAGGATTTTGATAATTTTTTTGAGTCAAAATCACTTGAATACTTTGTTTTAATTGCTAGAATGGAACCAGAAAATAATATTGAAATGATTTTGGATGGGTTTGTTGAAAGCAAATCTTCATATGTTTTTTATGTGGTGGGAAATGTTGAAGCAACTTCGTTTGGTAAATATTTGAAAAACAAATTTAAAAACAAAAGTAATATTCGATTTGTAGGAGCTATTTACGATATGGATTACCTAAACTTTATACGAAGTAATTCAAGAATATATTTTCATGGACACTCTGTTGGTGGTACCAATCCTTCGTTGTTGGAGGCAATGGGTTCAAAATCATTTATAGTAGCTCACAACAACATATTTAATAAAACTATATTAGGGAAGGATGCTCTTTATTTCAATAGTGTTTCAGATGTAAGTGAAATAATTAAAGATGAGCATAAAACTAAACATATAGGTAAAGTGGAAAACAATTTTTTAAAAATTAAAAATCAATATAATTGGGAGTTAATTAATTCCAAGTATATAAATTTTTTCAAAAAATGTTTGAATGAAAGATTTTAAAAAATGGGAGAAAGGGTTTGGTTTAATTACTTTTTTGCTTTTGGTTTCTATCCCCTTTGGATATTTTATATCAAGTTTGGTCTTTGGAATATGGTCAATTTATTCAATTGTTTTTGGAGTTAGATTTTCAGCATTTAAAATAAAGAGAGGATTGATTCCATTACTTCTATTTTCTCTGGTTACAGTCGCTTCATTTTTTTGGACCCAAGATGTCTCAGATACAGTTCATGGAATAGTAAGGCAAATTCCTCTGTTACTGTTTTCAATAGGGGGACTTTTTCTGCCCATTATTTCAAATCATATTGTTAATAGGGTTTTTCGGTTTTTTAGTTATTTTTTGACTGTGTTGGCTTTAATACTAATTGGCTTGGCTCTTATAAAGTTTCAAACCTATCAGTACTACGGTTTTTTATTTTATCATGAATTATTGGCTCCTCTTGAAATGAATGCCATTTATATGTCATATATGGTTTCATTTGGATTATTATTTTTGATTGAAACTATGAACAAATCAAGATATTGGGAAGTCCTATTCATTCTAATTTTAGCTACTTTTCTTTTTATGCTTTCATCAAAATCCATAATTTCTTTTTCCATTGTATTGGCTTTATTTCTAGTGTTAAGAAAAGCTAAAAAGGTAACCTTAAAAGTAGTAGTGGTTTTTGGTTTTGTTATGGTAGCCTTGTTACTTAGAACCTTTGGCAAACCTATTCAAAATAGGTTCAAAACTGAATTTAAAACATCGGTGACTGAAATCCTTACCACTAATAAGTTTTCAAAGGGAAGAGCGTACACTGGATTGGAGGCAAGAATACTACAATTTAGGGTCTTTAATGAAATCATCAATACACCTGGAGAATATTTATTGGGGGTGGGATTAGATGCATCAAAGAAACAAATATCCCAAATTAATAAAAGATTAAATACACCTGAAATTTATCAAAAATATAATTTTCATAATCAGTATCTACAAGTTTTGGCTGAATTGGGTTGTGTAGGTTTAATTTTACTGATACTAATACTAATTTTTGGTGTTAACAAGGCGCATAGTGATATGGTGTTCTTATCATTTATTAGCATGACCATAATTTTATTTTTGTCTGAATCTGTTATTTGGAGACAGAGAGGAATACTGTTTTTTGGGATATTGTATATTCTTCTTTTTACTAAATCATCTACATTTGAAAGCAAAAAATCAATTAGACAAGTTTAAATACTATCTTATAAAAAGGAAAGATGTTTTTTTACATTCTTTAAAGAGCTCTCAACGAATAGGAGCAAAAATCGGACCTAAAGTAATACTGAATTCCATGCCAAAATCTGGAACTCATTTGCTGGAGAGTTTATTTTTTCAATTACCTTTGATGAGGCATTGTGGAAGGAAAACACTGAAAATTGAAACGCAAAACCCCTTAACACTCAAATTAAAAATTATTTCTTCGGTAAAAAAGGGTCAATTCCTTTTAAGCCACATGCAGTATCATGAGGATATTTTAAATGTAAGTCGTGAAAATAATATTAAAATTGTTCATTTAATAAGAGACCCCAGGGATGTTTTAATTTCTCATTTAAATTATATTGAGAAAATGGATAAGACCCAAAAATCACATCAATATTTGAACCAATTTGACATGAGATTTGATAAATTAAAGGCTATAGTTGATGGACGAGAACATATTATAGAGCCCTTTAAAGAAGTTTTAAATAAATTTTATCCATGGACTCAAGAATCAGATGTGAATTTAGTCAAATTTGAGAGTTTAATTGGTGTAGATGGTGGAGGAAGTAGTTATGAGCAGAAAACAGTGGTGAAACGGATTTGTGATTTTCTTTCAATTGAGGTTTCAGAAAATCAATTAGACTCAATTTGTAAAGAAATTTATTCAATTAAAAGCTCAACTTTTAATAAGGGAAAAATTGGAAGCTGGAAGGTTACTTTGAACGAAGAAGAACAGAATTGGATAAATACTGTTTTACAAAATGAAATCGAAAAATATGGTTATGGACACCAATAAAAATTAGTCACCGTAATTTCCTTTAAACTTTTTAACTTGCTCGTTAATTGATAGGCATGCATGTCCTATTAGTTTTTTTAGGCCTTTAAAATGTTTGTCAATGTAAATTCGATATCCCTTTACCAATAAATTATTTTTTGCACTTTGAAACCCAATTAAATGGATATATTCTATGTTAGGCATAAAGATTCTTTTATATCCTCTATCTTTTACTTTTTTGCTATAGTCCACATCCTCTACATACATGAAATAGGATTCATCAAGTCCATCTATATCATCCCAGAGCGCTTTGGGCGTCATCAAAAAGGAGCCTGATAACCAGCCAACTTCAATTGGTCTTTCAGCCTGAAATTCACCGTTAAGAAATGGACCGCCTATTGAAGAAAATAACTTGAAATATATAAGTTGATAAGGTTTAGGTAATGATCCACAAGAATTAGTATATCGCTTGTAACCATTTAACATTTTAATGCCTAACGCTCCAATTTTTGCGTCGCTTTTCATTAAATCTAAAGCAGGTTTAATCGGCTCAATCAATATGGTGTCATTATTTAGGAGTAATAAGAAGGTTCCTTTGGCTAATTTTGAAGCGCCATTATTACCACCAGCAAATCCAAGGTTCATTTTAGATTCGATTAGGGTAACTCGATTTCCATAATTTGCCTTTATTAGTTTATTGGAATCATCAGAAGAGGCATTATCCCAAATAATTATTTCAAAATTAATCCCTTCACATTGAATAAAAATTGAAGATAGACAATCATCTAGATATTTTTCACCGTTGTAATTTACAATTATAATAGAAAGGTCCATTAAAATTAAGGCTGTTTAAGAATTTTTAGTACGTTTTTCGCTGTTTTTTCCCAGCTAAATTTCTTTACTTGTTTGTTTCCTTTTTCAATTAATTCTCTTTGGAGATTTTCATTATCCAGAATCCTATTGATTTTTTCTGCTATATCCATTGGACTTTTACAATCTATGTAAATTGCAGCCTCTCCACATACTTCAGGCAATGAAGTATTATTTGAAACTACAACGGGTGTATGATATTGCATTGCCTCCAGTGGGGGCAATCCAAACCCTTCTGCAAAGGACGGAAAACAAAATAGAGTAGCTCGATTATAAAGAAAGGGAATATCTTCTTCTGGTACGTATCCCGTCTGTATAACCCGATGACTAATTTTAAGATTGGTCATCAGTTTATTTAAATCAAGGGACTTATGGTCATTTTTGCCAACAATTACTAAATAAGCTTCTTCGTTTATTAGTGGCATTGCCCGCAATAAGGTTTGAATATTTTTCCGGATATTCAATCTTCCCAGGTAAAGGATATACTTTTTAGGCAATTTATACTTCGAGTTTAATTGCTCATTCGAATCGGGAATATTTTTTTTGATCTCTTGTACACCATGATGTATAGCATAAATATTGTTTGGTTTTGCAAAACCATGCTTAATCATTCTTTCTCTTTCAGATTGAGATATGGTTATTACTTTATCTGCTTTTCTAGAAAGAAATTTCATCGGATTAAAATACATTCTTTCCCAAATCGAAAAAAAAGTAGGATAATCGAACCAAAGCGCATCGTGTACATAATTAATACGCCTTTTTGCACCCCATAACGCAGCATAATTTTGGTATAAACAGGCTTCAACTTTATATTTTTTAGTGTAAAAAGGTAGAATTAAAATATTTGTTAATGCATTTGTTATTGTTGGTAAATAAACTATGGTAACTCTTTCATTTATTTTAGGGAATTCTAAGCCTTTGTCCCGCTTATTTAAAAAAATTATGAAGTGATTTTCTTTATCAAATAAAAGGATGTTATTGACTAAATTTTCTACAACCACCTTGCCACTGGGGTGTCCATTAAAATACCATTTTGCATCTATTCCTATGTTCATGTATTCAAATTAAAACAGTTCTGTAAAAATACATTTAATTTTATGCTATGGGTTAACGGAGTCTCAAGAATTAATATATTTGTTTTAAAGTATGAATTCACTAAAAAAGTTTATCACAATTCTTATTATTTTTTTGGCTTTAGTTCAGACCTCTTGCGTTAAGAAGTGTAATGATGGGTCTTTTGCTTTTAGGTTGAGGATGGAGTTTATCAATGAAAATGAATTTGCAACCGTAAAATTATATTATTTGGATAATTTATCACAGAAATTTTCCGAAAGTGAATCAATAAAAAAGGTAATACCTAAACGGGACTCTGAAACACAATTTATTGAATTTTGCCTGCCCTATGAACCAAAGAATTTTGAGTTACAGGTTTTAAGTGATTCTGAAAGCAGTAAGAATTTAAAAATAGTTAGTTTATTATTCGAGAATAAAAATAATCAATTGTTTCTTGAAGAAGAGGAAATAAAGTTTTATTTGAAAGATAAACAACCAAATAGAACTCAAGGTGATGTGGGTATTTATTTAAACGATAGTGGGATTAATAATGGGTTTCTGTTTTCTTTCGAACCAAGAAAAGTTATGCTCGAAAGATTAAAAAATAGACTTAACTTATAAAGCTTTATTAAAAAAGACAGTGAGCAATTTTAAACAAGGGCGCTATTCGGGTTATTTACGGCCTATATCCTATATAATAGACTTAGTTATTATTAATGGCTTGGCTTGGCTTTATTTTTTTAAGGAATTTAATCCTATAATTTTTTCAGTCGTTATTTCATGTGCTTGGATTATACTTTCTACTTATTCCAGATTTTATGAAGTTTATAGATATACTAGGGAAGTAACCATTATTACATTAATTGTAAGGCAAATGTTTTTGTTTACATTACTTCTATTTGCTTTTTCTGGAGCCTACAATTATTTTGATTTCTTGCCAATAGTTATAATAAAATATGTACTGGCAACATTTTTGTTAATAGCCTTATTGAAGTTCACTGTTTACTACCTTTTACAAAGATATAGATTGGCCTTTGGTGGAAATTACAGAAATACTGTCATACTTGGAAAGAATAAGCAAACTTTGGCATTAGAGAACTTTTTTAACAAGCACTCTGAATATGGATACATACATAAAAAAACGTTTAATGTTAAGGATAGGGAAACGTTTAATCTAGATAGTTGTTTCAAATATTTGAATTCTGAAAGAATCGATGAAATTTATTGTTCTATATCAGAATTATCTAATTCCCAGATGATGAGAGTCATTGATTTTGCAGATAATAACCTTAAAATCCTTAAGTTTTTACCAGATAATAAAGATATTTATTCAAAGAAACTTAAGTATGATTATTATGATTATATTCCTATCTTATCTTTAAGGGATATACCAATTGAAGAGCCAGTCAACAAATTTTTAAAACGGGCTTTTGATATAGTTTTTGCTTCGTTTGTTATTGTTTTTATTCTTTCTTGGTTAACACCTATAGTTGCAATTCTAATTAAATTGGAATCAAAAGGGCCAGTCTTTTTTAAACAGTCAAGAAATGGATTTAATTATACAGAGTTTGACTGTTATAAATTTAGATCCATGACTCCTAACGATGAAGCACACCTTTACCAGGCAACAAGGGGAGATAATAGGGTAACTAAGGTTGGTAAATTCATAAGAAAAACAAGTATTGATGAGTTGCCCCAATTTTTCAATGTGCTTTTTGGAGACATGTCTGTAGTTGGCCCAAGACCACATATGGTGAGCCATACCAACATTTATGCAAAAAAGATCGATAAGTTCATGGTGCGACATTTCGTAAAGCCAGGTATTACTGGGTTAGCTCAAATAAGTGGATTTAGGGGTGAGGTTGAAACCGACAAAGACATTATTGGTAGAGTTAGATATGATATTTTTTATATCGAAAATTGGTCTATTTTTTTGGACCTTAAAATTATATTCAAAACATTTATAAGCGCCGTTAAAGGCGATGAAAAAGCGTATTAGATAATTTCAGCTAATTCGTTTAGTTGCATTTCATAGTCAAAAACAGCTTCGGACTTCATTTGTATGTTTTTTCTTGTTACTAACGTAAGTTCATCCTGTTGAATGTTATTAATTATATCATTTAGTAATTCATAATTACCGGGCTCAACAACCCAGCCTAGTGAATTTTTTTCTATAATAGTTTCTCCTTCGCCACCTCCAAAATAAAGCATAGGAAGTCCAAGTTTGGCGTATTCAAATATTTTTGAAGGTACTGACCCATAAATTCTATTCAGTAGGGGAATGATGGTCAAATCATATTCCAAAAGTTCTTTATGTAATTTTTCTCTGGACAAGGATCCATGGAAAAAGATAGGTAAATGATTGTTTTCTTTAATGAATGATTTAATTAAATCTTCTTCCGCCCCAGAGCCATACACATGAAATTCAATTTTGGAGTAATCTAGGTTATAGCACAATTTTAAAATGCCTTGTGCTATTCCGAGCAGGCCAGCATATACTAATTTGATTTTTCTTCCTTTTTCTGTAATAGCCTCGGGTACATAAGGTGATTTAAAATTTGGGTAATTTCTATATAGGAACAGTTCTTTTTCAGGGCATATCTTTTTAATGTGACATAAAATTTCTTCGCTTTGCCCTAAGATCAAATGGGCCTTTTGGTAATTATATTTTTCGATTCTTTCTAGGATGCGGTAATTGAGATTTTTTTTAAAAGCTCTAAGTTCCAATCCGGCCAAAGGCCATAAATCACTTACGTTTAAGATTAATTTTCTTTTTTTACTTTTTAAAAAGAACATACTTGTAAAGGCCACTAATAAGGGTGGTGATTGGACAATGACCGTTTTCGGGATTTTATTCCAAATAAAAAACCAAGTCAAACTTAAGCTAAAGGAAAGCATCGATAAAAGCCGTAAGAGCTTATTTTTGGAATTGCTAGCAAAAATCCAAAGCCGACATACCTTTATTCCATTCATGTCTTCTAAATGCCTTAATTTGCCTTTATATTCAGCGAATATTTTTCCGGTTGGATAATTGGGTAGTGGACAAATAACAGTCGTTTCAAATCCTTTGGATTTAAGACCTTCTGCAAGCTGAAAAATCCTGTTGGAAGCCGCACCTGTTTCTGGAGGGAAATAGTTTGTTATAATGCAAATTTCCTTCACGTTTTAAAGATATATTTGAATTATTTGATTAACAATTCGTTCTGCAGCTTTTCCGTCCCATAACTCTGGGATAGATCCTTCCTTACATTTATTGGAAAGCAAATCGTCTAATGCTAAATCCAATTGGGAAAGATCATGCCCGACTAAAATGTTGGTTCCTAATTCACAAGTTTCAGGTCTTTCTGTGTTTTCACGAAGAGTGATGCAAGGAACATTCATTACGGTGGTTTCTTCGGTGATGCCCCCCGAGTCGGTCAACACGCCTTTTGAATGTTTTACGAGATAATTAAATTCCAAATACCCTAATGGGGCTACTAAATGCAGTTTTTCAAAATCCAGATTAAGGTTTTTTAGCATTTTTTCAGTTCTGGGATGAACAGGAAAAATAATGGGGGTTTGATCACTTTTTTTAACGATGGTTGTAATTAACTTCTCTAGCTGATGTTCTTCATCCACATTACTCGGTCGATGCATGGTCATCACCAAATATTGTTTTTCCTTTAAATCAAGTGTATGCCAAATTTCGGGTTTTGAAAATCTTTTTTCATTTTTAAGTAAAGTGTCAATCATGACATTTCCAACAAAATAAATCGCTTGGTCAGGAACTC
Organism: Mangrovimonas futianensis; assembly: GCF_021245805.1. Taxonomy (NCBI): domain Bacteria; kingdom Pseudomonadati; phylum Bacteroidota; class Flavobacteriia; order Flavobacteriales; family Flavobacteriaceae; genus Mangrovimonas; species Mangrovimonas futianensis. The sequence continues at coordinate 383,152 of NZ_JAJJNF010000002.1, forward strand.
CAGAATCTTTTAGGTTTTGGTTAGCATAGGTTGAAGTAGTAAAAAAATAATCAGTTAAACTGTCAGTGACAATTCTGTTGATTTCTTCAGGCATAGTCATATCTCCAGACCTTATTCCGGCTTCAATATGAGCTACTTTAACTCCTTCTTTTTTTGCAACAATTGTACATGCCATAGTAGAGGTAACATCGCCTACTACTAATACCAAATCACAAGGATTCCTTTTAAGCTCATTTTCAAATCCAATCATAATGGCAGCTGTTTGCTGAGCTTGTGTTCCGCTTTTAACCTCTAGATTGATATCAGGATATGGAATATGTAATTCCTCAAAAAAAGTATCACTCAGGTTTTTATCATAATGTTGGCCCGTGTGTACCAGTCTATATTGAAGGTTGAATCCCTCTTTTTGTTTTTTCTCTATAGCGGCAATTATTGGAGCTATTTTCATAAAGTTGGGCCGGGCACCAGCAACTATTGTGATGTTCATATGTTATTTTACTAGCGAGGTAAACTGTTTGAGTTTGCCTGATTTTGTTCGTTTAATTTTTTCTTTTCGCTCAAATTGAATACTCAAACCTTTTTCAAGATAGGTTTCCAATTGAAATACGATATTTTGTTTGGTCTCTTGGCTCAAATCTTTGGTGCTTTCATATTTGATTTTGAAAGTGTTGGGACTCATTTGGTCAACGACAAACTCCTTCACATTCCCATCATTTTCAATGACAGCTTTGGTAACATAATAGAAAGTTAGTCCAGCGGCTTTTTTTCCACTCGGCAAAACCACCATATCATTGGTTCGTCCAATTAGCTTTTTCAAAATAGGCTTTTTACAGGAACTCTCTCCAGATAAAATGCCCAAATCTCCAATTTCATACCTAATGAAGGGATGCGCTTTATTGTAAAGAGACGTTATAACTATTTTGCCTTCTTCGTTTGGTTTAGCTGGTTTGTTTTCATCATTCAAAATCTCCACAAATAAGGTTTCGTTGTTCAAAAGCCATTCATTGTTAGGATTTTGAAATGCAATTAAATCAAGTTCAGAGGCGCCATATTCATTAATTATTGGGATGCCAAAGGAAGCTTCCATTATCAGTTTGTCTTCCTCAAACAGCATTTCTGAAGTTACCATACAGGCTTTAAGACTTGGGCAAATGGATTTAAGAATAAGGCCTTCTTTGTTTAAGAATTTAGCAAATTGTAAAATTGAAGAGGTATAACCATTGATGTAATCAAATGGAGTTTCTCTAAATCTCTCAAGGCATAATCTTAGAGAGTTATCGCTTAAATCAAAAACAGAAAATCGATACCTATTGCTCAACCAATCTTTAAATCGTTCTTTGTAATACCCTTTTTTGTCTAGAGGAATACCATAAAACCTAGCCTGTTTTGACACATTAAAATCCAATCCATACCAACCAAACCGATTTTGAATGACCGCCCAAGTCATGGCATGACAAAATTTATCTTTTGCAAAAATGAAGGGATCGCCAGAAGAACCTGAAGTCTTATTTACATACACATTTTTTGCAGTAAACCCCTTGGAAAGCCTTTTTTCCAAAGGCTGTTGTAAATTTTTCTTGGTTAAAACTGGAAGGTTTTCCCAATGATTGGGATCTACATTTTGAGATAGTTGTTTGTAAAAAGGGTTGTGTTCTAAATGGTAGGTAACTATGTCCTTTTTCTGCTTTTGAAGATATGATTCGAAAGCATCATCCTCCAACTTTTGGATTTGGTCTAATTTGATCTTGGCTTGTCGCAATGGAAAGCCATTTAATTTCAAAGAAAGATCAAATAAATTCAAGAGGATGAATGGATTTATGTTTTTGTAAAATAATTATTTTTTAAGCCCAAAAGCAATTATTTTTGCAGCAAACATCAAATATCATGACTATTTTAATTCTTGGTTCTGGAGGTAGAGAACATACCTTTGCTTGGAAAATCGCTCAAAGTCCAAAATGTGAAAAACTATTTGTTGCACCTGGAAATTCAGGTACGGCAAACATAGCAGAAAATGTGAATATTGGAGTGACCGATTTCCCAGCTATTAAAGAATTGGTTTTAAGAGAGCAAATTGATATGGTGGTTGTTGGACCAGAAGATCCTTTGGTTCAAGGGGTTCATGATTTCTTTTTAAATGATGAAGTCCTGAAAAACATTCCTGTTATTGGCCCGGTAAAAGCTTCTGCAGAACTTGAAGGCAGTAAAGAGTTTGCAAAAGAGTTTATGATGCGTCATGAGATTCCAACTGCAGCCTATGAAAGTTTCAATGCCAGTAATGTAGAAGAAGGTTTCAAATTTTTAGAAACCTTAAATCCTCCGTATGTTCTAAAAGCAGATGGACTGGCAGCCGGAAAAGGGGTTTTGATATTAAACGATTTAGATGAAGCCAAAGCGGAATTGAAAAACATGTTGGTTGACGCCAAATTTGGTGATGCCAGTTCCAAAGTGGTTATCGAAGAATTCCTGGATGGTATCGAATTAAGTTGTTTTGTACTTACCGATGGGAAAAATTACAAGATTTTGCCTACAGCAAAAGACTATAAACGCATAGGTGAGGGTGATACAGGCTTGAATACAGGAGGAATGGGTGCTGTTTCTCCAGTACCATTTGCAACAGAAGGGTTTTTGAACAAAATTGAGAATCAAATTGTTAAGCCTACCGTAGAGGGACTTCAAAAAGACAACCTTCCTTACCAAGGGTTTATATTTATTGGATTGATTAAGGTAGGGGAAGACCCAAAGGTTATCGAATATAACGTGAGAATGGGGGACCCAGAAACGGAGGTTGTTTTGCCAAGACTGAAAAATGATTTGGTTGATGTGTTGGTTGCTATGGCTAATGGTACTTTAGATGCTATTGATATTGAAATTGATGAGCGTGCTGCAACAACAGTAATGACCGTATCAGGAGGTTATCCAGAAGCTTATGAAAAAGGTAAAGAAATAACAGGACTGAATGAAATTGAAGGTTCCATTCCTTTTCATGCCGGAGCAGTTTTAAAAGATGGTAAAGTAGTTACTTCTGGCGGACGTGTACTGGCTATGACTAGCTATGGAAATACTTACGAAGAGGCACTAAAAAAATCTTATCAAAATATAGAAAAACTACATTTTGATAAGATGTATTATCGTAAGGATATCGGATTTGATTTATAGGTAAGAATGGGAAGAAATTGATTTATCTTCCTCATTGTTATCATTGTATTTTTTAAGTTGTAGCATCCAGTATGTGAAAGCAACTGCTCCAACAATCATGAAAATCCAATTTAGAGTGTTTGCAGCAGCCCAACTTTCAAGCTCTAATGCTCTAAGAGCATCTAATGGAGCAAACAAAACATTTACAAATAAATCCTGTATCGCGTAAAAGAAATCTTTCATAGTTTTATATTTACCTGACAAAAGTACATTTTTTTCAAATTAATTTAAAAGGATTGTTTTTTAATTATTCCTTGGCTAAGGATAGTCAATAGTTGTTTTGGAAATACTCTGAGATTTATGATTGCCAATTTTTTTAGTAAATCAAAACCTATACACCTAGTTATCATTAGCTTGGTGTTACTTGTGGCATTTGTCATCTCTAAACTTTTTTTAACAAATATTCCTTTTGGTTTTTTGGAGTTTTTTAAACAAGCCGGCATATTTGGTGTTGTTTTGGTGACCGTTTTTGTTTTTGACTTTGTAACTAGCAAGAACAAACTAACCAAAAAAAATAGTTTTAGGGTGTTGTTTTTCACCCTCTTTATGACCATGATTCCACAAACCTTTCTGGATACCAATTTGATTTTTGCCAATTTGTTTGTGATGTTTGCCCTACGTAGGATAGTGAGCTTAAGAACTCAAAAGGAGGTTAAGAAAAAGCTCTTTGATGCGGCTATATGGATAAGCGTTGCCACCTTGTTTTATTTCTGGTCTGGGTTGTTTTTCATTCTTATTTTTGCTGCTTTATTCCTCTTTAGAATCGTAAATATTAAAGATTGGTTTATTCCGGTCCTAGGCATGTTAACAATAGCTATGATTGCAGCAGGATTTATGATTATTTTCCAAATCAATCTGTCTGAATACTTGTGGAGCATGCCATATCAAATAAGTTTAGATTTTTCAACCTTAAACAAACCCCAGATTATTACCTCTGCTACCATTATTATAGCTTATTTTATTTGGTCGCTTTTTTATTATGTGAGGAATATAAAATCTAAATCCAAGAGTTATAAACCCTCATTTATTTTGATTTTGATTGCGACGATTATTTCTGTGTTAATCCTTATTATTTCTCCAAATAAAACAGGTGCCGAATTCATTTTTTTATTTGTGCCTTTATCTATTATTCTGACTAATTATTTTGAAATCATTAACGAAAAATGGTTTCAGGAAGTATTGGTTTGGATTCTGTTATTGACTCCGGTGGTGGGATTAATTTTGTAGTTTTTGTCCAAAGGCTAAATCACCCGCATCTCCCAAACCAGGAACTATATAGCTTTTATCGTTTAATTTTTGATCAACGGTAGCGATCCAGAGGTGAACATCTTGATTAAAATGTTCTGAGACGAAATTCAAGCCTTCCGTGGCTCCAATGACACTTACCAAATGGATGCTTTTGGGAGTTCCAAAGGGTTTTAAGGCTTCAAATGTGGCTACCATGCTCTGTCCAGTGGCCAGCATAGGATCAGCCAAAACAAGTGTTTTACCATCTAAATCTGGGCAAGCTAAATATTCTACCATGATTTCAAATGATTTAGGGTCGTCTTTATGATGTCTGTAAGCAGAAATAAATGCATTTTCGGCTTTGTCAAAATAGTTTAAAAGGCCTTGGTGCAAAGGAATACCAGCCCTTAAAATAGAGCAAAGCACCAAGTCTTCATCGGGCAATGAAATTGTTGAAGTTCCTAAAGGTGTGCTTACCTCTTGATTAGAATAGGTTAGTGTTTTACTTAATTCATAACCTAGAATTTCTCCTACACGCTCAATATTTCTTCTGAATCTCATGGCATCCTTCTGGATGGAAACATCTCGTAATTCAGAAATAAATTTATTCAGAAGTGAGTTGGTTTTTGAAAGATCGTGAATTTGCATATCAAAGGCGTGTTGTTGATTGTAGTAAAGTTAATAATAAGAAGTATATTTGTATCTATAATTTAGAAGATATGATTTCAGATAAAGCTAATAAAATATTCCAAGAAGCTATTCAAACCTATAAGGTTAAAAACACTGTAGATCAACCATTTGAAAATAAGTATGATAAAGAATCAGATTTATTGGGTCACCTTTTATACAGGAAATGTTGGATTGATACGGTTCAATGGGCTTACGAGGATATCATTAGGGATCCGAATATTGACCCGGTAGCAGCTTTGACGCTAAAGCGTAAAATAGATGCTTCCAATCAAGATAGAACGGATACGGTTGAGTTTATTGATAGTTATTTTCTGGATAAATACAAAGATGTACAAGTAAAATCGGATGCCAAGATTAATTCTGAAAGTCCCGCATGGGCAATTGACAGACTCTCCATTTTGGCATTGAAAATATATCACATGGCTGTTGAGGCCAATAGGGAAGATGCTTCTGAGGCCCATAGGGAAGCCTGTCAAAATAAATTAAATGTGCTTTTGGAGCAACGCACAGATTTATCAACCGCCATTGATGATTTATTGAATGATATTTCTAATGGTGACAAGTACATGAAAGTTTATAAACAAATGAAAATGTACAACGATGATGAATTAAATCCAGTTTTAAGAGCAGCCAATAAATAGTCCTTTTATATGGGTAAACCCAAGCATATTCTGGTAATTCGTTTATCTGCTATGGGTGATGTAGCTATTTCAGTGCCAGTAATCAGAGAGTTGGTAAATGAAAACCCCAACCTGAGATTGACCGTCTTAACTCGAGGATTTTTTAGACCCTTGTTTGAAGGAATTCCCAATCTTACGGTTTTTGAAGCTGATTTAAAGGGCAACCATAAAGGAATATGGGGCTTGTTTAAACTTTCTAGAGAACTTAGGAAACATCAAATTGATGCCGTTGCCGACCTTCATAACGTACTAAGATCTAAAATTTTAAGATTTTTCTTATTGGACTTTAAGTCGACTGCCATTGATAAAGGACGGGCAGAAAAGAAGGCCTTGGTTTCGGGAAAGCTTTTTTCCCAATTAAAAACTTCTGCGCAGAGATATGCCGATGTTTTTGATACCTTGGGATATCCTTTAAATTTGTCAAAACCTCAATTTCCTAAAAGAAAAACTTTAAACGACAAGGTACTTTCTATACTTGGAAAGGATCATTTGAAGTGGGTAGGAATTGCGCCGTTTGCTGCTCATAAAGGCAAAATGTATCCTTTGGATTTAATGGAAAAAGTAATTTCCAAATTGGCTGAACAACACAAAGTGCTTTTGTTTGGTGGCGGAGAGGATGAAATTAAGCAATTAAAGAAGTTAGAAAACCCTCATAGTAACATTATAAATTTAGCAGGGAAGCTTCAGTTTCAAGAGGAACTGGATGTGATTTCCAATTTGGACGTCATGATTTCCATGGATTCTGGAAATGGTCATTTGGCAGCGATGAAAGGTGTTAAAGTCATTACAGTTTGGGGAGTAACGCATCCCTATGCAGGATTTACACCTTTTAATCAACCTTCAGATTATTCCCTAGTGCCTAATAGAAAAATGTTCCCGCAAATTCCAACATCGATTTACGGGAACAAATATCCAAAAGATTATCAAGAGGCGGCACGAACAATCTCGCCAGAAACAATAGTCAATAAAGTGAATGCTATTATCTAGCTCTCAATAATACCCTTTTAAATTTAGATATCGTCATAGTCAACGACTACTTTGGAAGTAGTGGGATGAGCTTGACAGGTTAAAATTAAACCTTCCGCAATCTCGCTATCCGTAAGAACATTGTTTTGTCTCATGGTAGCCTCTCCTTCTTTCAATCTAGCAACACAACTACTGCAAATACCTCCTTGGCAAGAATATGGTGCATCTACATCATGGTCTAAGGCCGCTTCCAAAATGGATTGTTTAGGAGACATTTCAAATGAAATTTCCTCATCATCAACAGTTACCGTTACGTGAGTGTTACCAGTTCCAGAGGCAATATCTGAATCTACATTCACTTCATCAGAATTGGCTGCTTTAAATAATTCGTAATGAATGCGATCTTCATCAGCGCCATTTTCAATCAAGACATCTTTTACGGTAAAGATCATGCCTTCAGGTCCACATAAATAGTAAGCATCTACATCGATGTGCTTATACTTGTTTTTCATGACCAAATTGACAGTGCTTTTCTCAATGCGTCCAAAAATGGCATCATCTTCTGGAGATTGACTAAAAACCAATTGAATGGCTAATCGCTCACTAAATTGGTGTTGTAAATCAAGCAATTCATCCATGAACATGGTGTCATCTGTCGATTTATTACCATAAACCAAAACCATTTTACTGTGAACTTCTTCCTCTAAAGCACATTTAATAATACTCATGATAGGAGTGATTCCACTTCCTGCAGCAAATGCTGCAATATTTTTGGTGATTTTATCATTAGGCGTAAATATAAAGCGTCCTCTTGGAGGAGCTACTTCAATAACATCCCCTACTTTTAAGGTGTTGTTGGCAAATGCTGAAAAGGTGCCATCTTCTACTTCTTTAATGGCAACCATTAATTCACCACTTTTGGGTGAAGAGCATAAAGAATAATCTCTTCTTACTTCATCACCGTTTACTTGAGCCTTAAGTGTAATGTATTGGCCTGCTTGAAAGGTAAATACAGATTTTAAATCTTGAGGTATTTGAAAACTTACGGCTACTGATTTAGAAGTAACGCGTTGAATATCTTTTATGGATAGTTTGTGAAATTCCATGGAATAAATTTTCCACAAAAATAGGGAACATTCTGCTCAATTAAGACTGTGATTGTAACAAAATTGGTAATATTGTTACTCATTACTTGAATCCTATTAATCAATTGATATTTAATTATGAAAAACCTATTTTTTGTATTGGCGCTTGTATTCTCTATTTCACTTCAAGCTCAAGAAGACGCCTCTTTAAAATCACAAACCATTCAATTAATAAAAGCAACGGGGGCAACCCAAATGTTTGAGGATGTGATTACCCAAATTGGAAATATGGTGCCAGAGGACAAAAAGCCTGATTATTTAAAGGAAGCCAAAGGAACTTTGGACCAATTGTATACAGATTTGGCTCAAGTTTACATGAATGAATTTTCAGAAGAAGAAATAGTAGAATTAAATAAATTTTACCAAACAGAATTGGGTAAAAAACTATCAGCTAGCCAGTCTAAATTATCTCAAAAAGGGATGGTCATTGGTCAAAGCTGGGGAATGAAACTTCAGCAGATTGCTCAAAAATATATGTAGAACCAACTCTTTCAAATGATGAAAATTTCTCATTTTTTAAATCTTGAATGGAAGCAGTTTTTTAGGTCGTCCCACTGGCAAAAAAGTGTGGCACTTAATATCCTTTTGATATTATTGGCTTTATATTTTATGGCTTCCTTTTTGGTGATGGGTGTTGCTTTATATCCTATTCTTAAAGAGCAGTTTCCAGATCAGAACCCGCTCATTATTGTAAATGGCGTGTTATTTTATTGGTGGTTGGCTGAGCTTATGATAAGGTTCTTTTTTCAGAAATTGCCAGTAATGAGTGTCAAGCCATTATTGACATTGCCCGTCAAAAGAAGTAAGGTGGTCAATTATGTTTTAGGAAAATCGACACTTTCTTTTATTAATTTCTTACCGTTATTTGCTGTCATTCCATTTGGCGTCATGTTAATTATTAATGATTACCCATTGGTGTCGGTATTGGTTTGGATTTTGGCCATGATCATCATGACCTTAATCATGAACTTTTTGAATTTCATTATTGAAAGTTTTTCGTCAGAAAGCGAGCTGGCCTTTTTGCCAATTATTGTCATAGTTGGAGGCCTTTTTGCGCTGAATTATTTTGATATTGTTTCACTGTCAAAATTCACGGGGAATGCCATTACAGCGGTATATAATCAACCCATTTATCTGATAATTTTGGTTTTGATTTTGGCAGGAGTTTATCTTTTTAATTTCAAGATTTTAAAACAAAAATTGTATCTGGATAGCTCATTAAAGTCCAAGGTTGCTGAGGTAAATGTGGCTGATTTAGGTTGGACCAAAAGGTTTGGTGATTTAGCACCATTTATGCAATTGGATTTAAAGCTGATTTGGAGAAACAAGAGATCTAAATCCTCAGCTTTTTTAATGATAATTGGATTACTATATGGTTTGGCATTTTATCCCAATCCCACCTATCAAGAAATGCCTTGGATTTTTGGATTTGTAGGCATTTTTGTGACGGGTATTTTTATGATCAGTTTTGGCCAATTCATTCCAGCTTGGGATAGTGCCTACTACAAATTGCTGATGAGCCAAAATATCAAGTATGAGCAGTACTTAAAATCTAAGTTTACCCTTATGGCCATGAGTGTGATTATTCTTTTTGTGTTGAGTATCCCTTATGTGTATTTTGGATGGAAAATTTTATTGGCTCATTTTGCGGCAGCCCTATATAATATTGGGATTAATACCCATGTGGTATTGTTTGGAGGGGCATTTAACAGGAAGAAAATAGACCTTAGCCAAAGAGCTGCATTTAATTACCAAGGAACAGGAGCCGTACAGTGGCTTATCGGAATTCCTTTAATGCTATTACCACTGGCTATTTTTGGGGGTGTTTACGCCATTTCCAATTTTGAGACGGGTTGTGCCGTGTTGGCCATATTGGGAATTATAGGAATCTTGTTCCATCAAAAATTAATGCGATTTATAACAGAAAAATATTTGGAGTCAAAATATAAAATGATCAGTGCCTTTGGTCAGGACAGTTAATACCTCAAAATTATGATACAGACATCAAACCTTTCAAAAACATATAATAAGAAGACCGTTTTAAAAATAGAGGAGCTGGATATTCCCAAAGGACAAAGTTTTGGTCTGGTTGGGAACAATGGGGCGGGTAAAACAACCTATTTCAGCTTGTTGTTAGATTTAATTAACCCTTCCACAGGTTTTATTAAGAACAATGAGATTCAAGTGAGTTTGAGTGAAGATTGGAAGCCTTTTACTTCGGCCTTCATTGATGAGAGTTTCTTAATCGGCTATTTAACACCAGAGGAGTATTTCTATTTTATTGGGGAGTTAAGAGGAAGAAACAAAGCGGATGTAGATGCGCTTTTAGCCCAGTTTGAAGATTTTTTTCATGGAGAAATCTTAGGGCAGAAGAAATATTTAAGGGATTTAAGTAAAGGAAATCAAAAAAAGGCAGGAATTGTGGCAGCCTTGATTGGAGATCCAGAAGTGATTATTCTGGATGAGCCTTTTGCCAATTTGGATCCAACTACACAAATTCGACTCAAAAACATCATTAAGGAATTAGCTGAAAAAAGAGGTGTTACTGTATTGATTTCCAGTCATGATCTTTTGCATGTTACTGATGTTTGTGAGCGTATTGTAGTACTTGAAAAAGGAGAAATAGTTAAGGATTTGGTAACCAGTGATGCTACTTTAAAAGAATTGGAAGCCCATTTTTCAGGAACCCAAAGCGCTTAATTAATATTCAATTTATAAGATAATTCAAAAAGATGCTTATTTTTACGGCTACACATAATATGTGTGGCCGTTTTTAGTTATTTAATAACCAAGTATAACCAACATTTGAAGACTTCTTTTGTAAAAATAGGTATCTGGCTTTTTTCCATTGCAATATTGTTCTCTGCCTGCTCCAGAAAGAAAAACAGTTTTGTAAGTAGAAATTATCATGCCGTAACTGCAGAATACAATGCGTTATATAATGGTTATTTGGCATTGGAAGAAGGGAAGAAAACTCTTAATACGGCCTACCAGGATGATTATTGGCAAGTATTGCCTATAGAAAGAATGCAAGTTTTTGAAGATGTGATTCTTCCTGGTCAAAGCAAAAATGAAAACTTCAACAGGGCCGAAGACAAGGCTATTATTGCCATTCAAAAACACAGTATGAGTATTTCTGGAAAGGAATACAATCCGCAAATGGATGAAGCTTATTTATTGTTGGGTCAATCCCGTTATTTTGACCAACGATTTGTTCCAGCTTTACAGGCCTTTAATTACATATTATATAGATATCCCGCAAGTGATAAAATCAATCAGGCGAAAATTTGGAGAGAGAAGACAAATATTCGTTTAGACAATGATGAGTTGGCTATTGAGAATTTGAAAAAACTGTTGGAAGAAGATATTCAAGGTCAAGATTTGGCAGATGCTACTTCCATGTTGGCGCAAGCCTATATCAATACCAAATCCTTGGACAGTGCTGTTACACAACTTGAAACAGCAAGCAATAGCACCAAAGATGATGACGAACGAGGGCGATACCGATTTATTCAAGGACAGTTGTATAATGAATTAGGATATAAAGACAGTGCCAACATTGCCTTTGATCAAGTTATTGAACTGAATAGAAGAACTCCAAGAATCTACTATATAAGTGCTCATTTGGAAAAGGCCAAGAATTTTGATTATGATAATGGAGATAAATTGGCGTTTCTTGAGTTATTGACAAAACTTGAAGAGAATCGTGAAAACCGTCCGTATTTAGATCGTATCTATCACCAAGAGGGAGAGTTCTTTTTGACAGAAGGAATGGATTCCTTAGCCTTGGTATATTACAACAAGTCTTTAAGAACACCTACGAGAGATAAAAAACTAAGAGCCAGAAATTATGTAATCTTAGGAGATTATTATTTTGATGAAGCAGAGTATAAGACTGCTGGTTTATATTACGACAGCACCATGTTGAACATGGAAAAAAATAAGAAGCCTTATCGAATTATCAAGAGAAAAAGGGATAACCTAGAAGATGTCATACTCTATGAGGATATTGCTGAAGCAAATGACAGTATTTTAGGCTTGGTGGCTATGAATGATACCGAGCGATTGGAATATTTTACGCAATATACTGAAGATTTAAAGGTAAAAGCTGAAGAAGAAAAGGAACGTCAAGAAGCGGCAGAAAGAATGGCCAATCAAGGATTGGTTACTGTGAATGATAATTTAGTAAATAAAACAAATAGGGGGCCAAATCCACAAAGTGCCTCTAGTTTTTATTTCTACAATCAAAATACCATTTCATTTGGGAAAAATGAATTCAGACAGGTTTGGGGAGATAGGGCTCCTGAGGACAACTGGAGGTGGTCTTCCAATCAATTAAGAACGTCAAATACCGAAGAGATAGAAGAGGAAGTTGCCACAATTGATGAAACTGAAATGTTCGACCCTAATTATTACATTGGGCAAATTCCAGTAGAACAAACGGCTATAGATAGTATTGCCAAAGAACGCAATTTTGCTTATTACCAATTGGGTATTATATATAAGGAGAAGTTTAAAGAATATCGACTTTCTGAAAATCGCTTGGAAGCTTTGTTGGTAAGTGATCCAGAGGAAAAACTCATTCTTCCTTCCAAGTACAATTTATATCGTGTTTATCTAGAGTTGGGAGAAACAGCCAAAGCTGAAAGAATAAAACAGGAGATTATCTCAGAATACCCAGACTCAAGATATGCAGCGATACTGATAAATCCAGAGTCGGCAACCCAAAAGGATGAAAATAGTCCAGAAAGTATTTATGAAAGGCTATACCAAGAGCTGCAAGATCAAAACTATGCAGAAGTTCTTGGCAAGTCATCTGAAATGATCACCCAATTGGAAGGTGATCCTATGGCGCCGAAGTTTGAAATATTAAAAGCCACGGCAGAAGGCCGTTTATATGGATTTGAAAAATACTCTAAGGGTATTAATGATGTGGCAGTAAATTATTCCAACACACCAGAAGGCATTGAAGCGCAACGTATGGTAACTGAAGTATTGCCCAAATTGGCTGTGAAGGATTTCGCTGAAAATGCGAATGAAACCAATTTTAAAATCGTGTATTATTTCAACAATGCCGATTCAGAAACTTTGGAAGCATTTAAAAAGAAATTAGACAAGGAGGTAGAACAGGTTAATGTATTTGAACTGTCCACTTCCATCGACATTTATAACCCCAATACTACCTTTGTAGTAGTTCATGGTTTGAAGAGTAGAGAAGGTGCTAAAGGATTTGCCCTAGCGCTTGAGGAAAGGAAGAAAGACAAGATTGTCCATCAGTTTTTCCCAGTTTCGTCTTCAAACTATAAAATCATCCAAATCCATAAGAACATGGATGATTATTTGAATTATTTAGAAACTAATAACTAAAAGTAAGATGGCTATGTTTTCAGAAAACAAAAAGGAAAAGCAATCTTTTGATTCATCATCGAATCAAAACATTGTAGCGAAGGGAACCAAAATTATTGGTGATTTAACCAGCGAGGGAGATATTAGAATTGACGGTATCGTTGAAGGAAATATCAAAACCCCTGGGAAAGTTGTGGTAGGAAAATCAGGATTGATTAAAGGAACCTTAAATGGGACCGATGCACATTTTGAAGGAAAATTTTCCGGAAAATTAAATTTATCAGGAACCCTAAATCTTAAATCTTCAGCCCATGTAGAGGGAGAAGTGGTATTAGGGAAACTATCTGTAGAACCGGGAGCAACCTTCAATGTAAATTGTGCCATGAAAGGAGCCGTAAAGGAATTTAACCAAGGTGGACAACCAAAAGAAAGAAAACAAGAACAAGGGCAATCAGCTTAAGAATCTGGCTGCTATGTCTGGGGTTGCCATTCAAATGGGAATCACCATTTATTTGTTTGTGCTGTTGGGTAAATGGCTGGATGGCAAATTTACCGATGGTGGCAAGTTATTTCTTATTGTTTGTACTTTATTGGGAGTAGGCATTTCCCTGTATGTGGTATTGAAACAAATTAATAAATTGAATGAATAAAAAGAGATTATTCATATACCTTTTAATAATAGCAATCACCTCGTTGATTGCTTTTTTTATCCATACAGTCGTTTTAAAACAAATGGATCTGCCACCTTATGAGCATAAAATTGTTTTGGCTTATATCGTGAATACCTGTTTGGCTATGGGGATTCTATTCTGTTTGTATTTTTTCAAAGAAAAATTCAGAGATCAGTTGGGATTTTTATTCATGCTTGGAAGCTTTTTGAAGTTTATATTTTTTTTCATTCTCTTTTACCCAGCTTATCATGCCGACAATGAAGTATCGACTCTAGAGTTCACTTCATTTTTTATTCCCTATGCAACTTCCTTGATTACAGAAACTTTTGGAGGCGTAAGGCTCTTAAACAGTTTAGATTAGTCCCAATTAAAGGGGTGAAAGAAGCATTCCAAAATAATGTAAAATTTTCTTTTTTGATTTTGAGATAAAAGCATACCTTTGCACCAATTTTTAAGGATACAATTTTTGTTTCGACATGCAAAGAAAGTCAGTTTTTAGTTTGCTTTTGTTTTTTATAGCCTCTTTGTCCCTTTCTACTATGTTAGCTCAACATGGTGAAAATCAACATGAAGAGATGGAACTTCAAGAAGTTGCTCCAGGTGTTGAGGGTAAAGAAGGACTCAAGAAAGAGATTAAAGAATACATAAATCATCACTTGTTAGATTCTCATGATTTTAGTTTGTATTCTTATACCAATGATGCGGGAGAAAAAGTACACATCGGATTCCCTCTTCCAGTTATTTTATGGGATGGCGGATTAAAAGTGTTCTCCTCTTCAAAATTCCATCATGGAGAAGAAGTTGCTGAGGTAGGAGGTGAATATTACACACTTTACCATAATAAGGTTTACAAAACCAATGCACAAGGTGACATAACTCTAGATGACCACCACCATCCAACTAACGTAAAGCCTTTTGATTTATCAATTACTAAAAATGTCTTTACCATTTTTATGGTAGGTCTTTTGCTTCTATGGATGTTTAGTTCCATGGCAAAATCTTATAAAAAAGGAGCGCTTCCATCTGGAATGGGACGTTTTTTAGAGCCTATAGTACTTTACATTCGTGATGATATTGCTATTCCAAATATTGGGTTGAAGCATTACAAGCGTTACATGAGCTTTTTGTTAAGTGTGTTCTTCTTTATTTGGATTATCAACCTATTAGGTTTAACGCCGCTAGGAGTTAATGTTACTAACAATATAGCAGTGACTTTTGCTTTAGCAATTTTAACCTATTTGATTACCACTTTCTCTGGTAACAAAAATTATTGGAAACACATTTTCTGGATGCCAGGAGTACCTGTTCCAATGAAAATCATTTTAGCACCAATTGAATTGTTAGGAACTTTTATCAAACCGTTTTCATTATTGATTCGTTTGTATGCTAACATCACAGCTGGTCACATTGTATTGATGAGTATCATTGGTTTGATGTTTATCTTTAAAAACTGGATAGGAAGTTCGTTGTCTTTCGGATTGGCGTTTGTTTTATCCTTATTGGAGTTGTTGGTTGCTGCTTTACAAGCCTATATTTTTACCATGCTTTCAGCATTGTATTTTGGTTCGGCTGTAGAAGAACACCACGACGATCACTAAAATTGAATGTTTAATTATTTAATATATATATTATGACTATTCCAAACATTGTAGGAGCTGGTTTAATTGTTATCGGTGCTGGTTTAGGTATCGGTAGAATTGGTGGACAAGCTATGGAAGCTATTGCTCGTCAACCTGAAGCTTCAGGAAAAATCCAAACAGCTATGCTTATTGCAGCTGCCCTTATTGAAGGTATTGGATTTGCTGCTTTATTCGCGGCATAATAACACAAGCATCAGCTATAACGGTTGGTTATAGCTGGTGTTTTATTAAAAAAGGATTAATTAGATATAACCGAGATATAAATGGATAAGTTAATTAATGAATTTTCATTCGGACTATTTTTCTGGCAATTATTGCTTTTTGTTGGATTAGTATTATTGTTGAGAAAATTTGCTTGGAAACCAATTCTTGATGCTGTTGAGAAAAGAGAATCAGGAATTGAAGATGCCTTGAAAGCTGCAGAAAATGCAAAACTTGAAATGCAAAACCTTCAAGCAGATAACGACAGATTATTAAAAGAAGCTAGAGCTGAGCGTGAGGCAATGCTTAAAGAGGCAAGAGAAATCAAGGCTAAAATGGTTGCTGATGCTAAAGATGAAGCACAAGTTCAAGCCAATCAAATGATTGAAGCTGCACAATCTGCTATTGAAAGCGAGAAGCGATTAGCTATGACCGAGTTGAAAAACCAGGTGGCTACATTGTCTTTAGAGATTGCTGAGAAAGTAGTACGTGAAGAGTTGTCTAGCAAAGACAAACAAATGGATTTGGTAGAATCTATGTTGGGTGAAACAACCTTAAATTAATAACCATGGCAGGAACTAGAGCAGCAGCACGTTACGCAAAAGCCATTTTGAGTTTAGCAAAAGATCAAAATACAACTGAGGTTGTAAACAATGATATGAAACTAATCTCAGAGACCATTGCAGATAACAAAGACCTAAAGAATGTGCTTAAAAGTCCTGTGGTTAGATCGGCTATTAAAAAATCGATACTAGTTGGTACTTTCAAGGATATCACCCCTAGTACAAGCAATTTAATAGACACTTTAATTGCCAATAAACGTATAGCGCTTTTAGATGAAATTGCAGTGCAATACAATTTATTGTTTGATCATTTGAATGATATGCAAGTTGCTAAAGTAACTACAGCTGTTCCTATGACAGATGATATAAAGACGAAAGTGTTGGCTAAGGTTAAAGAATTGACCGGGAAGGAAGCAGAGATAAAAAATATAGTGGATGAGGACATCATTGGTGGATTCATTTTACGAGTTGGAGATATTCAATACAATGCGAGTATCGCCAATAAATTAAACAGACTTAAAAGAGAATTTATATTAAATTAAATAGTTAGGTCCTTACAGGTATCTAACATCTAATACATGTCCCGAGCAAAGTTGAGGGATTTAAATAAATTAAAAAGATGGCAGAAGTAAAACCGGCTGAAATATCAGCAATCTTAAAACAACAACTATCAGGTTTTGAAGCAGGTGCTTCATTGGATGAAGTAGGAACAGTACTTACCGTTGGTGATGGTATTGCTCGTGTATACGGCTTATCAAATGCTGGATACGGGGAATTAGTAGAGTTTGAATCAGGCCTTGAAGGAATGGTTTTGAACTTGGAAGAAGACAACGTTGGTGTGGTATTGTTAGGTCCTTCTAAAGAAATTAAAGAAGGAGCAACTGTAAAACGTACCAATCGTATCGCTTCTATCAATGTTGGTGAAGGTATTGTTGGTCGTGTTGTTGATACATTAGGTAACCCAATCGATGGTAAAGGTGCTATTGAAGGGCAAACTTATGAGATGCCTTTAGAGCGTAAAGCTCCTGGGGTTATTTTCCGTCAACCGGTAAATGAGCCATTACAAACTGGTATCAAGTCTATCGATGCCATGATCCCTGTAGGACGTGGTCAACGTGAGTTGGTAATTGGTGACCGTCAAACTGGTAAAACAACAGTTTGTATTGATACTATCTTAAATCAAAAAGAATTTTATGATGCTGGACAACCTGTTTACTGTATTTATGTAGCAGTTGGTCAAAAAGCATCAACCGTTGCTAACATCGCTAAAACTCTTGAAGATAAGGGGGCGTTAGCTTATACTACTATCGTTGCTGCAAATGCATCAGATCCTGCTCCAATGCAGGTATATGCACCTTTCGCAGGAGCTGCAATTGGTGAATATTTTAGAGATACTGGTCGTCCTGCTTTAATCATCTATGATGATTTATCTAAGCAAGCGGTTGCTTATCGTGAGGTGTCTTTGTTATTAAGAAGACCACCAGGACGTGAGGCTTATCCAGGAGACGTTTTCTACTTACACTCTCGTTTGTTAGAGCGTGCTGCAAAGGTTATTGCTGATGATGAAATCGCAAAAACAATGAATGATTTACCAGAATCGTTAAAGCCAATTGTAAAAGGTGGAGGTTCTTTAACGGCCTTACCAATTATTGAAACACAAGCTGGTGACGTTTCTGCTTATATTCCTACTAACGTAATTTCGATTACAGACGGACAGATTTTCTTGGAGTCAGATTTATTTAACTCTGGGGTACGTCCTGCAATTAACGTTGGTATCTCTGTATCACGTGTAGGTGGATCTGCTCAGATTAAATCTATGAAAAAAGTGGCAGGTACCTTGAAATTAGACCAAGCCCAATTCCGTGAATTGGAAGCTTTCGCTAAGTTTGGTTCTGATTTGGATGCAGCTACTTTAAATGTGATTGAAAAAGGAAAGCGTAACGTTGAGATCCTAAAACAAGCTCAAAACGATCCATTTACAGTAGAAGATCAGGTAGCTATTATCTATGCAGGTTCTAAAAACTTGTTGAGAGATGTTCCTGTAGAGAAAGTAAAGGAATTCGAAAGAGATTATTTAGAGTTCTTAAATGCTAAGCATAGAGATGTATTGGATTCTTTAAAAGCTGGAAAATTAACTGATGAGGTAATCGATACCTTAACTTCAGTAGCTAAAGAATTATCAGAAAAATATAGAGCATAATATCTATTGTCATCCTGAACTAGTTTCAGGATCTCAAATTAGAATTAAAGAAGATTCTGAAATAAATTCAGAATGACAAAAAAGCGATTATGGCAAACTTAAAGGAAATACGCAGTAGAATTACGTCGGTTGGTTCAACCATGCAGATTACCAGTGCTATGAAAATGGTTTCTGCTGCAAAGTTGAAGAAGGCTCAAGACGCCATTACGGCCATGAGACCTTATGCAGATAAACTGACTGAACTTCTTAGAGATTTGAGTGCTACTTTAGATGACGATTCTGGAAGTAAGTACTCTGAGCAAAGAGAAGTAAAAAAAGTACTTGTAGTTGCAATTACCTCCAATAGAGGTTTATGTGGAGCCTTCAATTCTAATATTGTTAAAGAAGCAACACGTTTGGCTACTGAAGTGTATCCAGGTAAAGAAGTTTCTTTTGTAACTATAGGAAAAAAAGGTAACGATGTACTTTCTAAGCGTTTCAATGTAATTGGTAATCACAACCATATTTATGATGATTTGACATTTGACAATGTCGCTGAAGTTGCAGAGTGGATGATGAACAAGTTTGTTGCTGGAGATTTTGATAAAATTGAGGTGATTTACAACAAGTTCAAAAACGCTGCTACTCAAATTGTCATGACGGAACAATTTTTACCAATCGTTCCAGTGGAGAATGAAGCCAATAAAAACTTGGATTATATTTTTGAACCTTCCAAATTGGAAATCGTTCAAACCTTAATTCCGAAATCATTAAAGACACAATTGTACAAGTCTGTGCGTGATTCATTTGCTTCTGAGCATGGTGCCCGTATGACAGCAATGCACAAAGCGACTGATAATGCCAAGGAGTTAAAAGATCAATTAACGTTAACCTACAATAAGGCGCGTCAAGCGGCTATTACCAACGAAATTTTGGAAATCGTAGGTGGTGCAGAAGCCCTAAACGGATAATAAAACAAGATGCCAAAATGTTTTGGCTCAGAAATATAGAAAGCCTCACGTTGTGGGGCTTTTTTCTTTTATAAGGATCAATTCCCCTATTATAGTCATACACGTTGCATATACTTGCATAAAAACGTATTTTTAGCAGAATTAAATACCTATTATTTGGGCGCACTTAAAAAGTTTTTAAAGGATACCATCATCTACGGTTTGGCAACTGTTTTGCCTAGATTGATGAATTTTGTGCTTGTGCCTTTGCATATCGATAAACTGGAAACAACCAGTTATTCAGATAATACCACCTTTTATATATATGCTGCCTTTTTTAATGTGCTGCTTACCTACGGTATGGAAACGGCCTTTTTCAGATTTTTCAGTAAACATCATGATAAGGATAAAGTGTTTTCAACCGCTTTTATAAGTCTAACCGTGACTACTGTGTTGTTCTTTCTGGTGGTTTTCTTGAATAATGACGCTTTGGCAAATTTGGTCAATTTGAAGTTGTCTTATTTTAATTTGCTTTTAGGAGTACTAGCATTAGATACATTAGTTGTCGTGCCATTCGCCTTTCTTAGGGCTACTGGAAGGCCTATTAAATTTACGGCTATTAAATTAACAAATATTGCTATTTATGTTGTTTTGAATTTTTTCTTTCTGTGGGCTATTCCAAAATTTGGAATAGGGTATCCCGGCTATGATTCAAAAGATTTAGTGAAATATATATTCGTTGCAAACTTGGCCGCTAGTGTTGTAACCTTTATTCTATTGACGCCTTACTTTATAAAAACCAAAATCCAATTTAGCATGGATATTCTTAAACAAATGCTGAATTATGGTTGGCCTGTTATGGTAGCAGGAATGGCATATGTGATCAATGAGAATTTTGATAAATGGCTGTTGCCAGAATTATTGGGAAAGGATATTAACGGGGCTTATAGTGGTTGCTACAAAATAGCTGTTTTTATGACTATTTTCATTCAAGGCTTTCGTTTGGGTGCCGAACCATTTTTCTTTAATCATGCCGAAAACCAGAATGCCAAAAAAACCTATGCAGATATCATGAAATATTTTGTGATCTGTGGAAGCTTAATGATGGTGTTTATTATGGCTTATTTTGATTTATTCAAGCAATTGGTTGTTCGTGATTCTTCTTATTGGATAGCCATTGATATTGTTCCCATAGTTTTGTTGGCCAATCTGTTTTTGGGAATATATTTTAACTTGGCCATTTGGTATAAGTTAACCGATAAAACCAGATTTGGAATGTATTTGTCACTGGTAGGCGCATTTATTACTATAGCATTAAATTATTATTTGATTCCTAGGATAGGATTTATGGGGTCTGCTTGGGCCACCTTGGCAGCTTATGGGATAATGATGGTTTTATCCTATGTCATTGGGAAAAGGCATTATCCCGTTCCATATGATTTGGGTAAGATTTTACTTTATTTGGGGCTAACTGTTATTTTATCCGGCATCATTTATCTCCGATTTAAAAGTAATTATCTTATGAGTACCGTTTTGCTTTTAGTATTTTTGGGGGTTGTCATTATGGTCGAAAGAAAAGACTTAAAACGCTTATTAAAGAATTAAGATGAAGATAAAAATTATCAATAAATCCAATCACGATTTACCTAGTTATGAAACCTTGGCTTCGGCCGGAATGGATTTACGAGCCTTTACCAATGAGTTAATTACCCTAAAACCTTTGGAAAGAACCATTGTAAAAACAGGGTTGTTTATGGAATTGCCTGTAGGTTTTGAAGCACAGGTTAGACCAAGAAGTGGTTTGGCAGCCAAAAAGGGCATTACAGTTTTAAATGCACCCGGAACCATTGATGCGGATTATAGAGGAGAAATAGGTGTGATTTTGGTCAATTTATCCAATGAGGATTTTACCATCGAGAATGGTGAAAGAATCGCTCAATTGGTCATTGCAAAACATGAAAGAGCTGAATGGGAAGGAGTAGATGATTTATCTGAAACTTCTAGAGGTGCAGGTGGATTTGGTAGCACAGGGGTAAAATAAACCTTGATTGACCTTTTAGGAGTAGGTCAAAGTATTTTGTTGAATTAAAAAAGATTCCGCATTAGCGGGCACTAATATGAAAATAATCGTACCCATGGCTGGACGTGGCTCCAGACTTAGACCACATACGTTAACGGTTCCAAAACCCCTAATTCCTGTAGCAGGAGAACCTATTGTTCATAGGTTGGTTAAGGATATAGCAAAGGTTTTGAACCAACCTATTGAAGAAATTGCCTTTGTACTCGGAGATCCGGCTTTTTTTGGTGAAGATGTTGTTGAAAGTTTGCAAAAACTGGCATCCGATTTAGGAGCTAAAGGATCCATATACCGCCAAGATCAGCCTTTAGGTACAGGTCATGCCATCATGAGTGCAGAACCCTCCTTGTCAGGTCCTGCGGTTGTAGCATATGCTGATACCTTGATTCGTGCTGATTTTGATTTGGATCCAGAAGCAGACGCCGTAATTTGGACAAAAAAGGTGGAAAATCCGGAAGCCTATGGGGTTGTCAAATTAAACGACCTAAAGGAAATTGTTGAATTGGTAGAAAAACCAAAAGAATTTATTTCAGACCAAGCGGTTATCGGGATATACTATTTTAAGGATATTGGAGTTTTAAAAGAAAAGCTTCAAGAAGTCTTGGATGAAAATATCATGAATGGAGGGGAATATCAAATTAATGATGGTATCAAGCGTATGATGGCAGATGGTAGCATTTTTAAGACGGGTACTGTTGATGAGTGGATGGATTGTGGAAACAAGGCCATTACCGTAGAAACCAATGGTAAAATGTTGAATTTCCTTCAAAGTGATGGGGAAAACCTGATTTCAGAAAGTGTAACTTTAGAAAATTCTAAAATCATCGAACCTTGCTATATTGGGGAGGGGGTCATTTTGAAAAATAGCACCATTGGTCCTAACGTTTCAATCGGGAATCAAACGATCATAGAGAACTCTACCGTTAAAAATAGTTTAATACAGAGCGCTTCTACTATTAAAAATGCTAATTTAGAGGAAGCCATGATAGGTAATCACGCTTATTATGATGGAAATTTCTCAAGAGTAAGTATAGGTGATTACTCTGTTTTGGAATAGCTTTTGTTTCGACTAAACCACTATGTTGCAATATAACCGTTACATATTCATTTTATTTTTTGGGTTTCTTTCCTTTTTACCTTTGGGAATGGAGGCGCAGGTTGATTTCAATAAAACCCCAAATGATGATTTGGGTGAAGTGGAGGATAAGAAACAGGAACTGTTCTTTGAGGCGTTAAAGCAAAAGGCCATTGAAAATTATGACCGAGCTGTTACTGCTTTATTGAAGTGTATTGAAATGGATAAATCCCAATCGGTTTTTTATTATGAATTGGGTAAAAACTACAACAAACTCAAAAATTTTGGAGCTGCTGAGGAGGCGTTGAAAGATGCCGTTAAAATGGAACCAACCAATGAATGGTATGCCAATGAGCTTTTTGATGTTTACATGCAGCAGAAGGATTACAAAAGAGCCATCAGAACGGTTGAGGATATAGTTGAATATCATCCTAAATATAAAGAAGATTTAGCTCATTTGTATTTTGATAATAAAGAATACAAAGATGCCTTAAAAATATTGGATGAGTTGGATGAAAAGCGTGGTGTATCCTCTTCTAGAGATCATTTAAGAAATCAAATTTATGCCGCTACTGGTCGTAAAAAGGATCAAATTGAAAACTTGGAAGATCGTCTGGAAAGTAATCCTGATGAAGAAACTAACTATTTGGCCTTGATTTATCGATACAGTGAAAGTGGCGATAACGAGAAGGCCTTTGAGACTGCAAAAAAGTTACTTGAGATCAAGCCCAATTCTGAGTTGGTACATTTAGCTCTTTATAAGTTTTATTTAGAGGACGGGCAAACCCAAGAGGCTATTGAATCTATGAAAATTGTGATGGGGAGTCTAAAGGTAAATCCAGAAGCCAAAACTATGGTACTTTCAGATTTTGTCAATTTTGTAAAAGAGCATCCAGAGTATGAAGCTGATTTAGTAGAAGCTACTACTTTAAATTTGGATTCCGAAAATGGAAAATCCTATGAAGGTGTTGCCAACTATTTTTTGAACAAGGGCGATAAGACCAAAGCGTTGGAATATTTTGAAAAGGCTTATCAAGTGGATTCGGGAAATTTTGGACTGCTCAAGAATATAATGCTCCTTCAGTTGGACTTAAAACAATTTGAAAAGGTGGAAGCCAAAAGTAGTGATGCCTTATTGAAGTATCCGTCTCAGCCCCTTTTCTATTTAATCAATGGTGTAGCATTAAATCAGCTTGGAAAGTTCAACAGAGCAGCAGAGGTTTTAGAAACAGGTTTGGATTATATCATTGAAGATACCAAAATGGAATCAGATTTTTATAACCAACTTAGCCTGTCCTATACCCAATTAAACAATACAAAGAAGGCTAAAACGTTTAGTGATAAAGCCAAACAGTTAGAATCTACCAATTAATGAGCAAATCATCTGTCTATTTTTCCATAGTTGTAAGCATGTGTTTTATGGTTTTTGTTGGCTGTAAGTCAACAAAATCTCTAGTTGAAGGTGAAAATAACTTATCCCTTTCTGCCAAAGAAGTGCTTAAGGAAAACAAAAAGCGAGTAGCCGATTTCAATACCCTTCAATCCAAGGTACGTTTGGTTTATAAGGAAGGACAAAGTTCCCAAACCCATACCATTACATTGCGTATGAAAAAGGATGAAATCATCTGGATTACTGCTGCTTTTAATGTGATCAGGGCTCAAGTAACACCTGAAAAGGTTAGTTTCTACAACAAATTAGATAACACTTATTTTGATGGTGATTTTGCTTATATCAGTAAAATTTTAGGAACACAAGTGGACTTTAAAATGGTGCAGAACATCCTAATGGGAGAGTCCCTTTTTGAACTGAATAGAACAGATTTTGACATGTCTATCAATGATGATTCTTATTTGTTTCAGCCTAAAGACCAAACAGCATTGTTTGAGCTGTTCTATATCATAAGCGGGAGAAATTTCAAGATGAAGTCACAACAATTGGCACAGTCTGCAACCAATCGATTTTTGGAGATTGATTATTTGAGCTATCAACAAGTAGAAAAGGAAGTTTTTCCTGAAAATTTAAGAGTTATTTCTTTGGAAAAGGATCAACAAACTACCATAGAATTGGAGTACAAATCAATATCTTTGAATGAAGATTTAAGATTCCCGTTTAAGATTCCTTCGGGCTTTGAAGAAATAGAACTTGAATAATGCGCCATAACCAACTAGCTACATATTTCGTCATTTTTTTGATGTGTTTCACCTCTTCTGTTTTTTCACAAAGTAAGAAGCAAAAGGAACTTGAGGAGCGCCGTCAAGAACTTCAAAGAGAAATAAGACAAATCAATGATTTGTTATTTAAAAATCAATCTCAAAAAAAGTCACAAACCAGCTTAATTGAAGATTTGAGCTACAAGGTGAACGTAAGAAAGAATTTAATTAAGGTCACCAACCAACAAGCCAATTTATTGACGCGCGAAATCAACGCCAATCAAAAGAAAATATCAGAGCTACGAGACGAACTAACAACCTTAAAGGAGAATTATGCCAAAATGATCTTGCGCTCCTACAAGAGCAAAAGTGAGCAAAGCAGAATCATGTTTTTATTGTCTTCTAGCAACTTTAAACAAGCTTATAAACGCATTCAGTATATGACCCAATACTCCAAGTTTCAAAAGGAGCAAGGAGAAGCGATTAAAGTGAAGACTTCCGAACTTCAAAAAAGCAATAAAGAATTATTAAGGCAAAAAGATGACAAGCAAAAGTTGATTGCTGAAAATAGAGTAGCTCAAAAAGAACTGGAAGGCGAATTAAATCAGCAACAATCTTTGATGGCCTCCATCAATCAAAATCTGAGTAAGTACCGCAATCAAATCAAAGAAAAGCAAAAGGAGGCCGACCGCATTGACAAAGAAATTGAAAAAATGATCCGTGAAGCTATTGCCAGCTCAAATAAGAAAGCAGGTAAAAGTAGCAATACTAGCAGTTTTGCTTTAACGCCTGAGGATAAGGCCTTAGCAAGTAGTTTTGTAGCTAATAAAGGGAAATTGCCCTGGCCCGTAGAAAAAGGGGTTGTAAAAGTACGCTATGGAAAGCAACCTTCCCCAATTGACAGAACCATTACAATCCAAAGTAATGGGGTGAGAATTGCTACTGAAAAAAATGCGGATGTTCGCGCCGTCTATAAAGGAAAGGTTTTAAGAGTGCAGGCCATCAGACACGGGAATGTGTTGGTCATGATACAACACGGTAATTACATTACCAATTACACTAATTTATCCAAGGTATTTGTCAACCCTGGAGACATGGTAGATACCAAACAGGTTATAGGAAAAGTGTTTACCAACCCTAGCAATGGTGAAACCACATTGAAATTTAGTATTTGGAAAGAAATCAACACCCAAAATCCAGCCGATTGGATTTTTCAGATGTAAAGATTACGGAAAAAACCGTAACGATAGGGTTGCATTTTATCGAAAAGTAGGAAAAATACGTAGAACTACGTATTTGAAAAAAGACATACTTTACATAAATTTCCTACTCATTTTAAACTTTTTACAATATGAAAAATCTAATTTTACCAAACCAAACCAAACCAAACCAAACCAAACCAAACCAAACCAAACCAAACCAAACCAAACCTTAAGTTTTTAACCCTAGTATTTGGAGTTTTTTTTATAACCTCATGCCAGGAAACGTAACTCAACGAAGAGGTTCTTGAATCAACTTCATTGGGCTCAACATCAAATTCAGAAATGTTTTTGAGATCTGCAATAGAAGATCAATCTTTACAAGATCAACTAGATTGCAAAGTAGGCCATCTTTTAAACATCTCCCAGTTTATAAACGCAAATAAAAGCCTAGTTCAAGCACACATTGAAGATAGTCTAGAGAATACAGCGGACTCTTTATATCCCTTAAAATTCAAAATAAAGGATTTATTTGACGATTTGAGATTAGATTACTCAGTTATTGATAGCTCATTTGTAGCTTTTTCAGATCTAGGAGGAGAAAGCTGGGATCCATATCTTACTATTCCCTATAAGAGTAATATTATTGCAGCAGGGAATTATTCCAATACCAACCCCTATTATGCTATACCGAATTATGATTTAGCTAATAATGTTGATAAAGTAAATGTTTATTCAGAGCAGGGTGGTAGTCTAGTGCCATTTGCAGGAACATTAAGTGAATCAAATAAATTTTATTTTACATTACATACAATTGACATAGATAGTCAAGGAAGTGGTTTCGGAGGAGGAAATGGAACAGGGAGTGGATATACTCCTTTAGAAATAGATAAAATGACACCTAAACAACATAAAGAGCCGTGGATTGCTGGTAGGTCTGAGGTCCATATCAAGGGTTATAAAATTATTAATCTTCCAAACACTAGTGGGGATTGTGGTGATGATATAACAGGAGGAGCTAATTGTTTTAATTATGATGGTAGAAGAATTAAAAGAGTTAAAAGAGATGATATTGGGGATGAGTTTAATGCAGATTATATACTACATAATTTTTCTAGTATAAATAGTGCTGATGTTGTTTTTTATGTTATTTTTGAAAATGATCCTTGGCCAGCAACTCAAAAGCAAGCGGTTTATCAATTTCCTAATGGAATGTCAAGAATTATTAAGTTTAGAAGTTGGGAAAGTTCTTATCATCAAGCTACAGTTTCGTTGGATCCCAATAATACCAATGGATTCCCTTATGCAAGAACTTACAGTGTTGACATAAATAGTATTAAATACAACTTACAATAATTTATGAGATTATGTTTTTTATTAATAGCCACTGTAATAACTTCAGTGGCTTTTTCCCAAAACAGAGATGATCGTAAAGGACATTTATTCTTAAAGGTTGGTCCAGAATATCGAATTACACCATTACCTTATAATGAAAATAGTTCACCTAGCGAACCCGGTTATTTGACCGATATTGATAGTCAAAGTGCAGGTTTTGTACTTAATTATAGTTTAGACTATTTTATTATCAAAGATTTGAGTATTGGATTTGCCCATTCCTTTCATTATACGCTTTTAAATACTAACACTTACCATGCGGAGGATTTTGGTATGACAAAGGCAAATTACCGCTTATTCATGGATTTTCACCTTTATCTTGACTTTCACGTTAAAGTTTTTAAAACAAATGAATTGTTTTTGCGAGCAGGAGTTTCATTATTTAATAGAAACTCTAAATTTGGCACTAAACAGTCCTATTATGATAGTGATGGTAATTATATTGCTTTTTCTGTGGTAAATTTGGATTATAACTATTCACCTAATCAATTCGCTTTGGGGTATAAAACACAAAAATTGGAACTTTTGGCCGGAGTATATTATTCAAAACAAACAGAATACTTTAATACTCCAGTCAAATTTGCTGTACCATTTGTAAAACTAAACTTTAATTTATTTAAATTCTAACCGAGGATGATTTAACCTTTGAGGCCTTATTCATGGTTTAAAAAGTTAAAATGTGAGACCTGCACCGAAATTAAAACTTTGTTTGCTGTTGGTGTTATAATGATTTATAGTTTTAGGCAAGTTGTTAATCCTAAAATTATATAGAAGATTAATATAACTACTCTCAGTTGGTTTCAATTCTACTCCAGTAGTTGATAGAATACCAAAAGATGGAACTCCTTCCTTAGGAATGTATATGTCCCATGTCCCACCCTGTAGTAAATTTATGCTTTTGTTTAAAGGTATTTTTTTTAATATTCTTATCTCAATAAGATCTAATTCAAAACTATCTAATTCATTAATGTAATTATAGGATTTTAGCTGTTCAATTAAAGTGCCCTGAAGATTCCACGGTAAAGTTTTCTTTTGTTGTGAATACATCAAATGATAAGAAAACAAACTAAAATAAAATAAACCCAATAGAAGAGAGCGGTTTTTATACATAATGTTTTTTAAATCATCTTAAATATAATGATTTACTTATATACAAACATTAAAATGAGTGATTATTAATACTAGAATGACCTTGTATTAAGACCGTTGAAACGATTTGGTCATATACCATGTTGCCTTAAAAATTTAGACTAATTCTCAAATAAGGCCTTAAGTTCTGTAGCTTCTTGAGGTTTCATTTTTCCAGCCAATACCAAACTAAGTTGTTTACGTCTTAAAGCAGCAGCATAACGTTCCTTTTCCAAGTCAGTTTCAGGAGTGATTTCTGGAATAGGTACAGGTTTGCCTATTTCATCTACAGCCACAAAAGTGTAGATAGCTTCATTGGCCTTGGTACGATTTCCAGATTCGCGGTCTTCAATCCAAACATCAATAAACACTTCCATAGAAGTTTTAAAGGCTCTGGATACCTTTGCTTCAACCGTTACAACACTACCTAGGGGAACAGCTCTATTAAAAGCTACATGGTTTACAGAAGCGGTTACAACAATACGTCTGCTGTGTCTTCTGGCAGCAATACTGGCTGCACGATCCATACGGGCTAAAAGTTCGCCACCAAATAAATTGTTTAATGGGTTGGTTTCACTTGGAAGTACCAAGTCCGTCATAGTTGTTTTGGATTGTTCTGGAGTTTTCATTTGCATACCTAACATCAAAAATGAGGTGCAAAGGTACGGGTTATTTCAAAGAAGATAGGATAAATGCCTAAAAACTGAAAATAGCTGTATGAAAATGGAGTGTTTTAATCTAGTTCTTTAACCAACAACCAAGCCGCTTTGTTATCATTTTCCTTGATGTCTTGAAGCGCTTTTAGAGCTTCTGAGCGACTTTCATAACTGGCATAAACCACTTGATGCAGTCCGAATCTATTGACACCAATTTTACGAGCATTGTACCCTTCAGCTTGAAGTTCCTCTACTTTTTTATCACTGTTTTCTTCTATTCTGAAGGCACCGGCAACAATGTGGTAATTCCCAGAAAGCTTTTTAACTGGTAATGTCGCTGCAGGTAATGGGTTTGAAATCACAAAGGTTGCTTCTTGGATTTTGGTTTCCAATTGCTGACTGGCTTCTTCCTGAGCCATTTGATTGTGCGTTTCTATTTGATTCACATAAAACTTAGATGCTAAAAAGCCACCTAAGCTTAATGCAATAACCGCAACGGCCGCATATTTCAAGTAGTTTCTGGATTGGCGTTTTTCAGGAGTTACCGTCAATGGCACTACTTTTTCAATAGCTTCAACCTCTTCTTTTAAGACCTCTCTGGTTATGGTGTCCGAATTAAATTGAGCCAAACCAAAGGCATCTGTTAAATAGTTAAGATGATAAGAAGGCTCAAAAAGCATACGACCTTCCGAATTAAGGGTCAAATCACCAATGTTATGAAAGGAGATGGTTTCACCCTCGGTCATATACGATTTTATGGACTTCACGTGTTTAGCTACCTTTTTGGATGCTACTTCATAAGGGATCTTTTCTACATCAGCTATGTATCTTATTAAAATCCCGTCATTTTTTTGGATTTGCTCATTAAAAGACAAAATCTTTTTAGGCGGATAAAAGGCATTTGTAGATGAATGAATGCTCGCAGATACCCTTTGGGTTAAAAAGGAACCAAATTCAGGTACGGTCACGCATTCGTATCGGTATAATAAATCGCTTATGTACGTCTCTAGGTGCATAAAAACAAAGTTAGAAATTTTTGTATATCAATAAATTTTACCCTTAACTATTTATTAACATCATAAAATTTAGTTTCTTGTAGGTTGTATTTCAAACAGATACCCATGACCGAACAGCAATTAATTTATACCCTGGCATTGCAACATGTTCCTAAAATAGGGGATATAACAGCTAAAAAGCTAATTGGTGTATGCGGGTCTGCAGAAGCTGTTTTAAAAGAAAAAAGAGGCAATCTATTAAAAATCGACGGGGTTGGAGCAGCAAGTTTGGAAGGTCTGTTTGATGCGAGCCACTTGCGTGAGGCAGAACATGAATTGCGTTTTATTCAGACTCATAAAATATCCTGCCTATATTTTATGGAATCGGATTATCCCGAAAGATTAAAACACTGTATCGATGCCCCTATTTTACTTTTTCAAAGGGGAAATGTCAACCTGAATAATCAAAGGATTATTAGTATTGTTGGGGCACGTAAAATCACAAACCACGGCATGGAATTTTGCAAGCAATTAGTTGAGGACTTGGCTCCATTTAATCCCATTATTGTTTCAGGTTTTGCCTATGGAACAGATATTACAGCACATAAGGCTGCTGTAGATCATAACCTTCAAACGATTGGTTGTTTGGCTCATGGATTTAACGATATGTATCCTAAGGTACATTCCAAATATGTGAAATCAGTAGAAGCTCATGGTGGATTTTTCACTGACTTTTGGAGTACCTCAAATTTTGACCGGAAGAACTTTTTAAAACGAAATCGTATTATTGCTGGCCTGAGTGAAGCGACCATTGTTATTGAATCTGCCGAAAAGGGAGGGAGCTTGGTAACGGCTGATATTGCCCACTCTTATGACCGGGAGGTATTTGCTGTTCCTGGTCGGGTGACCGATAGCCAAAGTGTAGGGTGCAATAATCTGATTAAGCATCAAAAGGCACAGATGTTGTCCAATTCCATGGATGTGCCCTTTATGTTGGACTGGAAATTGGAACAAGAAAAGCCAACCATACAGCGACAACTGTTTGTGGATTTAAATGAGGATGAACAGCTTATTTACAACTATTTAAAGGATCAAAAAAAGCAGTTGCTGGATGTGATTGCTCTAGACACCCAGTTGCCAACTTATAAATTAGCGGCTATTCTTTTGAATATGGAATTGAAAGGCGTCGTTAGACCTCTGCCGGGGAAATTGTTTGAGCTTATTTAATACCCTACTTTTTCCCTAACTCTAGAAAGTACATCATTTGCAACCTTTTTAGCTTTTTCAGCACCTACTGATAGGGCTTTATCAACTTCTTCAAGGTTGTTCATATAATAATGATACTTTTCTCTAGGTTCTGCAAATTTTTCAACAATCAATTCAAAAAGAGCTTGTTTGGCATGTCCATAGCCATAGCCTCCTTTTTCGTAATTGGATTTCATAGTTTCTACTTCTTCATCAGAAGCTAATAAAGAATAGATAGCAAAACAGTTACAGGTCTTCCAGTCTTTAGGTTCCTCTAGTGGGGTGCTATCAGTTTGGATGGACATGATTTGCTTTCTCAGTTTCTTGTCATCCAAAAAGATATTGATAAAGTTGTTTCTACTTTTGCTCATTTTCTCGCCATCAGTTCCAGGAACAATCATCACATGTTCTTCAATTTTGGCATCTGGCAATACAAAGGTGTCTCCCATTTTAGCATGGAATCTAGAAGCGACATCTCGTGTCATTTCTATATGCTGTAATTGATCTTTCCCAACCGGAACGATGTTCGCGTCGTATAACAAAATATCAGCTGCCATCAACATAGGGTAGGTGAACAACCCAGAATTGACGTCTGCCAACCTATCGGCTTTGTCTTTAAAACTGTGCGCTAAAGTCAATCTTTGGTAAGGAAAGAAACAACTTAAATACCAAGACAATTCAGTAACTTGTGGAATATCACTTTGTCTATAGAAAACGGTTTTGTCAATATCTAAACCGAAGGCTAGCCAGGTTGCCGCAACAGAATAGGTGTTTTCTCTTAGTTCTGCAGCGTCTTTGATTTGGGTTAAGGTGTGTAAATTGGCAATAAACAAAAAAGAGTCATTTTCCTCTTTTTTAGACATGTCTATCGCTGGTAAAATGGCACCTAAAATATTACCTAAATGTGGTGTCCCTGTACTCTGGATTCCTGTTAAAATTCTCGCCATGGATTTCAAATATTGGACAGCAAAAGTAACCAATCCTAAAGAATTATGAAAAGTAGAAGGTGTTAGAATTTAAACTTTTATCATTCTGTAGGAATATTGAGATAAATACTATTTTTGTTGGCAATGAAATTTATTAAATATCCTTTTTGGCTTTTATATAGAATTTGGTTTTACATTTTGGTGGCCTTACCCATCATTATATTATTTCCTATTTTATTAATATCTATCGCCAAGGAATCTTGGTATCCGTTTTTCTTCAGGATTGCTAGATTATGGGCCAAATTCATTTTAGTTGGAATGGGCTTCCGAGTAAAAATTGACAGAGACCAAACACCTCATAGAAAGGAAAGCTATATGTTTATTGCCAATCATACCTCTATGGCTGATATCATGTTGATGTTAGTAGCTGTTAAAAATCCCTTTGTTTTTGTGG
The DNA here is from genome assembly GCF_021245805.1 of Mangrovimonas futianensis. Classification (NCBI taxonomy): domain Bacteria; kingdom Pseudomonadati; phylum Bacteroidota; class Flavobacteriia; order Flavobacteriales; family Flavobacteriaceae; genus Mangrovimonas; species Mangrovimonas futianensis. The sequence continues at coordinate 415,906 of NZ_JAJJNF010000002.1, forward strand.
GTAAGAAGGAGCTAGCCAAAATACCATTGTTTGGATTCTTTTATAAACGTACCTGTATATTGGTTGATCGCAGTTCAGAAAAAAGCAGAAAGGCAGTTTTTTTGAGAGCCCAAAAGAGATTGAAGCAAGGTTTAAGTATTTGTATTTTTCCAGAGGGAGGAGTTCCTGATGAGTCTATTTTGCTCGATAGTTTTAAGGATGGGGCATTTCGATTAGCAATCAATCACCAAATTCCCATCGTGCCCATGGTGTTTCCTGATAATATAAAACGGTTCTCTTACACCTTTTTTAGTGGAAGTCCAGGTAGAATGAGAGCCAAGATTTTACCATTTATAGAAACAAAGGATTATACCATAGCGACTACCAAGGAGTTAAATGAAAAATCTAGAAATGTTATTTTAAAGAGCCTTCATAGTTATCAAAAATGAAAAAAGCTGCCTATGACACCAAGCAGCTTTTCCCTGGTCGTTCTATTGGAATTTTTATACCAATGAACAATCTAACCAACTAAAAACTAAAACTTAAAACTGAATCCGGTATAAACCCCTAAGATATAAGGGTTGAAATTTCCAGATGTATTTTCATAAGCTCCAAACTGGTATTTGAAAACAGGCTCAAAATTGAACTTGAACTTGGGAGAGAATTTGTAATTCAATCCAATTCCCAAATTTCCTGAAAAACTCACATTATTGATATTGTTGGCTTCACCTATATAAGTGTTGTAGCTTTCAAACTCTGAATAAACTTCATTTTGATTTAAAAAGAAAGTGCTAAAACCTCCTACGACACCTATGCCAAATTTCCTGTTAACTAGGGTGTATTCCAGTTCTAAGGGCACTTCATAATAACCTATTCTTTGACTTATGGCAGCATTGGCGTCAAACATGGAGCTTACAGTTTGAACACCCAAATTATCAGCGCTAATGGCATTAATGGATTCATTTCCTGGGGCCATGGTTAAATTCTTTAAATATTGTGGATTTCCTCCAGTTCCACCACCCGGGGTTTCATAAAGAATGACATCATTAGTGTCATAACTAAGTTTTAATGAATTAACTCCTGTTCTGATAGTTAATTTCTCATTAATCACATAACCTACATTGACACCATAACTGGTATTTACTTCACCAGTTTTTGAATTTCCCACAAACTGTTCATCAATATGAGAGCCATCGCCTAAGGAATTGTAATAAACAGGGGCAATGTTTGCATACACTTGCCACCTGTTTTTTAATTTTTCTTTTTCATCTTTTTCCTTTGATTCTTCGGCCTCGGCGATGGCCTCTTCAATTGACATCTCTTTTTCTTTTTCAGGGAAATTTTCAATGCTTTCTTCAGCCTTAATGGCTGTTGAGTCTTTATTTATCTGGTGGGTAGCTAGGGCGTTTTCAGATTTATTTTGTTCCAATGCATTCTTTTGAACAAGTGGATTTTCCTCTGTGGTTGATCTTACGTCTTTAGATTGATTGGATATTCCAGAAGGATTGTTAAGCTTGTTATTTTGGGATTTGGAGTTGTTCTCGTTGTCTGCCAAAGCCTTTGAATACGCTTGATTGTTGTCTTCAAGGTTCTCTTTTGCGTTTTCTTTAAAATCTCCAACGTTCGATTTTACATTGTTGGCTAGACCAGTTGAGGAGGTAGCATCCGTATGAACCGAATCAACTAAGTTATTTCCCGTTCTCGAATTGTCTTGGGTCTTGAAGTTTTTTTCTTTTGAAGTTTGGGTTAATGGATTTGCTCTATTGGTATTTGTGTTTTGGAGGTTTTTTTGTTCTTGATTTTCTTGTCCATTATCACTCACACTTGGAGCATCATTGAATTCTGGATCATTAATGATGTTTAAATTATCTCCTTCATTTGAACTGGATGTATCAGGAAGCTCTGTATCCACAACAGAATTTTCAGGGTTTAAGATCTTGTCATTTGGTACCACATCAAGATTGGTAAAAACAAGACCACCCACAGTCAATAAAATTAATAACAAGGCTGCAACACCAGCCCATTTATACCAGGCAGGGATTACTTTAGTATCCTTTTCGTCGGCTTGAAGTTCCTTTTGGATGTTTTTCCAAACATGATCTTTGGGCGCAACTTCAAAATCCTTGAATTTTTCTTGAAAAATTCGGTCTATGTGCTTTTTATCACTCATTATAGCGTCTGCGAATTCATTCGCCTTTTGTAATCTTCAATATTTTCTTTTAAAATCTTTCGGGCTCTGGCTAAATTGGATTTGGATGTTCCGGGTGAAATAGATAGCAATTCAGCAATATCCTGATGGGAATAACCATCCATAACATATAAATTGAAAACCAGTCGGTACCTATCCGGTAAATCCTGAATAATTTTCAACAGATAATCAATAGTAATATCATCATCTTCAATTTCCACCTCCACATCTTCAATCTGAGCTTCATCAATAATTTCAAAAACACCTTGTTTTCTATATTTTTGAAGCGCTGTATTGACGGTGATTCGTTTCATCCATCCTTCCAAAGAACCTTTATGATTGAATTGTGCTATTTTTTTAAAAATAGTCACAAACGCGTCCTGCAGATTATCTTCCGCCTCCGCGTAATTTCTTGAATACTTCAAGCAAACCGAAAACAATTTACCCGAAAATATCTGGTATAATTCGCTTTGTGCTTGGGTATCATGATTACTACATTTTTGTATGAGTTGCTTTAAACTCACATTGTTTTGAATTAATTAAATCTAATAACTCACTCTGAAACTTCTACCAGAACTTCTTCATAGAGATCTGTTCCGGAATCATCTGTTCCTTTCCAAAACTTAAAAGTATAGGTCCCTGAATTTAGGGGTTTAAAATTAAAATTGGTTTCAAAAATGGCAGTTTGCGTTTCACATGGCTCATTATTTGCAAAATAGGCTGAAACAATGGCTACCGTTCTTTCAAAATCGTCCTTGGAATAATAAATGTCATTGTAAGCATGACAATCGGTAGGCAGAATAAAAGAGACCGTTATTTCATAAATTTCATTAACGGTCATTTCTGTGGGCAAAAAGGCTTCCTCAACGGGTAACAATTCATATTGAACATTGATTGTGTCATCATCACTGAGGCTACATGATTGAAACATGACTACAGTCAAAACCAAGGTTACAAATATTTTTAAACTCCTCATCATTGAATCAAGTATATCTTTGGTTTAACAATTCATTTAGTAGATGCAGAAAGAATAAAAAGGTTGCGTCTGGATATAAAAAAATCCCGAATTTTTCGGGATTTGCTTTTTTATTGTTGATTTTCTTTGATAGCTTCCTTGATTTTCTGTTCAAGTTCATCCATCAAATCTGGGTTATCTTTCAATAAGGCTTTAACAGCATCTCTTCCTTGCCCTAGTTTGCTATCTTCATAACTAAACCAGGAACCACTCTTTTTAACAATACCAAAATCAACAGCTAGATCTAGAACTTCTCCCACTTTAGAAATTCCTTCTCCATACATGATGTCAAATTCAGCCGTTTTAAATGGCGGTGCCACTTTGTTCTTAACCACTTTGACGCGAGTTTTGTTACCAGAAACATCCCCGTTATTATCTTTTATTTGGGTAGAACGTCTAATGTCCAACCTTACGGAAGCATAGAATTTCAAAGCATTTCCACCTGTGGTAGTCTCAGGGTTTCCAAACATGACCCCTATTTTTTCACGTAACTGGTTGATGAAAATCATGGTACAATTGGTTTTACTGATGGAAGCCGTTAACTTTCTCAAAGCTTGAGACATTAATCGGGCGTGTAACCCCATTTTGGAGTCTCCCATTTCTCCCTCAATTTCACTTTTGGGCGTCAATGCAGCAACCGAATCCACAATAATAATGTCAATGGCTCCTGAGCGCACTAAGTTGTCTGCTATTTCTAATGCTTGTTCTCCATGGTCTGGTTGGGAGATGATTAAATTCTCTAAATCAACTCCTAACTTTTCGGCATAAAATCTATCAAAAGCATGTTCTGCATCAATAAAGGCGGCGATGCCTCCTTTTTTTTGAGCCTCGGCAATGGCATGTAATGTCAAGGTTGTTTTACCAGAGGATTCTGGTCCGTAAATTTCAATCACCCTGCCACGTGGATATCCTCCAACTCCTAGTGCTAAATCCAAGCCTAAAGAACCAGATGAGATAGCCTCAATATCAGCAACCGCTTGGTCACTCATTTTCATGACAGTTCCTTTTCCGTAAGCTTTATCTAATTTATCTAAGGTTAATTTTAATGCTTTTAATTTGGCTTCTTTCTCGCTGCTCATACTCTGTTTTTTTTCATTGTGATAAATGCTAAAATACTACAACTTTTATCAGTTTACAATTTTATGACGCAACCTTTTTATTCTTTTTGCATCTATAGAATAAAGTGGGGAACTTTTGCTATGAAAAGAGCTGCAGAGTGCAGCAAATTTTCATCCGGAATGTTTAATTTAAAATGATTACCAGATGAAATTTTTTAAGAAATTTATTAACGCATGGGGTGTTTCAGTTCCTGTTTTTATAAACAGTAACTGTAAAGCCGATGGTGGTTAACTCGTTTTTTGATTTTGTTTTTTGAGAAAAAAATTGAATTAATAATAACGAGTTAGTCTACTTAAAGCACTTTATAGTTTCTATAAAGTGCTTTTTGTTTTTAGGGGTTTTACAAGAATAAAAAGAATGTTTTAAAGACGCTTTTAAATATCTTTGAAAACTTAGTGATAAAGAGCTTATGCAAAAGAAAGTTGTGGTGGTTGGTAGCGGCATTGTTGGGCTTACAACAGCTCTGCAACTACAGGAAAAGGGATTTCAAGTCGAAATCGTTTCAAAAGAACCGTTTCAAAAGACCTTATCCCATAAAGTGGGTGCTATTTGGTTTCCTTTTGAAGTGCATCCCATTGAAAAGGCAAATAAATGGGCTGCGTATTCCTATCAGAAATACTTAGAAGAAGTAAGTCTGAAAAATGGCGTGTCTATCATACCGTTCATGGTAGTTTATAATTCTGAAAGTGATACGTCTTGGACGTCTCATTTACCAGATGACCAAGTTAGAAAAGCCCATGACCATGAACTACCAAAGGGTGTTGAAAATGCTTTTTTGGCCCAAGTACCTTTAGCAGAACCGCCTTTATATTTGCCTTATTTATTTCAGAAATTTTTGGATGCTGATGGACAATTTATCCTGAAGGAAGTAAAATCGCTTCAAGAAATGGCCTCATTAGGGTGCAGGGTTGTTAATTGCACGGGAATGGGGGCTAAGGATTTGTGTCGGGATATTCACTTAAAACCCATGCGCGGACAGATCCTGAGGTGTGAAAAGCTAACAGGAGCATCTTGTGTCAACTCAACAGAACCTGGCAAGCTGACTTATATCTTCAATAGAAGTACAGATAGCATTGTGGGTGGGACGGACTATATCAATGATTATAATGAACAAGTAGATGATGTCGATACTCAAAAAATTTTGGACCGATTGAAAACCTCGGGCTTAAGTGAGAAACAACCGGAAGTTTTAGAAATTTTAGTGGGTTTGAGACCTTTAAGGAGCGAAGTGCGGTTTGAATATGATGCCGAATACTCCAACATTTTTCATAATTACGGTCATGGTGGTGCCGGTTTTACGGTAGCTTGGGGGTGTGCCATAGAATTGGCAGAGCGTTTTAAAAAGCAACTTTAATTCTCTTCAGGTTTTGTAATCATCAATAATTCTTCATCCAGTAAAAATTGTTTGATGGGTTGGTATAAGTTAGGTTGTTTAGCTATAGAATCTTTTAACTTTATTTCGAAATGATAATCCATAAAAAGTTCGGTAGGTATGAACTGATCAGTGTGGCTTGCAGTCGTATCGCTCCATAGCACAGATTTTAATAAAAATGAAGCTTCACAACTTGTTGCCTTTATGTGGGTCATAGTTGGAAAGTTCACTTTTCCATGAAACTTTTTTGAAGTTCTATTCCAAGTGACATGTATGTTTTCGTTTTCATAATGTTGAATGGTTTCATCTGGGAAAAATAGGGAATAGGAAAAAACTAACACGAGGCTTAAATTCCAAACCGAATGGAAAAGTATGGATTTTAATAGATTAAAATTGATACAAATCCAAATAGCAAAAAATGCAAAAGCACTCCTAAAGCTAAATCCAGCTAATGCATTCCAGCTTATCAAATGGTCGGTGTCTAGATGGAATAGTGCAAATAGAAAAGCGTTGAGTATGGCCAAGGGGATTAGCAAAGGCATACGTTTATTTATAAAGGAAAATACCAACAATGCTAAATATAACACGGTTATTGCTTTGGTTAAATAACTTTGGGTCAGAAAGAAAAAGATAATCAAACCAATAAGAGAGATAGCTCTTAAAATTTTGGATTGAACAAAGCCTCCTCTAAAACTCAATTCTTCAAAAATAGGAGCTATAAAAATTGCGAAAACGAGAAAAAGAGGGAATCCGACCCTAGTGTAACTTTCAAAAGTTTTCTGATTTTGGGCTAAATTGAAGTCTACAAAAAAAGAGGTTACCATACCTAAACAGAACATGCCTATTCCAGAAATTAGCAACCAGTTGTGTTTTTTGTTATTGAGAGTCAAAGTTTTAATTTGAAAATTAAAATGCGGTTGCAAAGAACCTGTTATTGCTTTGTTAAAACAAATTCTTCTGGAAATATTTGTTCTACGGGTTGATTATTGGGACAGATATTCATATCCATTATTTCTGGATTTGGTATGAAGTTGATTCTCATGTTAGTGCCGTTATTAAAAACTCTTATAAACAAAGCTCCCTTTTGACCACATGTAGCTTCCTCACCATAATAATCAAGTACATAATAGTTGGCATCATCTCCTAAATAATCTCCTTTAATGATTAAAGGATCTTCTTCAGGAATGTTCATGGTATTGATTAAAACATTTCCACTGAGGTTCGTTAATTTATACCGTATTTGTAGTTGATCTATTGATATTTCTAAAAAAGTAGAAGTGACTTTATATATTTGAAATTCAATATTTTTATTGCCAATAGATCCTTCCCAAGTTCCTAGGTATGGATTTAAAACTCCGTTGATGTCTTGAATGTATGTGCCATTTGGAATGTCATTAGGGTAATTTTCATAATCTTCAATGGGAATAATTGGATCAATATTGATAATTTGCGATTGACTTGTCCAAGTAACAAGAAAAGTTATTATTAAAAGTATTATTTTCATTTTAATTATGGTTTTAAAAGAAATGAGGTGTTAATTTTTAAGGGCATGTTGATGATTCTACACTTCCATTAGAGTTCAAATATTTTTCTTTGATATTCCCATTAGTTTGTATTTTAAATAGACGGATTCCAGATATTCCTATTTCATTTTCGATAAATTTTAACCACGCTTTTTCTTTATTAATTTTAAATTTTTTGAAATACTTTTTGAACTTTTGGTTTAGTCCGTTTTCACTATAATCATAAAGTGAATTAAACAAATCAATATAATTTTCGTTAACATCATTTATATTAAAATGTTAGAGTTAGGATAAGACAGGAATAGGATATTTTTAAGAGGTGACATATATTAACGATTTTATTCTAGTTAATACGGAATACTCGGAATAGGCGTATTAAATCTTTCGTTTCATAATCCTTGCTTTTAAAAGTATCTCATCATAAAATTGAAATAACCCTATTTTTTTGAGAAACAGCGCCTTTTTTCTCTCAAAATCAGGATTTGTAGGAATTCCATTTATGGTTTTATGGTTGGTCGCCAAGTTTTCTATAATCTTTTGGTAAAGCTTGCTTGTGTACTTATCTCGGTCTTTTCTTTTAGTAGAAAGAAGCAGTTCTAAAAGTGCTCGAGAATTAAAGGGAGACATGACCTCTAAACCTTCTTTGGAATTTTCTGTTTTTGATCAAGCGGCCCAATTGCTCATTTTCTCTTCCCAATAAAACATATCTAGCATGTTATAGCCAAAAGTTTCAAATAGGCGTTGGTTTTTGGTCAACCATTGGTCATATTGAACTGTTACAAAATTGTTGGTGGAAAAACCATTAAGAACAGCAAGTTTTATTCCAGAAACTGGCTTAATGTAATTGAAAAAATTTCTAGCTACCTCGCTTATGTTTCCATTGATTATTACTTTGCCTGGAATGAATTCTTGATAGTCAGTTTTGAAAGAATTGTTTTTGTTTGAAGCGATATCAGTTGCTCCATCTTCAATAACATGTAGTTTTTTGTTGAACAAATGAGTTAACTTTTTGGCTATTTGAATGTCATAATGGGATTCATTCATATTATCATGTTGGAAAACAAAATAATCACATTCCGTTGGTAAACTGGCAAGGAATAGTAATCGACTATCAAATCCTCCAGTAACAGGCAGAATGATGGGATGTCTGTTTGCAATAGCTTTAATATAACCTTTCAACATGAGTGCGGCTTTTTTGGCAACATCATCGATAGATTGAGGAGTTATTTTTGAAAAGGGGAAAAAACGAACCGTTTTTTTGTTCAGTAAATCCAGATAATGATTAGGGGACAAGTGATTTATAGATGGGTCTGGAGTTGTGGTCCCTATAAATAATTTCTTTGGATCATAAAGCTTGGAATTATAATAAACATGATTCTTTGGATGTTCCCATGTTGATGAAATGAAGTGTAATTCTGAAGCCAAATCACTATAGTCTTCAGAATAATAAACCTCTTTTTGGGCGCAACAGTCATTCAATACAATCAGGGATTCCTTTGTGGTATAAATCAGAATATATTCGCCATAAAAGGTATTAAGCATTTTAAAAAAGTCTTCCTTTGACTTCTGTTTTGCTAAAGTGTCCAATAATTCTTGATTGGATGCCTCTGTACGTATATAGTCAAAAATATTTCCTAACAGATGGATTGAAGTGCCTTTATATTCTGAAAAGGTATAATTCAGGTCATTGCTAAACTGTAAATAGTAATTATGGATGGAAACAATAGAGCAGTGTTGCTTCTGTTCTGGCTTGGTGGTCCTAAAAGTAAATTGCTTGTGGGTCATAGATGTTCAAACATGAGCAAAAATAGGCAATATCCCAAATTATCGGTAACTCTATAAATGGGGACTTTGGGAAGTTATTTTATTCAGCTTGATATTGTTTTCCCACCTTTTCCGGGTTTTTAAGATCAATCCAAAAAATGTCTGTGGGCTCCTCAGTTTCCATTTGCCCATTTTGGTTGCTGTCTTTTTTTGCAAAAACGTACATATAGTCATTGGCAGCATCATATTCCGAACTCATGACCGAATGTGTTTTCGGGATTAGTGTCGTTTTATTCTTTCCGTCCATGTCAAAATGATAGAGTCTTCTCAAGTCCTTCATATTTATAAAACCATCTTTGTTAGAGTCCTCATCATAAACTGATACCATGTAATAACCTCTTTTTACAGGCTCATAATTCAGAGTGTCTTTGGAAAAGGCGGGATAGTAAAGGGTTTTGATCAAAACAGGTTTGTCAAAAAGTTTGTTTTCAGTATTTGTCAAGTTGTTGTAATGGGAAACGTTCACAAAGTTATAACCGTAAATCGCTTCAAAACCTGGCATGAAGTTATTGTTCCAATTGTTCCCTTTTCTATCATCATCATTCCAAGTAGAATGATACAAATTGGAGCCCACAAAAGGTTTGTTTGTTTTTTTATTATAGTTCACTTTATAGATTGGAGTCAATCGGTGCTCATTGTTATAGGTCAAAAGCACATTTCTTGGTCTAGTTTCCAGTTTTAGAGAGTCCATGGGAAGTCCAACCACTTTTTGACCACTTTCATCTTCGGTGATATCACTTACTTGAAAGCCTTTTTTTTCAACATGATTATTAGAGCAACCTAGAAATAAAAGATTAAAGATCAAAAAAGGAAAAATGTACTTCATAATGCTATTTTAAATGTCCAATTAGTTTTTGGTTGATTTGTTTAGTTGTTGTTTCACCACTTCTTCAGATTCCCGTAAAACTTGCTTTACCTCTTCGAAGGTAGTGTCAGCGTGGTTGTTCCAATCCATAAGTCTATGGTTAATTACGCGACCGTTTTCATATTTCTCCAAGGTGAACCTCACAATTTGAAGACTGGGCCTTCTGTGGATGTATTCTCCAGAAACATCAATGGATGCTTTGAAAAGAGCACAAAACAAACTGTACTTGCCATTGGTTATGTCATCATCACATTGGCGGTCATCATGCTTGTTCCAAATGGCCGCATCCGAAAGTATGGAATCGGCTCGCTGAATTATTTTCAAATCCATGGAGTCAAATACAAGCTCCCTGTTTTCCATGTTCTCTTGGGCACTGGTCCAAGGAATTGTCAAAAAAGTAGCGATTAAAAATAAAAGAAGTCTCATAAGGTCTTTTAACAATGGCGTTTTTAAGGAGATCTTTACAAGCCCGCATGGGATTAAAGATAGCTAAAGAACCTCATTTTAAGCCATTTTGAAACGATTTATGTGAGAAAAGACCGTATTCGGCTCAACTATAATATTGTTTCAATGTTTTGTAGATGAGCTTTTTCTCTCCTTTCCATAAACCGTCGGTCAAAATCTCATAATATTGGTCTTCGTGGTTTATTTGTACACCTTTCCAGTTGGTTGTAATATCCATGGAATCTTCCGAAATACAGATAACCTTAGGTTCAGCCATACCAGGAAATCTCCATTTGATGCGTTGTTTGTCAAATTGAAAAAAGTATTTCTTGAAATTTCCAAAATTTAAGAACATTTGGATCACAAAAATAAAACCCATTAAAGGAAAATGTTCACCTATTCCTAATTCAGTCGTACGATCAAGAATGACTAACAAAATGAAAAGAAAACCAACTACTCCAATTGCAATTGATAGTTGTTTTCTCCGCTTAAACAATTTGACATGTTCCATTTTTGGTTTTTGCAGGCTAAAAATAATTAAAAATCCTACAAAAGCTAATACCTTGAATGAAAAGAACCAGAAATCACTCAAACCTCGTTCAAGTTTGGTTCGGATCAATAGGGCGTACTGGAATTAATTTTATTTAAATCTCATTAGGGCTTAGTGAAAAGTACATACTTGATTGCCAAATCACCAACAATAACTTGGGTAAAACTTACGCTTTTGAGGCTTGATGGTATGTTTTAATGCAAATAGTTAAAAAACATTACCTTTGCAGCTCAAAAATTTAATCTTTAACCTTAAACCATTGGTATAGCATGCAACTGTACAATAACTTAAGTGCTAAAGAAAGAGCGAAACTAATTGAGGAAGCGGGTCAAGACCGGCTTACCATCTCTTTCTACACATACGCCAAAATTGGCAATCCAGAATTATTTAGGAACCATATGTTTCTAGCTTGGGACCAACTAGATGTCCTAGGAAGAATCTATGTGGCCCACGAAGGTATAAATGCCCAATTATCAGTGCCAGCCATAAATTTTGATGCCTTTAAATCCCATTTGGATACCATCACCTTTTTAAAGGATGTGCGCCTTAATATCGCCATAGAACATGACAACTTTGCCTTTTTAAAATTGAAAGTCAAAGTGCGTGATAAAATTGTAGCCGATGGTTTAAATGACGCAACCTTTGATGTGACTGATATTGGGGTGCATGTCAATGCCGAAAGATTCAATGAGCTTATTGAAGACCCAAACACGGTGTTGGTAGATATGCGTAACCACTATGAAAGCGAAATAGGGCATTTCAAAAATGCAGTAACTCCAGATGTGGATACCTTTAGGGAGTCTTTACCTATCATAGAAAACGATTTAAAAGATCACAAAGAAGATAAAAACTTGGTCATGTATTGCACTGGAGGAATCCGTTGTGAAAAGGCCAGTGCCTATTACAAACATCGTGGATTTCAAAACGTGTTTCAGTTGGAAGGAGGGATCATTAACTATGTGAGACAAGTGAACGCTCAAGGACTGGAGAACAAATTCATAGGAAAGAATTTTGTTTTTGATGAAAGACGCTCCGAGCGCATTTCAGAAGATATTATCGCTCAGTGTCATCAGTGCGGGAAACCAGCTGATACCCATACCAATTGTGCCAATGAAGCCTGCCACCTGCTTTTTATTCAGTGTGATGAATGTAAAGAAAAGATGGAGAATTGCTGTTCAACCAATTGTCAGGAAATCATCCATTTACCTTATGAGGAGCAAAAGGCTTTGAGAAAAGGGCAGGGAAATAGCAATGATATATTCAAAAAAGGAAGAGCAGATCACCTACCTTTTAAGCAAGACTTGCGAAACATATTCGAAGTATTACAACCCAATGTATTAAAAGACTAAGTTATGCAGCAGATAGAATTAATGGCGCCGGCGGGTAATTTTGAATCTTTACAGGCAGCCTTGGACAATGGGGCCAATTCAGTATACTTTGGAGTCGAGCAACTCAATATGAGGGCAAGGGCTTCTATTAACTTTACTTTAGACGACCTCCCTGAAATATCCAGAAGATGTCAAGAAAAAGGAGTTAGAACCTACCTTACCTTGAATACCATTATCTATGACCATGATTTGTCAATTGTAAAGACTCTTGTCAAAAAGGCCAAAGAGGCAAATATTACGGCGGTTATTGCTATGGACCAGGCGGTGATAGCTATGGCTCGCGAACATCAAATGGAGGTGCATATTTCTACGCAAATCAATATTACCAATATTGAAACGGTAAAGTTTTATGCCATGTTTGCTGATACTATGGTACTGAGTAGAGAGCTAAGTTTAAGGCAGGTCAAAAAGATTACCGAACAGATTGAAAAGGAACAGATCAAAGGACCTTCTGGGCGTTTGGTGGAAATTGAAATTTTTGGTCATGGTGCTTTGTGTATGGCGGTGTCTGGTAAATGTTACTTGAGTTTACATTCTCATAATTCTTCAGCAAATAGAGGGGCTTGTAAACAGAATTGTAGAAAAAAATATACAGTTATTGACCAAGAGTCTGGATTTGAAATGGAGATAGATAATGAGTACATCATGTCTCCAAAAGATCTGTGTACCATTGATTTTCTAGAAGAAGTCGTGGATGCTGGAATCAAGGTTTTAAAAATTGAAGGTAGGGGAAGAGCTCCAGAATATGTGGCTCAGGTTATAAAATGTTATCGTGAAGCTATTGATAGTATAGAAGAAGGAACCTATAGTAAAGAAAAAGTGATCGGTTGGATGCAAGAATTGGAAAAAGTATACAATCGAGGTTTCTGGAGTGGTTATTACCTAGGTCAAAAACTTGGGGAATGGAGTAAAGGTTCTGGGTCTCATGCTACCCAAAAGAAAGTATATATAGGGAAAGGAGTTCATTATTATCCCAAAACAAGCATTGCCGAATTTAAAATCGAGGCCTATGATTTGTCACTTGGAGATACCATTTTAATAACGGGTCCGACCACGGGTTCTAAAGAAATAACGGTAGACACCATGTTGGTTAATGATGAACAACTTGAAAAAGGAGGAAAAGGCGATTCAGTGACTATTCCAATTCCTTTTAGAGTGCGCCCTTCTGACAAACTCTACAAAATTGTAGAAAATAAAGTGGAAGCTTAATGGTTGTAGTTACCCTACAAAGAAATAAATGCATAGGATGTAATTACTGTGTGGAATTAGCGCCAGAACAATTTCAAATGTCTAAAAAAGATGGGAAGTCAGTACTTCTAAGAAGTCAAGAAAAGAAAGGATTCTTTACTTTGAAGTCACCAGACCATACTATTTTTGAACCGTGTGATCAAGCCGCAAAGGCGTGTCCCGTTAAAATAATTTCGGTCAAAAACGTTTAATAGGTAAACCCTACTACGTCGAATGAATATTTACAAGCTTTTACAACTTAATAGAAAAATAAAGAGCCACCGGGTTAAATTCATGGGACTCTATTTATTGCATAAGTTGAACAAGCGGTATTTAGCGGTTAATCTTGACCCTGTTTTAGCATGTAATCTCAGATGTAAAATGTGCTATTTTACAGATGCTGATTATGTAAAAACTCTCAAAGGTCAGTTTAAAGAAGAAGAGTTGGAGCAAGTGGCTAAAGCCATTTTTAAGAGAGCATTAAAGCTTCAGATAGGTTGTGGTACAGAACCAACTTTGTATAAAAATCTGCCAAAGATTGTCGCATTGGGAAAGCAATATCAGGTACCTTATATTTCCATAACTACCAATGCCAATTTATTGACCGAAGATAGTATCAAGGAACTATTGGATGCCGGTTTAAATGAATTTACCATTTCTCTTCATGGGGTTACTAAAGAAAGCTATGAAGGGTTTATGAAAAAGGCAAACTATGAGAAATTTCATGAGGCGTTTAAAGCATTTGCCAAGTTAAAGAAGAGCTATGATTTTAAGGTGAGAATCAATTATACCTTCAATAAGGATAATTTTCATGAGTTAACGCACCTATTTAAGCATTTTGATGGGCAGAGTTTTGATGTACTTCAAATTAGACCCATTCAAAAAATTGGAAATACAGAATATCAAGAATTTGACCTAGATGTTTTACGGAAGGACTATCCCAATATCATAGGCCAAATAAGAACCAATTGCAAAGCAAATAATATTGTTTTGTTGGCGCCAGACCAAATTCCAAACAAGGAATCAATCAATGATTCCAGTCTTATTTTTGATTATACTTTTTGCTATGTATCCCCTCAAAAGTTTTGGAAAAATGGGTTTCAATGGCGAGAGGAAAGTTTTAACGAGTATTCAAAAAAAATAGGCTGGGAAAAGCAATTGTTTTCCAATATCTTCAAGTCTAAAAAGACCTTAAAATCGCTTTCTAACAGACTAAATTACGAGGTGGATTTCAATTAGAAAAATAGGTTTTTTATCTCATTAGAATAATCTTATCTTTACATCTTGAACAATTTTTATTAATCGTCTTCTGAAATAGGGTTTATCTCGTTCAGAATCAATATATATACAGTATTTATGGGATGTGGAAGTTGCGCGACTGGAAAAAACGGTCAGCCAAAGGGGTGTAAGAATAATGGTACGTGTGGAACGGACAGTTGTAATAAATTAACTGTTTTCGATTGGCTTTCTAATATGTCTCTGCCCAATGGGGAAAAACCTTATGATTGGGTTGAGGTGCGTTTTAAAAATGGAAGAAAACACTATTATATAAATAACGAAAATTTATCGCTTTCAATTGGTGATGTCGTTGCTACTCAAGCCCAATCTGGTCA
Organism: Mangrovimonas futianensis; assembly: GCF_021245805.1. NCBI lineage: Bacteria > Pseudomonadati > Bacteroidota > Flavobacteriia > Flavobacteriales > Flavobacteriaceae > Mangrovimonas > Mangrovimonas futianensis. Next base: position 431,013 of record NZ_JAJJNF010000002.1, read on the forward strand.
TGATGTAGGGATGGTTACGCTTACTGGTGAATTAGTAAGAGTACAGATCAAAAGGAAGAAATTTGACACTAAGACCGATGTTCTAAAGATCTATAGAAAAGCCTCTCAAAAGGATATAGATATATGGACAGAATGTCGAGAAAAGGAGGAGAAAATGAAAGTGAAAGCCCGTCAGTTTGCAATAGACTTGGGCTTGGAAATGAAAATTTCAGATATAGAATATCAAGGGGATGCTAGTAAGGCTACCTTTTATTATACCGCAGAAGATCGCGTCGATTTTCGTGAATTAATCAAACTGTTCGCCAAAGAATTCAGGACTAGAATTGAAATGAAACAAGTTGGGTTTCGTCAGGAGGCCGCCAGACTTGGTGGTATTGGTTCTTGTGGCAGGGAATTATGTTGTTCTACATGGTTAACCGACTTCAGATCGGTAAGTACTTCGGCGGCGAGATACCAACAACTTTCTTTAAATCCTCAAAAGTTGGCAGGCCAATGTGGAAAGCTGAAATGTTGTCTTAATTATGAATTGGATACCTATCTGGATGCTCTTAAAGATTTTCCTAAAACAGATGCCAAATTAGTTACTGAAAAGGGAACCGCAGTTTGTCAAAAGACGGATATTTTTAAAGGCTTTCTATGGTATGCCTATGAAGGGGAGTATGCCAATTGGCACAAACTTACCCAAGATCAAGCCAATGAAATATTGGAATTGAACAAACAAAAGAAGAAAGTAGCGAGTCTTGAAGAATATGCTGCAGACTTGGTTGAAGATACTAAAAATGAGTTTGAGAACGTTGTAGGACAAGATAGTTTAACTCGTTTTGATACGCCTAAGCGAAGTAGAAAGCGCAATAACAAGAGAAAGAGCAATAACAATAGCAAAGGCAGCAACACTAAGAATAATAGTAACAAAGGGAATAACAATAACAAAAGAGGAAGAAAACCCCAAAACAAAAAATCGAATGCAAAATAGGCTGTTCCTCCTACTTATTTTAACTATTAGTTTGGTTTCTTGCGATTCCAAAAGGGTTTATGATACTTATCATTCCTTACCAAATAAATGGCATAAGGACTCGATCATTAGTTTTAAAATTAATCCTCCAGATACGATCCAACCCTATAATTTATTCGTAAATCTTAGAAATACGAATGATTACCCCTTCAAAAACTTGTTTTTAATTGTGGAGATGGATTTTCCTCATGGGAAAAAGGTAACGGATACTTTGGAATATGAAATGGCTAAAGCAGATGGATCCTTGCTAGGAACTGGATTTTCAGACATTAAAGAGAATAAGTTGTGGTATAAAGAAGGTGTTGTTTTTAAGGAGTCTGGGGAGTATACCCTGAAGGTACAACAGGCTATGAGGGAGAATGGAGAAGTAGATGGTGTTGAAAACTTGAAAGGAGTTACAGATGTAGGTTTCCGAATCGAAAAAATAGAACAAAACTAATTGGCTATGGCAAAGAAAAAACAAACCAAGAAATCCAGTACCAATAGTGATTTCGGTAAATTTATCCGCTGGTTCTGGGGATTATTTCTCGGAGGAATTCTGTTTGTCGTCCTTCTTTTTTTATTGGCATCTTGGGGAGTTTTTGGAGAAATGCCAGACCATACAGTATTAGAAAATCCTAAAACCAATTTGGCGACCGAAGTTATTTCTTCTGATGGGAAAACACTGGGTAAATATTATTTTAACGATAACCGAACTCCAGTAGGTTTTGATGATCTTCCAAAGCATTTAGTTGATGCTTTAGTCGCTACTGAAGATGCTCGATTTTATAGCCACTCTGGAATAGATGCACGTGGAACTTTAAGAGCCTTTTTAACCTTAGGAAAAGGAGGTGGAGCAAGTACGATATCTCAGCAATTGGCCAAACAATTGTTTCATGGCGAAGGATCCCAAAATATCGTAGAACGAATTCTTCAAAAATTTAAAGAATGGATTATCGCCATTCGTTTGGAGCGCCAGTATACCAAAGAAGAAATCATAGCCATGTATTTTAATATTTATGATTTTGGGAATAATGCTGATGGTATTCGTTCGGCATCAAGAATTTATTTCAATAAGGAGCCTAGAGACTTAGAAGTCAAGGAATCTGCTATGTTGGTTGGGATGTTTAAGAATTCTTCTCTGTATAATCCAAGGAGAAACCCTGTTGGAACGACAAATCGAAGAAATGTGGTTCTGAATCAGATGTACAAATATGATTTCATCCAAGAAACAGTTAAGGACTCTTTAAAAGATTTGGATCTTGATTTGAATTATTCTCCTGAGTCACACCGTGAGGGAATTGCTACGTATTTTAGAATGTACTTGAGGGATTTCTTAAAGGATTGGATAAAAGATAACCCTAAACCTGATGGATCTAAGTACAACCTTTATAACGATGGCTTAAAAGTTTACACTACCATCGATTCTAGAATGCAAGCCTATGCCGAGGAAGCGGTTCAAAAGCACATGGCTAGACTTCAGGCCGAATTTGATCATCAAAACACTCCAGACAGGAATCCTACCGCTCCGTTTTTAGAGTTAACTAAAGATGAGATTGATGGTTTGATGAAGCGTGGAATAAGGCAATCCGAAAGGTGGAGGCACATGAAGTATGACCTTAAAAAGGAGGATAAGGAAATATTGGAATCCTTTAACACACCTACCCAAATGACCGTTTTTTCATGGAAAGGTGAAATAGATACAATCATGAAACCTTTGGATTCCATGAGATATTACAAATCATTCCTTCAGCCAGGTATGATGTCTATGGATCCCCAAACAGGTCACATAAAAGTTTGGGTTGGAGGTATGAACTATAAACACTTTCAGTACGATCACGTTAAACAAGGTAGAAGGCAGGTTGGTTCTACGTTCAAGCCATTTGTATATGCTACGGCTATCGATCAATTGCATTTGTCTCCATGCGATGAGCTGCCTAATACCCAAATAACTATTGAAGCTGGAAAGTACGGTTTGATAGAGCCATGGACGCCAAAAAACTCAGATGGAAGCTATGGAGGAGACTTAACTTTAAAGAGTGCTTTAGCAAATTCGGTTAATACCATTACTGCTAGATTGATAGATAAGGTTGGGCCACAACCCGTGGTGGATTTGGCCAAAAAATTAGGTGTGGAAGCAGAGATCCCACCAGTACCTTCTATCGCTTTAGGAACAGCTGACTTAAGTGTATATGAAATGGTGGCTGCCTATGCTACTTTCGCTAATAAAGGGGTTTATAACAAACCAGTCATGGTAACCCATATCGAAGATAAAAATGGGACCATCTTATATCAATTCAAACCAGAAACAAGAGATGTACTAAGTGAGGAGGCAGCATATGTAACCGTTAATTTAATGGAAGGTGTTACTCAATATGGTTCAGGGCAAAGGTTACGCAGCAATTGGGCAACCAATGTGGCGGTTTATAAAGAAATCATAACAGGTTATCCTTATGAATTTGACAACCCTATAGCTGGTAAAACGGGAACAACCCAAAATCAAAGTGATGGTTGGTTTATGGGAATGGTTCCAAACTTGGTCACAGGGGTCTGGGTTGGTGCTGAAGACCGTGCTGCACACTTTAGAACGATTACTTACGGTCAGGGAGCCTCAATGGCACTTCCTATTTGGGGACAGTTTATGAAAAGCTGTTATAATGACGAAGAACTGGAGGTCTCTAAGGCGGATTTTGAACGCCCAGAAGAATTAACTATTGCAGTTGATTGTGATGATAGTACTTCTTCGGAAGAAACGATTCCAGAGGAAGAAAAGCCCGATGCTCTAGATATCTTTTAACTATTTCTAAAAGTAGTTTAGATAAATTTTTTAGTCGATTGTTTATCCTTGGATAGATTATCGACTAGATGTGTTATTTTTTACCCTATAAAAATAGTTTCTATTCATGGTGCCTTCTGAAAAGAATAGGCTTTCAGATTTTTTTTGTTCAAAAAGGATTTAAATTCATAGACCATTGTTTTGCGAATTCGCCAATAGTCAAGGGGTGAATTTTAATATTTCTCTGTTTTCCTCGCGGTTATTTTCGTATTTTTCAAACCATAAATTACAAATACAAACAATCAACAAAAATGATTTTAAAAAAGGTATCTAATGTACAGGAAGCATTAGAAGGTATAACCGATAATATGACCTTGATGTTAGGTGGATTTGGTCTGTGTGGTATACCTGAAAATGCCATTGCTGAACTAGTAAAATTAAATGTTAATGGTCTGACTTGTATTTCCAATAATGCAGGGGTAGATGATTTTGGTTTGGGATTGCTGTTGCAAAAGCGTCAAATAAAGAAAATGGTTTCTTCTTATGTAGGAGAAAATGATGAATTTGAAAGACAAATGCTAAGTGGCGAGCTTGAAGTAGAGTTGATCCCACAAGGTACTTTGGCAGAACGATGCAGAGCAGCTCAATCTGGATTTCCTGCATTTTATACGCCTGCGGGATATGGAACCGAAGTAGCCATAGGTAAAGAAACGAGAGAATTTAATGGTAAAATGTATGTTTTAGAGGAAGCCTTTAAGGCAGATTTTGCCTTTGTAAAAGCTTGGAAGGGTGACGAAGCAGGAAACCTTATATTCAAGGGGACGGCGAGAAACTTTAATCCAGCCATGTGTGGAGCCGCCAAAATTACGGTAGCTGAGGTGGAAGAGTTATTGCCGGTTGGTAGTTTAGATCCCAATCAAATTCATATTCCGGGAATATTTGTACAACGCATATTCCAAGGTGAGACCTATGAAAAACGAATTGAACAAAGAACAGTAAGACAAAGAAATTAGGTATGTTAGATAAAAACGGAATAGCAAAACGAATTGCTCAAGAAGTTAAAGATGGATACTATGTGAATTTGGGAATTGGAATTCCAACCTTGGTAGCCAATTTTGTTCGTGATGATATTGAAGTCGAATTTCAAAGTGAAAATGGGGTGTTAGGTATGGGACCTTTCCCTTTTGAAGGCGATGAAGATGCCGATATCATTAACGCTGGAAAGCAAACCATAACAACGCTTCCTGGTGCTAGTTTCTTTGATTCAGCCATGAGCTTTTCGATGATTAGAGGAAAGCATGTAGACCTAACTATTTTGGGAGCCATGGAGGTTGCCGAAAATGGAGATATAGCCAATTGGAAAATACCTGGTAAAATGGTAAAAGGTATGGGCGGAGCCATGGACTTGGTAGCTAGTGCCGAAAATATCATTGTGGCCATGATGCATACGAATAAGGCTGGAGAATCTAAGTTATTAAAGAGTTGTACATTGCCTTTGACAGGAGTTGGTTGTGTTACCAAAATTGTAACCAATTTAGCTGTTATTGAAATAAAGGATGGCGCATTCCATCTCTTGGAACGCGCTCCTGGAGTATCAGTGGAAGATATTCAAAATGCCACTGAAGGGACTTTAATCGTTGATGGCGAAGTTCCTGAAATGAATATTTAAGTTCTAATTATCACCAAAAGTTACGATCAGGCCTAAATGTATTTGGGCCTGATTGATTTTATTAAAGTAATCTTCCCAGGTTTTGTGGGTGTCGATGTTAAAACTAACATTATTGTAATTACCTCCAACATACACCGAAAAATGGTCAATTAAATTAAAAGTCACATTTAGACCCGCATAAAAAATCATTCCGTAGAAGCTGTTAGAGTCCTCATTCAATGCATTTAGATTTAAATTAAAATTTTGACGCACTTGAACTGCTCCCAAACCTACATAGGGTTCAAGAGAGATGGGTTTTGTGATATCCCATTGGTATAGAATTTTACCATATGCTGAATGGTAATGAGTTCTATTAATATTTCCTATGGTAGCAACGTTGGTGACGTCATATCTCATATAGTCAAATCCAAACCCCAATTTGAAATTGTAATATTCGATAGTATTTAGTTGAAATCCTACTCCCGCCAATTTGGGCTCATGACCATCTGAAAGGAAGTTATTCCCATAATTAAAATGGTGTAATGTGTAAAAATACATTTGGGGTTTCACAGATAAACCTTTGGATTCGGTTGATTGACTTTCGTTTTGGTCCGCGGTTTCTTGAGCTTTAATGAAGGTTGAATAACCTATTAAAATTAGGATAAATAGAATCTTTTTCATCTTAGTAGGTAATAGTATATGGGGTTTCTTCTTCATTTCCAACGATTATTTGTTCATCAAAACCAGTGGTTTGGCCTGAACTATTTGTCACTTCATAGTGTAGGTCTAGAATTTGGTTTTTAGCAACAGTTTTAGAGTACATGTCATAATAATATTCTGAGTATTCGGTTTCCAACGGGTTTACCCAAACGGTTAAATCTGCTAATAGGCCATCAAGTTCCATTTTTGTTATGGTATTTTCTGGGTTTATCTGATTTAAAGCGATTTGCAACTGAGTGATATCGTCATTCTCAATAAGGGTGACATTATCCAATGGGAAGTAGTAATTTTTTATATCAGACTCCCAAATGTTGACGTAAGCTTTTTGACGGTATTGAGAGTTTCCTAGAACTCTAACTTCAAACTCTCTTTCGTTGGTAGGTTTCGGAATGACCATTTCAAAACTACCATCTTCTGAAGAAGTTGTGTAGCTAATAAGATCGGTATCATGGGAATTATAGATCCATAATTCAATGGTTTGATTCTTGATGGGTTGGTTGTTTCTGTCTGTGATATGTCCTTCAAACACATATCGGGTGGAAATATCATATTGGATCTCACAACTACATAGAAAACCCATTATGAAAAGTAGAAGTAATTTTTTCATGTAAGCAATTTTTGACTTAAAGTTAAGGAAATAAACGAGATAGAAAACTCAGCTTAAAACAAAATTTAATGTAAGAAAAAACATATTTTTTAACTAAATATGTTAAAAAAAGATGTATTTTATCGAATATTATAGCTTTTAAGCTGATTTTAAAAGAAAATTATTCCATATTAGCAGTCCCAATCAAAACCAAGAATTAACCAACTAAAAATAAAAAATTAACAACTAAGATTTTAAGATGCCCCAAATCTAAAACCGTAGTTAAAGAGCCCCAAATTTACTAAACTAACCTATTATGAATGTTGCCTCAAATCTACCTGAACGACCTACTTCTAGTTATGAGATGAGACTATTCATGAACTACAACAGAACGATAAGATTTGTTAAAAGTCTTTGGTATCTGGCCAAGAAAATATTCATGCTATAATCCTTTGGGTATAGCATGAATTAATTTTTTGGTGTATTCTTTTTTTGGATGCCCATAAACCTTATCAGCATCACCCATCTCTTCAATTTTTCCTTGATTCATGACAATTAATTGGTCAGACATGTATTTCACCACCGATAAGTCATGGGAAATAAAAATGTAGGTAAATCCAAAATTATCTTTCAAGTCATTTAATAGATTAAGAACTTGTGCCTGCACCGATATATCAAGCGCAGAAACAGATTCGTCACAAATAACCAATTTAGGTTCTAATGCGATGGCCCTGGCAATTCCCACGCGTTGTCTTTGCCCGCCAGAAAATTCATGTGGATATTTATAAAACGATTCAGAATTTAAGCCTACTCTATCCAACAATGTCATGACTTTTTCCTTTCTGTTTTTATCAGAAGAGCCAATATGATGGACTTTCATGGGCTCCATAATAGCTTTACCAATGGGAATTCTTGGGTTTAAGGAAGCAAACGGGTCCTGAAAGATTACTTGAATGTCTTTTCTTAATCGCCTTAACGACTTTCTGTTTAATTTTGTGATGTCAGTACCTTTATAGAATATTTGACCAGCGGTGGGTGTATCCAACATTAAAATGGCATTTGATAAAGTAGATTTACCACAACCGGACTCCCCAACCAGTCCTAAGGTTTCGCCTTCATACAACCTAAAGCTAACATCGTTTACAGCCTTAAAAAAAGTGGGTTTTTCAAACCATCCGGCTTGGGATACATACTCCTTCTCTACATTGTTCACTTCAAGAATAGGAGCTTGCGAATAGAGCTTTTGATGTTTTTTATGGCGGTCTTCCAGGGTAATGACATCCTTGTTAGTGGTGTTATTTATGAAATCCTGGATGGTAGGTAGTTTTTTGAGTCTGACATCCAAAGCGGGTTTTGAGTTTATAAGTGCTTTGGTATAAGTTTCCTTTGGGGCTAGAAAAATGTCTTTAACAGGGCCTTGTTCTACTATTTGACCTTGATACATGACTAGAATTCGATCTGAAATTTCGGAAACCAAGGATAAATCATGCGAAATAAAAATAATGCTCATCCCTTCGGTGGCTTGAAGATGTTTCAACAAAAGGATAATTTCTTTTTGAACGGTTACATCCAAAGCGGTGGTTGGCTCATCAGCGACTAAAATTTTAGGGTTGCAGGCAATGGCCATCGCAATCATAACCCGTTGTTTTTGTCCGCCTGAAATCTCATGTGGATAGGCTTTATATACCCTTTCTGGGTTTGGTAATTTTACTTTCTCAAAGAGTTCTAAGGTTTTCTGCTTCCCATCCTTTTGGCTTAATGGGGTATGTTGTAAAAGAATTTCAATAACCTGTTCACCGCATCGCATGGATGGATTTAAGGAGCTCATGGGTTCTTGAAAAATCATGGCAATTTCATTGCCTCTCAAAGCTTGAAATTCCTTATCCGATAAATGAGTAAGGTCTTGCCCCTTAAAGTATATGGAGCCTTTGGTGATTTTAGAAATTCCTTTGGGCAGTAAACCCAAAAGAGCTAATGAAGAAACTGATTTCCCAGAACCAGATTCACCTACAACCCCTAAAATTTCATTTTCAAAAAGTTGATAGGAAATACCATGAATGATTTCTTTTTCCTTTTGATTGGAAACAAAAGAAACATGTAGGTCTGTAATGTCTAATAATTTGTTTTTCATCCTTAAATATGGATAATTTCGTCATCCAGAAGCAGGTCATCTCCACGTAATCTCAGGAAAATTTGAGCCACGGCAATGGTATCTCTTTCGCAGTATTTGATTATTCTGTCAATATCACCATCTTCATAATAGACTTTATAAACTTCACTGCCATCAATATCTTCCTTAGGTGACGGAATGCCCAAAACATTAGTCAATAACTTCAAGGAGGTGTAGTTTTTATAATCACCAAATTTCCAAAGTTCTAAGGTATCCAAATGAGGCACTTCCCAAGGTTTTTTGCCAAACAGATTCAATTTATAAGGAAGTTCTATATTGTGGATTATCATGCGTCGGGCAATATATGGAAAATCAAATTCCTTCCCATTATGGGCACATAGTAAATGTTTGGTTTGACTAAAGTGGGAAATGATGAGGTTTTTAAAATCTTTTAATAGTTTCGGTTCCTCACCATAAAAGCTGGTAACTCTAAAGGTTTTTACGTCATTTTTAAGATTGAAATAGCCAACGGAGATACAAATGATTTTGCCAAATTCTGCCCAAATACCAGCTCGGTCGTAAAATTCATCGGGAGAATAGTCATCACCTCTTTGGTATCTGGATTTGGCGTCCCACAATTCCTGTTTTGTTTCATCCAAATCATTGAAATGTTCTGTTTCGGGAACCGTTTCAATATCTAAAAAAAGGATGTTTTCAAGATTAATTTTAGAGATCATATCCTAACATTTTGTAAGCTTCTTCAATATAGGTGCTGATATCATCAGTAAATACCGCAACGGCATTTCCCGCGCCTTTAGAATGACCCAAACGAACAATAATAATGTTGTCCTCAGGCTCTACAATAACATACTGTCCCAAATGACCCCGCATCATGAAAAAGGATTTGTCTCCTATAGTTTTTAACCACCATCCATAACCATATTGTGGACTGGATGAAAATCTGGGGGTCACACATTTGGCTATAAAAGCTGAATCTAAAATCTGCTTTCCATTCCAATTGCCATAATCTTTATATAGCTTTCCTAATTTTGCAAAATCTTTGGCATCACTAGCAATACAACAATAGGCTTTAACAAAATCATGTTCTTCACTATCAACTTGCCATGGAGCATCCAGTTCACATCCTAAGGGCTTCCATAACTCTTCAGAAAGATAATTATATAGTTTTTTACCGGTGGCTCGCTCTAAAACAAGAGCTAGCAATTGAGTATCTCCACTGGCATATTTAAACTGTTGGCCAGGTTCTTGAACCACTTTCAACCCTTTAATGACCTCTTTTAAATTGTCGTCAAAATAGGCTCTGGTGGTGATTGAAAATGGCGAATAATAGGCTTCATCCCAATTGGTTCCAGAGGACATACTGGATAAGTCGCCAACCGTCATTTTTGCTGCCATTCCCTCACAAAATTCAGGGAGGAAATCACAAACAGGTTGATCCAGTCCTTTAATATATCCTTGCATAATGGCTTTTCCAAGTAAAGCGGTAACATAACTTTTTGCCATGGAAAAGGAATTGGATTTGGAGCCTTCGCCAAACCCATCATTATATGTTTCAAACCAAATGCTGTCATTTTTAATAATCACATAAGCTATTGTACCTAACTCTTGGTTAGTCTGAGTCAATTTATCGGTTATGGTAGCCAAGTTGAAGTCCTTGTGATAGGGCCAGGGTATGGGATTTCCTGCTTCAATGAATTTGTTGTCAAATTCTTTGTAATCCTCTAAATAAGCAGTGGTATGGCCTTTTAAATAAATGGTTCTTACGGCCTTGATGAGGTAGTCTGTGTTAGTGATATAAAGAAGAATGATTAGTAGTCCTAGGACAATAACTAACCATTTGGCAAGGGGCTTTAAAAATTTCATATAGTTAATTTAGATGTAACTAAATATAACCAAAAAATTAAAATAGTGTTTCTTGTTTATACGGACTTTCATGTTCCAAAAGCCATTGTTTTCTGTGTAATCCACCTGCATAACCTGTAAGACTGCCATCACTACCTATAATTCTGTGGCAAGGAACAACAATCCATAGGGGGTTTTTACCATTGGCATTGGCAACAGCTCGGATGGCTTTTTCATCTCCTAAGTTGCGAGATAGTTCAAGGTAGCTTTTGGTTTTTCCGTAGGGTACTTTTTGTAATTCGGTCCAAACTTTCTTTTGAAAAGTTGTTCCTGCTGGATTCAAGTTTAATTGGAATTCCGTCCTGCTACCCTCAAAATATTCTTGTAATTGACGAGAGCATTCTTCAAGAGATTGTGGGATGGCTTTTGATATGCTCGCTTCATTATTCAAAATAGAAATCTTGGAAACACCCAAATGGTCCCCTTCAATTTTAGTGCAACCTAAAGGGGTATGGATGATACAGAAATCCATTATTCTTTTGGTTTTTGTTCTTCTATCAGACCCAAACGTTTAGCTCGGGTTTCCCAACTTCTTCTAGCTAATAGCTGAAGGTCTGCGATGCTATCACTCTCGTCCATAATTTCCATGCCCAAAAGCGTTTCAATTACATCTTCCATAGTTACCAAACCACTTACAGAGCCATATTCATCAACTACTAAAGCCATATGGTTTTTACTCTCTACAAGTTGCTCGAATAATTTTGGGATGGGCATGCTACGATTTATAATGATAATGGTCCTTTTAATATCTGATAGTAGTTTGTCCCCATTTCCAAAGGCCATTTCCCTAAAGATTTCATCCTTTAATACCAAACCGGTAATGTTGTCTGTATCATCGGTATAAACAGGAATTCTTGAAAAGCGAATATTGGAATTTCTATCGAAAAAATCTTTAATGGTTGTTGTTTCATTTTCAATTTTCATGACCGTTCTTGGGGTCATGATATCCTTTGCCAAAACATCCTTAAAAGTCAACATGTTTTTAATCACCTTGCTTTCAGATTCTAGGAACACACCTTTTTCTTCTGCCAAATTGGTCATGGCATGAAAATCTTCTCGGCTGAAAACACTTCCATGATGTCCCTTTCCACCAATAAGTTTAGTGGTTAATTGTAATACCCATAAAATTCCAGTCCATTTTAAAGGGAAAATTAAGATGGTTAGAGCTTTTGAAGTGAAATTTGCCAAAGATTTCCAATAGGTGGCGCCAATGGTTTTAGGTATGATTTCTGAGGCAATTAAAATTAATAGGGTCATGGCCGCCGATACAACTCCTACCGTATTAATTCCAAACAATTCTATTTTATAAGGTAGTTTCTCTGCTTGAATTCCTACCATCATAGCACCCAGCGTATGGGCAATGGTATTTAACGTAAGAATAGAAATAAGAGGTTTATCAACGTCTTTTTTTAAGTTTTCCAATATTGTAGCATAATGTTTACCTTCTTGTTTTTTGACTGTAATGAAGGTGGGGGTAACACTTAAAAGTACGGCTTCCAGAATGGAACACATAAAGGAAAAGAAGATGGAGATAAAGGCCCAGAAAAATAGTGCGCTCATGTTTTGGTTATGGGTTTGTACGAAGTTACGAAATCAATTTCACAACATCCTTAGCAAAATAGCTAGCAATAATATCTGCCCCTGCTCTTTTGATCGCATAAGTTTGTTCAAGGATAACGGCATCATGGTCTAGCCAACCTTTTTCTGCTGCTGCTTTAATCATGGCATATTCCCCAGAAACTTGATAAACAGCCAGTGGGACATCTACTTCATTTTTAATATCGCGTACTATGTCCAGATAGCATAATCCTGGTTTAACCATAACAATATCAGCTCCCTCTTCAATGTCCAGTTCGGTTTCCCTAATCGCCTCAAAGCGATTGGCATAATCCATTTGATATGTTTTTTTGTCCTTAGGAATGTTTTTTAAATCCACTGGTGCTGAATCCAAAGCGTCTCTAAATGGGCCGTAAAATGCAGATGCATATTTAGCGGAATAAGCCATGATACCCGTATTGAAAAAACCTTCGTCTTCAAAGGCTTCACGAATGGATAAAATACGACCATCCATCATATCACTGGGAGCTACAAAATCAGCGCCCGCTTCCGCATGAGAAAGACTCATTTCAGTTAAAAGATCAACAGTTTCATCATTTAGGATCAGACCATTTTCCACGATGCCATCATGGCCATAGATGGAATATGGATCCAGGGCAACATCGGTCATAACAATCATTTCTGGACAAGCATCCTTGACAGTTTTAATGGCCTTTTGCATGAGCCCATTGGGGTTGATGGCTTCGGTTCCTTTGTTGTCTTTTAGTTGGTCAGGTACTTTTACAAACAATAAAACAGATTTCAATCCCATGCGCCATAATTCCTTAACCTCTAGTTCTAAAAGGTCTAGACTTAATCTGAAATAGTTGGGCATGGAAGCAATTTCCTCCTTGACATTTTTCCCTTCTACCACAAATAGGGGTACTAAAAAATCGTTAGGAGAAATTTGCGTTTCCCTTACCAAGGATCGGATGCTTTCGTTCGTTCTTAACCTTCTGTTGCGTTTTATAGGATACATGTTATGGTTTTATTTTTTCAATTTCTTCATTCAATTTCCCTTGCATTTTATCAGCAAATTGAACAAGGGATTTGGGAGCTTTAAATCGATATCCTACAAATATTTGGAAATAAGGAATGTTGTCCTTTATTCGGCTTGTTCTATCTGCGGCATGATTCAAAATTAAGTAGCTGTAATGGGCTCCTAAATAGAGGTTGTCTATGTCGTAAGTTGCAGACCCTCTAAAGTTTAATTCGGTCAATAGCGTTACCAAAGGGTCTTCTCCTTCCGATTTGGACCTGTTTAAGCCAATACCTGCTGAAGCTCCGGCCGACAGTAATAAATTTTTGGTAGGTACAAAGTTGTAATAGTAAGATGGCGCAAAGGCGATATCAAAAGAATAGTAACTGGAGTCAATGTAGGAACCATCTGTTCCCGATTCTCCTTCTAAATTAAACTTGGTGTAATAATAAACTATTCTGGGGATAAAACTCCCTGTACTTTTTAATTGCTTTTCATCTTGTGAGGTAATGGCCCTAAATGAAAAGTTCTCATTCCAAATATAGGATGTTGCACCTCCAATTTTAAAGTTGTTGGTATTTGGAAGATATACAGATATGGCGTCATCATTGTTTAATTTTAAATAAAAGCCCTTTTCATTAAAAATATCGAAGGTTTGCATAAAGTGCTTTCCAAAAAAATTCCTTAGGCTAAAATTAAAAAGTCTGGAATGTTCATTGTCTTCATTTTCGGCAAGAAAGTCGGGAGCGAAGGAATAAGAAGCTGAGAGGCCTCTAAAAGAAACCGAAGCACCTATTCGGTTTTGCTTATTGGGTTCGAGATTGAAAAACAGATCAGAAAACCGGTCTTTTAAAATCAAAGAATTTGAGGTGTTAACATAAAAGGCTCTTGCCGTAATTCTGTTGGGGTAGGAAACCTTGTATTCAGATTCTTCCTTATAAACGATCTCTTCTTCGGTTTCTTGAGAAAAGGTGATAATAGGTAAAATGGCTAATGAAAGAGATAGTGCTAGTTTTTTTAAACCCATGATTTCGGTTGTTTTAATATGTTGATTAGTTTTTCTTCTTCTGTTCCTGGTTTTGGTTGGTGGTCATAGACCCATTGCACGTGTGGAGGCAAACTCATCAAAATACTCTCAATCCTTCCATTGGTTTTTAAACCAAATAAAGTGCCTTTATCATGTACCAAATTAAACTCAACATAACGTCCTCTTCTTATTTCTTGCCACTTACGTTGTTGCTCTGTGTAAGTTAAGTCTTTTCTTTTTAATAAAATAGGCACATAGGCTTCTAAAAAACTATCCCCTACCTCGGTTATAAAATCAAACCATGCATCCATTCCAAAATCCTCCTGGGCTTTGCAATAATCAAAGAATAATCCACCAATACCTCTAGCCTCATTTCTGTGGGTATTCCAGAAGTAATCATCACATTTTTCTTTATATTTTTGATAGAATTCTGGATGATGTCTATCGCAGGCCCATTTGCAGGTTTTATGAAAATGAATAGCGTCTTCTTCAAATAGATAATAAGGAGTTAGATCTTGTCCGCCTCCGAACCATTGATCAACAACCTCACCTTTCTTATTGTACATCTCAAAATAGCGCCAATTGGCGTGTACGGTTGGCACCATTGGATTTTTTGGATGTAGTACCAAACTTAATCCACAGGCGAAAAAATCAGCATCCTTAACACCAAAATAGGCTTGCATGGATTCGGGTAATGCTCCATGAACTGCAGAAATGTTGACGCCTCCTTTTTCAAATACGTTCCCGTTTTGGATGACACGAGTGCGTCCGCCACCACCTTCTGGTCGTTCCCATAAATCCTCTTGAAAACGAGCTTTACCATCAAGCTCCTCTAATTTTGAAGTAATAATGTCTTGTAAGTCCTGAATGTATTGGTAAAATCTATCTTTCATGAGCTAATTCATATAATTCCATATCTAATGTTGATTTTCCAGAAACATACTCGTTTTCCAAGGTTTCAGACCAAGAAAAACCAGCCCGTTTAGCAACATTGATACTGCTTATATTTGTTTTGTGAATTAAAATTTGAAGCCTATTTAAACCTAAATTTAAAAAGGCATATTCCTTGAGAGATTCCATGCTTTGACTCATCCAACCTTTACCTGAGTATTTTCTGCCTAAGCAATAGGCAAATTCTCCCTGCTTTTTGACCCAATCAATATTTTTCAAAATGACCAATCCAGCTACTTTATGGGTGTCTTTGTCTTTGATTGCAAAAGTGAATTCTACTTTATTCTCAAATTCAGTAAGCTTTTTTTGTATGTAGTCTTTTGAGGCACTTTCTGATAAGTTGGCTGCTAAGGTCTTGGGAAGGTATTCCTGAAACCTTTTTCCATTACGAATCATTAAGCTACTTAAGCTCAATGCGTCTTCAGGCTTAAGCGTGTCAATATAAAATGTCTCAAAAACTGATATCATAAGCTATACGGTATATTCTTTTACCGCATCAACAAAGGCTTTAGCATGATCCAATGGAATGTTAGGTAAAATACCGTGTCCTAAATTTACGATATATCTGTCTTTCCCAAACTCATTAATCATTTGGTGGACCATCCTTTTTATTTCTGCAGGTGGTGAAAGTAACCTAGCTGGATCAAAGTTTCCTTGAAGTGTGATTTTACCCCCTGTTAGATAACGTGCGTTTTGCGCAGAACAAGTCCAGTCAATTCCCAATGCAGAGGCATTACTTTTTGACATTTCATGCAATGCAAACCAACAGCCTTTTCCAAAAGCAATAACTGGCGCATCATCTTTTAAAGCCTCAATGATTTGGTTGATATAAGGCCATGAAAATTCCTGATAGTCTACAGGAGATAACATGCCCCCCCAAGAATCAAATACTTGTACAGCGTTGACTCCTGCTTTTACTTTCTCCTTTAAATAGGTAATAGTAGTATCTGTAATTTTTTGAAGTAACTGATGTGCTGCTATTGGATTTGTAAAACAAAATTCTTTAGCCTTATCAAAAGTTTTGCTGCCTTGACCTTGCACACAATAACATAGAATGGTCCAAGGGGAACCTGCAAAACCTATTAAAGGAATCTCCTCATTCAATAATTCTTTAGTGGCCTTAATAGCTTTAAAAACATAGTCTAGCGTTTCATTTACGTCTGGAACTATGACCTGATCTACATCCTTTTGACTTCTGATTGGATTGGGCAAGTAAGGGCCAAAATTAGGTTTCATTTGGACCTCAATATTCATGGCTTGCGGTATAACAAGAATGTCACTGAAAAGAATAGCAGCATCCATTCCATATCTTCTGATAGGTTGAACGGTTATTTCGCTGGCCAATTCAGGAGTTTGACATCTAGTGAAAAAATCATATTTTTCCCTAATCGCCATGAATTCTGGTAAATATCTGCCGGCTTGTCTCATCATCCAAACCGGTGGCCTTTCTACAGTTTCTCCTTTAAGTGCTCTTAAGAATAAATCGTTTTTAATCATTTTTGTTTTGAGTATTTAACTACCTGTTGCAATACATGTTCTATGGTTGGTTTACTGGCAGTATGAATGTTGTTTGTAAAAGTTTTGGCAGCTTGAGCGGTAGTGTTTCCAATACAAAAAACAGCCTGATCCTTTAATTTATTTTGATTTGTAAAGCTTTCGATACCACTTGGACTAAAGAACAAGATAGCATCAAATGCCTCATTTACTTTTTGAAAATTTAAAGACGTTTTATAGACTTCAACTTCATTAATCTTAATGTTTTGAGCCTTTAAGATACTTGGTAACTCATCCCGTCTTAAGTTGTTGCAAAAGTACCAAAACTGCTCATTATTTAGGTTTTTTGAGATAAAATGAGCCAAATCTGAAGCATTTTGCTTCATTTTGTTCACATTTTGGCCATTTTCTTCTAAAAAGGATTTGGTTTTTTCCCCAACACAATAACAGTTTCTGATTAGAATTTTTTTATCAATAACCGCTTTGGCGGCATTTTGACTGGTTATGATGGCATTATCTGCAATAATATCTTCATCAAAAGGTGAAAAATCTATTTGAATGGAAGAGTATTCAATTAATTTGATAGAGGCATCTTTCAGAATCTGTTTTTGATCCTGAGTCAATATTTTGGTTGAAAGTACTTTCATGACAGCTCCTTCTTGATGCTTTGCATCAAATTATAACCTCCATTTTCTAAAACTTCCAGAGCACAGGCTTTTCCAAAGCCCGTGTAATTATCCAGAGCTATGGTTCTTTCTATGCTTATTTTGTCCTTCCCATCAAGAGATAAAAGCACGCCTTTAAAATCAATTTGGTCATGGTTTATCTTGGCAATAGCGCCAATGGGTGCCGTACACCCGCCTTCCAAGACTTTAAGGAACTCTCTTTCAATACCTACACAAATTTGGGTTTCTTGATGATTGAGTTTGGAAACGGCTTCAATGGAAAACTCATCTGAATCCATACAAACAACCAACATGGCTCCTTGTGCTGGTGCTGGAATCATCCAATCCAGGGAAATATGGTTTTCAGGTAAGATTTCAATACGCTCAAGGCCCGCTTTTGCAAAAATTGCTCCATCCCAATCAGATTCTTCAAGTTTTTGAAGTCGCGTGATCACGTTACCTCTCAAGCCAGTTACTTCGTGGTTAGGGTATTTATGAAGCCATTGAGCTTTTCTCCTTAAGCTTCCCGTAGCTATTGTGCCTTTAGATTCCAGAAAATCCAACTGCTTATAAACTAAGATGTCTTCTATGTTAGCACGTTTTAATACGGCCCCTTCAATAATGCCATTTGGAAGTCTGGTTGGAACATCTTTCATGGAGTGCACTGAAATATCGACATCACCTTGAATCATGGCAATATCCAATGTTTTTGTAAAAACTCCGGTAATCCCCAATTCATAAAGAGGTTTATCCAATATGAGGTCACCCTGGGATTTCACAGGGACCAATTCGGTGCGGTATCCTAATTGTTGAAGGTTATTTTGAACGGTTTCAGCTTGCCAAAGCGCTAATTTGCTATCGCGAGTGCCGATTCTAATTATTTTAGACATGCCCTGTATCTTCTAATTGAAATACTTTTTTAATCCAGTCGAGGCTTTCGTCGGTAGACATAGCGTCTTCCTTTAGATAATGAGCAAAGTGATTGGTTATTTTTTGTATAATATTATTGCCGATAATTTCTGCCTGCTCTTCGTTGAAATTTACAAATTTTTTCCTTTGGTTTTCCAATTCAGCAGCTTTAAAATCATTGAGTTTCAATTTTAAAGCTTTAATAGTAGGAGCAAATTTTCTAGTGTTGAGCCATAGATTGAAATCAGCTTTAATCTCCTCAATGATGGTCTCGGCTACGGGGATATGACTTTTACGTTTCTCAAGCGTCTCATCTGTAATTTTGGCTAAATCATCTAAATGCACCAACGTCACGTGATCCAATTCGGTGACATCCACGTTGACGTTTTTTGGAATGGATAAATCTAAAATTAATAGAGGCTTTTTGATTTGAAGGATGCTTTTATCAACTGTCGGATTTTGAGCACCAGTAGCAACTACCAAAATATCTGCACTTTGAATTTCTTCTTGCAGTTGGTTGATGTCTTTTACCAATAGATTAAACTTGCCGGCAATTTCTTCGGCCTTTGTTTTTGTTCTATTGATTAAAGTAATGTGTTCATTTTTGGTATGCTTTACCAAATTTTCACAGGTGTTTCTGCCTATTTTCCCTGTTCCGTAGAGTAAAATGTTTTTGGCGCTCACTTCAGGAACATTGTTCATGATGTATTGAACGGATGCAAAAGATACCGACGTGGCTCCTGAAGATAAGTCTGTTTCGGTTTTAATGCGCTTACTAGCCTGAATAATGGCGTTGACCAAACGTTCTAAAAAGGCATTCAGCATGCCCAATTTTTTAGATCGTTTAG
This sequence comes from Mangrovimonas futianensis, assembly GCF_021245805.1. Lineage (NCBI taxonomy): Bacteria > Pseudomonadati > Bacteroidota > Flavobacteriia > Flavobacteriales > Flavobacteriaceae > Mangrovimonas > Mangrovimonas futianensis. Next base: position 450,236 of record NZ_JAJJNF010000002.1, read on the forward strand.
CGCTTATTTTTAACTGACTGATGATCTCAAAATCACCAAGGATTTGACTGTCTAGTCCCGAACCCATTCTGAACATATGGGAAACGGCATCGTTGTTTTTATATATGTAGGCAACTTCTTGAAAGGTTTCAATAGAGCCTTTAGTATTATCACAAAGTAATTTTATGAGCTGGTAGGGATGTTCAGCAAACCCAAACAATTCGGTTCGGTTACAAGTGGAAACGGCTATGAGGCTGTCAAGGCCATTCTCTTTGGCTTGTTCTAAAACTAATTGTTTCCCAGTTTCGTCCAAACTGAAAAGACCTCTAGTTTCGGCATCGGCTTTTTTGTAACTTAAACCAATGGCATAAAATGATGTGGTTTTCGAAATGTTGTTGTATTCCATACCTGACTTGGAAATTCAATGGACAAAAATAGAAGGCTGGTCAAAAAAAAAATAACGCTTAAGGAACTTTTATTGTCGCTATTGGTTTTTTAGTGTCGATTTGGACATAAAGCAGTGAAAAGTTATACTTTTGTGGACCGTATAGGGTATTACAGAATATCTGTTTAGAATAATTCTAAATAAAAGAAAATGGAAGCTAATTTAAATACAGAAAAAAATACCGCTAAAGGGTCGTTCACTGAGGTGGAAGTAGATTCTGATTTTTTAGTGCTCACTTATCAAAATGACACTGCAGAAAAACAAATCGTTGAACGTGAGATTGATAGTAGTTTTATCCAGTTTCATTTTTGTGTTAAAGGTGAATGTCAATTTATGTTTAATCAAGGAAGATATGCCCTAAATATTCCAGATGAAAAGTCCTTGTTGCTTTACAACCCAGAAAGGGATTTACCAATACATTTAGAATTGAATCCAAGTTCGTGGCTTATATCCTTAATTATTTCTATTAAGAAGTTTCACGGTTTGTTCTCGCAAGAAGCAGATTATATTACCTTTTTAAGTGCGGATAATCGTGATAAAAAGTACTACAAAGATGGTATTATTACTCCGTCCATGGCCATTGTTTTAAATCAACTTATCAATTACAATCTAAATAGTAATATAAAGCATCTCTATTTTAAAGGTAAGGCCTATGAACTTTTAAGTTTGTATTTTCACCGCAGCGAAGATGCCAATATTGAACAATGCCCATTTCTAGTAGATGAAACCAATGTGCAAAAGCTGAGAATGGCCAAAGATATTATGATTACAAGGATGGCTGAGCCACCAACTTTACAAGAGTTATCTGAAGAAATTGGGTTGAGTTTGAAAAAATTGAAAGAAGGCTTTAAAGAAATATATGGTGATTCTGTTTTTAGCTTTTTGTTTGATTACAAGATGGAATATGCTAGAAAACTATTAGAATCCGGAGAGCATAATGTCAATGAAGTAGGTTTAAAAGTTGGATATAGTACAGCCAGCCACTTTATTTCGGCATTTAAGAAGAAATATGGTACAACACCTAAAAAATATATTCAATCCATTGTTTAGTGTAATTTTCAGAATGGGTTTCCTGTTTCTGATGTTTGGACTGCTTTTATCGTGTAGTAAAAATGATCGTGTTTTAGTCTTTTCTAAGACGGTTGGTTTCAGGCATGAGTCAATAGAAACCGGTGCACAGGCCATTAAGCAGTTAGGGAAAGAAAATAAATTTGAGGTGGTACATACCGAAGATTCAAAAATATTCTCCCCAGACACATTAAAAGATTTCAATTTGGTCATTTTTTTAAATACAACTGGAGATGTACTCAATTCCGAACAAGAAATTAGTTTAAAGAATTTCATAAACAAGGGTGGCGCTTTTATGGGAATACATTCTGCGGCAGATACTGAATATGATTGGCCTTGGTACGGTGATTTGGTTGGGGCTTATTTTTTAAATCACCCAGAACAATCAGAAGCCAAAATTAGAGTTGTTGAGCCTAGTCATCAGGCTTGCCAACATCTTTCAAAAGAGTGGGTTAGATTTGATGAATGGTATAATTATAAGCGAATAAAAAACGATATACAGGTTATCATGGAATTGGATGAATCATCCTATATTGGTGGAGAAAATGGAACCCACCATCCCATTGCTTGGTATCAAGAATTTGATGGTGGCAGGTCATTTTACACAGGATGTGGCCATACCAAGGAATCTTATCTAGAAAAAGAGTTTTTAGGCCATTTACTTGGTGGTATTCAATATTGTTTAAAAAAATAGAATAGAATATAGATGAAAAAAGGCGTATTGTTGGTCAATTTAGGCTCTCCAGATAGCCCGAATCCAAGGGATGTAAAGACCTATTTGGATGAATTTTTAATGGATGAACGTGTTATTGATGTGCCATACCTATTGCGTAGCTTTATTGTTCGTGGGATTGTTTTAAACACACGACCCAAAGCTTCAGCAGCGGCTTACCAAAAAATATGGTGGGAAGAAGGTTCTCCGCTTATTGTAATTTCCGAAAGATTACAGGAAAAGATTCAAAAGCAAATCGATTTTCCCGTGGCATTGGCTATGAGATATGGAAGCATGACAATCAAAAAAGGTCTTCAGGAGTTGGTTGATCAAGGTGTAGACGAAGTATTGATGATTCCTCTATATCCTCAGTTTGCCATGGCAACTACAGAAACCATTCTTGTTAAAGCTGAAGAGGTTAGAAAGGCATTTTTTCCGAATTTAAGAATAACGGATTTACCAGCCTTTTATAATGATTCTGATTATATTGATGTGCTTTCAAACAGTATTGCTAGACATCTGCAAGGTCAATCTTATGATCACGTTTTGTTTTCTTACCATGGCGTCCCTGAGCGACACATTAAAAAGAGTGATATTACCAAATCACATTGTAAAATTGATGGTAGCTGTTGTGCGACTGCTTCAAAAGCGCACCAATTCTGCTACAGACATCAATGTTTTGAAGTAACAAGACTTGTGGCTGAAAAACTCAATTTGAAGGAAGACGCCTTTTCCACATCATTCCAATCTCGATTAGGATTTGATCCATGGTTACAACCCTATACCGATAGAACGATTGAAAGGTTAGGAAAAAATGGTGTAAAAAACTTAGCTATTGTAACGCCTGCGTTTGTTAGTGATTGTTTAGAAACCTTAGAAGAAATAGCCATGGAAGGTCAGGAAATTTTCCATGAAGTAGGAGGTAAGAATTACACAACAGTGCCTTGTTTGAATGATGACCAAGAATGGGTAAATTTGTTGAGCAAATGGATAAACCATTGGGGCCAATCTGTAACATCTTAAATTTATGTCCAAAGTAACATCAGATGATTTAGGCACGCAGCCAATAAGTAAATTATTGGTGAAGCAAGCGGTTCCAGCTTCCATAGGTATCTTGGTGATGTCCCTGAATATCTTGGTGGATACCATTTTTGTTGGAAATTGGATTGGTTCTATTGCCATTGCGGCTATCAACGTTGTGTTACCAGTTTCCTTTTTTATTGCCGCACTAGGGATGAGTATTGGTGTAGGGGGATCTTCCATAATATCTCGGGCTTTGGGTGCAAAAAATAAAGAGAAGGCCCTCCAGACCTTCGGTAATCAATTGTCGTTAACCATAACTTTTACAGTCATTTTGGCTGTTTTGGGGCTTTATTTTGTAGACACAATGATTCCAGCTTTTGGAGGAAAAGGCGATATTTTTGGTCCAGCAAAGATTTATTATATCATAGTGTTGTATGGGGTACCCTTTTTAGCACTTTGTATGATGGGGAATACGGTTATTAGAGCCGAGGGCAAGCCTAAATTTGCCATGTACGCCATGTTGATACCATCTATTGGAAATTTAATCTTGGATTACGTTTTCATCAATTTGATGGATTGGGGAATGGCGGGTGCTGCTTGGGCAACTACAGGATCATATTTGTTGTGTTTCCTCTTTATTGTTTGGTATTTCAAGTCCAAACATTCTGAATTGAAATTGAGTTTCCATCATTTGTTTCTTAAAAAAGATATTGTTAAAGAAATAGGGTCGCTGGGTTTTGTTACCCTTGCTCGACAAGCGGTTGTGAGTATTACCTATCTGTTTATGAATAATATTCTTTTCAATTTAGGCGGGGAGTTATCTGTAACGGCTTATGCCATTGTCGGAAGAATGCTCATGTTTGCCTTGTTTCCTGTTTTTGGTATTACGCAGGGATTCTTGCCAATAGCGGGATATAATTATGGCGCTTCTGAATATGCTCGAGTTCGCGAATCGATTAATACAGCAATTAAATATGCCATTATCTTGGCCAGTATCATTTTTGTGTTGCTGATGGTTTTTCCAGATTACATCACCAGGCTGTTTACTGATGATGAGGAAGTTCTAAAAGAAACACCTTCTGCTATGCGTTGGGTGTTTGCGGCAACTCCTATTATTGCCATCCAGCTAATAGGTGCTGCCTACTTTCAGGCCATAGGTAAAGCCATTCCGGCACTTTTATTAACCTTGACTAGGCAAGGATTCTTCTTTATTCCACTTATTCTTATTTTACCTATTTTCTTAGGGGAAAGAGGTGTATGGATGTCCTTTCCTATTTCTGATGTTTTATCAACCATTGTTACGGCCTATTTTTTGAATAAGGAGGTGAGAAAACATTTAATTGGTCAACCTATTCAATCAAATTAACTGTGGAATATTATAACTACATAAAATCATTACACCTCATTTTTGTGATTACTTGGTTTGCTGGTCTTTTTTATATTCCTAGACTGTTTGTCTATCAAATTGAGGCTTTTCATAAACCATCTCCCGAAAAGGAAATTTTGGGGGATCAATTAAGATTGATGGCCAAAAGGCTATGGAATATTATTACTTGGCCATCTGCTATTTTAGCAACTATTTTTGCGGTTTGGCTATTAATTTTACAACCATTTTGGTTACAGCAACCTTGGATGCATGTGAAGTTGCTTTTTGTGGTGCTATTGATAATTTATCATCTAAAAACCCATCAGTTTTTCAAGCAGCTACAGAGAGGAGAGGTAAAAAAAACTTCCAATTTTATGCGACTTTGGAACGAAGGGGCCACCTTCATTCTATTTGCTGTAGTCTTTTTGGTTATTTTGAAAAGTGCCATCAATTGGGTGTTTGGTCTCGTTGGTTTAATAGTTCTTGGAATATTAATCATGCTTGGATTTAGGGTTTACAAGAATATAAGAAGTAAAAATCCAAACGCTTAAATTTGGTGTGATAATTGTTACCTTTAGGTCAATTCAATAGATTTCTTTAAATGCAGCTTAGAAGATTTTCGTTTCGTTACCGCATCTTTATAGCCATGATTTTTTTGGTGCTTTTAGCCTCCATTGTCATTGCGGTGGTAACAGTTTATCAATATAACGAAGAAGCTCAGGACTATCATAAGGACAGACTAGAAAGTAAGGAAGCAAATATTAAAGAACACATTGATTATGTGATCAATGAGACAACTTACGAAGTCAAAACTGAGAAAATACCTAATATTTTCAGGTATAATGATAAGATTTATGAAATTGCGGCCATTCATAGGCTAACGATTAATTTATATGATCTGGAAGGAGGTTTTTTGATTTCTTCAAAAGCCAGCATGCCCAACGATTCCATTCCAAAATGTCTCGATGCTGAGATTTTAAACCAATTAGCCAATACAGCTGAACATCGATATGTCATTAAAAGTATGGAAGACGGTCAGATAAAGCAGGCTTCTTTTTCCTATATCACAGATCGTAAGTTTAAACCTCTAGCCATTTTGCATATCCCCTATCTGGGAGATGATAACTTTCTAAACAAAGAGTTGGAAGATTTCTTGATTAAGTTGGGAATTGCCTATTTGTTTATGCTATTCATTGCTGTAGGTTTGGCTTACTTGTTGTCCAAATACATCACAAAATCCTTGAAAACCATTAGTGATAAAATCAAGGAAACAAGGCTTGAAAAGCGAAACAAAAAGATCAACATTGAGTCACCAAGTGAGGAAATAGAATTATTGGTGTCTTCTTATAACAGCATGATTGACGAACTGGAGGATAGTGCGGTTAAGTTGGCCACAAGTGAGCGGGAACAAGCCTGGAGGGAAATGGCCAAACAAGTTGCTCATGAGATTAAAAACCCATTGACACCTATGCGGCTGAGCGTGCAGAGTTTTCAAAGGAAATTTGATCCTCAAGATCCAGAAATCTTCAATAAGGTCAATGAGTATTCAAAAACCTTGATTCAGCAAATTGATACTATGAGTTCTATTGCTGAGGCATTTTCAAATTTTGCCAAGATGCCTGCACAAAAAAGTGAAACTCTGAATGTTGTAGAAATTACCAAATTGGCTTTGGATATTTTTAGTGAGGACTTTATCCATTTCAACTCAGATAAAGAACAAATCACTGCCAAGTTTGATAGAACACAGCTTATAAGGGTCATTACCAATTTGGTTAAAAACGGTATCCAAGCGATTCCTGAAGATCAAGAGCCCAAAAATATTGTGGTTCATGTTTTTGAAGAAGCATCAAACGTGGTTATTTCTGTGGCCGATAATGGGCAAGGAATTTCAGAAGAAAACAAAGAAAAAATCTTTGAACCTAAATTTACTACCAAAACGAGTGGGATGGGACTTGGCCTGGCTATGGTTAAAAACATCGTGGAAACTTACCATGGAAGTATTACCTTTACATCTATTAAAGATAAAGGGACTACTTTTAGGGTATCCTTTCCAAAAGAATAAATTATGTCTTACAACAATATTATTGCCGATTTTGATAACGGAATTACTACCATTACCATTAATCGTCCGAAAAAACTAAACGCATTAAATAAAGAAACCATTGCCGAACTTCACGAAGCTTTCAAGGAGGCAGATCAAGATAGTGATGTTAAAGTCATTATCATTACAGGTAGTGGTGAAAAGGCTTTTGTGGCGGGAGCCGATATTAGTGAGTTTGCCCATTTTGATGTCAACGAGGGAAAGCTTTTAGCGGCTAAAGGGCAAGAGTTATTGTTTGACTTCGTAGCTCATTTGTCAACACCTGTGATAGCTGCTGTTAATGGTTTTGCCTTAGGTGGTGGATTGGAATTAGCTATGTCATGCCATATTAGAGTTGCTAGTGACAACGCCCGAATGGGATTGCCTGAAACTTCTTTGGGTGTGATTCCTGGTTACGGTGGAACCCAAAGACTACCACAATTGATTGGAAAAGGTAGGGCGATGGAGCTTATTATGACCGCTGGTATGATAGACGCCAATACGGCACTGGGATATGGTTTGGTAAACCACGTGTCTAGCCAAGAGGATTTATTGCCTTTAGCTCAAAAAATAGCGGGAAAAATCATGAAAAATTCTTCCGTAGCTATTGCTTCAGCAATTAAGGCTATCAATGGCAATTATGAAGATGGTGTTAATGGTTTTGAACTCGAAATCAATGAATTTGGAAACTGTTTTGGGACAGAAGATTTCGCTGAAGGAACCACAGCATTTTTAGAAAAGCGTCCTGCTGATTTTCCTGGAAAATAGGAAGGCAGAGTCCATTGTGGATAACTTCAAAATACTTTAACATTATTGGAGCCTAATAATTGATAGCTTTAAAAAGATTTCCTGAGCAAATTTCTTTTTAAACCAGTTTTATGGATTCCAAAACTGCCATCAAAGGGCGTGGTGCCCAAATGAATGTCGCCAATCGGTTTTTTGAACTGAATCATGAAGTTCGGGCAGATTTTTTGGAGTATTGTGCTAAGGAAGGCGAAGAGGCTGATAAAAACAAGACGCTTTTTTTAGAAGTTTTTCCAAAAACCATAGTCAATAAAGTGGATAGTCCCGATGTAGGGATGTCATATTCTATGAATATCTATCAAGGTTGTGAACACGGCTGTGTTTATTGCTATGCAAGAAATTCTCATGAATACTGGGGTTATGATGCGGCCCTTGATTTTGAAAGGCGGATTATGGTTAAAAAGAACGCGCCTAAACTTTTGGAATCTTTTTTATCAAAAAAATCATGGAAGGCTTATCCCATTGTCATGTCTGGGAACACAGATTGTTATCAACCGGCCGAAAAACAATTTGAATTGACCCGACAGTGTTTGGAAGTTTTTTTAAAATTGAGGCATCCTGTAGGAATTATAACTAAAAACAGTTTGATTTTAAGGGACTTGGATTTATTGAAAGAGCTAAACAAGGACCAGCTGATTCAAGTCAATATGTCCATTACCTCGTTGTCTGAGGAAACCAGACGCATTTTAGAACCTAGAACGACAACTATTCAAAAGCGATTGGATACGGTTCGAATACTTAGCGATGCAGGTATTCCCGTGAATGTGATGATAGCTCCTGTCATCCCATCTATAAATAGTCATGAAATTTTACCCTTGGCAAAAAAGATTTCAGAGTATGGAGCACAATCAATTGGACATACAGTGGTTAGGTTGAATGGTGCTATTGGTGAAATTTTCACAGATTGGATCAAAAAGACTATGCCAGATCGCGCCGAAAAGGTTTTGCATCAAATTGAAAGCTGTCATGGAGGGACTTTGAATGAAAGTAGATATGGTGTCAGAATGAAGGGAGAAGGAAAAATTGCAGAGCAAATTGGAATAGCCATGGGTTTGGCCAAAAGAAAATATTTCCAGGATAGAGCTTTGACGCCTTTAAACACGTCTTTGCATGAGGTTTATAAAAATGGTCAGTTAAGGCTGTTTTAAAATAAAAAAACCCCGATCCTTCGGGGTTTTTACTCAAAATCAATAAGCGTTTCACACACTAATTTAAATTCAAAAACAGACTTATAAACTAAATTTTTCGATGTATTCGTGTCCTTCTGAATACATAACTAATTTGTAGTTTCCTTTTTCATTTTTAGAAAGTTTCAAAATTCTCTCCAAGATAATGTCGTTTGATAGTTTTTCAGAATATACCAATTCATTGCTCTTGCCATTCCCGTCATAGAAAAGCTCAATTTTAAGTGGGTGCTTTTTAAGGGATAACTGAGAAATAAACACTTTTTCTTCTTCAATTCTAACTATTGGTTTATGGAATTGGCTTTCTTCTTTGTCGTGGAATGTTACCTCTTGAAAAGTAACAGTAAATGGTTTGGTCTTTATTTCAATGTCTTTTTCCAATTCAAAATAGTACTCTCCTGAAGGAAGTAAAGAAAGATCAAATTTTTTCTCGTAAGTACCCGACAAAAGAATTTTCTCAAGATAGATAACTTCATTGTCGTTATCTTTTAAGGTTAATGTTGCACCTTTTTTAACATCTTTAAAGGTCACATAGGTTTCTTTTACGGCTCTTTTTTTAGCCAATGGCGGAAAATCATTTCCGAAGCTTAAGAAGGTAGTAAATACGGCTACCAATATTAAGCTGTTTTTAAGTACTTTTTTCATAACAGTGAGATTTATGGGTTTCACATGGGGCAAATTTAGAGGCTAAATGAGCAGATAAAAACAACAGTTTTTTCAAATTTATATGCTAAATTAACATCAATAAATAAACGAAAACGTTGTAGGGTTAAAATAGTATAGATAGTTGTTAAAAAACCATATTTTTGCAGTTCGAGTAAATTTTAATTTTGCAGCGAAAAGAGTTCTGAAATGAAAATAAAGGCTACATACGAAAAGGTTACAACAGGTTTTGGTAACTCTATTTTGGTAAGGCATCATACCGAAGCCATTAATGATGTGATTAAAAAGAGTAATGGAAAATGGCATTTTCACCCAGAGATAGAATTGGTTTATGTCAATAAAGGGAAAGGGAAGCGTCATATTGGAAATCACCTGTCTTATTTTAACAATAGTCAGTTAATGCTTTTAGGTTCCAATTTACCGCACTATGGGTTTACAGATCGTTTGACTAGTAATGGTTCCGAAACCATTATTCAATTCAAACCTGATTTTTTGGGGGACTTGTTTTTTGATAAACCCGAAATGACCAATATCAAACAGTTATTGGAACGAGCAAAGCAGGGTATTTTATTTAAACCTGAAACAAAAAAGGAAGTGGGGCCTAAGATACAAAGTCTAGTTACCTATGAAGGTTTTGAAAGAATCATCAAGCTATTGGAAATACTCAATGAACTGGGGCTTTCCAAAGATTACACACTTTTGAACGTCGATGGGTTTGCTTTTGAGACAGAACCTAAGGACAATGAAAAGCTAAATATCATTTTCAAATTCATCAACAACAACTTCAAAAGAGCCATCTCCTTAGAGGAAATTGCAGATAAGGTGAGTATGACTGAACCAGCATTTTGTAGGTATTTGAAAAAGGCAACAGGGAAAACCTTTACGAGACTGGTCAATGAATATCGCGTAGTGCACGCAACCAAGTTACTAAACGAAAGTCAGCTGAGTATTACAGATGTTTGTTTTGAAAGTGGTTTTAATAACTTCTCACACTTCAATAAACTGTTTAAGGAAATTACAGGAAAGAGCGCCTCCAAATATCGCGCAGAAATTAAACACATTATTCAGTACTAAACCGTACCATTCCATTCGGAATAAAATTGATTGAGGTAATCAACCATAAAATCATGTCGTTTTTGAGCCAGTTTTTTTCCTGTTTCCGTATTCATGCGGTCTTTGAGAAGTAAAAGCTTTTCATAGAAATGGTTAATAGTTGGAGCTTCAGATTTTTTATAAGCTTCCTTGGTCATATTGAGTTGAGGTTTTACCTCAGGATCATAAATTTTCCTGTTTTTAAACCCACCATAATTAAAGGTTCTGGCAATTCCTATGGCTCCGATAGCATCCAGGCGGTCAGCATCCTGAACAACTTCCAATTCAGCTGAATGAAAATTGGGTTGAAAATTTCCGCCTTTAAACGAAATGTTCTTGATAATTTGAACAATATGATCAATATAGGTTTGATCTAAATGTAAGGTCCTGAGAAAGTTTTCAGCTTTTTCAGGACCTATAGATTCATTGCCATCGTGAAATTTACTGTCGGCAATGTCATGAAGTAATGCAGACAAGGCAACAATTAAATGATTGACATTTTCGGTTTTGGCTATCAAGAGGCTGTTTTTATATACACGCTCGATGTGAAACCAATCGTGGCCACCTTCGGCATGTTGTAATTCCTTCTTTACAAACGCTTCAGTTTTTTTTATAAGCTCTTGTTCCAAAAAGAAAGAGATGTTTAGCTTTTTAATGCAGCTGGTTCAACCCATTTAAACTGATAAGGTTCATTTGGGATTTTCATGCGTTCAGCCAATCGGGTTAATCTAGTTGGTAGGTTCATAAGATAGTCCCTAGCTTTTTCAGCTTCATCGTTGAGGTTTCCAATTTTATCAATTTCCCAGCGTACAAGGAGTTTTTCCAAAATGTCAACGTAATCTTTAGAGGTGTAAACACCCAAGCGTTGTGCTGTATTTGAAAATTCTTCAAAAGCTTGACCAATGCTTTGCCCAGTTTCTCTTAAGAAATGAGCTGGCATGGTAATTTTTAACTTCATCATGTGGTGGAAAGCCAACATCATGTTGCTAGGATCCACCTTAAAAATACGTTCCACAAATTCACAATAGGCATTGTGGTGTCTCATTTCGTCTCCTGAGATGATTTTACACATTCTAGACAGCTTAATATTGCCTTTTTTCTTGGCAATTTGAGCGACTCGATTATGTGAAATATAGGTAGCCAATTCTTGAAAACTGGTATAAAGGAAATTTTTATAAGGATCTCGATCGGTTCCAATATCAAATCCGTCAGCAATTAGGTATTGCGTTGTTTTTTCAACTTCCTTCATGTTGACTCTTCCTGAGAGATATAAATATTTGTTCAACACATCACCATGGCGGTTTTCTTCAGCGGTCCAATGGCGCACCCATTTAGACCACGAATTTCTGCCCACTTGGTCTACACCTTCTACATCCATCAACCAGGATTCATAGGTAGGCAAAGCCTCTTCTGTGATCATATCTCCAACAAGTACCACCCAAAAGTCATAGGGTAATTCTTTTGAGAGTTCTCTAATTTCTTCCACTTCGTTCAAGAAGGAGTCTTTTTCTGAGTTTGGCAGAAAATCGGTAGGTTGCCAAATGCTATCTATGGGGATAAGATATTTTTCGATGAGTGAATCCACGTCTTTTTCCAAGAACTGCATCACTTCCAGTCTTACATTTTTTAAAGACATAATTATGAGGTTTTAGTATTGAATTCCAGAGGTAATGGTTTCTTCTATTGTAGAAACCAAATTCTCCCTATTTTCAAAGGTAGCCAATTTAATGGGCTTATGCACGGTTAAAGAGATTTTTGCGCCCAATCCCATAGGGAATTTCCCATATTTTAACGTTTTCCAGGAGTTATTAATGGTGATGGGCACAATGGTTGCAGATGGTATTTTTTTGAATAACATCTCCAAACCTTTGGTTTGAAATTTTTTAGGAGTTCCATCTTTGCTTCTAGTTCCTTCTGGGAAAATCACCGCTGCCCGATTGTTGCTTTCGATATATTCTCCAAATTTCATAATGGCAGGAATGGATTGCCTTGGATTTTTTCTGTCGATCAAAACAGAGCCTCCATGTCTTAAATTATATGACACACTGGGAATTCCTTTTCCCAATTCAATCTTACTGATGAATTTTGGATGATGTTTTCTCATATGCCATAAAATGGGAGAAATATCATACATGCTTTGGTGGTTGGCGACAATGATTAGAGGTTGGTTGGTATCAATGTCATAGTCGTTATGAAACGTATAAGTAGTTCCTAAAACATTCATGGAGCGCATCAGAAAAAACTGCAACCAATCAACACTTATTTTATGTGCTTGATAACCAAAAACATTAAAGCAGACCCATTGAATGGGATGAAAAACAATTAAGGTCAGCCCAAAAAACAGAAAATATAAAATAGTTAAGGGATAAGCTAGTATTTTTTGCATGGGTCAAAGTTAGTCCAAAATTGGAAACAAAAAAGCCACATATCAATGTGGCTTTAATTTTTTTTAGATTTTAAATCTAGCAATGCTCGTTATAGGCATCCATTAAGTTGTCAGCAATCATTTCTGCTGGTCTTCCTTCAATGTGATGACGCTCTAGCATATGAACCAATTCACCATCCTTAAACAAAGCCATACTAGGAGAGCTTGGAGGGAAAGGAATCATATATTCTCTAGCTTTAGTTGTTGCATCTTTATCTACACCTGCAAAAACGGTCACCAAATGATCGGGCGTTTTAGCATTTTGCAAACTCATTCTTGCCCCAGGACGTGCGTTTGCTGCCGCACAACCACAAACAGAGTTGACTACTACCAAGGTCGTTCCCTCTTTGGCTATAGCAGCATCAACAGCCTCTACAGTATGCAATTCCTCAAACCCAACATTGGTTAAATCTTCGCGCATTGGTTTTACTAATTCTGCTGGATACATATATTTAATTTTTTATGATTAATAATTGTGGGGCAAAGATACCAATTGTGTAACAAATGGCAGAGGCATTCTACTAACAAATAGTATATTTACCTATAAATTAAATTGATAGTTACCATGAGTATTTCAAAATGGCTTGGAGCTGCTTTGGGTTGGTCTTTTGGCGGACCTATAGGAGCAATTATTGGATTGGCTTTGGGGTCGGTTGTAGATTCGATGGCAGATGGTGCTGGATTCCCATATTTGGGAGAAGGTGAAGACCGAAAAAGACAGCGTCCTAAATACCGCAAAATGCCTAATTATGAAAGGAAAGCCCAACCTAAAACTACCTCCGGAGATTTTGAGGTGAGTTTGTTGATTTTGGCATCTATAGTGATTAAGGCTGATAACCATCAAGATCAAAGAGAACTGAATTTTGTGCGTCAATATTTTGCTAACATGTATGGTAAGGAACGGGCTAACCACGCCTTTAAGCTGTTTAAAAATATTAACCAACAAGATATTTCTACAAGACAGGTCTGTATGCAAATTCAACGGATGATGGACCACCCCTCCAGACTTCAACTCATTCACTTTTTATTTGGTATTGCTAAAGCAGATGAACATGTCACCGAGGCTGAAGTCAAGCAGATCTATACCATTTCTGGTTATTTAGGGGTTAGCTCTAGAGATTTTGAAAGCATTAAGGAGATGTTTTATAACAGTGTGGACCATGCCTATAAAATCTTGGAAATTGATAAAAATGCTTCTGTAGAAGAGATAAAAGCCGCATATAGAAAAATGGCCAAAAAATACCATCCCGATCGGGTGGCCCATTTAGGGAAGGAGCACCAAGAAGGAGCCGAGGAAAAATTTAGACAGGTACAACAGGCCTACGAACAACTTCAAAAAGAAAAAGGATTTTAAAAAAATGGATATTTAAAGGAGACCTTTTGTCTATTTGACCATTAATAAGAAAAACAACCTTATGAATGATAAAAAGATATTGGCTCTTTTTAAAAATGGTCAAGAGGAGAAAGCCTTTCTAAAACTTTACGCCCTTTACCCTAGGATTGAGAAGCTTATTTTGTCTAAAGGAGGAACTAAAAATGATGCTCAAGATGTGTTTCAAGAATCACTAATCATCTTGCATCGCAATTTAGAAAAGACAAATTTCAAACTTACTTCTTCATTTTACACTTATTTATATTCTGTATCACGTTTTGTTTGGAAGGATATCCAAAAGGGATACTCAAAACAGGAGCTTATGGATTTTTCAAAGGAAGAAACCGAAATGTTCCAAGATGTTTTGGAAGAAAGAAAGTTTAAACTAGCAGAGAAAGCGTTCTCTGAATTAGGAAATCGATGTCGGCAATTGCTGCAACTGTTTTACTTGAAAGATTGGTCTTTCAAAGTTATTGCAATACATATGCAGTTCAAATCTGAAAAAATTGCCAAGAATCAAAAGTATAAATGCCTTAAGAAGGTTAAGAGCATTTATGAAACTTTAATTACCAATCATTCTTAATTCAGAAACCATGGAAAAATTCACAAAAAATATAGATGCCATTGAAGCTTATTTGAAAGAGCAGCTTAGTTATGAGGGGGCTTTAAGGTTTGAAAAAGACTTGGAATCAGATGTTGATTTTCAAAATGATTTTACTTTTCATAAAGCATTCTTAGGTGGAATGAAAAGGACATCGTTAAAAAAAGATATTCAACAAGCTAGGAAGTTATATACGACAAGGAGGTATTTTAAGATCGGAATTTTAATTACGGCTGCATTAGTTGGGTTTTTGTTGGTCTATTTGTTGGTTCTAAAAACGAATGATAACAATAGCCAAGATTCAAAACTGCCAAAAAAGGAACTGCCCAGTAAAGCGATTATAGTTCCGCCAGTAAGTATAGATTCTATTTTAAATAATACCATAATAGATAGGAAAGAAGATATTCCTGTGGAAAAAAAGAGTCTTAAAGGCAATGAGCAAATTACAAATACTAAAGATTCTGTAGAAAGTAACCATGTAGATTGGCCAGTAAAAAAGGCGGTTCACTTTGTTTTACATTCTGAAAAGGACACAATTTTAAAGCTTCCCGAGGGCACCAAAATTAAAATTAAAGCCAATTCCTTTAAGAATTCTAAAGGATTAAAGGTTCATGGCGTGGTTGATTTTAGGGTTACGGAATATTACAAAATATCTGATATGCTGTTGGCAAATTTATCAACAACCTCAGAAGGCGAAATTCTGGAAACTGGAGGCATGTTGTTTGTTGAGGCTTTAAAAGAAGGTGAAAATTTAGAACTTGATCAATCCATAGAAATAAGTTTTCCGTGTAAAAAGAAGGAAAAGGATATGCA
Organism: Mangrovimonas futianensis; assembly: GCF_021245805.1. NCBI lineage: Bacteria > Pseudomonadati > Bacteroidota > Flavobacteriia > Flavobacteriales > Flavobacteriaceae > Mangrovimonas > Mangrovimonas futianensis. The sequence continues at coordinate 465,863 of NZ_JAJJNF010000002.1, forward strand.
GTTGTTTACAGGAGAGTGGTCAGATTCTGAGGTTAATTGGGTATTGGTAGAGGAGGAAGATGAATTGGAAAATCTGGAAGTCATGGAGCCAGTTTCAGAGATATTTGAAGAGGCTTATGTTGAAGTCCCGTTTAACCTGGTTGAGCAGCCCCCTGTTTTTCCTGGATGTCAAGAAGAAGGAAGGGAGGCTTTAATATCTTGCTTCAATGAGAAAATGAAGGCCTTCTTTTTAGAGAAGTTTAATTTAAGTATTGCTGAAGAGTTAAAATTTACTGGGAAATTTTCTGTAAAGGTATTTTTTAAAATAGATGCAGAGGGAAATGTTTTTAATGTGTATGCTCATGCGCCGCATAAAAAACTAGGGAAAGAAGCGCTAAGAGTGGCTCACCTTTTACCACAAATGAGTCCGGCAAAGCAGAGAGACAAGGAAGTTGTGGTTCCTTATTTTATCCCTTTGGAGTTTAAATTTCCGGGTAAAACGCGGTCAAGACGTACCTTTCGAGTTGCAGATGACTCGCTGTATTTTCAAAATTTTGATCGCAAATGGATGGAACGAGATAGTATCAAAGCATCGGGAAAATCATCGGTCTCAAGTAGTGAGATTCTTCAATATGTGATGGCAACCTCAAAATTGGGTTGGATTAATTGTGATCGCTTTGTGAAAAGTCAAAAGGAAAAAGTAAAATATAAATTCAAATTAAAGAATGCCGACGGAAGCAAGGTTAGTTTGGTTTTTAAATCGATAAAATCCATTCTTCGTGGCAAATCAAACAATAACTATTTTGATTTTGGTGAGTTGCCAAAGGAGGAGGAAGTTATGTTGGTGGTCATAAGGAAAGTGGGAGATACTTTTTATTTAGGATTGAAAGAGGAATTGGTTAGGGATATATCTGAGATGGAGTTGGATTTTAAGGAATTAGATAGCGCTAGTTTGAAACATGAATTAGAAAAGCTAAATGCATACTTAGAGGAATAAACATTAGATTATTGGGGCCTTAAATTTCGGATTTTTTTGAGATAAATGGTAAATATGGCATTTAGGTTTATTTTTGAGGTTTAAATAGAATGATAAAAAACAGACATGACAGATAATAAAATTCCATTTACAAGACAAGAAGAAAATAATAATGTATGGTTGTCTCATTTAGATACTTCAGAGTTTCAAGTGGTAGATCATGGAATAACGCCAACTGTGCTGCCTTCCGAAGCAGCTGTGGGACAAGCCATGTTGCAGGAATTATATGCAACTGCAGCCGAAAAAGAAGGCGATATCAACATCGCGCTTTTGGGTGGTCGTGGTGCTCAGGAATTACATCGTTTATTGGGTGAGATCGCTAAAACAGGTGAGAAAGATGCATTGTTAAGTCGGTTAAATGTATTTACACAAGACGCTTTGGCACCAATGAACATGGCTAATGGCTTCAGTTTTGTTAGGGATTTTGAACGTATTTTGGGAGACGCTTTTTTCAAGAAGATAAAAAGCTTTACCCCCATGCAAACCGATACAGTCGATTTGGAATCGGCTCTTATGGGGTATTTGACGAAACTAGAAAATTTAGGTGGTTTGGATATCTTTTTTATTGGTCATGGACCAGAAGCCAAACAAGCGTCTCACTTGGCTTATATAAAACCGTTTTCAGGGGCACAGTGGCATCATGTTGCTGGAATCATACCTATTTCAAATAGTATTTTAGAGCATCATATCAATAAATTTAAGGCAGGGGGCAGTTTGGTGAGTGAAAGAGACGAACAGGAATGTCGATCAGCAAAATATATTTTAACTCTTGGTCCTGCGGCGATATTACAAGCCAAAAAAGTGGTGCAGTCGGTGGTTGATGCTGATACAGCTCCAGCCAAAGTAGACACTTATGCCAAGGTGCTTCAAACAGCAATCAGTTCCGATTTGGAGGAAGCCAAACAGCAATTAAACGCCAATCCAGGTTTGTGGATCAGATTGCATTCAAATACCAAATCGTTTGTATTGCCTAATCTCGGCGTGTAAAGCAAACATTTACTTTAAGTTTAAGCGCATACCAAAAAACAAGCGCCTGCCCTGATTGGGAGCATACACATAAGATGGATCAAAAGTAAGCGCATACGGATTGTCTAGAGTAGGAATGACATTACCATTGCTGTCAAAATCCACATGTTCATCAAAGGGATCGTCGGCTCGAGCTATTAAGAAGGGCTCCTTTTTACCAGGAGTCCAATTGAGAATATTCTTGACGCCGCAATAGAATTCTATGTTTTGTAAACCATCATACGTGACTTGAATGTTTTGAAGGCTCCATATGGGCGATTCGCTGCTTCTAGGATCCAATTCACCTAGGGTTGGTAATAACATAGAGCCATAAATGCTTCCGGTATAATCAAACGAAAGGTTTGTAGGGTAATGTTTGTAGCTTGCACCCCAATTTCCTGAGAAACGTTCGGTAAGCAATTGCCTGTTTTTTTCGCCGTTTTCATATTGATTTACTTCTTGAAAAGTGGCGCCTATATTGGCCTTGATTCCATGAGCAAAAACGGCATCAAAATTTAGGCTTACACCTTGTGAAATGGCGTGTCCGTCTAAATTATTATATATAATTTGGTTGGGATTGGTTTCATAATCGGGTACAATTTGATTGGTGAAATAGGTATGCCAAGCCGAAGCATCTAGGGTAAACATCATACCACTAGTTGTGTATATTTTTTTGAGGTAATTGATGTTCACGTTATATGATTCTTCAGGCTCTAGCGCTTCTTCTATTATCACATCGCGCGCTCCTGTCAAAGCGGCGTGTTCTTCGGTGAAAAGATTGACGACTCTAAAACCCGTTCCTGCATTGATACGGATAATGTCTTCGTCAGTAGGTTTAAATCTATAGGCAACTCTGGGGGTAAAAATGCTCCCGTGGCGTTTATCGTAATCATAACGGGCGCCTAATAATACATGATGTTTGCTGTTAAAGGCTATTTCGTCTTGAATGAAAAGCGAAGGAATGGTTACCTCGTCGGCCGTTTCTGTGGCTGTGGTATTGTCGTTATAGTAATTGTATCTTATTGCAGTGCCGAAGAGTAAATCATGTTTTTGGATGGACTTATCCCAAATTAATTGTCCAAAACCGATACGTTGTTGCGCTATGTAGGGCATGTTCCCATATACCGAGTTTTGATCATGGTCAGAGTATGAAAACTGGAAATTTATGGTTTCGCTAATAGGTAATTGATAGAGGCCTATAATCTCAAACCGTGAGGTATAAATACTTTCTCCATAAACTTTGTCGCCACCTCGATAACTCTTGTTCCAGTTCATTTCTCCACCCCATCGATCTTCATAGAAATACCTGCCAGCAATTGAAAAAGCTCTGTTTTTAGGTCTGTTAAAAGACCATTTTTGAAAAACCGAGATTCGATCTTGTAGGGTTACATCAGTAAAATGATCATTGTTGTTGTCTATGGGGTTGCTGTAATGGAAGTAATTAATTCCGGTCAAGACATTCGCTTTTTTGCCAAGTGTGGCTTTATATCCTAAATCAATGTTGGCTTCTCCCCAGCCAGTCACAAAACTATCTAATGTGAGTTTGGAAGTGTTTTCTGGTAATTTGGTAATGATATTGATTAAACCACCCACGGCCTCACTTCCGTATAAAGAAGAAGCAGGCCCTTTTACAATCTCTATTTGCTCAATCAAGGAATTAGGAATTCCCGACAGGCCATATACGGTGGAAAGTCCACTTACTATCGGCATGCCATCAATAAGAACCAGAGTGTAAGGACCTTCTAATCCATTGATATGGATGTCTCCCGTATTACAAACATTGCAATTGATTTGGGGGCGCACTCCATTTACATTCTGTAGAGCTTCAAAAATACTGGGGGTTGGGTTTTGTTTTAAAAAGGTGGTCGAGTAGATTTCCACAGGTACCGGACTCTCGAGTCTGCTCACAGGTTTTAAGGTTCCTGTTATGACTACTTCGTTTAGGGCTTCGGTTTCATCAAGAGCGAAGTTTATGTTAAGATTTTGATTGGTGATCTCTATTTTTTTGGTTTTGGTAGTAAACCCTGTAAAGGAAGCTGTAAGGATATAAATCCCGGAAGGCACATTTTTCATCAGATAACTCCCTTGTTCATCAGTCACACCTCCCAGATTGGTGTTTTTTAAATAGACATTGACGTAGGGCAGTGGTTCGCCATTGGAGGTAACCATACCCGAAATAGTAAAATCCTTTTGTCCGTGGGTTTTGAAAATGCCCAAAAAGATAAAAAAGTAAAGGAGGCGCATGTATGAAATAAACTTATTTTTATGCAAAGTTAAAATAAAATTTAGACAAGACTAAAAAATTGTTTTTATTGAAGTAAATCAATATCTTTGACCAAAAGAAAACCATGTTATCATTAGCCGAAGAAAATTATTTAAAGGCCATATATCATCTAGGAAAGTTTGGGACTATTTCAGTGAGTACTAATGCTATTGCTGATAAAATGGCTACTAAAGCTTCCTCTGTAACTGATATGATAAAGAAGTTGGCAGAGAAGGAATTAGTGGTTTATAAAAAATATCAAGGGGCGAAGCTTACAGAAAATGGCAGAAAACTGGCGGCTTCGGTAGTAAGAAAACATAGGTTGTGGGAAGTTTTCTTAGTGGAACACCTTAATTTTTCTTGGGATGAGGTTCACGAAGTGGCAGAGCAATTGGAACATATTCAGTCTGAAAAATTAATCAATCAACTTGATGCTTTTTTGGAATTTCCCACCCATGATCCACATGGAGATCCCATTCCGGATAAAAATGGACAAATAAAGAAAACAGACAAGGTGCTTTTGGCGCAGGTCAAAGAACACGAACATTGCATGTGTGTTGGTGTTAAGGATTCTTCCAAAGAGTTTTTGAAGTATCTGGATAAACATCAGATTGCTTTGGGAACCCAGTTTAAAGTATTGTCCAAAGAGGCTTTTGATGAATCCATGATTTTGGAAGTGCACAACAAGCCTTTGAGTATATCTAAAGTGGTTTCGAATAACTTATTTGTAAAGAGCAACCAATGAATATAAGTCAGCCATTATATAACCTGATTCTTTTTGTGCTTCTTGCAGGCTTGCTTTATTTTTTGTTTCGACCTACCAAAGGTTGGTTTTGGATTATTCAAAACAGTGTTAGAACCGATCAAAAAACCATCACAGAAGATATTTTGAAACAAATGTACACTTGGGAAAATCAGGGAGTTGTTATTTTCAAGGAAGATTTGATCAAGAGTTTGAAATACAGTGATGGAACGCTAGAAGATGTTTTGGAAACCATGGAAAAAAGCATGCTCATTACCCAAACTGAAGAGGTGTTGGAACTAACGCCATCAGGTAGGAGTTATGCTATAAAAATTGTGCGTGTTCACCGTCTTTGGGAAAAATATCTAGCGGAAAAAACAGGATTTGAAAAAAGCGAGTGGCACCATCGTGCTGAGAAAATGGAGCACCGATTAAGTCATGAGGAGACCAATATGTTGGCGACCCAATTAGGAAACCCCATGTACGATCCTCATGGAGACCCTATCCCAACGCATGAAGGAGACGTATTGGATATAGAAGGAGAATCTTTGGCAGATTTGGAAATAGATACCGTTGGTAAAATTGTGCATATCGAAGATGAACCTGATGTGATTTACCGCCAGATTTTAGCTGAAAACATACATATAGGTTCACAAATTAGGGTTGTTGAAAATAGCAAGCAACGGGTGTTGTTCTATTCGGAGGGTGAAGAGTTTGTCTTAGCTCCAGAAGTGGCTAAAAATATTACGATTCAAGTTTTTGAAACAGAAGTAGTATTTGAGGAAGATGCTGTTCGGTTGTCTTCCCTTAAGAAGGGAGAGGAGGCTGAAATTATAGGGATTTCCAAAGAATTTAGAGGTGATGGCAGACGACGACTACTGGATTTAGGCTTTGTAAAAGGCACCCCTATAAAAATTGATTTGGTAAGCCCTTTAAGCAATCCAAAAGCGTATTTGGTTAAAGGAACCACCATTGCGTTGCGAGAAGATCAGGCGGCCAAAATACTTATTAAAAAACGGTAAAATGGAGAACAAGAAAATAACAAGTGCATGTGAGGCATGTCCGCAATTTAATCCACATGGATTGAAAAAATTGGGGGTCAATGCAGAAAATACCGATTTTGTTATTGCCTTGGCGGGTAATCCCAATACTGGAAAAAGTACCGTATTCAATGCTTTGACAGGGTTAAGGCAGCACACGGGTAATTGGCCAGGTAAAACGGTAACAAGAGCTGAAGGAGCGTATCAATACAATAATAAAAAATACAAACTGGTAGATTTACCTGGAACCTATTCTTTGCTTTCTACATCACAGGACGAAGAGGTTGCCAGAAACTTTATCCTTTTTGGAAAACCAGATGTCACCGTAATTGTGGTAGATGCTGGAAGATTGGAGAGAAACCTGAATTTGGTACTTCAAATTTTGGAAATAACAGGTAAAGCAGTCTTATGTTTAAATCTGATGGATGAAGCCAAGAGAAATCACGTTGAGGTTAATGAGAGAGCATTGGCTAAGCGTTTGGGAATCCCCGTGGTTCCCACAAGTGCCAGGTTTAATAAAGGAATTCCAGAGCTTATTGATGTGGTAAGTCAAGTAGCTAACGGACAAATAGTTTGTCAACCACATAGAATTACCAATGTGCCCAAAAGTATTAATGAGGCGGTTCAAAAATTAAGTGAAAAAATAAAAAAACAATTCCCATCCATTCCCAATAGTCGTTGGATTGCTTTCAGACTTTTAGAGGGAGATGAAAGGGTCGTTGAGGCCTTAAGAAATGGTGAATTTGAGATGCAGTAAGATGAAGAATGAAGTTGAAAATATCATAGGGTTGTCAAATGAGCTTCGATGGAAACTAGGAGGTGAATTTCATGATCACATTAGTGAAAGTATTTATGCGGATGCCTCTGAGATTGTAGAAGAAACGGTTAACACAGCTGGCAAAAAGGGAAGAAATGCTATCGATGTCAAAATTGACCAGATAGTTACTAGCAGGAAGTGGGGATTTCCAATCATGTTTTTGATTTTAGGTGTTATTTTATGGATTACCATTATCGGCGCAAACTATCCTTCTAGTCTACTTGCAGAATTATTGTTGGATACGATTCACCCAGCACTGAAATCTGGTGCCAATAGTATTGGTATGCCTTGGTGGTTAAGTGGGTTCTTAATAGATGGGGTGTATTTGGCTTTAGCCTGGGTTATTGCTGTTATGTTACCTCCTATGGCCATTTTCTTTCCGCTTTTTACGCTATTGGAGGACTTCGGATACTTGCCAAGGGTGGCTTTTAACTTGGATTATTTATTTAAAAAAGCAGGCGCCCATGGAAAACAGGCATTGACCATGAGTATGGGATTTGGGTGCAATGCAGCTGGAGTGGTAGCTACAAGAATTATTGATAGTCCACGAGAACGTTTAATAGCTATCATAACCAATAATTTTTCCTTATGTAATGGGAGATGGCCAACACAAATTTTGATTGCCTCCATTTTTGTTGGTGCGATAGTTCCCGAAGCTTTATCTGGTACAGCTTCTGTATTTGCCGTTATAGGTATTGCCATTCTAGGAATGGCCTTTATGTTTACCAGTTCTTGGTTATTAAGTAAAACGGTTTTAAAGGGACAGGTTTCTACCTTCAACTTGGAATTACCTCCCTATCGTCCACCAAGGTTTTGGAAGACACTATACACTTCTTTGATTGATAGAACACTCATTGTTCTATGGCGTGCCATCGTTTTTGCTGCCCCAGCTGGAGCAGTCATCTGGTTGATATCCAATATTATGATTGGAGACCACAGTATTGCCTATTGGATGATTGATTCTCTCAATGGATTTGGGTGGTTGATTGGTCTCAATGGAGTCATTCTAGTGGCTTATATTGTGGCGATTCCAGCCAATGAAATTGTAATTCCAACGGTTCTGATGCTAACGGTTTTGGTTACTGGGATGGCTGGTGGAGCAGGAGCTGGGGTGATGTTTGAGTTGGATTCAGCCAATGCTACTTCCGAAATTTTAAAAGCAGGAGGGTGGACATTATTAACGGCCATCAACCTTATGTTGTTCAGTTTGCTTCACAATCCGTGTAGTACGACCATTTATACCATTTACAAAGAAACCAAAAGTGTAAAATGGACCGCGGTCGCCACATTGATGCCTTTGGCTATGGGATTTGTAGTTACTTTTTTAGTGGCACAGATTTGGTATATGTTTTCTTAAATTTGAACAGATGCATGCAATCAAGTATTTTCTTGTCGTTCTAGCGATATCCTTTTTAGGGCAATTAGGGTATGCCCAAGACCAAATAAAATTGGAAGGGGATCCTCCCCAGATTCTTCTTAATTTAAAATTTGGTGAAACCATGGAATGGAAAGGTTATCAATTGCAATTCATGGAGGTCAAACAAGATTCACGTTGTCCTAAAGGAGTGAACTGCATTAGTCCAGGCGAAGCCATTGTGGTAGTGAAAATTTTTAAAGAAGGGGTCCTTTTAGAAGAAAAGAGCTTAATGATTTCCTATAGGCACTTTCAAGATGACATGACTCAAATTTTGGATGTAGATGGCGAATCCCTTCATGTACAGAACTTAAAACCTTATCCAGTTGATGGAGTTACCGTAAAAGACAATGATAGGTGTCTTCAGGTTATTCCAGTAAATGAGTAGCCTTAGTGACAACCACAATCATCTTTGCCACAGGAATTGGCCGCTTTTTTACTATTTGGAAAGAAAAATTTCCGAACAAGAAAGCCTGCAGCTAATATCACTGCCGAAAAAACTAATATGGTTTGGATGATATCATTTTCCATATCTAAAAGATACAAATTATTTTAAAATTTGGAAAGCCGCCAAGGCTACCAAATAAGCAAAACTACTCATAACAACGAGTTGTAAGGCGGGCCATTTCCAACTGTTTGTTTCGCGTTTTACAATAGCTAACGTACTCATACATTGCATTGCAAAGGCATAAAAAAGTAATAGTGAAATCCCGGAGGCAAAGTTGAACAATGGCGTTCCTAAAATTGGGTTAACCTCTCCTGCCATTCTATTTTTGATGGTGTCTTCTTCCTCACTTCCCACACTATAAATCGTAGCAAGGGTGCCCACGAAAACCTCTCTGGCTGCAAAAGAACTCACAATGGCAATACCAATTTTCCAATCATAGCCTAATGGTTGGATGGCAGGTTCAATGCTTTTTCCAAGACGGCCTATAAAACTATGTTCTAATTTATAAGAGGCAATATGGTGATTTAAATCTTCTTCAGATAGGTCTTGGTCCTTAAATTGTTCTGTAACAATTTCTTCGGCATTATTGAAATTATCTCCTGGTCCATAGGACGCTAAAAACCACAAAACAATGGATATGGCAAGTATGATTTTACCAGCGCCAAAAATGAAGCTTTTGGTCTTTTCAATAACCGTAAGAGCCACGTTTTTAAACAGAGGCAATTTGTAGTTAGGCATTTCAACTACAAAAAAACTACGGCTTTTTATTTTTAGAACTTGATGGAGTATAAAAGCCGAACAAATAGCGGCGCCAAATCCTAACAAATATAATAACATTAGGGTAAGGGCCTGATAGCTTAATCCTAAGAAACGCCCTTCAGGAATGACCAAAGCAATGATTATAAGGTATACAGGCAATCTAGCCGAACAAGTCGTGAAAGGTGTCACTAAAATAGTGATTAGTCGTTCTTTCCAACTTTCAATGTTTCTTGTGGCCATAACCGCTGGAATAGCACATGCTGTCCCAGAAATTAAAGGGACCACACTTTTTCCGCTTAGTCCAAATCTTCTCATGATACGGTCCATTAGGAATACCACCCGACTCATGTAACCACTCTCTTCTAGTATGGAAATGAATAGAAATAGAAAGGCAATTTGAGGAATGAATATCACGATTCCTCCCAGTCCGGGGATAACACCTTCAGCTATCAAATCGGTGAACTGTCCTTGAGGAAGATGGGTACTGGTCCATTCACTTAGAGAGGCAAAAATACCATCAATAAAGTCCATAGGCACACTAGACCAATCATATATTGCTTGAAAGATGGTCAATAAGATAAAGAAGAAAATAAGATAACCCCATACTTTATGGGTTAAAATACGATCTAATTTGATTCTTAAATCCTTGGCCGTGGCTAAATCAATGGTTTGTCCTTTTTTCAGGGCATCATTAATAAATTGGTACCTTTTTATGGTTTCTCTTTGCTGTAAGCGTTTTAAATCTGCCTTCGGTTTGGTTTTAAAATCATCCAAAACCTCGATTTCATTCCTTGAAATCTTACCAAAGTTGACATCTTGCGTGATTACCAACCAAAGTTTATACAACAACTGATTAGGGAATGCTTTTCTTAAACCGTCAAAATATTGAGGATCTATTTCAGAAGCATTGAGACAAGGCTCTGTAGAAAGCTCCTTGTAACTGGCAATAAGTTCTTTTAAAACATCAACACCTTGTTTTTTTCTTGTACTAACTAAGGCTATTTTGGTGTTTAATTTTTTCTCAAGATAATCTATATCTAAACTGATTCCCTTATAAGCCATTCTATCAGCCATATTGATGACTAAAATGGTGGGGATTTCCAAATCCTTGATTTGCGTAAATAAAAGCAGGTTTCTCTTTAGGTTTTCTACATCACTCACTACGACTGCTACATCGGGAAAATCCTTATCGGTTTTATTCAGCAAGAGCTCTATAACAACATTCTCATCAAGGGAAGACGCATTTAAACTATAGGTTCCTGGCAAATCAATGATATGGGCTTTAACACCTCTAGGTAATTTACAAATGCCTTCTTTTTTCTCAACCGTTATACCAGGATAGTTACCTACTTTCTGGTTTAAACCTGTTAGGGCGTTGAAAACAGAAGTTTTTCCCGTGTTTGGATTTCCAATTAATGCAACATTAATCTGCTTACTCATTTTCTAAATCGATTATTATGTGGCTAGCAGTTTCTTTTCTAATAGCTAAATGAGAACCGTTAATGTTGAGGTACAAGGGATCTGAAAACGGAGCAACTTGAACAAGTTCTACAAAATTACCTGGCAAGCAACCCATTTCCAGTAGCTTAAGTGGAATATGGATGGAGGAAACATCTTTTATGATGCCTCTCTGTCCCTTTTTTAATTGTGCCAGTGTCAGGTTCAAGCTTATTTAGATTGATTTTAAAAAAGCAAAAGTAAGTGATTTTTCCACGCCAAAAAAACCGATGGCTTGAAAACTACTCATATTCTTTTTCAAGTGTTTTAATATCATTTAATAGGCGTTCCATATCTTCTTGGTTGGTGCCATCATAAAAGCCTCTTATTTGCTTCTTTTTGTCGATTAGCATAAAGTTTTCAGTATGAATCATATCAAACGGACCGCCGTCACCATCTGTTTTTACAGCCAGATAGCTTTTCCTTGCCAACTCATAAATTTGTTTCTTGTCACCAGTAACCAGATTCCACTTAGAATCTATGACCCCTTTTTTCAGGGCGTATTTTTTAAGTTGTGGTACACTATCAATTTCAGGAGTCACTGAATGTGAAAGTAACATCACTTGGTTGTCATCTTTTAGCTTTTCTTGAAGTTGCGCCATGTTATCGGTCATGATAGGACAAATAGTTTGACAGGTTGTAAAGAAAAAATCAGCTATATAAATTTTATCCTTATATACGTCTTGAGTTATGGTATCCCCATTTTGATTAACCAATTTAAAATCTGAAATCTTATGGTATTTCTTTTGGTAATGCAAGGTGCTATCAACCAATTCAGAGTTGACCATGGTGGGCTGGTATATGGGCAAAGGTTGGTAAACATTTAAAACGTTGTAAATGATAATAACAATGATTACTGAAATAACGGCCAAAGAAATACCAATGTATTTGTAACCCTTAAAGAAGTTCAACATAAGTAAGAGGATTAGTCTTGAACAGTCAGAATTATTGACAAAAATACAATTCATTATCAATAAAATGGGTAATTTTAACAAGCTAATTAAATGAGTTATGAAAAGAAGCATGTTCCTTTTTTTATGTCTATTACCATTTCAAATTTTTGCTCAGGATTTGAATGGCACTGTAGAAAAAATAAGTGAAGCAGAGGCCAAAGCTGCCCTTAATAGATTGGCCGTTATAATGAATGACAATACTGGTAATTACGATTTAAAATATCACAGACTGGAATTAGATGTGAATCCGGAAATGGCTTTTATCTCAGGCGATGTGACTTCCTATTTTGAGGCCAAAGAAGATCTCACTCAGGTTGTTTTTGAACTAACTGGAAATATGACTGTTTCCAATGTGACCCAAAATGGGACTTCATTGGAATTCGATCAAAACGATAATGATGAGGTGGTAATTACGTTGCCAGAAACTCAACTCATGGGAACCCTGGATTCTTTGACCATTTCATATTCCGGAAACCCCGTAAGCTCTGGTTTTGGGTCCTTTGAACAATCAACCCATAATGGAAACCCCATTATTTGGACGCTTTCAGAACCTTATGGAGCAAAAGGTTGGTGGCCTTGTAAGCAGGATTTAATTGATAAGATAGATTCTGTGGATGTCTATTTAACCACACCGACATTCAATCCAAATTCTCTAGAAAATATTGCAGTCGCCAATGGGTTGGAAATTAGTCAAGAAATCAATGGAGACGAAAAAACAACCAGATTTAAGCATAAATACCCCATACCAGCCTATCTTATTGCTATTGCTGTGACCAATTATGAGGTCTATAACCATACGGTTGAAAACAATGGGAGTCCCTTTGAGATTGTGAATTATGTCTATCCAGAAAACCTAGCTACGGCACAAGCACAAACCCCGGTCACGGTAGATATTATGAATCTGTTTACAGATTTATTTGAAGAATATCCTTTTGCAAACGAAAAATATGGACATGCTCAATTTGGGTGGGGAGGAGGTATGGAACATACCACCGTTTCTTTTATGGGTGGATTCAACAGAGGATTGATAGCCCATGAGTTGGCTCATCAATGGTATGGTGATAAAGTAACCTGCGGAAGTTGGAAGGATATTTGGATCAATGAGGGTTTTGCAACCTATTTGGCAGGATTGGTAATTGAAGATTTTGATGGTAATTCACCTTTCATAACCTGGAAGCAGAACCGTATCAATTCGATCACCTCACTACCAGATGGTGCTGTTTACATTCCAGACGCTGATACTTTGAGTGTCAATAGGGTTTTTAGCAGTAGATTAAGTTATAATAAGGGAGCTATGGTCCTTCACATGCTAAGAAAAAAACTGGGAGAGACCGATTTTTATCAAGGCATGCGAGATTTTCTAGTCGATGATGATTTGGCTTACGGCTATGCTAAAACTCCAGATTTTCAAAATATCATGGAAGCCGCTTCAGGGGAGGATTTAACAGAGTTTTTTAATGATTGGATTTACAATGAGGGTTATCCCACATATAATATTTCAGTGGATCAAATATCACCTACTGTTGTTGAAATCAATATTGGGCAAACCCAAAGTCATGAATCCGTCTCATTTTTTGAAGCTCCAGTTCCCATTCGTTTGGTGGGTGCCGAAGGTGAGATATTGGATGTTGTATTAGATAATTCAGAAAACAACCAAACCTTTACTGAAAGCATCACTTTTAATGTTACAGATGTCTTTTTTGACCCAGAATCAGATTTAATTTCCAAAAACAATACCATTTCATTGGGCATTGAAGAATCCTTGCAAAGTGCCTTCCAACTATATCCCAATCCAAGTAAAAAAACCATTTATCTTAAAAAGCCTGAATCTTTACAAGTAGATGAAATTAAAGTGTATAATGCTTTAGGACAGCATGTTTTGAGTTCGAATTGGAGCGAATCGCTTGATATTTCAAAATTATCGGCAGGTGTTTTATTTATAAAAATTCACTCAAATAGGGGCGTTATTACTAAGACCGTGTTAAAAAACTAGATAACTTGACGTTAAATTTTCTAAATGTCTTTAAAAAGTTATTTTTGTGCCCAGTAATTTTTGCTAGCATATGGAGTTTGTTATAAAAATATCTCAATTTTTATTGAGTTTGTCCCTTTTGATCATTTTGCATGAAATGGGGCATTTTATTCCCGCAAAGGCGTTTAAAACCAGAGTAGAAAAGTTCTACCTGTTCTTCGATATTAAGTTCTCTCTTTTCAAGAAAAAAATTGGTGAAACCGTTTACGGTATCGGATGGTTGCCTCTTGGAGGTTATGTGAAAATTTCCGGTATGATTGATGAAAGCATGGATACCGAGCAAATGTCACAAGAGCCACAACCGTGGGAGTTCAGGTCAAAACCAGCTTGGCAGCGATTGATTATTATGTTGGGAGGAGTTACAGTTAATTTTCTTTTGGCCATAGTGATCTATATTGGGATGAGCTATTATTATGGAGATAAGTTCTTACCTAATGATAACATTTCAGATGGGTATGTGATTGAAAGTACTGTTGCTAATAAAGCAGGATTGAAAACTGGTGATAAAATCATTGCGGTTGATGGGGAGAGGATTGAAAACTTTGCCGAGGTTCCAGAAAAAGTATTGTTTGGGAAAGACATTACCATTTTAAGAAATGGTGAACAGTCGACCATTACCCTGCCTCAAGATTTTTTAGCCCAATTGATTGATGCCAAAGAAAAAGGGTTCATTGATTTAAGGATGCCTTTTATTATTGCCCAAGTTCCAGATACATCGGCTAATGCTCAAAGTGGTATTAGAAAGGGAGACGTGATTGTTGGATTTAATGATACAGATACCAAATACATCGACCAAGTAGTTTCAAGTTTAGACTCCTATAAAGGGCAACAAGTAACGGCGCATATCTTAAGAGATCATGAAAAGCTTAATGTACCACTTAAAATATCTGATGATGGAAAATTAGGTCTTGTATACGCTACAAGAGCCACTCCAGAAACTTTGGAAGAATTGGGGTATTACGAGTATGATGTTAAAAAATATGGTTTCTTAGAGTCTATTCCAGTTGGATTTAGTAAAACCAAAGAGCGTTTGGTTTCTTATGTTAAGCAGGTTAAAGCTATTTTTACACCAAGTACAGGTGCCTACAAGGGAGTGGGTGGTTTCAAAGCCATCTATGATATATTTCCAACTGTATGGAGCTGGCAATATTTCTGGGGTATTACGGCCTTTTTATCGATTATGTTAGGGTTTTTAAATCTGTTGCCTATTCCAGCTTTAGATGGTGGTCATGTAATGTTTCTATTGTATGAAATGGTTTCTGGAAGAAAACCTGGGGATAAATTTTTGGAGTATGCACAGATGGTTGGCTTCGTGATTTTGATTGCTTTAGTACTATTTGCAAACGGGAATGATCTTTTTAAAGCAATTTTTGATTAAAATTTTGTAGAGATTAAAAAATAAGTATATATTTGCACTCGCAAAAAGAAAAAACACTCCTCCTTAGCTCAGTTGGTTAGAGCATTTGACTGTTAATCAAAGGGTCCTTGGTTCGAGCCCAAGAGGGGGAGCAAATAACGAGAGAAACGCCTTTATACAAGGGCGTTTTTCTTTTTTATATACTTTTTTTATCCGTAAATATATCCGAAATACGGGAAGTAACGAGATTTTTAAACATACCTTAATGTTTCGTGTTTATCTAAATGGTAAGTATTGAGTAAGTACTATAATTTAATTTCGTTATCTAATTTAGAAATGGCGAACAGTCTGTTTTAAACGGATTTCTTAGTGTTGAATTTATTTTTCAGAGTTTTCTGAATCATCTAATTTATTGGAGTTATTTAAGTCAGAATGTTTTTCCAAAAAATCTAAAATAGATTTGGCTTCTTCTTCTGTGACTTCCGTTGTAGGGATATCTATATTATTGTATTTGGCAAATTCCTCATATGAAGAGAATTCATCCGAATCCTTGAAATCAAAATCCGTATCCAAACCTTCTTCATATTCGTCAATATGTTCTACTTCAATTCTTGGTGGATTCCTAAAACCTTCAATAAAATCTTTAATTTTCTTTAAATCTTCATTAGGTATTTTTTTCTTTTTTTTCAATCCATTTAGGTAACCTAAAATAAAAACAAGCAACTCTCTTTCAGTTTTCATGCTACTCTGTTTAAAAAGGTGAGTCTTCAAACCCCCCAATTGTTGAGTCCCATTCGTTATCATCTAAGAAAGGCTCGTCTATTCTTAAATCATGTGCTATTCTATTCATCATAGATTGAATTTCGTGGTGTTTTATGAACTTTCTTTTAGAAATATGGTCTATGTTATTTTCAACCCAAGAGGTTGTTTGATATAAATATTGGTCTTGTGAATCCATGATATAATGATTTAAATTATCTCTTACCAAAAAGTTTGTCCATTTGTTTGTGGGTTAATGATGCCATGTAACTACTGTTTGTATCATACTTACTTTCGTACAAATAGATAGTCGGATATGTTTTACCTAACATTTTATTAAATGTAATATATAGGGTTTCATCGCCTAATGTCTTAACGTGATATTCATCACCTTTTTTGGCAACTTTGCTTGAAAGTAATTTATAAAGGTCTTCTACTGTTTTATTGTCCAAAGAACAACTTACATATTCATCAATATGCTGGTAACGTGCATCCCTAAAGGTTAGAATTGAATGGTCTTCAAATACTTTTAATGATGCCATGTACTTTCCCATAGGAGCAACTGTATATTCTGCGATTGCTTTGCTTTCGATTTTTGTGATTTGCGAAATTCCTAATTGTGATACTCCCGTTAATACAAGCAATAGAATTAATGCCTTTCTCATTTTGATAGGTGTTAAGGTTGGTATATGATTTAAACAGAACTTAAAATCGGGAGAGAAGTATTAAGTTCTTGATTATAAATATATAAAATTTACTAACTTGAAATAAATTGATTAATTAAATCTTTGCTCATGCCTGAAAGGAACTATAACAAAGACGTAAAGATTATTATTCTTGCCTTTCTTATAATTGAATGCTTTTTTGTTTTGTACATTCTAAACCGATAGAATAAAGATTATTTTACCATCTCCTCGCGCGCGCGTATTGTTTTATTTTT
The DNA here is from genome assembly GCF_021245805.1 of Mangrovimonas futianensis. NCBI lineage: Bacteria > Pseudomonadati > Bacteroidota > Flavobacteriia > Flavobacteriales > Flavobacteriaceae > Mangrovimonas > Mangrovimonas futianensis. The sequence goes on from NZ_JAJJNF010000002.1 coordinate 482,904, forward strand.
AGAGTTAGGAAAAAATAGAGATTATAGTAATTTTTTCGAATAATATCTTTTTGGAATATTTTTTGTTTATCAAATATAAAATTCACTATGAAATTGTAATGTTAAATAGAATTTGAATATGTTTAAGTGAATTTTTAGTGTTGATTTCCTTTAAATAAGTGATGTAATTAATTGGTTTGCAATGTTATGGAAATAATTTATAAAGAAAAAAATGTAAAAATATTACAAAAAAACATTTAATTTATTTTGAATTAACTAGTTTTGCACTATATTTAGTTTTCGTTATCAACATTTATTGTTAGTAACTTTACCTAAAAAATCACAACCTTAAAGTAACCATGACGACTGAAGCATTAACAAATATTTTGGAATCAAATAAGATTGATTTTAAAGTTGATTACAATCCTACTCCTGAAAAAGTTAGTAAGATTCAAGTTGCGCTTGAAAGAAAAAGTGCTTTGATGAAACTTGCAATTGATGCTTACAAACAGGTTAGAAGGGTTGGATGATAGTTGTTAAAAGGGAAAATATATACGGTTTAGACGTATATACATTCTACAGTAGTAAAAGAACTCCTTATCAACTTACTTTCGATGATGGAGTGCATCCAAGGCATACAGAAGTATCTTTAGTTAATTTACTGGGGCAAACGGACGGTAAATACTGTAAATACTTAAGACCTACGGTAAGTCAAATAATGTTAGACTATCTTCAGGACAATCGAGCAAAACTCTACTTTGATTTTGAATTATCGGATGATAGGTCAATTAAATTATTCAAAAAATTTGTTCGATGGATTTCTATGGAGTCTGAAAAGATTTCATGTAATGTTGAAATAACTCCCTATAATGGTATTCATTATGTAGAGTTCAACTTGGAGATAAATCCACATTATCTAAAAGGGATAAATATAGAGTCTGAAGAAGAAGAATAATATCTTTGTTCTTTATGATTGTTTCTTGCTTAGGTGTAATATTTAACCATATACTTTGAACTGTTAATTTTTACACTTTTCAGTTTAATTCTGTTAATCAATTGTTTCTTTAGGTTTAAAGAATGTAGGTTGTTAAGTGTTTCAAGTTGCTTTTTATGTTTGTGTCTTCTATTTGGTTTTAGTTCATAGAGCCAAAACTTTTTGTTGGAGTATTTATCAATCCATTTGTTATTATCTTGGTTAATGGTATGGTCAAAGTAAACGGTTTCATTTATTCTTTTTTCTAATAGATTTAAGGCATTTATTAAGGTATTATTGTTTACGTCTTCAAAGGTTTTGATTCCTGTTTTGATTATTTCAATTGCCTTCATCAATTTTATTTCTAATCTGATTACATTAAATGGCATATTATACAGATGTGATTTGTTGTAAACCTTTATGATATATCTTTGGTGTTTAACTTGTGCGTAGTGGTCGTTATATCTAAATTCAAAAGGTTTGCCATTGTGCATTAATAAACCTCTTAAAAACTCATTGGGATTGAATACGGTAATAATGTTTACCCCAAATTCAATGTTTTGAAATAACATATTTTTCAAGGGAACTTTGAATAGTTGTTGTAGACGTTCACGGATTTCAAAAATTTCTTTAATCGTAAATAAGTTTGCATTATATCCTTTTTCAGTAAAACGTTTATAGCAATTTTTGGGTAGGTTATTAAGGCTATTATGTAATTTATGAATGCTACCACTAAAGATAACTATGCCACTATCAAACACCCTTATTTTGCAAGTATGATATATGGCAGTTTTAAATGTAGATAACTCGCCAGTCCTTTCGTTTAACTCACTTTTAAAATCTAAGTAAGGTAAATTCAATAAACGGTCTGTGTCCACTCCTAAAATCAATATTTTAGTGTAGTCAATCAATGGAAATCAATAATTGAATGGAAAGAAAAAAGGGGAGGTTTACTCCCCAATTCAAAACAATGGTTTAATCCTTAAAAATGAAATTTAACACTTGATCCAAATCCTTTCTTGTGTGGTTTTCTACATAGTAAAGGTTTAGTTCATGCTCATCTTTCAGAAATTCAAATATTAATAGGGTTTTACCTCTTTTGGTGTCACCATGATAAATGTTTGAAATATCTGTTTTAAACAGTCCAGACAAGGTTTGTTTATTCCATTTTCTGTCATTCTTTTCAGTAACCCAATAGTCTGGGTTTGATTTAGCAAAACCCCTGTCGTTTGTTATCTTTATTTTTTCTGAAAAGATGTCATTTTCGCCACTATGGTAAACAAGTTCAAAATGGCGTGTAGTCGAGTATTTACCCACATTTACTTCCTTGTAGTTGTAGGTATTGTAATTAATATCTATTGCCATGACTTCAACTTTTTAGTTTAACAATAGATGCTTCAACCTCATCTTTTTTGAAGTAAACCCTTCCGCCTATTTGGTAGGCTTGCAGAATGCCTTTTTTAGTGTAGTTGTGTATCGTGCTTAAATCAACACTTAACATCTTTGATACCTGTCTGCGGGTTAAATACTCATTTTGATGAGTTTCCAAGTTGCTCAATAAACCACTTAATTCTGTTTTAAGGGTTTCTCTAATAATCTCCTTTAAGGCTTTTGGAGAATTGCCTTCTTTTACTATCATAATATAATGTTTTAGTAAAAGGCGACCAAATTGAAACGTTAACTTCAGAATTTAAAATTGTTAAAAATTTTGTATTAACTGAAGTTTCCTATAATTTTGAAGATGATAACACCGTGCAAAGTTTTATCAAAATTAAAATATAGAGGCGTTCCAATTTGGGATGCCTTTTTTGTTTTAGATAGTTAAAAGTATATAGTATTCAATTGATTTCCAAATGAGGAGGTAGGGGGAGATATCAACAAAAATTTCTTTAAAATAGAGGTTTGTTAGTATAAAAAAACATTTGTATTCCATTTGTTTTTATTAATAAACAATTTTGTTGATTTAGGGTAGTAAAATTTAGTTCAATTTGTTAATAAGATTGTATAAACTTAATTGTTAGAAACCCTAATTACCTACTTTTTTTAGGGTTGGTTTGTTTGTTTTGGCTCGGTCTTTTTCTTTCATTAGTGCAAAATTACTTGCCATTCTCTCATTCATGGTCATATCTCTTTTGTCAATGTATTTTAAGAAGTTCCTTTCGTTTTCGTGTCCTGTTATTTCCATTATCATACTTGTAGTAAATCCTTCCAAACCGTAAAAGTTAGAGGCGAAACTTCTTCTACAAGAATGGTTTGAGATTAATTTGTGTTTCTCATACGTGCCTTTAACACCATTTAAACGACCTACTACCTTTTCATTAATTTTTGCCAACTCGCAAACCTTCTTCATGAGTTTAGATAAAATTGCTCTGTTAGACTTTTCGTTTTCCAATAAGTTTGGGGGAAAATTGTAGTTGTATGATTGTAAAACCTCATCCACTTTATAATGAATAGGTATATAAACATTTTTCTTGGTTTTAAACTGTTTGAGAGATATGTATTTATTTCCGTTGTAGTCGGTTATATTTTTACTTGTAACCCTAAACATATCTGAAATACGTAATGCGGTGTAAGAGCCTATAATTAACCAATCCTTTGCCGTTTGTAGTTTTGAGTTTGGCATGTCGGTTTCAATTATTTTATCCAGTTCTTCAAAGGTTAAAAACGTTACCAAGGTTTCGTCTTCAAACCCTTTTATTTTTCTGTAATCACTATCGATCCGAATTCCTTTTTCTTCTGCATCCTTAATAATAGTTTTAAGGCGTTTTGCGTACCTTCCTAACTCGTTAATAGACTTCACGCCATCAGAGGGGAGAAACTCCAAGAAATTGTCTAAAAAGGAGGTGTTTACATCTGAAACCTTAAACTTACTTCTTTTTGATTTTTGGTAGTTCTCCAAGTGCTTTGCGAAAATTGTGTACTTCTCAATTGTTTTTGGGGAGTATTTAAATTTAACCCCGTTCCTTGTATAAGTTTGCGTCTTTAGGTTTTTGGCAAATCTTTTTGCAAATGGTATAAGTAAATTTAGGTCTTCTAAGGAGTTGTTTTTCTCATTGAAGGTTATGAGTATTACATTCTTTATGGCTTTGCTGGTGATGTCAAAAGAACTTCTTTTTGTGTCGCGTTTTACCTCATCGATGTAGTCTTCTATATTTCCTTCAAGTCTATTGAGGTCTTTGTTGAGGTTTTTATTTGTTGAGGTAGTTTTTTTTGCCCTGTTGGTTTTATTGTTCCAATCCTTTGCATTTTCAATGGATAATCCAGTAGACAACCTAAAGTCCTGTTTTTGGTTTAGAATAACTCTTAAATAGATTTTACACTTTCCTGTTTGCTTTGAAGGATAGAATTTAATGGCAGACATAACGAATGGTTTTTATAAAGATAATATTTATCCGTGGTTTTATCCGTAAAAATATCCGTTAAATTACATTTTATTCCATTATTTTATATTTGTAAACTCTTGTATATATAGGCTTAAAGTCCTAAAATAGTTGAAAGTTATAGAAATCAATTTTAAAATTGCACCCCAAGAGGGGGAGCTTTCAAAGAAAAGCCTTGAGAAATCAAGGCTTTTTTGTTTTTAAATCGTTAGGAACTATTTCTGGTAGGTTAAAATCTGATTCGCTTCCAGTAAAGCCCCTTTTAAAGTATTATAATTGACTTTTTGAACTGTTGTCTTATTCTTTAGGGCAAGGTCAGCTAATTGAGAAGCAGATTCTCCTAACAGCATAAAAACAGGTTCCATCCGAATACTTCCGTAGGCAATATGAGAACTAGATAAACAAACAGGTACAATTAAATTAGTGCATTCATTTTCTTTTGGAATTATAGACCTCATAGAAATACTATAAGGGTGTGGTGGATTCACCCCAATATCGCCTTCATTTTCTACATGATGGAAAAAGGTAACATATCGTTGTGCGTTGTGAGAATCTAAACTGTAGGAACCCATGCCTATAGGGTCATTTATTTTTTTCTTCCCCATGACATCATGCTCAGTCATGACATAGGAGCCAATCATTCTGCGTGCTTCTCTGATATATAATTGATGTGGAAACCCGTTATTGTCTTTGAATTCATCCTTTGCATAACCCCATTTAGACATGGCTAATCTTGTGGAATCAGGAACTCTAGGATCGGTCTTAATAAAGTAAAGCAAACCCTGTTGATAGGCTTGGTGCTCTTTTTCTATTTCTTTCCGTTTTTCATAAGATGCCTCAGGATATTCATAATTCATTCCTATGTTATCATGACTAAATGGACCGTGATTATTGACATCGGTTTTTCCATTTGGAATCGCATCAAATTTGACAAAAGTTTGGTCCCAACCAGCCTCATAGATTCGTCCTAATAGTTCATAATTTTTGGGGTTGTAGCCATCTGGTTTTGTTATAGGTATGAAATTATCCCTTACTTGAGTTAAACATAATCGGTAGCAATATGCCTCAACACGATGATCTCCATCACCATTTTTGCCAGGAGTATCCTCAGATATTTTTGGCAATAGACCAGACTTTTTACTATTATGCTCCCAATAGGCATTGATTTTTAAATCTTTAAAATTATGATCATGTTGGAATACTCCTTTTTGAATCCCATTGTAAGTTTCATTATAAACTGAGTTGGATTCCCGTCCTACATGATAGGAGACCCCAGTTAAAGCCATTAAATCTCCTTCATATGAAGCATCAATAAATATCTTTCCTTCTATGCGTTTACCAGAAAGGGTATAAAAGGCCATAATTTGCTGAGCTTCTTTATCTAATGGTCGTTCTCGATCTAACCACTCATTTTTTAAGATTTGTATGGGATATTCTTTTAACCAGTCATCAAAAATTTGTTCTGCTACATGGGGTTCAAAGGTCCACATTGTTTGGGTTTTATCATCTATGCTTGGGGCATCTTGACCTTTATTTTTAAACTTTTTTCTGGAAACCCAATTCCAAGTCGTTTCTTCTGAATAATATTGATAAACCCTATGATAAAATTCCTTAGCTAACCCGCCAATGTATTCTTTATGACCACTATCTGTAAATCCTAAACCATTGGTGGTCATACCTCCTAAATGGGTGTCGGGAGAAATAATTATTACACTTCGCCCCAAGGAAGCTGCTTTAATTCCCGATATAATGGCAGATGACGTACCTCCATAAATAATAATATCTGCTTTATAGTTTTCCTTTTGAAGAGTATTTTGACTAAATGCGATAGAAGTCAAGAAAATAAGAATTATAATCAATTTGCTCCTTATCATAATGGATTATTTAAAATTGTCAAATTTACAAATCAAGGGTTCTTCTTGGGACCAAAGTATCTTAAAACCAAATAACCTATAACTCCAGATAGAGTAGACCCGATTAGAATACCAAATTTGGAGTCCTCAATAAGTTTTTGGCTATCAGCATAGGCCAGATTGGCTATAAAAATAGACATGGTAAATCCGATTCCGGCCAAAAAGCCAATACCAATAATTTGTTGGTATTTTATGTTTAAAGGCAATTCAGAAAGCCCAAACTTGGCACTCAAAAAGGAAAACAAAGAAATCCCCAGACTTTTTCCAACGATAAGAGCGATGGCTAGATTGGTCACTAGGGATAAATCAATACTCTCTGTATTACTAGTAAAATTGATGCCTGCATTGACTAGGGCAAAAATGGGAATTATAAAAAAAGCAACCCATCCGTGCAGCCCATTTTCTTGTAATTGAAGTGGTGATTGTACTTTATTGGTCCAATCTTCAATATCATCTATAGCATAAATTTGCTCTTTGGTAAGTATTGGTTTATTTGAAGCTTTGGCTTTAGCTAATTTACTCACAGTTTGTTCCAATTGCGCAATAGAACTTCTTACAGTAAAAGTTTGACTCAGGGGCAGGGTAAATGCAACCAAAATTCCAGATATGGTTGGATGAATCCCTGATTTTAAAAAGAGCATCCAAATGATACAACCCAAAATTACCGAAACGTATTTGCTGTATTTTTTTAAGAATAAAAGTAAAACCAAAATGGCATAAGGAATCATGGCCATAGCTAAGAGCATCCATTCAATTTTAGAGCTGTAGAATATGGCAATGGTCATTACCGCTAAAATATCATCAACGATGGCCAAAGCCGTTAGGAATATTTTTAGACCGATGGGTACTCGTTTACCTAAAACTGTGAGAATAGCCAAAGAGAATGCAATATCTGTAGCCATTGGTATTCCCCAACCTTTGGTTGTTTCAGGGTTGTCATTTAGAAAAATAAAAATCAAGACAGGTAAAATCACACCGCCTAGAGCAGCATAAATGGGAAGTGATGCTTTTTTTAAGGTATTGAGTTCCCCAATTAAAATTTCTCGTTTCACTTCCAATCCAATCAGGAAAAAGAAGATAGACATGAGTCCGTCATTTACCCATAATAGGACCGGTTTGACCAATTCAAAATTTCCAAATCTAAATCCCAAAGGGTAGTTCTTGAAAGCTTCATAGGAGTCTGACCATGGTGAATTAGCCCAAATAAGTGCTACTATGGTGGCAAAAAATAAAATGAAACCACTGGAACTAGCTATGTTTACAAACTTTTCAAATGGCGTAAGAATGAGTCGTTTTATTGGAAATAGAGTACGCAATGGGAAGGATTTAAATTTTCTAAAAATTACTAATATTTATAATAATCTCAAAGCCAAGAGTGTCATTCTATTTTAACAATGTGTAAAATTTATACGGATTTCATGGCGCATTTCACATCCTTACACAGTTTCCTTCTCTCAATAATTTTGAGAAATAACATTAAACTTTTGAAATACAATGACTTATGTTGTTTCAAGTGATTTAATTGCTATCTGGCATATTTGTTTCAATAGATATCATAAATCAAATAATAACAAATAAACTTAGTATTATGAAAAAAGTAATTTTAGCCGTCGCGATATTGGCGGGAGGATTGTCAACCTTCGCCACCACAAATAGTGTATGTGAAACCCAAAATATGAAAGTAGTTATTGTGGATGATTTTAGAGAAATCGCCATCAATAAATTGCCAACGGCCGTAACCAATGCCGTTAAAGACGATTTCGAAACAGCTACCATTAATAAGGCCTATATCAATAATAAAGGTCAGTACAAACTGGATTTGATGGTAGAGGGAACAACCAAAACCGTTTTTGCTTCCAAAGATGGAAAATGGATAGATAAAGACGATTTAAATGAAATTGATGATTAATAGCTAAGAATAAATTTTATCCTGAAAACTCGAATTTTTTCTTGTTAAAGGGGCGTTTTAGTAAAGACGTCCCTTTTTTTATGTTTTTTTTAAAGGAATTGGTGAAGCTTCCTTAATACTTTTGTAAAAAAGGAGATTACTTGTATGAAATCCATATTGTTGGTAGAAGATGACATCACATTTTCTGAGATGCTTAAACAGTTCTTAGAGCGCCATGACTATAAGGTTCAAGTGGCCTTTAATATGGAAAAGGCTGTTTTGAAGCTAAAATCTGAATCCTACGATTTGGTTTTTACAGATTTGAGGTTGCCAGATGGCGATGGAATTTCATTGCTGAAGAAAATTAAAACTCTTTATTACCAAGTGCCTGTCGTGTTGATGACTAGCTACGCTGAAGTTTCTACTGCTGTTCAAGCTATGAAACAGGGAGCTTTTGATTATATCTCCAAACCTTTCAATCCAGATGAAGTTTTAGAAGTTATTCATAATGCCTTGGAAGATCAATTACCAGAAGAAATAGAAATCCTAGAAAATAACCTATCCGAGAATAAATCAACTCCGGATACTGTTGCTGGAATCAGTGGAGCATCAAAAACACTGAATGATTACATTGGGCTGGTAGCACCAACAAATATGACTGTTCTAATAAGTGGAGAGAGTGGAACGGGGAAGGAGGTTGTTGCTAGAATGATCCATAACCAAAGTAATAGAAAGCACCAACCTTTTGTGGCAGTAGACTGTGGTGCTATTCCAAAAGAGTTGGCATCTAGTGAGTTTTTTGGTCATAAGAAAGGTTCTTTTACTGGGGCCATAAGTGATAAAACGGGACACTTTGAGGCAGCCAATGGTGGAACACTCTTTTTAGACGAGGTAGGGAATTTAAGTTATGATAATCAAATTCAATTGCTTCGAGCGCTACAGGAAAGAAAGGTCAAGCCCATAGGTAGTAATGAAGAAATAAAAGTGGATATCCGACTCATTACAGCTACCAATGAGAATTTATTTGAAGCGGTTGGGAATGGAGACTTTAGGGAAGATTTGTTTCATAGGCTTAATGAATTTTCTATCAAAGTTCCAAGCTTGAAGGATCGTATGGATGATTTCGTGCTATTTGCAGACTTTTTCCTTGATATGGCCAATGAACAATTGAATAAGTCGATAGTAGGGTTCTCAAAAGAGGTGATGACCTTGTTTCAGCAATATTCTTGGCCTGGAAATCTGCGTGAGTTGTCCAATGTCATAAAGAGAGCTGTTCTTTTGACTCAGGATCAGGTGATTGAAAAACATTCGCTTCCTGAAGAATTTGGAAAAGAGCAATCCAGTCAAATTCCTCCTAAAACTTTTTCGACCAAAGAAAATGAAAAGGAATTAATAGTGAGTGCACTAAAAGAGGTAGGAAACAATAAGACCCAAGCAGCTAAATTGCTTAACATCACTAGAAAAACGCTTTATAACAAATTAAAGGAGTACAATTTGTCTTAGCTGAGATACGATTTTAAAGAGGCTAAAAATACTTCCATATTATCTTGAAATGCTTCAAATTCTTCTTCGGAAATGGTTGATGCCGTTTCAAATTTTTCGAGATACGGTAATACCTGCTTCACCTCCAATTGCCGATACATGCTCAACATTTTATGGCTTACTTGGTTGATTGCCTCAATATTTTTATTCTGAAAAGCTTGCATCAAATGGAGATAGTTTTGTTCGTTGTCTTCAGAAAACAAACGAAGCGTATTTTTTATGGCCTCGGGATCATGATTCATAAAAGATCCCAAAGATTTTACGCTGAATCCTTCAGGTTCTGATGATTCCACAGAAGATGAGTTTATTTCGGCCTCAAAAGAACGACTCTTAAAATATTGAGTCAATAATTTCTGTAGCTCATTTGGGTGAAAGGGTTTGATCAATACTTCAGCAAAGCCACTTTCTTTGTAATCTTCTACGGAAAGATTTGCCCGACCTGTCATGGCAAAAATGGGTTGGTTACTATAGGTTGACTCTTGTTTTAGACGCTCCATAAATTGAATACCGTTCATTTTTGGCAACTGTATATCCGTGAGCACAAAATCATAGGTAAGTCCGTGCAATTGTTCTAATGCCGCTTGCCCATTGGAATATAAATGAGGCTTCACACCATATTGGACTAACAATTCATTCAGTAATTGTCTTAAGGAGGGATCATCTTCAATAATCAAAGCGGTAAGATTCCATTGGTTTTCCAAAGGAGCCTGAGTGTCCAATACTATTTGCTGTTTTGAAAAAGTAACAGGAATTCTTAGGGTAAAAGTACTGCCTACGCCCAAATCACTTTCAAGGGTCAAGGTGCCTCCCAGCAATTCCGCTAATTTTTTGGAAATAGTCAAGCCTAAACCAAACCCATTTTGCTTAGTCTCCTCACTGGAATCGGCCTGCGTAAAGGCCTTAAATATAGTTTCTTGCTTGTCTTTGCTAATACCAATTCCTGTATCGCTTACGGAAATTTTTAAAAAGTCATGAGATCCTTCAGATTCTAAAGTGCTTCTAACTTTTATACTGCCCGTTTTGGTAAATTTATAGGCGTTTACAATCAGGTTGTAGAGGATTTGTTTGATTCGAAAGGGATCGCTAACAATAGGCCATGATATTTGTTCGTCATGTTCTACTATGAGTTCTACGGGCTTGTTTTTATAAATGTTTTGCGCACCTTGAGCAATGTCATCGATATTCTGTCTTATATTGAATGGTACTGATTCAATAGCTATTTTCCCATCTTCCAATTTTGAAAACTCCAAAAGATCCTCTACCAATTGTCCCATGTAGGATGAAGCATTCCTAATATGCTCTAGATAATTTTTTTCTTTAACTGAAGTGGTATTTTTTTGAAGCAATTCACTGTAGCCCGTCACAGTACTTAACGGCGTTCTTAAGTCATGACTTACCATAGAAATTAATTGCTCCCGACTCTTTAAAAGGGAAGACGTGGTTTTATTGGCAGCTTCTAACTGCTTTCTGTATTCTTGACTTTTCCAAAAGTCATTTAAAATGATAAAGGAAAAAATAACGATCAATATAAAACTGATAACAGATGCTATAATGATAATTTGTCGGCTATGATTTAAGGTTTGTGCCCGTTGCTTATTTAGATTGTTTGAATAAAGAATGATATCACTTTCCAATGCTTTTAAGAGCTCCCTTAATTTACGGGAAGTAGTAAGGTCGTTTTCTATCAATTCTCGTTCTGTTTCCAAGAGGGAGGCTCTTTGTCTGGTATTGTCACGTTGTAAATCCCTAAGCATACTTTTGGAAATGGTCACTATGGAATCAATTTCCTTCTGGCTTATAGTGTTTATAGAATCTTGCGGGTTGTATTTATTGATGAGGTCTACATATTCTTGAAGATTTGTTTTAGTCTTCCTATCCAAGGCATTTGGGTTTTCTACAAAGTCTTCCACAGTGATTTTTCCTAAAATAGATTCAATAGAGCCTAACTTCTTGATAGCCTGTTCGATTGAACGATCTGAATTGTCATTTAGTTTCAACTCCTTAAGGTCTGTGATGTTTTGAAGTTTTTTATTAAAAACAACCTTAATACTATCCAAAATGAGCTTTTGATAGTCATTATCTACCATGAAGTTAAGGGAATCTATTTTTTTAAGTAATGCTTCGTTTTCCTCAACATAAACATCAAACTTTTCAGAAGAACTTAGTTGAATGGCAGCCCGAGCCAAACTTTCATTTTCATAAATATCGGCAATTAATCCACCTGTTTTAATGATCTTGTTGCGATCAGAAATATCTTGGTTTTGGAATTGGGTAAAAGTTTTGATTTCAGATAATACCAAATAACCCGAAATGACTGCGAGGATACCTAAAATAATGTAGCCAATAATGACTTTGAGGGTAATTCTGTGCTTTGGTAGCTTCATAGATCAAAATGAAATGACAAGGTAATCAAATAATTGAAAATTTGTACCAGCAGCTCCTATACCCAGACTAAAAAGGCATGCTATTTTCTTTTGTCTATTACAAGAATGGGCTTTCGGCTCATGGAAGGAAAGCGTATGGTTTCAATTTCCTTTTTGTCATGGAATTCTATTTTAGGAGTAACCCTTAGTTTGGCTCTGAAATGATCCTTGATATTGTGCATGAATTTATCTGATTTATTATGGCTCGCAATTTTTATACAGATTTCATCAGTGCCAATATTATTATGATAAATTTCTATAACATAACATTCTACCTCATTAAAATCATTCAATATATTCTCCATGGCTGGAGGGTATAAGGTAGTCCCTTTGTATTTAATCATTTGCTTTTTTCTCCCCACCACAGGCCCCAATCTTATGGTATGACGACCACACTCACAGGGTTCTTCATGGGCTGTAACCATATCTCCCGTTTTAAATCTTAATAGGGGCATGCCCTCAACACCCAAGGTGGTAATAGTCAATTCGCCCACTTTTCCTGAAGGTACGGGGAGGTTGTGGTCATCGAGTATTTCGGCTATAATTAATTCCGGATGATGATGTCCCCCTTTTTGAAATTCACATTCGGTAAAGGCGGTATTCATCTCTGTCGACGCATAGGTAGAGAATAATTGAATGTCCCACTGAGAGGTGATTTTTTCAGCTAAAGTATTTAAGGTGAAATCTTGATTCCTCAAGGATTCACCAATGCAGATAGCACCTTTAACACCAGATTCTTCTAAATTAATATCATGCGACTTAGCATATTCTATCAATTTAAGAAGGAAAGAAGGAACAACAATTAAATAGGTTGGTCGGAATTTTAGAATAGAATCCCATTGCAATTCTGGTATACCAGCACCAACTCTAATGATACCGGCTCCCAATTTCCTTACACCCAGAAAATAGGCCAATCCCGCCATAAATCGGCGGTCTATGGTGGTCATCAGTTGTAGCACATCTTTGCCAGTTACACCAGCACAGGCAAATGAAATAGCCTCATTATAGGCCAAACGATCAAGGTCTTTATCTGTTAGAGCAAAAGTTACCGGATCCCCTAAAGTGCCAGAGGTCGTTACATAGTCAATGATTTTGTTTTTGGGAACACAAAGAAAATCGTCATTATATTTTTGAAGGTCATCCTTGGTGGTCACTGGAATTTGAACCAAATCTTCTAAAGTTTTGATTTGCTCTATATCAATATTTTGACCTGCAAACAGCCGTTGGTAATAGGTGGAATGTTCCTTTAAATACGGTAATAATTCTTGCAGTTTGGCTTCTTGGAAAGCCTTTATATTTTGTACGGATGCTTTTTCTATTTCAGGAATCATTCGTCTAATTTCCGATGTGTTTTTTTAATATAATTTTCGACCTCTTGTTTACTCGGTATCGTAGTAATTTCTTTGGTCAGTGCTTTTTCAAAATTAAGCAAAGCCTCATTGTATTCTCCTTTTTCGTAGTAATATTTACCAACTAAATAATGAACTTGCCAAAAGTTTGGGTTTAGCGCTTTAAAATGGTTTAGAAATGCTGTTTCCAAGGAGGTATCTTCCTCTATAGCTTGAACTATCTTCCGACTATCAATGCGATAAGTTTCATAATTTTTATAAGCCTCGGTATAAAGGAAAGGATCTTTTTCAATGGTTAACCTTGTTTCCTGTAATGAGATTTCGGGTGAAGCGTTGATGGAACTGTCAAAAATTTTATTCAAGTCATAGGCTACAAATGCTCCTAACTGGTAAGGATTGGAAGAAACCCAGACCAATCCCTGCTCTGGTTTGAAAACAATACCGTGATGGGCTAGTAATTGATTTAAGGCTTTTTCGTTGCCATAACCTATAGCTTCGTCATGAAGACCTTCTTTATTCCTCAAAATGTCAATGGCTTTCTTAGGAGTAAGTTTTTCAGTTTGGTTCAGCAGTTCCTCCATACGTTCATAGCGGTATTGGGAATGACTTTCGGCTATATGCTTTAAATTTCTTTCATCATCTTTGTAAGCATCACTTTGGAAGTGGTTGGAGCAAATTAATTCATTGGAGTTTGTAACTTCATAAACACCAAAATTCTTTGGAGACACCTCGATGGTTACAGCCCTCTTATCATTTGCACTACCCACAAAAATAGATTCTGAAACAAATACCTGGCGTTTCTTGGCTATGGCGATGGCTTCCTCAATATTTGAGGCATATTGCAAAATTTCTCTTGTCACTAAGGAAATAGGCGTTTTTGCAGCCAAAGGTATTTTTGATTTGCCAGCATTGATGGTAACTGTAAGTCCTTGGGTATTCATTCCTGAAACAACACCTATCATTCCCGGCCAAGTAACAGACATGAATGCGTAACCATCTTGGGGTTCAACAAAAGCGATGATTTTATTTTTTGAAAAGTCATCACCAGCATAGAAATCAAAGTTTCTGGCAATAATCAAGCTGCCATCTTCCGTTTTGTTTCCCCAGGCGGCAAAGGAAGAACAACCGACCAAAGCTAAATCTTGAAAAGCATGTCCAATATCATGGGCGCCATGAAAGTAAAGAATACGAAGATAATCATCGGCAACATAGTCGTATTTATCACCAGCATATTTTGATAACCCGTAGATTTCTGCTTTGTATTCTTCAGGAATGTGTAGGTACATTTTTCGATTGTACCATGCTAATATTTTTCTAAGTAGTTTCTGTTTGAATTTCGATGGGACCATATCTTCCACCTTACCCAAAAAGGCTGCTTCTTGTTTCACAAAGAGTTCCTGGGTCAAAAGTCCGGTTTTCATTCCGATTTCGAGAGGATCGCCAGAAACCATAAGTTCCCATTGCCCTTGTTCGTTTTTGGTAAGATGACTTGAATCCAGCACAAAGGTGGAATCATTGATTTGGGTTCTTTCGGGAATGTTATGATTGTAATTACTTACCTCTGGAACATCTTTAATGGACTTAGAAACACCACAAGACCAAAGATTGATAACCAAAAGACCAATAATAAGCCAAGAAGGAGCCAAGGATTTTATGATAGAAGTTTGGGCGTTATTCACTGAGATTCTTATGGGTGTTTTTGATGGTGATTTCGTTTTTATAATCAATCCATTTCTGACCACGCAATTTACGCATACCGTTTTCAAAATGCCGCATAAAAAAAACATTATATAACATTTTAGCAAAGGTCTTTGGTTTCTTGGTGAAAGCTCTAAGAGTCATGGAAAAACCACCATTAAGATATTTAATATAATGCCAATAACCACTGGGCATATACAAAGCATCACCATGATTCATGATTACTTCATAACCTTGTAATTTCTTTAAGGCAGGGTAGGTTTCAAAATCGGGATTGTCTAAGTCTATTTCTTCTAAATTGTGTACCGAAAAGGGAATTCTATAAAGGTATTGAGTTTGATCTGGAGCAAATAGCATAACACTTTTTTTTCCATGAAAATGAAAATGAACCAAATCGGATAAGTCCATATCATAATGCGGAAGTACTTTGGAACCTTCACTTCCAAAGAACATGGCAGGCAATCTTTTGAAAAATTTTAGACCGATATCGGGGTATTCAAAATCCGAAATCAGTTTTGGCATGTTATCTAGAATGTTATAGAAAAAGATCCTCAGGTCGGTGGGTTTCGTTTTTAAAATCTCTATGTAATCATAGAGTTTCATTTTCATAACAGGTTCAGCCGAATATTGTTTTCCTTTGGTGGGTTCATTATTGTAAAGAGGCACTTCTTGATCTCCAGCTAGACTTTGGATATAATCCAAATTCCATTTTTTGTAGGCCGGCCATTCTTTTGTCAAACCTTCAATTAAAACAGGTTTTTGAGGTTTATAGTACTTTTCAATAAACGCTTCTTTTGAAATGTCTTTTACTCTCTCAATTGGTTTGGTTTGAATCCTTTCCATAGGTTAGGTTATTTCTTGAGTTTGATTTGCTTCATTGATGGCATCTACCAAATAGGCTTTTCCTAATATTTCTGAACAGGTTAAGACGGCTCCTATTGTTACTCCAAGAATTCCATGCATGTTGAGACTTTGTCCTGTAAACAAGAGATTGTCTATTTTGGTTTTAGGCGAAAGGATAGCTTGCATAGGCTTTTCGGCATCTTTTAGAAAGCCGTACATAGACCCTCCAAGGCTTCCTATATAATCTCTGTAAGATAAAGGGGTAGAAGTGTAGGTCTCTAAAATACAAGAGCGTATGGCTGGAAATTGTTTTTCCAATTCCAACAGGATTTGTTCTGTTTTTTCAGCTTTGAATTCCTCATAGGTTTGGCCCCGTTCGTTTTTGTATTTAACCGTATGAAACGTATGGGCCCAAGGAAGCACCTCTTCATATCTCATGTAGGACATGATTGTCATGTTTTCGGCATAGTCATCCATGTTTTTTTTCACTCCTAAGGATACCATATAACTTTCAGGCCAATTTTGGATGTCGTAGTCTTGAGAGGTCCATACTTTTTCTGGAGTTTTGAAATGGTAAATATTGTGATTGAAATATTTGAAGGTATCGGGTTTAAATACAATATAGAGACTAAAAGCCGCTACGGTTTTTTTAATGTTTTTGATCCTATTGATGTATGGTTTTTTCAACGGACTTTCACCAAACATGTTTAATGTTGTTTGAGGCTCGATATTTGAAATAACCCAATTAGCGGTAAATTCGGTGCCATTTAAACAGGAAACCTTTGATATTTTATCATTCTTGAGATCCATTTTTACAACCTCTTGATGTTTTAAGGCAACACCCCCCAAACGCTTCAGTTTTCTTATCAATAATTTGGTGATTTGACTGCCTCCATTAATACATCTATATGAACTTTCAATATAGGAATTGACTGAGAGGGCATGAACATAAAAAGGTGTGGATTTCAAACCGGCATAAAGGTAGTTAGACCCCATTAAAACCGCTTGTAACTTTTTATTTTGAGTGAGCGCATTCACGACTTCCCAAGTAGACTCTTGAAACACACTCAAATCATAAGGAGATCCTTTCTGTAGAGAATAAAGAGGAAACTTGGAACAAGTTTCTTTCATTTTTTTGGAATAAGCCTTGATGGCTTCAGACTCGGTCGGGAATTTCTTAATAAGTTCCTCTTCAAACTTGGCATAGCCTTGGGCATGAGGGTACCATTGTGGGTCATTCCCAAAAGTAATCCTATCATAGGCCAACTCATCCATCTTTTTTAGGTTGAGGTCATGTGCTATTCCTAGATAATTAAAATATTTAAAAAGATTTTGCCCTTCACTAAGTCCTCCTAAATAATGGACACCTGTATCAAATATGGTTTTATTTCTAGTGAAGGTTTGAAGGTTTCCTCCAAATTGCTGGTTTTTTTCTAAAACACATACGCTATAGCCTTCTTTAGCAAGAATAATGGCTGAGACCAAACCTCCCAGACCACTTCCTACAATGACAACATCGTAATGGTTTTGCATATTATTTTTTTTGAAGCTTTAAGATAATAAGTTTTTCGTTTTCAATCGTGGGGGTTAGTTGGTAATTTTCCAAAAGTTTGTTTTTTAAGGATATACCATCTTTAATCAGCACAACTTTTTTAAGTTTTGGCAGGGAATTAAAAGTGAAAATATCAAAATTAAAGGCAGCGTCTATGACGACTACTTCAATCTGATCATGGATTGTTGAAGAAATTGTTTCATTAAAATGTAGATTGTAATGAGGACTGTTGGTTAAGAAACTATTTTTTAAAATAGTTCTTATGTCTAAATTTTCAGTGAAAACACTGATTTTCCTCTCTGGTTTATCTAGAGCCATTAAGAAATCAAAAGCGCCAAAATCTTTAGATAAATGAGCAACTTGTGTATATTCAGTCAGTTCATCAAGAATTTGGTGGTACGTATCTTTATTATTGAAAATATCTTTTTTTACTGTTTGGTAAAGTGTATCACCTTTATAACGATATTCCTCCAAAAGTAGGCGATGAAAATAACGACCGTCTTCAATTTCTCTTCTGAAATTGAAAAATTCGTTTTTAAAATGAGCGCTTATTTGTTTCGTTTTTTCTCGGGTTGTTGTGCCAAAAGAAGGGTCCTGAGGTGAAATACGTTCCAATACTTTTAAGGTAATACTGCCGTCTCTGATGACAAAACTACCTTTAGGGATTACCTCAGAATTTCCATGGATTAGAACTGGAAGGATATCCAATTGAAACTCTTCTGCCAAATGAAAAGCGCCTTTGTGAAAGCGTTTCATCTTGTGCGTGTAAGATCTGGTGCCTTCAGGGAAAACCACTATGGAATAGCCTTGTTCTATTTTTTCTTTTAAATGATCCATCCCTTTGTCAATTCCTTCACTTACAGGGTAGTAACCCGTAAATTTCATGGCATATCCAAAAATGGGAGACTTGTATACCCAATCGTTTACCAAAAAAATGATTTTTGGGTAAAGCATTTCTAAGGCAAGTGTGTCTAAGAAAGACGTGTGGTTTGAAATAATTATGGCGGGTTTTTCAAATGTTTCACCTACCTCATTAATAACTTTTTTCTTGACAAAAGGATTGGAGTATAATACCGAAGTCATAAAGTTGGAGGCCAATTTATGAAACCACGGCATGCTTTTTTTTCGGCTTATGGGCAGTATTTTTACAAATAAGGTTCCAATTATCGGAATTATTACAGTTCCCAAACCATAATATGAGAATGAAATAATGGCAAAAACCAAGTATCGAAAACTGATGGGTCGCTTTTTATTGCTTCCAATAAAAAGTTGGAATAACAAGGGTTGCACTGTGAACGCATTCACCATGGCTGATAAAATGCCAATTATGGACACAAGGGAAATGGTATATAGTGCTGGATGTTTGGCGAAAATCATCACCCCAACTCCAAGAATGGTAGTGATTACCGACAGGATGATTGAGGTTTTGTGGGTCGGTAAAACCGCTTCTCCAGTTCGGTATTCGTGCAACAAGCCATTGGTAATAAAAATGCTGTAATCTATACCCAATCCGAATATAAATGTGGATATAATGATGTTAAAAATATTAAACTCAATCCCAAAGAGCCCCATTAAACCAATGGTGAAGAACCAAGTTAAACCAATGGGTATACTGGTAACTAATGTTAATGAAAAGCTTCTATAAAAGGCAAATAATATGAACAAAACAGCCAATAGGGAATAAAGAACCAAATCGTTAAAGTCATTTTTCAAATTCCCTAAGAATGTCTCATTCATGCCTTGTCGATCAATCAAAAATATATGTGGATTGGAATCAAACTTTTCATGGATGTTTTTGACCTCATTTGAGTCAAGTTTCACCAAAGATGTGACGGTAGAAAAACCGTCTTTGGTAGACACGTAGTCTTCAATTTGGATGGCATTGATGGCTTGGTAACTTTCTACCGAAAGTGAATTGAATTCCTTGTCCAATAGACTATAAAAATCCTGATGTGTTTTGGGCTTAAAGCCAAACTTCTCTCCACTTAAAATGAGATTCTTTTGCAACTCATTTTTGGTGGATTCATCCCAAAATGATTGCCATTCAGCAATGCGTTCATCTTGGATTTTTATCGACTTGACTAAACCTCCAATGGAACTGAAATCAGTGATTTCCTTGTTGGATTCCAGTTTTTTAAGCGTTGAGTAAACGGAATCATTCGTTTGCAGTGCTTTTTGCAGTTCTGTGTTAAATGCCGCTACATAAACTGATTTTGATCCAATATTTGTGATCTGTTCCAAGCGGTTTTGAGCTTCCTTTAACTTTGGGGGCTCATAATTTAACTTGGTAATATCTTTATTGAAAGAGACATGATGGAACCTAAATAGACTTATAAGTATGAGTCCTCCTAAAATCACAAACATGACCTTTTTCTTGTGAAATGGAATTTCGGCAAAGCGGTCAATTAAACTTTTCCTATCAGTTAGTTTTATAGAATCTTTATAGGCTTGTGGGATGAAAACCAAAGCAAAGAAGGAAGCGCCAATAACGCTAGTGGCAGCAAATATCCCCAAATCCTGTAATGCTTGGGATTCTAAAAACAACAAACATAAAAAAGCCAGTGCTGTAGTTAAGCTGCTCATTAAAATAGGTTTGGTGATTTCCTCAAACAAGGCTTTCATGTTGTTGCTGGCTCTGATGTGGGTAAGCACATGTAAGGAATAATCCAGGGTTACTCCAAGAAGCACAGAGCCTATTCCTAAGGAAACGGCTGATATTTTTTCTCTAATAAAAAACAGAAGTGTCATGGCGAGCAATCCGCCAAAAAGAGTGGGAACAAAAAGTATGATAGGGAGCAAAAGCTTTTTGTAAAAGAGGATCAAGATCAACAGCAAAACGGTCATGGCAATACCTACCGTAAACTGTATATCATGTTTAATTTGTTTGGCATTTTCGACGGCTACCAAGGCGCCTCCAAAATATTCGCAACTTGCCTTTCCTTTAAATTCTGCATTTAGTTGCTTGTTTATTTGATACAAAAGATCAGCAAACTTGGCATTTTCACCTGTTTCACTGGAAGGGAAAGTGGGGGATATAAAAAGTAAAATATGGTTTTTATCCTCACTTACCAAAAAGCCATCGTGAAGACTAATTTTGTCACCAAAAGATAGACTTTGGAGCTTTTTTAATCCTATTAAACCAAGTCCCAAAGGATCCTTTACAATTTGTTTTTTGGTAACGAATCCCGATGGAGAAACCAACGATTTGTAGTTAGCTTCAGTTATACGTTCAATGCTGTCAAGATTTAGTTTTTGTTTGATGGTCTCATAATCTTGTCCATCTAAGAATAAAGGAAGATTGTCATAAACAAAATTTAGGGTATTTAAAACTTCCTCGTCTTCGACTTTCCCTTGAACAGAAGCTACATATGAAGGAGCCTTTGCATATAAACTGTCTAAGAATTGTGAGGCATACTTGGATAGGTCATTTAAGGTTCCTGATTCCGATTTAGAAATATTGACAATGATTTTATCAGCAAAATTGACTGTTTTGAAAATTTTTCCCGCATTTTCATTTTTGTCATTGACAGGTATTAGTTTAGTAATGTCTTCTTCAAATTGGATATTAAATGACACATAGAACAAACCTAAAATAGCGAAGAGCATCCCAACGAAACTAAGAGTCTTTCTTTTTTTGATTTGTTGGGATATATTGAAGAAGATTTTAGCCATTATTTAAAACCATTTTCCTTTTTTCAAAAACAGTGAAGAAGAAATAGGCCAAAATACCCAAAATTAGGGCAGAGAAACCGGCTAATGTAAAGCTTCCGACGATATAAGTTTCTAGATGTTTGACAATTTCAAAATTGTTAACAAGGTCATCCAAAGTGAAGGGGTAATTAACATTTAAAACCCATTGTCCCACCTTGGAACTGGCATACAAAATAAAGGGTATGAATGGAGGCAAACTCACATTTGAAAATGCAAAGGCGATAGCTTTGTTTAAGTTGAAAAAAATGGCTAGAAAAATAACAATAACGGTATGGAATCCCCAAAATGGAGATAACCCTATAAACACCCCTAGGGCAATGGATAATGCCTTTTTTCTGGGAGAATCATAACTACCTAAAAAATCTTCAACAAAAAATCGTTTAACCCCTTTTTTTTTAAGACTCCTAAAAATATTTCTAGGTTTGATAAAAAATAAAGTCAAAAAAACCAGCCAGGTATTCAGAATACTAATTCTCGTAAAGTCTTTAAATGGACGGAAGTGCGATACTCTTTCAGAATGATCATAAAGTATTTGAATGGGAATGTTTTTGACTTCGACGTCTTTCCATGCCGACTTAACAATGACTTCAATTTCAAACTCAAATTTGGTAGTAAAAAACTTTAGATTTTTAATGATGTGCAGTGGATACATACGGTATCCAGATTGGGTGTCTTCTAGTTTGATGCCAGTCTCGAACCAAAACCAAAAGTTAGAAAAATTGTTTCCAAAACTGCTTTTTGAGGGAACCCCCTCTTGTCTCATATTACGGGCACCAATTAATAATAAATCCCGATTCTTGCTAAGTTCCAATTCATTAATGAAAAGGGGAATATCACTTGGGAAATGTTGTCCGTCAGAATCAATTGTAATAGCAAATTCATAACCCTGTTCCAAAGCCACTTCAAAACCTTTTCTTAATGCCATCCCTTTACCTTGGTTTTTTTCAAAATGAATAACCGTAAGATTGGGGTAGTCCGATAACAACGATGGAGTGGAATCTGTAGATCCATCATTGATTATAATGATTTGCTCTGTATAGTTTAAAACGCCATCTATAACACGTTTTAAAGTGCGTTCGTTATTATAAGTTGGAATAACAACACAAACTTTTAACTGATCTATTTTTTTTGTGATTTGATTTGAATTCACCCGCTACAAATCTTAGTTCTTAATTACGCACCAAATCTTTTTCTTCAGGAGTAAAAAGAGTTGATTGTAAGATATAATCTTTAATGTGATTTTTCAAGTTGATGGAAGAAATACTTGAATATTGTTTCAATAAAAACAACTTGTCTTTATCTATGTCCTCTTTGTAACCCAATAATTTGGGTGTGTTTTCTTGAATCCCTAATCTTATAAAACGGGGTTCGATAGCATTGGGCTCCTTTTGTATGGCATATTCCAAGAGAGTGGCTCCTTCTACAAATCCTTCCTTTTTTTCCTTAATGGTTTTAGCACCTCTAGCTTTTAATGCTATGGAAGCTCCTTTGTAGGCTACCAGTGTAACCGCATCTTCCTTTTTCACGGGAGACAAGGCAACATAAAATGCTTCTACCTTGGATTTGTCGTGTGCAGCATCTCTATACATATCTCTAACCTCTTTCAAATCTAAAGATTGATTTGTAAAGGCAAATAAAGTTATGATAAGGTATAGAAATTTCATTTTAAATGGTTTTGAATCCCATGCTAAGTTTTAATGCCACAGTTTCTCCAAACTTCGTCGTGTTTTTTACCTTATAGTGCTGGTCTTCTTCAACGATATCCAAGGTTAATTCCAAATCTGGAGTTTTTTCAGGATTGATGATGGCCATAAACTTCACATTACTTGAAGATTCCATAAAAAGAGATTTACCAACAATTTGTTCGGTAAGTTCTTTAATGATTTGCATCATACAAACACCGGGAGTCACAGGATTTCCGGGGAAATGCCCCTTAAACACCTCATGGTTTTTATTGATAGTGATATGGGCCTTAGCTGAGTTTTCAACTACGGTCAAATCATTTAGGGTATAAAAGTCTTTGATTAGCATGAGTTTAAAAGTTGAACTTATAAGCCACCCCTAATTGAATGACTGAATTAAGTTGATTGTTTTCTTCATTATGGTAATATCCATTTGAATCATAATAGCTATCATCCCAAAAATCCAGATCAATAAATCCTTGTTTGTATCTAGCTTCAATTGCTAGTCCAAACGGGAATTCATAACCTATACCAGCAAACAAGGAAAAATCAAATGGGGTGATGTCACTATCACTATCATCATTTATGAGATTAATCCAATTGTCATCAAAGTTAAAATCTAAACTTGGTCCAGCAATGAGATGTAATCCTAATCCTTTAACTGGGAAAAATTTATTTGCTACTGCAACAGATACATAATGAATGTCGTAGTTATCCTCGATACCGCCTATAAAATTTCTTTCGGCACCTTGGTTGCTGTATACTATTTCAGGCTGTAAGGTATAGAATTCGGTCAGTTTCAGGGCTCCAAAAATGGCCGCATTCAATCCCATTTTGGAATCCGTTCTTGTGTTTGAAATACTTGAATAATTCGCCCCGATTCTTACTCCTGGTCGAAATGAGACCTGGGAAAAGGAAGTAAATGACACCAAAGTAAGGGCTAAAATAAATAGGTTTTTTTTCATAGGGTTTAAATAGATTTTAACTGAATAATCAGTTTGATAGATTGATGCTTGATTGTAATTTGGTCTGCAATATTATCATTTATTTCTTGAAACAGAAAGGAGGTTTTTTCTTTTCCTCCTTTGGTTTTTATAATTTTTTCCAATCCTTCGTTTTGAATGAAATAAAAGTAGGGTTGGTTTAAAATATGAGTTTTATAAACTGTATAATTTCCTTTTTGATAGGAATCGGTTACAGTCAGCTGTTCTTTGATTAAAGCTGAAAAATCTTCTTTTAGGATGTTTATAAACATTTTCTTATTTAAATCATCCATGATGTAATTCACCTTGAAGTTATCACCGTTAAATGAAAAGTCAAATAACTTGTTTCCCATTTCTGTTGTGAAGGCTACACGGTGATGGTTTTCTCCTATTTTTTTTATAATAAATAAGCCACCAAAAGATTTGCCGTAAACTTCAATTTGAGCTTTATAGACATAGTCTTTAGTAAGATCTGAAAAGTAGGAATTAGAAACTGTATTAACCTGAAGATCGGTTGGTGTAAGGTCAGCTTTTTTTGGATAAGAACCACATGCTAATGTGAGCAGGCATAAACTAAGGATTAAAAATCGCATCATCCAATCTTGAATTAAGAGTCCTTTGTTTAAATTCTATTTTGGTATAGTCCCCAGAGGGCTCTAACATTTTGACTTGTTCTACATCTCCTTTGTCACTGAAAATTATTTGAAAACTGCTAATGTATTCTAGAAGTTTGGAATCCTTGGGAGAGAAATGAACTTCGCTACCGTGAGGCAACGCATAATAAGCAATATTAAATTCTTGTTCATCAAACATATCTCCTTTGACACTTTTAATGATCAATTGATTTAATTGTTTAAACATTTTATTTGACCCTAAATCAACTTGGCTTTTTTTACCTTCATCATCTACAAATAAGGTTTCATTCTTAAAAATGACTGAGTATTCAAAAGGTTCAGTATAGGCCCATTTCACCAAATTTGGCGACTTGAAGCGCAGTTCTCCTTTTGTAATTATATCATTTGATAAAAAATCTAAATGTTTGTATTGAATAAAATCACTCTTTATTGTTTTGGTGGTTTCAGCTTGTTCTTTAACCAAATTTCTTAATGCTTCAGCTTGTGAGCTACTCATTTTGGTTTGGCCATAAACCGAAAACATCATGAAAAAGAAAAGAAAGTAAAGGTTACGCATAAGCTTCCAATTGACATAAGGAATCTATAGTGACAGATTCCAAATTTTGTTGTTGTAAAAATAACAATAACTGTTCCAAAACACGAAGGGTTTTTGCGCTGCTGTCATGAAGTAAAATAATATCACCTTTTTTAAGGTCTTTGGTTATTCGCTTCAGAATGGTTACATCACTCAAATTGGTAGTATCAAAAGAGCGTTGATTCCATCCTATGGAAGTCAATCCCAATGCTTTTATAGCCTTTTTAATGTTTGGGTTAGTTACACCAAATGCAGGTCGGTATAATTTGCAATGCAGTCCTCCATGTTTTTTAATAGACTGATTGGTCTCTTGAAGTTCTGTTAATACCTTGGTAAATCCAAAAAAACCAAAGGTATTGGAATGGGAGTAGGTGTGATTTCCTACCGTGTGACCGTCTTCAATTATTGTCTTGAAAAGGTCTGGATGCTGATCTATATTTTTTCCAATACAAAAAAAAGTGGCTTTTGCATGAAAGCTTTTTAAAAGGGCTAACACCTGTGGCGTAAATTCTGGGTTTGGGCCATCATCAAATGTAATAGCAACTTGGTGTTTTTTAATATTTGGATTGGAATTGACAGATTTAAAATGATAATTCCAGCCTATTAAACCCGATCCCAATGCTGTTAGAATAAGCCAAATGGTAATTATTGGGAAGATTAACCACAATGGATTCCAATTTAAAACATAACCAAGAAGTAATATTATAAGTAATAAAACAGTGATGATATTAACTGTTTTAAATATTAGCATTTTTTAAGTAAAGTGAAACTATGATTTTCCCCACGATACTGATTATACAATAAGACGTTGTCAAATTGAACTGTCTGAGTATGATTTAATTTTATGACTTCAGGAACCGACTGATGTTTTAAAATGTTTGACGCTAGCCAAAAACCAAAGGAAGATACGGTGTTAAACTCCCCACTTAAATGTTTGAAATAAACTTGTTGTGTTTGGGTGAATAGATCTTGAGCAAGTTCATTATAGTAATCATCAAAATCAACATCCCCATTGTTTCCTAAAACTAGTAAATCAATGTCATTGGCTTCTATGTTGTTTGCCTTTAGAAAGATATTTAACTCTGATTGCAGCTGATCTTTTTCTAAGGTATTAAAAGTTTTAGTGTCGAGAACTTCAGCATACGAAGTTTCACCTTTTTCACTGGAGAGCACAAAAAAATTAGCACCTTCACCAAATACAGCACCCGGTGTTTTAGAGGCTAAAAGTTGGGAAGATTTTACTTTTTCAGCTTTGATATGCTTGATAATCTGATGTATTTTTACGGTATGATCTCCTAATTCATCAACTCCTCCTATAAGGATGTGATTAGCTTCATCCTCTTGAATTTGCATCAAAGCATCTAACAAAGCTGATTCAAATGAAATGGCAGCATGTACATAAGTGAAGTTGTAACCTTTACATTGAATTTCTAAAGCTATTTGACCGCCAACGGTATTGTGTGTCGATTGAATGAATGGTGTGGGCGTTAAAAACTGTTCGTCATTGTCAATAATAGCACTAACAAATTTCTCAGAAT
This sequence comes from Mangrovimonas futianensis, assembly GCF_021245805.1. Classification (NCBI taxonomy): domain Bacteria; kingdom Pseudomonadati; phylum Bacteroidota; class Flavobacteriia; order Flavobacteriales; family Flavobacteriaceae; genus Mangrovimonas; species Mangrovimonas futianensis. Next base: position 509,567 of record NZ_JAJJNF010000002.1, read on the forward strand.
CTCTTACACATCCCATTCCTGTTCCTGTAATAATGGCATCCACATTATGGATACCAGCCTCGGTAAGGGCTATTTTGGAAGCCACAATTCCCATTTTGATACCTTTAGCCATTCTTCTGGCGGCAGCCGGTGGGATGTAATCCTTATAAACAGGATCCAAGGCATGGATTACATGATCTTCATGATCAATAACATCTTCCAAAAAACTGCCGTCAAAGGTCTTTTGGGTAGAAATAGAACCAACACTATTTACATATACTTGCCTCATGATTATGGTTCTTTTGAAAATATAACGGTAGAACAATTCCCTCCAAATCCCAAAGAATTGGAAAGTACTGTCTTGATTTCTTTTTGTTTAATGCTCAATTCGGGAGTAATGTCAAACTCCTTCATGGGTGTTTCAAAATTGAGATTGGGATAAATCACATTATTTTGTAATGCCAAAACAGAATATACTGCTTCAATTCCTCCAGCAGCAGCTAGGGTATGTCCGGTATATGCTTTGGTAGAACTAAAATCGGGTACACGATCTCCAAAAACCCTTAGTATGGCTCTTCCTTCTGAAAGGTCATTGTTGCCAGTAGCTGTCCCGTGTGCATTTATGTAGTCAATATCTTCAGGATGTAGACCCGCTATTTTAAGGGCTTGTTCCATGGCTAGGGTAGCACCATCTCCATCGTCTGAAGAAGCGGTTTGGTGAAATGCGTCATTGGCATTCCCATAACCCTTCACATAAGCTAGGACAGTTTTGTTTTCGGCTTGAACAACTTCGTCAGATTCCAATACCAAAAACGCAGCAGCCTCCCCTAAATTCAAGCCTTTACGATTTTCGTCAAAAGGTGTATTGTAGGTGTCTGAAAGAATCATCAACGTTTTGAATCCGTTGATGGTAAATTTTGATAAACAATCAGACCCGCCCACCACAACGCGATCCAAACGGCCTGTTTTAATTAAACGGGCACCCAACATTATGGCGTTTGCAGCAGAAGAACACGCCGTACTAATAGTAGTAACCAAACTGCCATCTATACCAAGTTGTTCTGCTATTTTTTGAGTAGAATCTCCCGCATGATGACCATCAATATATTTCTGGACTTCAGGATTCTCTAAATACTCATAAAAATACCTTTCAGTCATATCCATACCACCAACACTGGTGGCTGAAATTAAACCAGTTTTGTACTGAGTTATATCAGAAATCCCAGCATTTTTAATAGCCTCTTTCGCGGCTATGACACCTAGTAAAGCGGTTCTCGAATAATTATTAGTTGCGGGTAATTGCAATTGTTCAATAAAATCATCATTGGTGAAATCAATTTCTCCTACCATAATGTCATTGACATGGTTCGTTTGGATTTTTTTGACTCTTCCAATGCCCTTTTTTTTATCGATTAAGGACTGAAAATTCTCTTCCACATTGTTTCCAATGGCAGAAATAATTCCCATCCCAGTAATAGCAACACCTTTCCCCATAAATGAATTACTTGGTTCTGTGTTCTGAAATATAAGTGGCCATGGTATTAATGGACTCAAAGATGGAACGTCCTTCTTTTGGATCAGTTAATTTGATACCATAATTTTTGTCTAACATGACAATCAATTCCAAAGCGTCTATGGAATCCAATCCTAAACCATCGCCAAAAAGCATATCATCATCTGCGATATCTGCTGGAGACATATCCTCTAAATTCAACTGCTCAATAATGTTCTCCTTCAATTCTTGTTTTAAAGCGTCCATAGTTATTTCTTGTATAATTTGTTAATCTCGTTTATTGTGTGTTCGTAGCTTCCATTTTTGGAAACCAAATATAAAAATGCTTCATAAGTGTCATTATCAACGTCAACCCAACCACACAAAACTTTTTCTGCTTGTTTGGATTGTATTAAACTTTGACTGTAATGATACAGATGTTCAGCATTAAAGTTGTCAAAGATAAAAAAACTATTTTCAGAATAGAGTTTATATTTAATGCTGATCTCACCCAAACAAATATTGGGTAAAGTATAGACAAATACAGCCGGACTTGGGTAGTAATTGTCTTTATTTTGAATAGATTCTTGGTGGCTTCTATCCGTATTTAAACTAGAAGCCTTGTTTGAAAAAATAAGTGCAATATTTTCTTCATTCTTGGGTTGGACACCTTCATGTTTTAAAAGGATGTCTGCCGCAACCAATGCCAATTTGCTTAAATCATCCATTTTAAAAAACTTAGGATAGGCAACACCACATTGTTTGTACCCCAATTTTATAAATTCTGAAAAGGGGCCGTCTTGAGAAAATAAATTTTCCCCGTTAAGTTTAATTTGATTGTCCTTAATCTGGATATAAGATGATATGGCTAAGCTCCCTTTTGTCATTTAAGAGGATTTCTTGCAAATATACATGGTGTGATATTCTCCTAAAGGTAAATCTTTATAGATCTCCAATCCAGCTTGCTCAGCTAATTCCAAAATGTCTGTTGACTTGTACATTTTGCTATTGCCGTTGGCCATAACTGTAAAATATAAGGAGGTAGCTTCCAGCACATATCTAGAACTGTCAAAACGTTGTCTGTCTGTATAGGTTTCCACAATCACCAATTGAGTATGATCATCCATAGAAGCCACACAAGTGGATAGAATTTTTAAAATTTCTTCCTTTGAAAAGCAGTCTAAAAATTGGCATAGCCAAATGGTGTCAGCTCCTGTAGGTATTTTTGGATTATCCTTTAACCAATCTATTTCATACCCTGTTATACGCTCTTCAAATCCCTTTTCTTGAGCGTTTTTGAGAGCCATTTCCAGTTGACCTGGTAAATCAATCATTGTTACTTCAACCTGTTCATCTTCTTCACAACATGCTATTGAGAACTTGCCAGTATTGGCTCCTATATCAAAGATTTTTCTGGGTTTGTTTTTAAGTACCTGCTGAAGTGCCAATCTAAAAATGTCATCCGAATAATGGTGGTCAAACTCAAACCAAGATTTTTGAACATCAGAAGGAAGCTTGGATAGGCCTTCATAAATGGTAGGCCAAGACCCCAATTCTTTTAATCCTTCGGGTTGCCCATTTTTGATAGCATCTTCTAAATGAAACAGCCCTTTATAGCATACATCTTGAGTGAAATTCACATTAACATTGACCGTTGGGTGATAGGCGAGGAAATAACCCGTTTTTGTCAATTCAAAATGGCCTAATTCGTTTTTTTCCACAATATCTGAACTTTCTGCCATTTCCAAAAGCACACCCAATCCATACTCACTTAAAGATAAAGTTTCAGCTATCTCGGCCATTTTAGCGCCTCCTTTTTTACGATGCTTGAATATTTCATCAAAAACTCCCAAATTTCTTAGGCAGACGACAGATTGAAATAGGAATGGAGCCAAAGCAATTTTATGGGCTTCATTTAAGGCATCTAAAGCTTTTACGGCGGTTTTTGTCATAGTGTATGTTTTTTGAAAACAACAGCTGTATTGCAACCTCCAAAACCTGAGGCTGTTTTAAGCATGGTTCGTAACGGTGTTTTTTGTGTAGATGTTATAAGATTAATGGGTTTTGAAACACCAAGGGTATCAAAACCTAAAGATTTATAAAGTGTATCATTTTTTAATGAATGAACCCCAACAATGGCTTCAAGCAAACCAGAAGCACCAAGGGTATGTCCGAAATAACCTTTAAGACTATGGGTTGGTACGTTTTCCAATCCAGATCTGTTAAAGGCAATGGCTTCCATTTCATCATTATATAGGGTCGCCGTTCCATGGGCAGAAATAAAATCGATGTCTTTGGCCGAAATTTGTGACTGTTCCAAGGCCGACTGAATGCTTCTGAATAAACCTTCACCCGTTCGGGAAGGTCCTGAAATATGATTGGCGTCGTTGCAGGAAGCTTCTCCTATAATCGCAACAGCATCTTCTGATAATAATTCTATGTCATTTGTAACCAATGCGCTAGCAGCAACTTCTCCGATATTGATTCCTTTGCGATCTTTATCATAAGGTTTGCAAAGTTCGTCACTAAGGGCTTGAAAGGAATTAAAACCTGACAAAATAAATTCGGTAACCAAATCACCGCCAACTACTAATACATGGTCATACATGCCTTGTTGGATGTACCTTTTGGCCGTAGCCACTGCTAAAATCCCTGAAACGCATGCGTTAGAAATAACGATGGGAGTCCTAGTTATTCCAAAGAAATTTGAAATGGAATTAGCCAAGGAGCTCAAATAGGCTCTTTCTTCAGGAAATGAATTGTCTGTATCAAGAGCATCTACATTTCCTTTTGTAGTTGAGACAATCAATCCAACACGATCGTTTATTGATAGATTTGATTGGGTGATGACATCATTTAGAGAAAGAATCATCATTCTTTCTAATTTGGTATAGTTTTGTGGACTCCCCAAAGATTCAAAGGCCTCATTTAAGAGGTTGTTATCTATCAGTGATGAATAAAAAGGCTGTGGAAGATAAGTCTTGTCTTTAATTAAAGATAAACCAGAAACTTCCTTTTTAATTTGTTCAACAACGACTTCACTTGAAAATCCCAAAGAAGAAATAATATTGTTATATGAAAGAAATACCTTATTCATCTAGCAATCCTACACTTTTCTTCCATGCAATAAAAAAATCTGGAGGCGTGAGCCAAAGCTCTCCTTCCCCAATTTGGTCTACAAAAACTTGAACGGTTTCTCCAGTACAAACAAGCTCATCATCTTGATTGAATACTTCATAACGAAATACCATTTTGGCTGCCGGACTATCTATAAAAATGGTTTTTATGGTCGCAATATCACCATAGCGTAACGGTCTTTTATGATCGGTACTTGATTTTATGATCGGAGTGGCAAAGCCATATTTTTTTTGATCTAAGTAGGAAATACCGTGATGTCTTCCAAAATCTTCCCTTCCATCTTCAAAGTATTGAATATAGTTTCCATGCCAAACAATTCCCAATGGATCGGTCTCTACAAATCGGATACGTACTTTACTGGTATGTGAAATGATAGGTTTAGACGGCATTTTTTCTTTCATTATAAACAATAGCAATTAAAGTTGTCACCAAAAAAAAGATAAGTAAGGTGAAAATTTCAGGTAAAATATCCAAAAATGAAGCATTACGCAAGAAAACATCATAAAAAGCATTAAGCCCCCAATTCATAGGTGAAATATGAGATAGTGTCTGCATAAATTTAGGCATTACAAACACTGGAACCCATACACCTCCCAAAGCTGCCAAAATTACCACAAAGGTAGCTCCAAATGGCGCTGATTGTTCTTGGGTCTTGGCAATGGTTCCCAATAAAAGCCCCAGACCTATGGCTCCTAACCCAGCAAACAATGCCACGACAAACAATAGTGGTAAACGTCCAGATACATCCAAGGTTGGTAAACCTATTTTTGGGAAAAGAAACACCCCAATCATCAACATAAGCATGAACTGTATCAGGCAAACCAATAAATAAACCAATGTTTTTCCTCCCAATACGGTAGCATAAGACACAGGATTGGTTCGGAGTCTAACGAACGTTCCTTGGTTTTTTTCCTTAACCAAATTGATGGATAAAGGGACAATGATGAAGAAAATGGCAAATAGGGACCAAGCCGGAACATTATGTTGCACCGAATTGGGAATCATTTCTTTTTCGTCTTTTTCTGGGAGAACTTCTTTAAAGCTAATTAAGCTTTTTGTATCAAAAATGACTTCTTCGGGGTCATCTGATATTTGTTCTTGAAAAGCTTTATAAATGGATTCGGTTTCAATTTTAGAGATCATCTTGTCAATCCCGTTCTTCACCGATGTCTTAAAGGTAATTTGAGTGGCAGGATCAAAATAAAGACGAACTTCTTTTATTGCAATCTGTTTTTTGGGAGTGGTATCTGTGCTATCAGAATCCATAGAAAATTTAGCCATAATACCTTCCACATTTTGATCTACTTGGGCCTGTAGTTCCTCAGAAAGCTCCTTAGGAATGACAATAGCCATTTGATATTTTCCCTTAAAAACCAAATCCTTGGCTTCATCTTCAGAGGTTTTGGAATGGATTTCAAATGCGTCGGATTCTTTTAGACCATCCAGTATTGTTTTAGAAACATCACCTTGGTCGTTGTCAACTACCAAAATGGGAATGTCAATATTTTCGATGGTTTTGAAAGAGCTATCCTGAATTAATGTAATGGTTACAATTAGTACCAAAGGCATGATAAATAAGATAGCAATACCCCCAATGTCTCTGGTAAGCAACAAAAATTCTTTATATGCAGATGCCCATAATTTACGCATGATCCCTAAGTGCTTTACCTGTTAAGCTTAAAAAGACATCTTCCAGATTGTGAGTTCCTTCATGGTTGGAAATAAGGTCTTTTGGTTTTCCTTGGATAATAATTTTTCCATGGTCAATGATAGCCACTTCAGTACAAAAATTTTCGGCCTCATTTAAATGATGGGAGGTGTAAATGATAGTGGTCCCATTTTGATTCAGTTCTTGTAGAAATTGAATAATCGCATTCTTGGATTGGACATCCACACCAACGGTGGGTTCATCAAGAAATAACACTTTGGGATGATGAAGAATACTGGCAATCAGGTTGACTCGGCGTTTCATTCCTCCTGAAAACGTTCGTATTTTTTTATGTGCAAAAGGGAGCAAACCTAATCGCTCTAAGGCAACATTTATTTTGTTGGATAAATCCTTTCCCTTCAAACCATACATACTTCCGAAGTACTGCAAGTTTTCAAAGGCTGTTAGAGTCGGGTATAAGGCGTATTCTTGAGGAACAATACCTATGAGTTGTTTTAATCGGTTTTTATCATGTTGATAATCCAATCCATCAATTTTGAAAGTCCCAGAAGTAGGTTTAATCAAGGAGCACAAAATAGAAATGAGAGTTGTTTTTCCAGCGCCATTTGGTCCCAAAAGACCAAAAATTTCCTTTTCATTGACGTGCAGGCTCAAATTGGATACCGAATAATAATCGGCGTCCTTATATTTTTTTGATACCTGGTCAATTTGAATCATAACTACTAGATAGCTTTTCTTAATTTCTTAAAGAATTGTTCTTCCCTATCTGCTATGACGTCCAACATATCGGCCACTTGATTGTAGGCATCTGTTTTCGGACTTCTATTTTTATATATGCGGGAAGCCTCCAGTGCGAAATCCCTCCAAGCATCACCGATGCTAGTCATTTCTTTTGAAAGTTCGGAAAGTTTTTGGTTGCCCAAAATTTTACTGGATTCTTGTAAAAAAGCTGCAAAGATGTATCTAAAGCCACCGCCGCCAGTTCCAATCTCTTCCTGCATTCTTACGACCTGTCCCAAATAGTGGTTGGCCACTTTGGTGCCTTTCTTTTTGGGCCATTTTCTTATCAGTTTGGCTATCATGCGAATGCCCTTGACTCCTACAATGGGTACAGGGGCCAACATATCCTTACAGGTTTGTTTGATGCCTTTTATGATGGCTTTTTCCAAATGTAATTCCTTGGGGAAGGCAATAGGGTAGTACATATGTCCTTTAGGAGCAAAAGCACCTTTTGCAAACCGGACTTTCTCCAATTGCTTATCGGTAAGTGTTGTGACCGTTTCCATAACGGGATCACTAATAAGATACGTGTCTCCTTCCTTGCCATAAACCACCATATTGTGGGCGTTGAAATGAAAGCGATATTCATCTGGAAAATAAAGTAGGTTATAAACACCTACTTGCAATCCAACAGGATTATTTTTTTCAAGATTTTCATCCAATCGAGCCTTGGCCTTGACTGGGTCTTTAAATTTTTCTCTTTTAATTTTAATACCCACACGATTGGCAAATCGTTTAAAAATAAATCCTGGCATCGCGCGATATGTAATGGCAGGTGCATGATTGACCATCAACAATGGAACATAGCAGAAAAGCAATCCAGATCCAATTCCAAAAACCATGGGTTCACTTACTTCAAATCCATTGTGCTTCATTAAATTGGATACCACACCATTTTCACAATGTGCCGATTGATGGTGCGTAAAATCAATTTTCATGCAATTCGATATTTTTTAATTGCTCAATGCTCACATCAAAAGCATCAGCATATTTTTTTAGAGTTTTGGTAGATAGCCTTTTAAAAACATTAGGTTTAAAATGACGTTTTACGCGCCATTGCCACATACCAACATAACTGGATAAGATACCTAAATCCATTTTATGGTATTCCATGTAGTACTCAATAGGGCTAACATCGTTATTCAAGACCCTATTTTTGGCTGCTGCAACACGTTCATTAATATCTTCAATGGCTTGATTAAGAGCGATGGTTTTAGGGGTCCAACCACTACTATTTACCGTGGTATACTCCCCATTCTCATCCACAGCATAGCACAATTCTTTAAAATTGGCAGATTCTAAATTACTTTTATCTTGAGGTACTTCATTCTTCTTCATTTGCTCCTATGTTAATTCTTGAATCACTAAATTCAATTCACAAGATACTAATTCTTTGTGGTCTTGGACAATTTTACATTGTAACGTACAGATGCTAAATTCTTCTGTGTCAAAACGGGAAATTAACTTGGCATCGGTAACTATAGTAGAGTTAACTTTTGGTAAAGAAAGAATGGAAACTTTTTTAATTGCGCTAATATATCCAATGAGTTTGATGTCATCGGCATCGTTGCCATCAAAATAGGTTTTCCCAACAATTGAAGAACAAGTCTGGGCAGCATTTTCTACGAGCCCAACTTCATTAAAAAAACCATTTTCAGTAAAAAGACAATTTTCGGTTACATGAAAAGAGGTCGATACATGTTGATCATCAATTGAAAGTACATGATCAACCATTAAAAAAGGTTCACGATGTGGTAGAAATTTGGTGATATCAAGATTGTGAATCTTATCCATTATCAGCAATAACAGTTTTCATTTCGCCTGAGGCAATTTCCTCTTGGTCAACGTTTAATACAGTTACGTTAACCATAGTTACTCCCATTATTTCGTGTAAAATACTAACTTTTGTAGTTATGGTCTCTTTGATGGATGGAAGTTTTTTTACTGCTATTTTTTTTATGGATCCAATATATCCTGTGGGTGCATCTTCTCCTTTTAGAAAATAGGCATATCCAGTATGAAGCGCCACCGTCTGGGCCATGTTCTCCACCAATCCAGGTTCTTGTAATTGACCGTTTTCAACAAAAATGTTGTTTTCTGTAATCGTAAAGGTGGAAACAACTTCTGTTTCAGAGAAATGTTCCAAAGAATTCACCATCACAAAAGGTGATTTTTGCGGAATAAGATTTGAAATATCAGTAATTGGGAGTTTTGACATCTAAACCACTGTTACTAATGCGACAGAATATGCAAATCGGGCACTTTCAGGAACAGATAAGAGTATTTTATCTCCTTTTTTCAACTTTCCAGAAGCTACTAATTCTTCAAGCATGATGTAAATGGAACCAGCACCTACGTTTCCAACACGTTCCAAATTCATGAACCAGTTTTCCCATGGAATTTCTACACCACCTTCTTTCATCTCTTTATAAAGTTGCTCTTTGAAATAGTAAGAGGAGATATGAGGTAAATAATAGTCAATTTCTGATGAAGACATTTGGTGTTTTTCAAAAAGCATTTGAAGGGTTTCAACAGCTTTCTTCAAAATAAATTTACCAAGAAGCTTAACATCTTGCTTCATGGCAAATAGCGATTTTTTGCTCCATTCATTAGAAGGGTACTCGCTCCAAGGTTTTAAAAAGCCGTCTTCCAATTTATCACCGCCAGCATACATACAAGCTTCAATCTCATGGGCGAATGAAGTGCCCTCCATCCATTCAATTTTTAAAGGGCAATCCCCTTTGGGTTCGCTTTCCAATAAAAAGGCTCCAGCACCATCTGATAACATCCAGCGAAGAAAATCTTTGTTGAAAGCTAATATGGGGTTGTCTTCTAGGTTTTCTAAATGCTTGAGTTCGTCTTCAAAAACATCGGATTTCATCCAAGAAGATGTTCTTTCAGATCCAGTTACAACAGCATTTTGAGTTTGTCCACATTTCACCGAAAGGTATCCAAATTTCATGGCGTTCATCCCAGAACAACATGCTCCAGAAGGAGAGTTGATTTCAATATTACCATTTTTCAGAAAACCATGTACCATGGCTGCGTGTGAAGGTAAAATTTGGTCTGGGCTTGACGTACCGCAGGAAAGCAATTCGATGTCTGTGGTTTTGAAGTTGTCATCACACAATCTTTCTACAGCCTCTTTAGTCAATTGGGCATTATTATGTGTAATATTCCCATTGTCGTCAATCGCGTAATATCTCGTTTTGATTTGATTGTTACGCAATACAATACGTCTTCCCTTTGAGTGTTGGCCGTTTATTAAACCTAATTTGTCTTCCATTTCATCGTTAGAAATAGGGCGATTAGGTAAAAATTTAGATATGCGTGTTATATAGACTTCCTTCATTGTTTATTCTCCATTTAAGGCGACTGATGAATAATAGCTTTTTTGTTTACTATACCTCTTTTGCAAAGGTAAATAAGTCAACAAAAATAAAATAAAAACTATTGGGGATATGACCCAAATTGCAAATAAAAGGTAAATACTGAACATTTTTACCAATAATCTTCTTTTTGATGTATTTTCCTTACTATTTCTTAGAATTATTTGGGACCATTTTGAGAAAATCTTATTTCCTTTTTGATCGGTTAAAATTAAAAAGGATTTAAGCGAAACAGCACCTTGTTTTAATAAACTGGGTTGTAAATTGGAAAAGTCCCCACTCAATAAATGGTTTAAAATCGTTTTACTAAATCTTACGGAATGGTCAATGTCCTTTTGTTGTACACCAGGTTTAGGAAAGATTCCTAAATACTTTTTCTTTTCACCAGAAAACATCCATTGGGCAATAGTGATCACACTGATATGATTTAGGTGATGGTCTACCAATGCAATGTTGCCAACTAACTGGGCTTTCAAACTAGTAAAATGAACTTTCATCTTTTCCTGGGCCATCATCCATAAATTTCGACACCCAATAACAGTAACTACTGGGGTGTTTTTGAAAAGCTTCTTGGCGTCATCTGTTGCTAGAAAAGATATGGTGGGTAGAGAAGGGGTTAAATACCAAATTTGATATCCCAAAATAATCAGGTCATATGAGGTATTCAATATGGTTTCGGAAACAGGTTTTACGGCTCTTGGTTTCTGACTATAGGTGTCAGGAAAAGCTCCATAGAAGGCTTCTCGGGACCAAGGAAAAGGGAAGGGGTCTTCCATTTCAATTTGGTGATAATCTATTTGAACTTGATCATGGTTCTTGAGATCCGTAACCACGTTATTGACTATTTCTGTTAATTGTCCAGATTGGGAAAAATGGATGACTAAAACGTGTTTCATTAGTTTTTGAGGTCTTTATTTGCACACCAAAAATCAAAATAGTTAAACCACTGCAAGGGGTATTTTTTAAGCATCCAAGTGACACTTTGTGTGTATTCTTCAAGAAGGCCTAAAGCATCTCTATGTTTGGTGTGCGATTTTCTGGTGTAAAGGTGATAATGGGTATTGGTTTCTTTCATGACATACACAAACAAAACAGGAACATTTAATCGGGATGCAAGCAAAAAAGGTCCGGCAGGAAATTTAGCCTTTTTACCCAATAATTCATGTTCTAAAAATTTTGAATTTTCAATATAGCGATCTCCGGTCATACAAACAATTTCATTCCTTGCTAAAGCGGCATTAATTTCAAAAATGTGTGATAAATCTTCTTGAATAAGAATGAAATTGATATTGGATTTTTTGGTCACACTTTCCAAATAATCTTTGATGGCGGAATGTTCTACATCTGTGGTGAGAAGGCTTATGGATGCGTCTTCTTCTAGATCTCCAAAAAAATGTTCAGCTATTTCAAAATTTCCAACATGAGCGCTAATAAGAACCCCTCCCTTTTTAGCTCTTAAAGTTTCTTCAATGAGGTGCATGCCGTCAAATTCATAAGTGAATTTTTCCCGAAGCCCTGAAGAAATCGCCACTTTATCAATGATGGTTTGCCCAAAAACGTAGTAGCTTTTAAAAATGCTAATTAGACTTTTGAATTTGGAATATCCTAAGCGTTTGTGAAAGTAATAATAGATAGCCTTAGAACCATCTAGTGCAAAGAAAACAAAATATGTAGCTACAAAATTAAGGACGAAATAGGCAGACCCCAATCCTAGGTTTTTCATACAAAATACAAATATTTTGTAACCCAAAACCGTTCCGCGGGATTTACCTTTCCACTCAGTAGCCATACAATATTTTAGGGGCTGTATTTAGCTTAATTTTCTTTCTATAAGGTTATAAAAATCTTCAAGGGATTTAACCCCTACAAAGTCTTCTCCTACCAATTTAACACCAAAATTAGATTCAACAGCTACCACTAAATCTACAAAATCTAGACTGTCAAGTTCCAAAGTGTCCTTTAAATTGGCTTCAGGTGAAATATCTTCACTTTCAACCTCAAATTCATCTATAAGAAAGTCGTTTATTTTCTCAATAATAACTTCTTTATCCATTGCTACACCAACATTTTTTTAATAATTAAGGCGGAATTTGTCCCGCCAAATCCAAATGAATTGGACAAAAATACATCAAATTTTTTATCTAGCGTTTTGCTCACCAAATTTAATTTTGAAGCGGCTTCATCTGGAGTTTCTAGGTTTATGTTGGGAGCGATAAAATCGTTTTGCATCATTAGCATGGAATAGATAACCTCACTGGCACCTGCCATCCAACACTCATGACCTGTCATGGATTTGGTGGAACTCACATAAGGTCCATTTTCACCAAATACTTCAAAAATAGCTCGTGCTTCATTGGCATCTCCTACAGGAGTAGAGGTGGCGTGGGCATTCACATATTCAATATCTGAAGCTTTAATGTTTGACTGTTTCAAAGCCATTTCCATTGCTCTGCTTGGACCATTTACATTGGGAGTTGATATGTGGTCGCCATTAGAAGAAAAGCCATAACCCAATACTTCTCCCAAAATGGGGGCGCCTCTTTTTACGGCAGATTCATAAGATTCTAAAATAAGCGTTGCAGCTCCTCCACTAGGAACCAGTCCATCTCTGTTACTGTCAAAAGGCCTAGAGGCTTGCGCTGGGTTTTCTGTATTGGTTGAGAACACTCCTAATCCGTCAAAACTACCCATGGCAATGGGATTAATTTCTTGGGCTCCACCACAAATAATGCATTCTTGCAAACCTGCTTTTATAAGTTGGTAAGCCATTCCAATGGAATGGGATCCGCTGGCACAGGCTGCACTGATAGTAAAATTGACGCCAGTCAGTTTGAAGATGGTGGAGAGGTTCATGGTGACCGAAGAATTCATACCTTGAAATATGGCTCCAGAACCTACTAATGTTGTGTCTTTTTTATCTCTTATTTTGTCATTGGACTCTACCACAGATTTGGCTGTACTGTCATTGCCATAAAGGATACCTACCTCATGGTTGTCGATAAAGTCTTGGTCTATCCTAGAATTTCTTAAGGCTTCAATAGTAGCCATATAGGCAAATTCAGTTTCCTCACCCATACTTATCCTTTGTCTTCTAGATAGCATGCCTTTTAAATCGGGTCTATTGACCATTCCTGTAAGCGGTGATCGGTATCCAAAATCTATTCTTTGAGGATCTATGACAATACCAGATTTACCTTCGTACAAAGACTTTTTTACTTCCTCCAAATTTTCACCTATACAAGAATAAATACCCATTCCTGTAATTACAACTCGCTTCATGTTCCCTTTATTTATGAGTAAATTCCACCATTAATATTAATGACTTCTCCAGTAATATACGATGCTTTTTTAGAAGCTAAAAAGGATACGACGTGGGCAACTTCTTCAGCCTCTCCAAATCGGTTCATTGGAATCATGTTTTTTAATTCTTTTTCATCCAATTCTGCAGTCATATCAGATTTAATAAATCCGGGAGCTACTGCATTAACAGTGATTTTTCTTTTGGCTACTTCTTGTGCTAGTGCTTTGGTTGCGCCAATCAAGGCACCTTTAGCGGCCGAATAATTGGCTTGACCAGCTGTTCCCTTCACACCAGAAACTGAGGCAATGTTAATGATTCTTCCGTATCTATTTCTAAGTAATTTCTGAATGAAGAAGTGGGTTACATTATAGAATCCATTGAGAGAGGTATTAATAACAGAATTCCAATCTTCTGATGGCATCCACATAAACAAACCATCTTTAGTGATTCCTGCATTGTTAACTATAACTTCTACGATAGCATCAGGATTATTGGTTTGCCAAGTGTCTAAGGAAGAGTTTACTTGTTCGGCATCTGAAACATTAAATTTTAATATCTCACCAGAATTTCCTAAAGCTTCTACCTCTTTTAAGGTTTCTAATGCTGCTTGTTCGTTACTGTTGTAATTAATAAGAATATGATAGTCGGTATCTTTTGCCAGTTGGATGCAAATTGCTCGTCCAATGCCGCGAGAACCGCCTGTGATTAGGGCACATTTCATTTATTATAGTTCGTTTAGTTTATTTAAATAATTCTAGGTTTTCAAACCATGTATTACCTAGGACTTCACCGTTGGGTTTGATAAAAGCCCATTCTTTTTTCAGTTTGACTCTTGATAAGCCATCAATAAAGCCTTTGTCTTCTGTGGCACCAAAAAGGGCGCCAAAATTTACCGAGGAAATATCGTACTTATCCTCAATTACTAAGTTGCCTTTTTTATCAATAAATCCCCATAATTTAGATGGTTTAACTGGCGCTAATCCATCTTTACTAAAAGTCTCAGCATCCTTGAATTGATAGTCAATAATTACTTGGCCATTGGTATCAATATACCCCCATTTTTTGTCTTTCATAACAGGGGCTAATCCATTGCTAAAATCTTTTACTTTGTCAAATTGGGGTTCAATAACCCAATTACCTTGAGTATCTATAAAACCCAATTGACCATCTTTTTTTGCAAAGGCAAGACCTTCAGAAGAGGTGAAATCCCAAATTTTTTCAGCGCCTGGAATCTCTTTAAATTGACCGTCAATTATTAAGCCTTTAGAGGATCCCATTTCAGCAACAACAGGGCCATTGGAAACTTGACCTATTCCATCATATTCTGTTTTTACCAGATAGGCTCCAGTTTTGTCAATCAATCCCCATTTTCCACCTTCCAATACTTTAGAGTGACCATTTTGAAAAGGGAACACTTTTTCAAACTTAGGCTGGACAACAACCGCTCCTTGGGTATTTATAAAACCTACCAAATCTCCATTTCTGATGATGGCCATTCCATCACTAAAATCATAGAATTTATCCGTTTGTACTTGAGCAAGTGTTTTATTTCCAGATTTGTCAATGTAAAACCAATCATCGCCATCGGTAGCTAAAGCAATTCCAGAGTGAAAAGCCTTAACATCTTTAAATTGTGGTTTGATCACCCATTCTCCTTTTCTATTGATGTATCCCCAAGATTTGTCATCATTCATGGCTTCAGCCAAATCATCTGAAAAACTTTTAGCGTCCTTAAATTGGGGTTTAATGTGCCATTCTCCAGAAGTGTTGACAAAACCAAATTGACCGTCTGTTCTGGCAAGTGCTAACTCTTGGCCATGACTGCTGAAAACAGCGATCATGAAAATAAAAAAGAATACTCGAAACATGATTAATAGCTTTTAATGATTGATGAGGTACTCCTTAACTTTATTGACATAGGGGTACATCACAACGTCTTTGGTAAAGATAGGGACTATATTCCTTATCTCATCATATACTTTACGTGTTTTTGAAGAAACCTGATCTTTAACATTCAGATATTCAATAGCTTGAACGATAGTTATCAATTCAATGGCAACCACTTCAAATGCATTCTCTATGACTTTTTTTGTAATAAGAGCCGAGTTGGTTCCCATACTTACTATATCTTGATTGTCATTGTTGTTAGGAATACTGTGCACATACATTGGGTTTGACAGCATTTGGTTTTCTGCCGTTGTAGAGGTTGCTGTAAACTGCACTCCCTGCATACCAAAATTTAATCCAAGTTGCCCGAGATTAACAAATGGAGGTAGCATGTCATTTAAACGCGAATTTAACAAGTAGTTTAGCTGTCTTTCAGAAAGCATACTTAATTTGGCAACAACCATTTTAAGTTTATCCATTTCCAAAGACACATAATCACCATGAAAATTCCCGCCGTGGTAAACATGTTGCCTTTCCACATCCACGATAGGGTTGTCATTTGCAGAATTCACTTCTTCAATTAGAATTTTTTCCACGCTGTTTAAGGTGTCTAGGACAGGACCTAAAATTTGGGGAACACATCTTAAGGAGTAATATTCCTGGACTTTTTCTTTGAAGACAGAAACATCTTCGTTTTTAGAATATAAATGATGTTCTCTTTTTCTGGTTAATTGGCTATCTTCTAAATGCTCACGCATTTTCTTAGCAATTTCTCTTTGACCGATATGCTTCTTAGACTCGTTTAGCTCAAAGGATAAATGGTCGTCATATGCTTTCACTATTTCATTAATAGCAGCAGAAGAAGTGATGGCCCAATCCAGTAATCTTCTTGTGAAAACGGTATTGACCAATCCAATTCCAGTCATTACTGATGTTCCGTTCATAAGTGCCAGCCCTTCTCGTAATTCTACAGAAATAGGTGTTAACTGTTCCTTTTCAAAAACCTCTTTGGTGGGTTGGTAACTTCCTTGGTAAAAGACTTCGCCTTCGCCTATTAAAACTAAGGCCAAATGGGCCAATTGAACCAAATCACCACTGGCTCCAACACTTCCGTGTTCAAAAATCAAAGGGGTAATATCTCTATTGATCAACTCCGTCATCAACATAACTGCTGATTTATGAATTCCAGAATTACCAAGTGATAGGGTGTTTAATCTAGCAACCATAGCAGCTTTCACATAGATAGGAGGAATCGGGTTGCCAGTCCCAGAGGCATGACTGCGTATGAGGTTGTACTGTAATTCATTACGCTCAGAATCCTTGATTTTGTATTGTGCCATAGGACCAAACCCTGTGTTTACCCCATATATGACCTTGTTTTCAGAAAATTCTTTAAGAAAATTAAAGCTCTTTTCTACAATCTCTAAAACAGAGTCATCCAATTGAAAATCTTGTTGTTCAAAAATGATTTGATAGAATTCCTTGATCCCTAGAGTCCCTTTAAGTGTCAGCATTAATATTTATTGGATTTTTTTTGTGAAAAATTTAAATAACTTGAACTAAAAATAGTTAATTTGGATTGCAAATTTAATATAATAAATGAATTATATAGCTGATTGATTATGATGGATGTGCAAGTAGATGTGTTAATTATTGGTGCTGGTCCTTCAGGATGTGTGGCAGCCTCTTATTTATTTAACCAAGGCCATCGTGTGAAAGTGGTTGAAAAGAGCCATTTCCCGAGGTTTGTAATAGGTGAGAGCTTGCTCCCTAGGTGCATGGACCATTTTGAAGAAGTTGGTTTGCTAGATTGCTTAAAGGAACGAAATTATGAAGTTAAGGCGGGAGCCCGATTTCTTAGGGATGATGTGGTTTGTAATTTTGATTTTAGCCAAAAGCATACCGAAGGATGGGATTGGACTTGGCAAGTACCTAGAGCCGATTTTGATCACACCTTGACTCAAGAACTTATAAAACGAGGCGTAGATATTCAATTTGGTCATGAGGTATTGGATGTACAAATTCAGGAGGATGGAAGTTCGACAACCCAAATAAAGAATGACCAAGGAGAATCCTATCAGGTAAACGCTAAATTTATAGTCGATTCTAGTGGTTACGGTAGGGTGCTTCCTCGCTTGTTGGATTTGGATAAACCCTCTTCCATTCCAGAGCACTCCTCTATTTTTACTCATGTTAAAGATTTAAAGCGCCCAGAGGGAAGAGAAGGAACCCTAATTACCTTTGATGTATTGGATACAGATACTTGGTTTTGGGTTATCCCTTTTTCAAATGGTATTACCAGTATCGGTTTTGTTGGAAAAAATGAATTGATAGATTCATACAGCGGTCCTAATACTGAACGAATGAAAGCCATGTTGAAGCTTACAGAATATTACCATTCTAGGTTTGAAGGTTT
This sequence comes from Mangrovimonas futianensis, assembly GCF_021245805.1. NCBI lineage: Bacteria > Pseudomonadati > Bacteroidota > Flavobacteriia > Flavobacteriales > Flavobacteriaceae > Mangrovimonas > Mangrovimonas futianensis. The sequence goes on from NZ_JAJJNF010000002.1 coordinate 527,618, forward strand.
GGAGTTTGAGTTCGAGCCCGTTTGTATTAGAAATTATTCCAAAGCCGTTAAAAAGTTTTATGGAAAGGGCTTTGTGCTAACAGGCAATAGTGCCGAATTCTTAGACCCTGTGTTTTCTTCAGGGGTTACTTTTGCTACAGAATCTGCCTTACAATCGTCTAAATTGATTTCAAAAGAACTAAATGGCGAGACCGTAGATTGGGAAAAAGACTATGCCGATTACATTAAATATGGCGTAAATGTATTTGCTACTTATGTGAAGGAATGGTACACGGGTAATTTACAGACCTTGTTTTTCCATCGTCCTGAGAACTTAGAGGTTAAAAAACAAATATGTGCGGTATTGGCTGGTTATGTTTGGGATGAAACCAATCCATTTGTAAAGAAACATGATCGTATTGTAGCCAATTTGGCTCATGTGATCGATATGCAAAAAAAAATGAGCGAATAGATTTCTATTCGCTCATTACATCTTCTTTATCAAATAAATTTTATTTGTTGTTTTTGTACATATGCTTTGTCAAGGCTCTTGCAAAAATGATATAGGCATCAGCAATTCTTTGTCCAGAATTGAAATCAAATCCCCCATTTCCTTGTCCTTCAATTTTTGTGTAATCCACTGAAAAAATTACATTATCAGGAGCATCATTTTTATAAACGCTTAAGGTCACTTCAAGTTTTGAATTATGTCTTACCACACCCACATTATAACCTGGGTAAATGAAGGTAGTATGAATTTTCATGGTATATTCTGCATTGGGTAAGTCTTTCCCAACTTTTACAGCGCCATCTTTATATCTGTCGTTGAACGTATTAATGAAATTTGGCTCGTAAAATTCTTCTCTGTCTGAAAACCAAGACTTTTTAAAAGCCTCTCCTGTTCCTGGTTCTTTTTCTTCTCTTTTTGCCATTTTGTCTTTTAAAAATTCTTCCTCAGAATCATATTTAGGAATGGTTAAATCAGAGTAATCAAATACCACATTATAGGCGGTAATACCTTTAAGGTTACTCCAGTCTCCTTTGGTCACCTTAGCCTTTTGCGCAGTTAGGTTAGTTGTAATAAATAAACTTAGGGCAATAAATAATAGTTTTTTCATTATAGATGAATAGTTTAGATTAAGTCTCAAATCTAAACAAATACCATTATAGAAAACAAGTAGGAAATAGATTATTTCAAAGAAAAATATGAAGATAACTCCTAAATTTTCATTGTATTTTTAACCTTTGAATTCAAGGTTGAATTTACATGAAAATTAGTCATTCATTTTTCCTTCAATCTCGTTAGAATAGATTTGATGGTCGCCAAAACTAAATTTCACTCTAAACTTGGTATTATTGGTGCCCTTGTTTTGCCTTAAAGTAGAAATGGCAATTTCATTTGGAGGTAAGTAGAACTGGGTCAACCCGGTCCCGCAATCGTACATCAACGGACTTTCAATTTGCATCCAGTTTCCCAAAGAGTCTTGAGCCTCTGTTACGATAGGTAAAATCTCTCCAAATCCAATGCTCAAAGTATCATTGCTTTGGTTTCTAATAAATATAGGGTAGGATTTTTTATTGACTCTCCGCTCGGGTTCTTGTTCATATTCCCATACACCCATTGGGAATCCAATGGTTTGCGAGGTGTCAATATAGATTTCTAAGTCATCGACTTCCGGACTTCTGTATTTGTTCCAATCTTCGACACGGTAACCAACCTTTGCAGTTTTGTAATAAGGTTGGATGGAGTCGTTCATTTTACCAATATAGACTGGTGAAAACTGTGCCTCACGACCCAATAATAGGGTGTCTAAAACCAGGGTGTTGTCAAAACGGTCATGAAGTACCAAATCTGAAAAGACTAAGTTTTTTGATCCTTCAATATCTTCAGATGATTGTTTCTTCTCGTTTTGGCAAGCGGTTAAAACAAGAAACAGCACTATTATGGTTGCGACAAATTTCATTTTTTTGATGTCTTTATTTTAGACACTAGTTGGGTTAACTAATTGCTTCAAGACGGGTTAAAGTTAGTGATTTTTGGGTTAGTATTTAATTTGCCATTGGAGTTAACGATTCTCTGTAGGTTTATGGACGTCTTTAGCATGGTAAAAGGAAAGGGTTTATCTTAATATTTATAACATATTACCCACTGACCTTAATTCGTTTATATTCTGTCCTGGTTTTAGTCAGTTCAGATTTTTTATTAATGTAAAATTCAATTTTCTCCTCGGTGATTTTTACAATCCATTTATTTGGTCCTCTAGAATTGCATCCCATTTCTTTTAGAATGTATAAATCATTTTCTTTGATGACATTACCACTGATACTTATAATATTATCGCCCTTGTAATACTTTTTCCAATTATTTTTATCAACATTAAAACTTTTCCAAGAAAAAGTTGAATCTGCTTTTATGATTAACTCTGAAACGCCATATGGATAATTAACACCTTGGTCATTGCCATGTGTTATATAAACTTTGTCATTTTCAATACTCTGGGATTTTAAATTAATTAGAAAGAATAACAATATAATTGGTAGCTGTTTCATTTTTTAGGTCGTTTTTTTAAAGTTCCATCTTCGTTAATAAATTCAAATTGATGAGATAACTCAATTATTTTACCTCCTTGTTGAATAAAAGAACCAAACAATCCATTCCAACTTTCAAAATCAGAATCCGATTTAGAATCCCATCTAATCATTCCATAAAAATTAGCTTTGTCAAGTTCAGACTTAACCACAATTCCGAATTCGCCATTAAGAGAAACTTTCATTCCAATTTCAAAATCGTTTTTCATTTTTTCAGCTTGTGAAACGGTTTGTATATAGTTTAGTTGCGTGACACGAGCACGCAGTGCGAACTGGCGTAGCAAAATCCGCAGGATTTTCGGGTTAAGAAACTAAGATAGTAAAACCGTTAGGATTTTCCTTACCGAAAATGAGAAGCAATAAATTATAGCCAATATTGCCAGGAGTATTTATTTTTTAATTACCACAATAGCTTTATTAACTATCAAACTTGGATTTTTTGTAGTTTTAAGAATCCCCTTAAAAGTATATTTTCCATCTTCTTTAATTTTTAACTCTTTATTTTTCCCAGTAAAACTCCATTTAGTCTTTTTTCCAATTGTTGATTTGATTTCTCCAATAGTTATGTTTTTATTGGTTGGGTCAAATTCCAGAATTGCAAAAGGTTCGTCATTTTTGTAAACTCTGAATCTAAACAGAAAAGATTCTTCGCCGGAATATTCAAAATCCATTTCTGACCAAAAAGCAATTTTATCTCCTTTTTTTAAATTTAAAGTAGTCTCTTTTTCAAAATAATTTTCTTCGCTAGTACTTACTTTATTGATTGGTAACCTGGCAATTTCTTCTACAGTTAATGAATCACACGAGGTTAAAAGCAAAAATGGAATTAAAAATAGTAAGATTTGTTTCATAGGTTATTTTTATATTACTGGAAACGGTTTGCTTAAGGGTGGTTGCGCAAAAATCCTGAGCAATTTGGGTTATAAATTGTTGGCAATTGAATTTTATTCATAATTTCCAAATAATGGATAATTATCATTTTTGTATCCAAAAGATGTCGTTGTTTCAAATGTCTCGTCCTGAAATATGGCTACAGGTTAAACATAGTTTTAAGCACCTAATTCAGCCACAATGAGCTATACACGGTGTTACAAATAGTTTTTATTTAATATGTTTATAATTTACAATTAAACTATCCATAGTAATTGTTTTTAAGACTAAACCATTTTTGTCAAATATTACTTTACGTGAATAGCTTTGCTTTTGATTTTCTCTATCTATCCAGCTGAAAATTGTTAAAGTCGAATCAAGTTTTTTGTTAGAGTAATAATAGTTGGTTATTGCATTGGAACTCAATGATGAATCTTCGTTATCACTTGGTTTGTATAATATTTCTTTCGAAGACAATAAGTTCAATTTTGTGTCGTAATCGTATTTTGTAGTGAGCTTTTTACCCTTTCCATAATCGTTATTCTGATATTGAGAGGATTCTAAAATTTTACCATCATTTTTGAATTTAAAAATAGCTGCTGGTTTTAAAATATCCTGTTTTGAAATTCCAATAGAAGGTTCAGTATAATACTTATAGAGGATTAAACTATCGCTATCAAATTCATAGCGAAAATTGAAAATAGCTTTAAAATCAGTAAAGAATATTTTTTGTTTTTCAAGGTTTAATGAGTCGTATTCATATTCTTCATTTATGCTATACATAAAAGATTTTCTCCATACGTTTTTAATATTTCCACTTCTGTTATATTCGATAATTTCAATAGTATCGTTTTTTTTATAAAGTGCTGTATCAAATCCCGATATCAAAAAAGTCTTCTTTATATCATTCTTTAATATACTCGCTTGATTGAAATCTAAAAAGTCTAATTCAGACATTTTTAATGTTTTATCATTACAACTGAACAATGAAAAAGTTAATATTATTAGTAGTAGGCTTTTCATTAAATTAATGGCAACGGTTAGGCTCGTATGTTTACAAATCTATTTAATTAAAGAGTTAAAATAGTAAATTTCTTACTAAATAACAGACAGGCAACAATAGAAGGGACAGAGGGGTTTTGGCTAGATACATTGTTGATATCGCATCAT
>NZ_JAJJNF010000030.1:0-494 GCF_021245805.1 Mangrovimonas futianensis
GTACCGTACAAAGACCGCATCGAATCGTTCCGAACTCGATACAGTGACCTTGAAAATGATTGGCCCGTGACGTACACGTAAAAAAATCGGCTCCCCAAAGCGGCGACTTTCGCCTATTCGCGATTTCAGTCGGCGTTCGAAGTAATAAAATCGCAAATATCGAATTAATCGATTTCGATTCGACAAAATTATACTTATGACACATGAAATTGGTCCATTTTTTTATGACGAATCGAATGAGCCTATTGCCGAAGCTGTAGCTCAATTAGATCAAAAGTTATCGCACTTTTAAGTTTCGATTGAATTTTGAAAAAAGAGCCGATTCGAACGTAATTTCGTTCGTACCGTACAAAGACCGCATCGAATCGTTCCGAACTCGATACAGTGACCTTGAAAATGATTGGCCCGTGACGTACACGTAAAAAAATCGGCTCCCCAAGGCGGCGACTTTCGCCTATTCGCGATTTCAGTCGGCGTTCGAAGTAATGAAATCG
>NZ_JAJJNF010000031.1:0-489 GCF_021245805.1 Mangrovimonas futianensis
TCTCTCCCGGAAGGATGATACTGTCCTCCATCACCGTTAGGTCAAAGCTCTCGGACAGGTCTCCCGTATCGGTATCGTCACAGGCCACAAGATCCTGAAGGTTCTCTGCAGGGGTCGGTGTTGGCAATGGCGACACCTCAAGGGTCAATGTCGAATAGGCATAGCAACCGGTATCCTGGTCGGTCACCTTCACATAGATGGTCTGCGGGTTGTGAGGCTGTCCACCTATCGATGTGTTGGTATAGGATGTATAGTCTGCTATCGGGTTGTCATTGTCACGGTCTATGGCCGTCTCGTAGTAGTCCACGCTCCAGGAAGGTGTCCCACTGGTAATGATCCCGTCCTGATCGGTCAGGTCAAAGGCTGCATAGCCGTCGTTGTCGTCGTTGTCGTCACAGATGCTCAGCTGCAGTGCCTCTTGCGTCTGTGCCGGGGTAGGAAGCGGATTCACGATCAGCTCCAGGGTCGTGGTACGGAAACACAAAGTGG
>NZ_JAJJNF010000032.1:0-489 GCF_021245805.1 Mangrovimonas futianensis
CGGGGAGCTTTGCCCAAGAGCTCAACCTGCCGGTATGGACACAGTACCTGGCAGATAATGACTTTGTCCTATCCCCAACATATGCGGGGATAGGTGACAACCTAAGGGTCAGACTCAACGGGCTCACTCAGTGGGTCGGGATCAAGGACGCACCGGACAACCAGTCCCTGTACGTCGATGCAAGGGTCACAAACAAAAACGGGGTGGGGCTCTCACTCTACAACGACAGCAACGGGAACACTAGACAGAAAGGACTCAAGGTCTCTTTTTCCCACCACCTGACTCTGGACTACCCGTCAAGGCAGTTCCTATCATTCGGGATTTCATACAACCTGAACCATTTCAGGATCAACATTGAAGATTTTCAGACAACATACAACGATCCGGTAATTGACCCCTACGTCACAGATGATAGGGCCACTTCAAACAATAATTTCGACGTGGGGGCTCTGTACCGTTGGGGAGGATATTACTTCAGCTTCAACGTAA
>NZ_JAJJNF010000033.1:0-487 GCF_021245805.1 Mangrovimonas futianensis
TTGCCAACACCGACCCCTGCAGAGAACCTTCAGGATCTTGTGGCCTGTGACGATACCGATACGGGAGACCTGTCCGAGAGCTTTGACCTAACGGTGATGGAGGACAGTATCATCCTTCCGGGAGAGAACGGCCTAACGGCTACCTACCATACCACGGAAGAAGGTGCAGAGGAAGGGGACACATCCATAGCAGATGCTACGGCCTTTGTGAACACCCAGACCCCACAGACCGTATGGGTAAGGGTCACCAACGACCAAACGGGCTGTTACAACGTGACCAGCTTCCAGGTAGTGGTCAACCCGCTTCCCGATGCATCGGCAGAGCTTGAAGACCTGATTGCCTGTGAACTGAACACCGATGGTGTCTATACCTTTGACCTGACACAACAGGATGCCACCATACTGAACGGACAGGATCCGTCATCCTATGGAGTGACCTATTACACAAGCTTGTCCGGGGCACAGAACGCCACGGGCGGCATTGCCA
>NZ_JAJJNF010000034.1:0-486 GCF_021245805.1 Mangrovimonas futianensis
AAGCATCAAGTCCCGTGTCCATCAGTGGAGAGCCCACGACCTCCGTCCCGTTGGTGTCCGTACACAGTACGTACACATCCTCCAGAACAAAGGAAGGAATAGGCGCCACCTGAAGTTCCAGGGTGGTTATGTCGTAGCAGATGCTATCCGGTGTTGTATCGTTGTCAACGCGCACCCATACGGTCTGCGGGTTGCTCAGGTTCATATAGGAGGTCGGGTTGGCGATGGCGTTGTCCATGGCCAGGGCGTCTGCCTCGGTCTCATAGTAACTTACCGTGAAGTTCGCCGGGTCCTGGCCGTCAAGTACCGTGGCATTCTGCGTGCTCAGGTCAAAGGCCACCGAGTCGTCCGTTGGGTCGCCGTCAAACTCCATGTTGTCATCGCACAGTACAAAAGGCTCCGGCGTGTTGGCCTCGGCAGCTTCCTGTACCTCCACAAAGAAACTGATCGTGGCGATGTCACAGCGGGTCTCCAGGTCCATGATGT
>NZ_JAJJNF010000035.1:0-484 GCF_021245805.1 Mangrovimonas futianensis
GAAAAATTAGACAAAAAACCCTGACTGAAAATAAATTTGGAAAGTATTTAACCTATGCTATTGGAGAAATTATTCTTGTAGTTATTGGGATTTTGATTGCCCTACAGATTAATAACTGGAACATAAATAAAAGTAATTTAAAAGAATCTAAGGAGTTTGTTGCACGACTCAAAGCCGAAGTAAAAAGTAATATAGGTTTTTCTCAAGAAGAAATTGAGAAAAAAGAAAGCCAAAGGAGGAGTTCATTGGCTATTTTAAAAATGGTTGGTGAAGATATAACCAAACTTTCTTCCAAGAAATTGGACAGCCTAATCAATATATCTATGGCTAATGGCAACATGGAGTTTAAAAACGGAACCTTAAACGAAGGACTGAATACTGGAAAAGTCGCGCTTATTAAATCCGATTCCTTAAAAACACTTTTATACGGTTTACCATCTCTAGTCGAAGAGGTTAGAAGTGGAGAAAAATACATGAACGAAGA
>NZ_JAJJNF010000036.1:0-480 GCF_021245805.1 Mangrovimonas futianensis
TTCCGTCGTACTTACCGTCCCATTTCTGTCCGACCTTAAGTGTGACGATCTTTCTTCCGTACCTGTCGAAAATCGAGAACTCGAGGTCCGGGTAGTTGTCCACACAGTCAGGTCCCCAGGTATCGGCCACTCCGTCCCCGTTGGGGGTAAAGTAGTTCGGTATACATGGGTCTATGAACTCGAGGTAGATGGTTGCCATGGCGGTACATCCCGCACTGTCTGTCACCGTTACGGTATGTGTACCGGTCTGGGTGATCATAAAGGAGTTTTCCTGGCCATAGTCTTCACCGTTAAAAGTAAATTCATACTCACCGTTTCCACCTGTGGCCTGTGCGATGATCTCGTTCATGTCTCCCTCGACCAGCACAAGTGCCAGCGGGTCGTATCCTTCAATGTCGAACAGGTCGGTAACCACGATACATCCATTGGTATGTCTTACCTCGATATAGTGTCCCACTCCCGGAGGCACGTCGTTGAATA
>NZ_JAJJNF010000037.1:0-441 GCF_021245805.1 Mangrovimonas futianensis
AGTTTGTGACCGCCGCCCAACTCCAGCGTATAGCTGAAGTCAACATAGGCATTGTTCTCCTTTACAGGTCCGATCTGGTCGTTAACAAACGACAGACCTAGCCCTACCTTGCGCCCTACGGGCATGTGACCGTTGAAGGTCGCCGTCTTGGGTGCCCCATCGACACCGACCCACTGGCTCCTGTAAAGCGCCCCAAGGGACAGTCCCTCGAAGGACCCCGCATAAGCGGGGTTCATCACGTTCATATTGTACATGTACTGCGTGTACTGTGGATCCTGTTGGGCATGTGCCCCAACCATCCCGATCAGTACCATAGCGATTAATATATATAGTCTTTTCATTATCTTTTTCTGGTTGCGTTAATTATTGTTCTCTGGTGATATAGAACCAGTCTGTCCTTACCTCGGTGTCCTTGTACTTCACAACGTAGAAATAAGTCCC
>NZ_JAJJNF010000038.1:0-428 GCF_021245805.1 Mangrovimonas futianensis
AAGCATCAAGTCCCGTGTCCATCAGTGGAGAGCCCACGACCTCCGTCCCGTTGGTGTCCGTACACAGTACGTACACATCCTCCAGAACAAAGGAAGGAATAGGCGCCACCTGAAGTTCCAGGGTGGTGATGTCGTAGCAGATGCTATCCGGTGTTGTATCGTTGTCAACACGCACCCATACGGTCTGCGGGTTGCTCAGGTTCATATAGGAGGTCGGGTTGGCGATGGCGTTGTCCATGGCCAGGGCGTCCGCCTCGGTCTCATAGTAACTTACCGTGAAGTTCGCCGGGTCCTGGCCGTTAAGTACCGTGGCGTTCTGCGTGCTCAGGTCAAAGGCCACCGAGTCGTCCGTTGGGTCACCGTCAAACTCCATGTTGTCATCGCACAGTACAAAAGGCTCCGGCGTGTTGGCCTCGGCAGCTTCCTGT
>NZ_JAJJNF010000039.1:0-413 GCF_021245805.1 Mangrovimonas futianensis
TCCCACGGTGTTTACCTCGATATCTGGGGTTGTTTCCCCAGTAGACCATTCAAAGGTATTATTGGTGCTTCCATCAAAAATGCCGGCATTCAGTGTAATGGACTCCGGTGAATCATTTAGGCAATAGAAAACCTCAACGTCGCTTTGCAGGTTAGGAAGTTCGTGCACCCGTAAGGTCACTTCGGCAATCCCGTAGCATGCATTATTGTTTTCTGCGCGTGCATAAATAACCTGAAAGTAGGGAATTGAATTGGTGTATGAGGCTTCAAGGGCATTTTCTTCTAATAGGGCATCATCATATGAGCTGTAGAAAGAAATAGGGAAACTGATGTTGTTGTTATTCTGTATTTGTAATGCCACCTCGTTTAAATCAAACGTATTGATACCGTCTTCAGAGTTGGGCTCATCACAAA
>NZ_JAJJNF010000003.1:0-432428 GCF_021245805.1 Mangrovimonas futianensis
ATGACGGCAGTTATGTGTTTGAGAACCTGTCCTTCGGGGAACACCTGGTACAGGTAAGGGATATCAACGGTTGCGGTATCGGCAGTGATACGGTGACGGTAATGGACTACCCATTGTTCTTTACCCCTAATGGGGACGGGGACAACGACACTTGGCAGATTTACAATATTAACACCCAAGTTAACGCTAAAATTTATATATTTGACCGCTATGGAAAGCTGCTCAAGCAATTGAGCCCCACTGGTGAGGGATGGGACGGTACCTATAATGGGGAGCTGATGCCATCGAGCGACTACTGGTTCACGGTCGAGTACACCGAACCGGGAGAAAGCAACGGGGAAACAAAGATCCTAAAGGAACATTTTACCCTCAAGCGTTAATAAAGGAAACTCTTAAACTAACTTCATTATAAACCTAAAAAGCCCCTGAGAAATCAGGGGCTTTTTTATTTTAGTTTTGGTTGAATGATTTTATAGAATGGCTTCCTTTTATAATATGGAATTGGCATCGACATTGATTTTAATTAATCAGCTGGAATCTAACGAGAATTGGGTTTTGGGATTTATAGTTTCTTAGTTGCAGTTCCCTTAAGCTCCAGAATAAGTCTAACATTGAAATTGGGACTGTCTAATATGATGAAAAGAAGAATCAGTGAGACTAAGTCATTGTAAAAAAAGAAAACCAGAAAATATATTCTCTGGTTTTCTTTTTTTGACTTGATCCAATAATGGAAAGTCGTTATAGATTGAATCCAACGGTAAAAGTAATGTTGGATTGCTTGTTATCAATAAAAGCACTATTTGAAAAGCCTGGATTGCTATATAAGCGGTAATTGGAGTCTCGTTGTGCCTGATCAAAGGTTAAATCCATATTGAAATTACCAAAGGAATATCCAAGACCAACAGAGTAACCGTTCAAATCACTTTGATAGAAGCTATCCTTGTATGGGCTTTCTTCAAATCGATAACCACCTCTTATACTCAATTGATTTAATCTTAATTCACCACCAATCTTATAAGTTGATGCGGTAGTAAGAAGATTGTTTATAATACTATTTTGCTCTGAAAAATGGGGGTCTGAAGATGGTTTAAATTTAGTGTTGCTGTAATCTCTTAAAGAATAATCAAAACTAATGAGACCATATTTTCCGAAAACATAAGCTAAACTTCCAGTAAATTTCCCCGGTGATTTTAGATTGTATGCTGGATATACATTTATAATATCGCCGATGTATCCTATTTCAGGATCAGCATAATTTGAATCTATATTTTGGCTGCTTTCTTCTTCAATACGATACCAAGTAGGAGAGTTATAGGTTAATCCAACTCTTAAACTTTGGGTGACTTTTACAATAGATCCTAATTGAAACGAAAAACCAGAACCGTAGGTAGATAGAATATTTTCAAAATATACATTATTGACTAACGCGTCTGGGTGAGAATTTGATTCATAATATTGAGTGATTTTATCATAGTTAATGAAATGGGAATTCAGGTTTATACCAAAATAAATCCTATCAGTAAATTGTGAAGAGAAATTAAGAGAGAATTTCCCATTATATCCTGTAGAATTATAAATGTAACTTTGATTAAAAGAATCAGCCGGAGCTATATTAGACAAATAATTGGTTTCTTCGTCATTGGTCAGGTCATCTAAATTGACAGGATCAATAATTCCGGCCCAATACCCCAAAAAGACTTGTTGGACTGAATAGCCGTAATTAGGATTGGCTCCAATATTTGCATAGGCATCTTCAATATATTCTCCAGGTTGCAATTTTAAAACCCCGAATGGAATTGCTTGGTTTTGAGTAATAGAGAGGAAGTAGTTATCGATGGAGGAATTACTGGTTCCTCTTGCCAACCAATTGTTGTCGTAATCTTCTACCTTATCATAAGAGGCCCCAAAAGCAAATTTCTTCCATTTAGAATCTGGATTTCTATTATAAAAAACAAAGGCAGCACCGGTTTGATTAAGGTCAAAGTTCGTTTTTTTAGAGTTATTAAATCCGTTATAATATTGAACATCGTTATTTTTGATGTTAATAGCTGTAGAAATAGAGATATGGCTATCGTTAAAAATAGACGAACCAGCAGGGTTGATACTTACGGCGCTCATGTCACCGCCCAAAGCTCCAAAAGCACCACTTAAAGCTCTAAATCGAGCGGTACCTTGGATATTGTCTTCTGAATATCTCACAGCATCTGTAATGTCTTGGGAAAAACCAAATTGTATCATTCCCATTACAAGGGTCAAAAGGGCAATTTTTTTCATAAATATTTTTCTTTTCAGATAAGTAATTAGTTAGGACTAGCGTCGACCACCGCCTCCACTTGATCTAGATCCTCCGCCGCCAGATCTCATTCCGCCACCGCTAGAGCTTCTGCTTGGTGTAGAATAACTTCTAGAAGGGGAGGTTGATCTATTGTTATAAGATCTCGTCGTCCTAGTGCTTCTTGTAGAATTATTATTTCTTATATTAGTTTGAGGTCGCACTGTAGTATTTCTGGTAGATCTCATTGTTCTTACCGAATTGTTGGATCTCGTATTTAAATTACTTCTGTTTCTCATCTGACTGCTAGATCTTCTAGTAACTGCAGAATTTCGAGAGTTATAACCTCTATCAGCGTAGGCATATCTTGAGTAACCTCTTCTTGTAGAAACTCTATTATAATAGTAGGGGTTGTTATAATAAGGGTAATAATAACCAGAACCATACCATCCAGAGCCCCAGCCCCAGTAACCGCCCCAATAACCACCCCAGTAGCCAGCTCCCCAGCCCCAGCCATATCCCCAACCCCAGTAAGGGTTGGCATAGCCCCAGCCTAAAGACCAATATGGGTTGCCCCACCACCAACTGTCATTGTAAACGTTTACAGAGATATTACTTGATGATTGGCCCCAACCGGCGTATCCTGTATAGCCATCTTCAGCATAGTATTGGTCATCATAATTGCCTTGGTAAGAATCAACATCGGTGAAAACTTCCCCTTGCTGATCTGCTGGCATTTGATAATCCATGGATTTCTCTTTGAATAAATTTTGGTAGTAAGCAGAATTATCAGGTTGAACTGCTACTTCTTCTTGGTATTCAACACTATTTCCTGAACCATAAATACCGTCGTTGTTTTGACTTGCATATTGGGATGACCCGCAAGAAGTCAAAAGAACCATAATTCCTAAAACAGGCATTACCGGTACTTTGATCATATTGTAAATAAATCTCATAACTCTTAATTTTTATTGTTGAACATAACAAAAATAGTTAGTTTTGCCGAACTATTTCCCTTATTTAACAAAAGCACAATATTTGTGCCAAAACACTGTACATGAGTAAAAAACTTACAAGTAGAGCAGAGGATTATTCCAAGTGGTATAACGAGTTGGTTGTCAAGGCTGATTTAGCTGAAAATTCAGCTGTTAGAGGTTGCATGGTTATCAAACCTTATGGATACGCCATTTGGGAGAAAATGCAAGCCGAATTGGATCGAATGTTTAAGGAAACTGGACATAAAAATGCCTATTTCCCATTATTTGTTCCAAAAAGTTTATTTGAGGCAGAAGAAAAGAATGCGGAAGGATTTGCCAAAGAATGTGCAGTAGTTACACATTATCGCCTTCAAAATGATCCGGACAAACCAGGGAAGCTAAGAGTTGATCCAGAAGCAAAATTGGAAGAAGAGCTTGTTGTGAGGCCAACCAGTGAGGCAGTTATTTGGAATACCTATAAAGGTTGGATTCAATCTTATAGAGATTTACCGATTTTAATCAATCAATGGGCCAATGTGGTACGATGGGAGATGCGGACACGCCTATTTTTAAGAACGGCAGAATTTTTATGGCAAGAAGGTCATACGGCCCATGCCACTAGGGAAGAAGCTGTAAGGGAAACGGAGTTGATGAACAATGTGTATGCTAGTTTTGCAGAAAACTTTATGGCTATACCTGTGATTAAAGGTGTGAAAACAGAAAGTGAACGATTTGCTGGTGCTGTGGATACTTATTGTATAGAGGCTTTAATGCAAGATGGTAAAGCGCTGCAGGCTGGAACATCTCATTTTTTAGGGCAGAATTTTGCAAAGGCATTTGATGTGAAGTTTGCTAATAAGGAAGGAAACTTAGATTATGTTTGGGCTACCTCATGGGGGGTTTCTACACGATTAATGGGTGCGTTAATAATGACCCACAGTGATGACAATGGGTTGGTTTTGCCTCCAAATTTAGCGCCTGATCAAGTGGTTATTGTTCCTATTTACAAATCAATGGAACAATTAGATGAAATTTCTGAATTAGCTCAAGTCATAATTTCTGAATTAAAGGAAAAGGGAGTTTCTGCCAAGTTAGATGATAGAGATACTTTAAGACCAGGAGCTAAGTTTGCTCAACACGAATTACAAGGAGTACCTGTAAGAATTGCCATTGGGCCAAAAGATTTGGAAAATCGAACGGTTGAATTGGCGAGAAGGGATACTCTAACCAAAGAAATTGTTCCATTGGATACTTTAACAGGAAAAATAGAAGGCTTGATGGAAGAGATTCAGGTGAGTCTATATAAAAGAGCTCTGGAGTTTAGAGATGATCACATAACCGAGGTAGATTCATTTGAAGCGTTTAAAGAAGTATTAGAGACTAAGGGAGGCTTTATTTCAGCCCATTGGGATGGTACAGCAGAGACCGAGGCTAAAATCAAGGAATTGACCAAAGCTACCATTAGATGTATCCCTGTAGATGCTAAAGAGGAGTCCGGAAACTGTGTGTTAACAGGGAATCCTTCTAGTAAGAGGGTGCTTTTTGCAAAGGCCTATTAAATTTTTTTAAAAAAAATTAGATTAGGTGTTGCAACATTTAAAAATAGTTGTATTTTTGCATCCGCAATGGAAACATTGAACGTTTTTTGAAAAATTTTGCAAGTTTAAATTTTTATTTTATATTTGCACACTCAAAAAAATGGCCCGTTCGTCTATCGGCTAGGACGCCAGGTTTTCATCCTGGTAAGAGGGGTTCGATTCCCCTACGGGCTACAATTTTTTTATAAAAGGAAAGAAGTTAGAAAATGGCAAATCATAAGTCAGCATTAAAGAGAATCAGAAGTAACGAAGCAAAGAGAGTGCTTAACAGATACCAGCACAAAACAACTCGTAATGCTATTAAAAAGTTACGTGAATTAACTGATAAGAAAGAAGCAGAATCTTTATATCCTTCTGTAGCATCTATGGTAGATAAGTTAGCTAAGAAGAATATCATTCATTCAAATAAGGCTGCTAACCTTAAGTCTAGTTTGGCTAAGCATGTAGCTGCTCTATAATTATTTGGTTAAAGGTTATATAATAATGAAAGAGCTTCCTTATGGGAAGCTTTTTTATTTTAATCTATTTCGATAATAAACAAATCGATTTAAGAACAATATTGAAATAAAAAAAAGCCTCGGAAATTTTTTCCAAGGCTTTTTTTGTTTCATTAAGTTTTGATTATCCATTCATGGATATTAAAAACTCTTCGTTGTTTCTTGTTTGTTTAAATCTATCATTGATGAATTCCATGGCTTCAACGGGGTTCATATCTGCTAGATATTTTCTCATAATCCACATGCGTTGTACTGTAGTCTCATCTAGTAATAAATCATCTCTACGAGTACTGGAAGAGATTAGGTCAATAGCAGGGAATATTCTTCTATTGGCAATTCTTCTATCCAATTGAAGCTCCATGTTACCCGTACCTTTAAATTCTTCGAAGATGACTTCGTCCATTTTGGAACCTGTTTCTGTAAGGGCAGTTGCAATGATGGTTAAAGATCCTCCATTTTCTATATTACGTGCCGCTCCAAAGAAACGCTTAGGTTTGTGCAGTGCATTGGCATCAACACCCCCACTTAATATTTTTCCTGAGGCAGGTTGAACGGTGTTATAGGCTCTGGCCAATCTTGTGATTGAATCTAATAAAATAACCACATCATGTCCGCATTCAACTAATCTTTTTGCTTTTTCCAAAACGATATCGGCAATTTTCACATGCTCATGTGCTTCCTTGTCAAAAGTAGAAGCAATAACTTCACCACGCACATTTCGTTGCATGTCGGTTACCTCTTCTGGTCTTTCATCAATCAACAAAATCATTTGGTAAACTTCAGGGTGGTTTGCAGCAATAGCATTAGCCACATCCTTTAATAACATGGTTTTTCCTGTCTTTGGTTGGGAAACAATCATTCCACGTTGTCCTTTTCCAATAGGAGCGAAAAGATCCATGATTCTTGTAGAAATGGTACTTTGTCTTTCAGCTAAATTGAATTTTTCCTTAGGGAAAAGCGGAGTAAGGTGTTCAAAAGAAACACGATCTCTTACCACTTGAGGGTCTAAACCGTTAATCTTATTTACTTTGATTAAAGGGAAATATTTTTCTCCTTCTTTTGGAGGTCTTACATTTCCTAAAACGGTATCTCCTTTTTTAAGGCCAAACAACCTGATTTGTGATTGGGACACATAGATATCATCAGGAGATGATAAATAGTTGTAGTCAGATGATCTTAAAAATCCATAACCATCCTGCATGATGTCTAGGACACCTTCACTTTCAATAATGGCATCAAATTCAAAATCAGGCTCTCTGTAACGGTTTCTGCTGTCTTTGTTGCCGTTAGGTTGGTTTCCTTTATTCTGATTCTGATTCTGATTTTGATTCTTGTGATTGGTATTTTTTTGGCGACCTTTATTTTGATCTTTATTAGAGTTCTGGTCTTTATTGGAATTATCGCGAGGTTTTGGTTTTTCTTGTGCTGCCGGTTTGGCTGGCTTCGCTTGATCCTCAGTTTTATTTTGTGGTTGTTGTGCTGGTTTGCTTTCAGGTTTTTTAGTGGCCTGTGGCTTGTTGTCAGTTTGCGGAGCGTTATCTGACTTTTGAATTCTTTTTCTAGACCTTTTTTGTGGCTGAGATTCTTCTGTCTTTTCCTCTTTTACTACTTCTTGTACTGCCTTTGGGTTGGATGCTTGATGGTCTAAGATTTGGTAAACAAGATCCAATTTTTTGAGTGAACGAAATTTAGGAACGTTCAATTTTTGTGCTATTTCCTGTAATTCAGGAAGCTTTTTTTCTTTTAATTGTGATATTTCAAACATTAGATTGTTGAATTGAAAATTCGTGATTGAATTTGAATTAGAATGATTTTGAAAAAAATGACTTTTTTAATCGGAAGATTTAATTCAGTGCAACTGTGGATGTTGCCCTTTGTATTGCAATTATACAACATTATTTTTACAAATTGGGTTTATTTTCTAAAAATAATCTTCTATTTTTGTGCCCTCGTTTAAGAAAATTAGATGATACAACGCATTCAAACTTTATACCTTCTTTTATCGGCTATCGTTACTGGTGGATTGATTTTTGTTTTCCACTTATGGGTGACCAATGAGGGAGCAATTGTTTTTGCTAAGGATGAATTGTTGTTTTTGGGATTGTTTTTTGGTTCCACCTTGTTATCATTGATTTCGATATTTAATTTTAAAAATAGAAAGTCTCAGTTCGTAATGGGCAGACTTAACATCATATTAAACTTTATTTTACTAGGATTTTTCGTGTATCGATCTCTAAATTTATCTGGAGAAACAGTTGTTTCAGAGAAAGGTATTGGGATTTTTCTTCCTATTGTTTCTATCGTATTACTGGCTTTAGCCAATAAAGCCATTAAAAAGGATGAAGATCTTGTAAAATCAGTAGATAGATTACGGTAAACCTAACATCTTAGTAGTATTAGTGCGTTAAAACCCAGATTTTTTGTCTGGGTTTTTTTATGTTTATGATTAAGATTTCCTACCTTGGTACCTAATATAAATTATCCAATTACTTTAATCTTTTCTTCCAATAGTCTATGTCTTCCAAACTACTCAGAAACCTACCCATTTTATTGATCGTGCTGTATTTGATTGTTACTAAACAATTGGATTTATTTAATGAGTAGGTAGATTTTTATATTTTGATAACTATTAATGTTATTTCCCTGATCGCTATGTTTTTTGTTTTTAGAGATAAAACGGTGAACATTTCAAAAATCAAGAAAATGGGGCTAGTGATAGCCTTTGTGTTAAGCTTTTTAATTTACGGTTATTATTCCCTATAAAATTTAAATACCTTAAAATGATAGTAGCCCATACATAAACATTTATTTTGGGCTATTTCTTAAACTCAATCACTTCCAAATTATCAATTTTTTTTCCATCAATGGTAAACCTTAACATGGTTCTTACTTTATGAAATCCATGTTTGCCTACTGCCCCTGGATTCATATGAATGAGGTTTAGTTTTTTATCGGGCATGACTTTTAAAATATGTGAATGTCCGCAGATAAAAATTTTGGGAGGATGGGTGTAAATTTCTGGTTTGACTCGAGGATTGTATTTAGGAGGGTAACCGCCTATATGGGTAATCCACACATCGACTTCTTCACAGAAGAATCTTAAGTTCTCAGGAAACTCCTGTCTAACCTTGTTGTCATCTATATTGCCATGAACTGCTTTGAGAGGTTTCCATTTTTTGATTTCGTCGGTTACAGATAGAGCTCCAATATCCCCAGCATGCCATACTTCATCTGCCTGTTTGACATATTTTATGATGTCATCATCTATATAGCTGTGTGTATCAGAGAGTAGGAGGATTTTCTTCATTTAATGTTAATCTAAAAAGGAAACTCTTAAAACTGTGTATCTTTGTATCTTCAACTTACAAAATTAATCAATCCTTGAGATATTTTATTGAACTCTCCTATAATGGTAAGGCATATCACGGTTGGCAAAACCAGCCAGATGCCATTTCAGTGCAAGAAGTTTTGGAAGATGCCTTATCAAAATTATTAGGAGAATCCATTGAAATTGTTGGTGCCGGAAGAACCGATGCGGGTGTTCACGCCTTACAAATGTATGCCCATTTTGATTATGAAGGCTCTATGGATAGCGACGATTTGATTTATAAGTTAAATTCGTTTTTGTCCAAGGATATTGCTATTTACGGAATAACACAAGTGAGTTCTGAGGCTCATGCAAGATTTGATGCCACAAGTAGGTCTTATGTTTATAGGATTGCTATTGAGAAAAATCCCTTTAATTTTGACAGTGCCTATTTTTTAAAAACAAAATTGAACTTGGAGGCAATGCAGGAAGCGACAAAAATCCTTTTTGAATATGAGGATTTTCAGTGTTTTTCTAAAAGCAATACCGATGTGAAAACCTATTTGTGTGATATTATGGAGGCGCATTGGACGGTCGTCGATAAGGAATGGCATTTTTATATCAAGGCAGATCGGTTTTTAAGAAATATGGTGAGGGCCATTGTAGGAACACTATTGAACGTTGGTTTAGGGAAAATACCAGTGGCTTCTGTACATGATATTATTAGGTCAAAAGATAGAGGGCAGGCAGGTTATTCTGTGCCAGCTCACGGTTTATATTTAAAGGAAATTTGTTACCCACAAGATATTTTTAATGAGTAGTACCAAAGTTTACGATATCAATCTTTTAAAAAGATTATTTACATACATCAAGCCATATAAAAGGGTTTTTTATGGTGTGTTGGTAGCCGTTGTTTTATTAGCTGGATTTACTGCAGCCAGACCTAAAATTCTTCAGCTGGCTATTGACAACAACATTGCAACAAGAACTTTAGAAGGCTTCATGCCCTATATATTAATAATGGGAGCTATGTTGATTGGTGAAGTCTTGTGTCAGTACTTATTCATTTTTTACTCGGGCTTTTTAGGGCAAAATGTGGTTAGGGATATTCGGGTTAAGCTTTTCAATCACATGATCCGCTTCCGAATGAAATACTTTGATAATTCGTCGGTAGGGGTTTTGATAACAAGAGCCGTAACTGATATGGAACGTATAGCCGATGTCTTTGGAGAGGGTTTTTTTATGATTTTTAGGGACTTTCTAATAATGATGGTTCTTTCTATCCAAATGATTTTTATGGATTGGGAGCTGAGTTTAATTGTCTTTTTTGTGATGCCAATTATGGTTTATTCGACAAGACTTTTTCAGAAGTATATGAAATTGGCATTTGAAGAGGTGAGAACCGAGGTTTCCAATCTTAATTCGTTTGTTCAAGAACGTTTAACGGGGATGAAAATCCTTCAGCTTTTTACAAGAGAGGATACTGAGTATATAAAATTCAAAAAAATTAATGAGAGGCACAAAATAGGTTGGCTGAAAACGGTATGGTATAATTCTATATTTTTTGCCGTAGTTGAAGTTTTGTCGTCGGTTACAGTAGGTTTGGTAGTGTGGTACGGTGGAAACAATGCAGTTTTGGACCAAAGTACATCTTTGGGAGAATTAACGGCATTTATTATGATGATTCCTATGTTATTCAGACCCTTAAGGCAAATTGCCGATAATTTCAACACACTACAAATGGGAATGGTAGCCGCTAACAGAGTCTTTAAGGTTTTGGATACCACCTCGCAGATTGATGATTCTGGAACCATGGAAATTGATGCCTTGAAAGGAGATCTCCATTTTGATAAGGTTAGATTTAGCTATGTAGCAGATGAAGAAGTTTTAAAAGGTATTTCCTTTGATGTGAAGGCAGGAGAAACTGTGGCCATAGTAGGGGCTACTGGAGCTGGTAAATCGACTATCATTAATCTGTTGAATCGCTTTTATGATATTACTGACGGAACCATTTTAGTGGATAACACAAATATTAAAGACATTACGCTAGCTTCTTTAAGGACTCAAATAGCCGTTGTGCTGCAAGATGTGTTTTTATTTGCCGACACCATTTTCAGTAATATTACTTTAAATCATCCGGAAATTACACTAGAGGATGTGCAACAAGCAGCTAAGGATATAGGGATTCATGACTTTATCATGAGTTTGCCAAATGGTTATTTTTATAACGTAAAAGAGCGCGGAGTTATGTTGTCATCTGGACAGAGGCAGCTCATTTCTTTTTTAAGGGCTTATGTAACCAATCCGAGTATTTTGGTGCTGGATGAAGCGACTTCATCGGTGGATTCCTATTCAGAAAAATTAATTCAAACGGCTACAGAGAAAATCACCCAAGGAAGAACATCTATCATTATTGCCCATAGATTGGCTACGGTTAAAAAGGCTGACAAAATTATTGTCATGGATTCTGGTCAAATTGTAGAGCAGGGGACACACAAAGAACTTCTTAAAAAAGAAAACGGATACTACAAGAATCTATATGAAGTTCAATTTTTGCAAAAGGAAACTGCTTAAAGAGTGTCAGGAACTCCATGCATTAAAAGGTAAATCCCGGCCACTACAAGTGAAAACAAAACGAATAAAATGAAGAAGGCTATGCTGAAAATTACGGTCTTGAGAATAATTCCAGCCAAACTTAGGTCGTGAAGCCGCTTTAAGCAATATGCCGAATAGAGAATGAGAAGGGGCATAAGAGAGAAACCGACAATAGTGAACGGTAAATCTAGAGCTAGAAGTATTGTGGTATAGAAAAAGGAGAATATAGAATATTGAGATTGGATATACATGAAGATCACCAAGTGCTCTGTATAATTAAATTTCTTAATATTTATAAAAATCAATTTTGAGAAAAGTGCATAAAGGGGAATGTAAAACATCATAAATAATGTATGATATTCACTCGTCCAAGTTTGAATATCATTTTGCATGTCAATAGTAAACTGATTACCATCTTTATTCATCTTAGAAAAATCCATGGCATCTGGGAAGAATTTGTTGATTACAAAAAGTTGCAAACCGGCCATGGTAACAGCAACCGCAAAGTAACTAATCGCATCTGCATATTTTTTCCTAGTTCCATTAATGTAACTTTCAATCACTTCTTCGGGCTTGGTGAACAAGGTGATGAAGGTTTGAAGAAATCTATTGTCTATATTGAAATATTGTTCCCCAATGTAGTTGAAAATGTTTCCAATGGTCAGCCTGTTTCTGATAATTTGAGCACCGCATTTCCTACAATAGTTGTCGGTTTCTTCAAGATGGGATTCACAATTTTTACAAGTCATACGCTCCTAGGACAGATCTTTTTTAATCATATCAATCAATTCTTGGGTATCATTGAACATGATAAATTCACCGTCCATGAAATAGGAGATTTGTCCAGTTTCTTCACTTACCACTATGGCCAAGGCATCGGTTTTTTCAGTAACACCAACTGCCGCTCTATGCCTTAGGCCGAAACGATTTGGTAGACTTTTTTCATTGTTTACTGGAAGAATAACCCTTGTAGCTTTCACGATATTTCCAGAAATTATTGCGGCGCCATCGTGAAGCGGACTGTTTTTAAAAAAGATGCTTTCTAGAATGGCCTGTGTCACTTTAATATTCATGTCGTCTCCCGTTTTACAGAGGAAATCTAAGTTGTTGTTTCGTTCTAAAACAATTAAAGCTCCGGTTTTTGTGGTTGCCATTTTGTTACAAGCAGAGATTATGGAATCCACATCCATATCTAAAACTTGTTCGGTTTTCAAAAAATTGAACTGCTTGAAAAAGTTCCCGCCTTTTCTGAAATTAGTAGACCCAATCATCAGTAAAAATTTCCTGATTTCTGGTTGGAAAACGACGATTAACGCAATAATACCCACACTCATGAATCCGCCCAATATTTTACTGAGCATTTTCATTTGAAGCGCATCTGTAATCAAGAAGATAAAATATATGATTACAATACCTATGAAAATATTGATAGCTACGGTGCCTTTAAGAAGCTTGTATATGTAATAGAGTAGGAAAGCAACCAGTATGACATCAATGATGTCGACAACCGTGAATTTTAATAGCTCATTAAAGATTTCCAAGTGAAAGGCGTTTAGGTAAAAATAAAAATTTCCAATTAGTTTGAAATCATTTCATTAAATAATTTCACAGTCTCTATAGCTTCTTTTACATCATGAACTCTCAATATTTTTGCGCCTTTTAAAAGGCTGATGGTATTAATGCTGGTGGTTCCATTTAAAGCTTGATCTGCTGTGGTCTCTAAAGTTTTGTATATCATGGATTTTCTTGAGACTCCCACTAATAAAGGCTTATCGATGATGTTCAATAAGTCTAATTTGTTCAGCAATTCAAAATTTTGTTTGGTGCTCTTTGCAAATCCAAACCCTGGATCTATAATCATATCAACAATACCTTTGGATTTTGCCAATTGGATTCTTTCAGAAAAGTAATAGATCATTTCTTTCAATAAATCGTCATAGGAAGTCATTTGCTGCATCGTTTGGGGTGTTCCCCTCATGTGCATCATGATGTATGGCACTTTTAATTTTCCAACCACCTCTATCATTTGGTCGTCCAGATGACCAGCTGAAATATCATTTACTACGGCTGCCCCTGCTTCAATGCAGTTCTTGGCTACTTCACTTCTAAAGGTGTCAATTGAGATGAGAATTTGTGGGAATTCTTTTGTCAATAACTCAACAATGGGAATGCTTTTTTGAAGTTCTTCACTTTCCGAAACAAAATTCGCGTTGGGACGAGAGCTGTAAGCTCCCAGATCAATAAAAGTGGCACCTTGTTCAAGCATTGCTTCAACTTGGCTTAAAATGTCACTTTCAGATTTATATTTCCCGCCATCAAAAAAGGAATCAGGAGTGACGTTTAAAATTCCCATCACTTTAGGGGTGGAAAGATCAATTAAGTTGCCTTTACAGTTTATGGTCATAATAATTAGGGTCTAAATAACATTGCAATGGTTGAATGATGCAACAAAAATATGGAATCGCAAAGAGGTATCAACTTTAGGCTTGGATTACTTGAAACTTTAAACAATTTAAGCGAAATTTACACAAAATTCATTTCAATTTATGCAGGATACCTCAAAACAATACGACGATGTTATTAAAACATGTCGGGACCTTTTTGTGAATAAAATGAAAGACTACGGAAGCGCCTGGAGGATTTTAAGATTACCTTCCCTTACTGATCAAATTTTTATTAAAGCCCAAAGAATTCGCGGCTTGCAAGAAAATGATGTAAGGAAAGTAAACGAGGGCGAAGTCAGTGAGTTTATTGGAATCATTAATTACAGCGTGATGGCTTTGATTCAATTGGACAAAGGTGTGGTTGAGCAACCCGATTTATCCGTGGAAGAAGCTACCAAACTATATGATGAAAAAGTAGAAGTGACCAAGAACTTAATGATGGACAAAAATCATGATTATGGTGAGGCCTGGAGGGATATGCGTGTAAGTTCTTTAACCGATTTGATTCTGCAGAAATTATTGAGGGTCAAGCAAATTGAAGATAATCAAGGAAAGACCTTAGTGAGTGAAGGAATTGATGCCAATTATCAAGACATGATCAACTACGCCGTTTTTGCCTTAATCCATTTAAATTAAATTATGAAGATGTTAGTTACTGTTTTCCGAATCTTAGTTGGTGTATTATTCATTATTTCAGGGTTAATTAAACTGAATGACCCCTTAGGTTTCTCCTACAAGTTACAAGAGTATTTTAGTGAACAAGTTTTAAACCTTCCGGCGTTAGAGCCTTATGCTTTGTTAATTTCGGTATTCGTGGTTGTTTTTGAAGTTGTTTTGGGTGTTTTTCTTCTTATAGGATATAAACCCAAATTCACCGTTTGGAGCTTACTGGGGATGATAGTGTTTTTTACGTTTCTTACTTTTTATTCGGCCTATTTCAATAAGGTAAAGGATTGTGGATGTTTTGGGGATGCTTTAAAATTGACTCCATGGGAAAGTTTTTGGAAGGATGTGGCTTTATTGGTCATGATACTATTTTTGTTTATTGGGGTAAAATATATCAAACCCATATTTAGCACCTTTGTGGTTACTGTTGTTGCGCTGGTTGGATTTTTAGGTAGTTTATGGTTTGGTTATCATGTTTTAATGCATTTGCCTTCAAAAGATTTTAGACCATATAAAGTGGGTGCTAATATCAACGAAAATATGATAGTCCCTGAAGGGGCGCCAAAAGCGGTCAATGATTACCATTGGAAATTCAAAGTAAATGGAGAGGAAAAAATCATAACAACCAGAGGGGAGTATCCAACGGTTAACGGTGAGTTTATTGGTGTGGATACCGAGGAAGTCACTCCGGGATACGAACCACCTATTCATGATTTTTCAATTGAAAGGGATGGAGAAGACTATACAGAGGATATGTTGAATGAGGACAAGCTGGTTATGATTGTGACTTACAACTTGAACAATGCAGAGGCTGATGGTTTGAGTAAATTGAGTTCTTTGGAAAAAGAAGCAAAAGCTAAAGGTTATAAAGTGATAGGGATGACAGCTAGTGGTCCAGAAATCCAGGATAGGGTAAAAAAAGACTACAGTTTAGATTTTGATTTCTATTTCTGCGATGAAACTGCCTTAAAAACTATTGTAAGGGCTAGTCCGGGAATTTTGGTTCTAAATAATGGAACCATTACCCAAAAAGTTCATTGGAATGATGTAGAAGATTTGAAGTTGTAATTGATCAAGTATTTTTTAAATAAAGCTTTTTATGCCTTCCTCACTATGTTTGGTGTAGTGACGGTCATCTTTTTTCTTTTTAATGTGCTACCAGGGGATCCAGCGCAAATGATGTTGGGTCAAAATGAAGATAGTGAGCAGTTGGCCATGGTTAAGGCCAAATATGGTTTTGATAAGCCCTTATTGACTCAGTACTTTTATTACTTGAATGATTTAAGTCCCATTTCTTTTCATTCAAAAAATGAAGGCGATTATACCCATTTACAAAAAGGGAAATATACGGCTTCTCAACTTTTTTCAATAGGGAATTCCACCATTGTTGTTAAGTTTCCCTACCTAAGGGAGTCGTTTACAAAACAAGGAAAAAAAGTTAGTTCCGTATTGGCGGAAACACTTCCCAATACTTTTGTTTTAGCAGTTTCAGCGATTACAATGGCTATGTTTCTGGGAGTTGTTTTGGGAATTGTTTCGGCTCTATTTAAGGATAAATGGCTGGATAAGGTCATTCAAATAGGTTCCACTTTTGGGATGAGTATACCTTCTTTTTTTAGTGCTATTCTTTTTGCTTGGTTTTTTGGATTTGTGTTGCATAAATATACCCATTTGGAAATGACAGGTAGCTTATATGAGTTGGATGATTTTGGGGAATCCATGCACATTCGTTGGAAAAACTTATTGCTTCCAGCCGTAGTTTTGGGTATTCGGCCTTTGGCGGTGGTAATTCAATTAATGCGAAATTCGTTGTTGGAAGTATTCAATCAAGATTATATCAGAACGGCTAGGGCTAAGGGATTAAGTGAATTTCAAATAGTGAAGAGACATGCAATCAAAAATGCTTTGAATCCTGTGGTGACAGCTATTTCAGGATGGTTTGCTTCCATGCTGGCAGGAGCTGTTTTTGTTGAGTATATTTTTGGTTGGAATGGTCTTGGAAAAGAAATCGTCAACGCTTTGAACACGCTAGATTTACCGGTGATAATGGGTTCCGTGTTAATTATTGCGCTTTTGTTTATTATTATCAATATTTTTGTAGATATCATCTATGTTTACCTAGATCCTAAAGTCAAATTAGAATAACATGATTAAAAAAATAGCCCTTTTATTTGTAGCTGCCCTAATGTATATAACAACTCAGGCGCAGGAAAATCCAACAGTTTTTTCTGAAAAAGCCTTAAATGATACTTTTATCACTTTGGATGGTGATTCTGTTAGCTTTCAATCCATTCTTGAGAAACATCAGGGAAAAATGCTCTTCATTGAAGTTTGGGCTTCTTGGTGCAGTGATTGTATTAAAGGCATGCCTAAGGTGAAAGAACTGCAAAAGGAATATGAGGCAATAGACTTTGTATTCTTGTCCTTGGATAAGTCCATCGAGAGTTGGAAAAAGGGTATCGACAAATATGAAGTTAAAGGGGAGCACTATTTTATGCAATCTGGTTGGAAAGGAGATTTTGGTACCTTCTTAAAACTGGATTGGATTCCAAGATATATGGTTGTTGATGAAAAAGGCAACATCAAAATTTACAAAGCCATTAAGGCTGATGATACCAATTTAAAATCTGTATTAAAATGAGAAAAAAAATTGTTGCAGGTAACTGGAAGATGAACAATGATTTGGCACATACCGAGTCTTTGATTTCGGACCTTAAAAAACAAAAAAACACCTCCGTTGCTGAGGTAATGATTGCACCAACTTTTACGAATCTTTGGATGGCTTTTGAATCATTGCGTCAAAGTGATATTGAGGTAATCGCGCAAAACATGCACTTTGCAGAAAGTGGAGCATACACGGGAGAAATAAGCGCGAAAATGCTAAAGAGTATTGGGGTAACCACCGTTATTTTAGGTCATAGTGAAAGAAGGGCATATTTTAATGAGACGAATGAATTGTTGGCCAAGAAAGTAGATGCTGCTTTGGATAACGATATGAGTGTGATTTATTGTTTTGGTGAAGAATTAAGTGATAGAAAATCTGGGAAAGAAGAAGATGTAGTAAAAAGCCAGATTTCAGAAGCCTTATTCCATTTGCCAAAAGAAGCTTTTAAAAGTATTGTTTTAGCTTATGAGCCTGTTTGGGCTATTGGTACAGGAGAAACTGCTTCTCCAGAACAAGCACAAGATATGCATGCTTTTATCAGAAAAACCTTGGCTGAAAAGTATGGAGAAGATGTTGCAGATTCGGTTTCCATTTTATATGGAGGAAGTGTTAAACCAGATAATGCGAAAGAGATTTTTTCAAAACCAGATGTTGATGGAGGGCTCATAGGAGGAGCTTCCTTAAAAGCAGACGATTTCTTTGCGATTGTAAATGCATTTTAAATAGATCAAAAGGGGTGAAATTTTCACCCCTTTTTTATTCTACCATTCTTGTAACCATCGGAAATTTCTATAGGGTTTCTTCAAGATTTATGTTTCAATTCTGATGGTAACCTTCCTAAACCGGGTTTTTTGCAGGAAGGTATATTGGGAAAATGCAAAAAGAAATATAAAATTCTATTTGGCACTAAAACGATTAGTACTTTTGCCAAAAAATTAACCTCCCATGATTTATATTGGCTACTATTTTAAGGTTCAACCTTTGGAACCTGCTGTTGAGATTTTAATCGCAGAATTAGGCTATGTAGGATTTGATAGCTTTGTTGAAACCGAAGAAGGTGTGTCGGCCTATATTCTTAAAGAGGAGTGGAGGGAAAACATATTGGACGATATACAGATTTTAAAATCTGATGAGTTTGAAATTTCCTATCATTTTGAGGATATAGAACAGGTGAATTGGAATGAGGAATGGGAGCGGAATTTTTCTCCAATTATAGTGGATGACCTCTGTGCTATTAGAGCGCCTTTTCACGAGAAATTTGATACCAAGTATGATATTGTTATTGAGCCCAAAATGAGTTTTGGTACAGGGCATCATGAAACAACCCATATGATGATTCAATATGTATTGAAAAATGAGTTTGAAGGGAAATCGGTGCTGGATATGGGTTGCGGTACTGGTGTTTTGGCCATCTTGGCAGAAATGAGAGGCGCAACACATTTGGACGCTATAGATATTGATAATTGGTGCTATATCAATAGTTTGGAGAATGTTGAACGTAATAATTGCAGCCATATTAATGTTTATGAAGGAGATGCCAATATGCTTGCTAATAGAAGCTATGATGTCATCATTGCCAATATTAACAGGAATATCCTTCTTAATGACATAAAGACATATGTGGCTTCGTTGAATGAGAATGGCACACTTTTGTTGAGTGGTTTTTACCGAGAGGACATCCCATCCATTGAGGCTGAGTGCAATAAGCATATGTTAAAACTCGTTGAAACTCTAGAAAAGAACCATTGGGTTGCCCTAAAATTTATAAATTAGTAGAAATTAATAGCTTATGAGTATCAAGGAAAAGGTTTCAGTAGATGTACTCCTTGAAGAAGAAGTACAAAACCAAAATGAGATTGTCTTGTACAATGATGATGTAAATACTTTTGATCACGTAATTAACACCTTAATTTATGCTTGTGACCACACTCCTGAACAGGCAGAACAGTGTTCCATTATAGTTCACTATAAAGGAAAATGTACGGTAAAAACAGGTGATTTTGATGATTTAAGACCGCGTTGCAGTATGTTATTGGATGCTGGTTTGAGTGCTGAAATTGTATAAACTTTTATTTTTTTTTAAATCCCTTTCGGATAATAAATAATTGATTTATATTTGCAGCCACTTTAAAAAGGCCTCGTGGCGCAACTGAATAGCGCATCTGATTACGGCTCAGAAGGTTGCAGGTTTGAATCCTGCCGAGGTCACAACCTAAAACCCTATCAATTTTGATAGGGTTTTTTATTTCCCGGTAGACTTATATGTAACCCATGTTACTTTTAAACCTTTTTGAAAGGTTTAGTTTTACTTCAAATTTTTAAAAATGTTGAAAGGAACAAAACTATACAGCATCTTTACTATGACATGTCCAAGATGTCAAGAAGGAGCCTTTTTTGAAGGGTCTATTTTTGATGTTTCCAATATTGGAAAAGTGAGAGACCATTGCCCTAAATGTCAATTGAAATATCATATGGAGCCAAGTTTTTATCAGGGCTCATACTATGTTTCTTATAGTTTGGGAGTGGCATTGTTTGTAGCCATATGGGTTTTAAAACTATTGTTTTTCCCAGATAAAGGTCCTGGGTTTCTTTTTGTGACTTTCTTGGTATCTTTGGTTATCTTAGCTCCAATATTATATAGATTGTCCAAAATTATTTGGGCCAATCTTTTTTTTAAGTTTAAAAAGGAAGATCAAAAAACTTCACATTAATTATGATACAGGAACTCACCGAAGGATACGGTCATATATTTGAAAAAGCTTTAATCAACGATATCATTCAGGTTGGAACCTTTAAGGAAATTCCCGCAGGTCATAAAATGATGGAAATAGGTGAGTTTGTAAAGTCTATGCCTCTATTGATATCTGGGGCTATTAAGGTTTTAAGAGAAGATCAAGATGGTGACGAACTGCTTTTATATTATTTAGAAAAGGGAGATACCTGTTCTATGACTATGGCTTGCTGTATGGGGCAGCATAGAAGTCAGATTAGAGCGATTGCCGAAGTCGATTCAAAATTGATTATGGTGCCTATAGCCAAAATGGAGGAGTGGACTTCCAAATATAAAAGTTGGAGGAACTTTATCTTTGAAAGTTATCATAATCGCATCAACGAGCTGTTATCAACAATTGATAGTATAGCCTTTTATCAAATGGACGAACGCCTTATTCAATATCTAAAGGAAAAGGCTCGTGTAAATAAGGAAAATATTATTAAAAATACACATCAAGAAATTGCCTATGATTTGCATACATCACGGGTGGTCATATCTAGGTTGCTGAAAAAGCTAGAGCAAATGGGAAGGATAGAGCTGCATAGAAATTATCTTGAAATAATTGATTTGTAGTTTTATGTAACACTTGTTACTGCGAGCCTGAGTGTCTCCCCATAAATTTGCCTTAAAACGAAATCAAAATCATGACACTACTAGAAATTTTTGGCTATATCAGCGCTTTAATTATTGGGATTTCTTTAGGCCTTATAGGTGGAGGAGGATCCATCTTAGCGGTCCCTGTTTTAGCTTATTTGTTTTTAATTAATGAAAAAGCAGCTACAGCGTATTCCCTTTTTATTGTGGGAGCAAGTGCTTTAGTAGGAGGGATAAAACAACATTTCAAGGGGTATGTTGATTGGAGGACTGCTTTTGTTTTTGGAGCGCCAGCCATCATTGGAGTGTCTGTTGTAAGACATTATGTAGTTCCAGCACTACCAGAAGTTTTGTTTGAAATAGGTTCTTTCGAGTTTACAAGAAGGATGGGAATGTTTGGGCTTTTTGCTGCATTAATGATTCCGGCGGCGTTTTCTATGTTAAAAAACAAGAAAGTCAAAAAAGAATTAATGGCTGTTGAAAAACAAGAAGTCAAATATAATTATCCACTAATTCTTTTAGAAGGATTAATTGTAGGAGGAATCACAGGAATGATTGGTGCTGGTGGTGGATTTTTAATTATTCCAGCCTTAGTGATCTTAGCCAATGTTGAAATGAAGGTGGCGGTAGGAACTTCTCTTATTATCATTGCTTTAAAATCATTAATGGGTTTTTTCTTGGGAGATGCATTAACTATGAATATTGACTGGACCTTTCTTTTGGTCTTTACATCAATCTCTTTTGTAGGAATTTTTATCGGAAGCTATTTAAGTAATTTTATAGATGGTAAAAAACTAAAAAAAGGATTTGGATATTTCATTTTCGTAATGGCTTTTTTCATATTTTATATGGAATTCTTTGTGAAAAATTAAATGTAACCAAAGTTACTGAAAAGAAGGAGTTTACCTTTTAATTTTGAATTAAATCAAATTA
Organism: Mangrovimonas futianensis; assembly: GCF_021245805.1. Lineage (NCBI taxonomy): Bacteria > Pseudomonadati > Bacteroidota > Flavobacteriia > Flavobacteriales > Flavobacteriaceae > Mangrovimonas > Mangrovimonas futianensis. The sequence continues at coordinate 21,322 of NZ_JAJJNF010000003.1, forward strand.
ATTTAAATCTAATTACAATGAAAGTAGAACAAATTTATACAGGATGTTTAGCGCATGCCGCCTATTATATTGAAAATAATGGGGAAGCAGCGGTATTTGATCCGTTAAGGGAGGTAGGTCCCTATATTGACAGAGCTAAAGAAGATGGAGCTAAAATCAAATATGTTTTTGAGACTCACTTCCATGCCGATTTTGTAAGTGGTCACCTTGACCTGAGAGCAAAAACTGGAGCTGATATTGTTTTTGGACCTAATGCCAAACCAGGTTATGAAGCAATTGTAGCTGAAGATGGTCAAATATTTAAGGTTGGAAATTATCAAGTAAAAGTAATTCATACCCCTGGGCATACTATGGAAAGTACGACTTATCTTCTAATCGATGATAAAGGAAAGGAACACGGTATTATTACGGGTGACACTTTATTTATTGGAGATGTAGGACGACCTGATTTGGCCCAACATGTGGTGGCAGATTTGACAGAAGAGAAGTTGGCGGCTCATTTATTTGACTCCTTGCGTAATAAAATTATGCCTTTAAGTGATGACCTAATTGTTTACCCTAACCATGGAGCAGGTTCAGCTTGTGGTAAAAAAATGAGTACTGAGACAACAGATACTTTAGGAAATCAAAAGAAAACCAATTATGCTTTAAGAGCCGATATGACCAAAGAGGAATTCATTAAGGAATTGCTTACTGGGCTTACTACACCTCCTGGTTATTTTCCTCAGAACGTTTTAATGAACATCAAGGGTTATGAAAGTTTGGATACCATTATGGATCGCGCTACCAAAGCTTTAACGCCAGAGGAATTTGAGGTCATAGCCAATGAAACTGGGGCTTTGTTGTTAGATACTAGAGAGAATGAAGACTTTGCAAAAGGGTTTGTTCCAAATAGTATCAATATTGGTTTGGAAAGTAATTTTGCTATGTGGGTAGGAGAAATGATCCCCGATGTGAAACAGGAAATATTATTTATCACTTATCCAGGGAAGGAAGAAGAAACGATCACAAGATTATCTAGAGTGGGGTATGACCATTCTATAGGTTATTTAAAAGGTGGATTTGAAAGCTGGAAAGAAAGCGGAAAGGAAGTTGATTCTGTATCCCGAATTTCTCCTAAAGAGTTAGAAAAAAGATATGAAGACAAACCACTTATTATTGATGTCAGAAAAAAGAGTGAGTTTGATTCTGAACATATTATCGATGCGGTAAATGTACCTTTAAATGAAATCAATAAACACTTGTCCGAATTTCCAAAGGACAAACCATTTGTTTTACATTGCGCAGGAGGTTACAGAAGTATGATTGCAGCCTCTATTTTAAAACAAAGGGGATGGGAAAATTTTGTAGATGTTGAAGGAGGTCTTGATGAAATCTCTGCCAACACCCAAATTCCGAAAACAGATTACGTCTGTCCCACAACGTTATTATAAAGTACTCGTCAAAGTACCTACTCATTTTCTTAGAAAGCAGCATTGATTATGTCAATGCTGCTTTTTTTTGTGGGTATCACGGGAATGTAACCAATGTTACTGTAAGACAATAGGTTTGAAATTATTTTTGAAAATAAAATAGAACGAATGACTATAGAACAAATTTATACCGGATGTTTAGCTCAAGGAGCTTATTATATTGAAAGCAATGGTGAGGTCGCTATTATTGATCCGCTTAGAGAGGTTCAACCATATATAAAAAAAGCTAATTGCAGAAATGCTAAAATCAAATATATCTTTGAAACGCATTTTCATGCTGATTTTGTTAGCGGACACGTGACCCTTTCCAAGAAAACAGGAGCCCCAATTATATATGGTCCAAATGCGAACCCTAGTTTTGATGCTATTATAGCAAAAGATGGGCAAGAATTTTCTTTGGGGGCTGTTACCATTAAAGTTTTGCATACTCCAGGTCATACAATGGAAAGTACGACCTATTTGTTGCGAGATGAACATGGTAAGGATCATGCTATTTTTAGTGGAGACACCTTGTTTCTGGGAGATGTAGGAAGACCTGATTTAGCTCAAAAGGCGGCAGATATGACTCAAGAACAATTAGCAGAAACCCTTTTTGATTCCTTAAGGGATAAAATCATGCCTTTATCAGATGACGTAGTGGTTTATCCGGCACATGGTGCTGGTTCAGCCTGTGGTAAAAACATGATGAAGGAAACTGTAGATACCTTAGGTCACCAAAAGGAAATGAATTATGCTTTGAGAGCAGATATGACCAAAGAGGAGTTTGTAAGAGAAGTAACAGATGGTCTTTTGCCTCCGCCTGAGTATTTTCCTTTGAATGTCAAATTGAATAAAGAAGGTTATGAGGATATAGATAAGGTTTTGGCTCAAGGTACTAGAGCTTTAACACCTAATGAGTTTGAATTGGCTGCTAATGAAACAGGTGCTATTGTTTTGGATGTTAGATCTGAAGAAGAATTTTCAAAAGGTCATATCCCAAGGTCCATATTTATTGGCTTAGATGGCAATTTTGCACCTTGGGTAGGAGCATTGATAGCAGATATTGCTCAACCCTTGTTGTTGGTAGTTGAAGAGGATCGTGTCGAAGAGGCAGTTACTAGATTGTCAAGAGTAGGATTTGACCAAACTTTAGGTTATTTAAAAGGTGGGTTTGAATCCTGGAAAACAGAATCAAAAGATTATGATTCGGTTTGCTCCATTTCTTCAGAAACCTTTAAGGAAATTTTGGAAACTGAAGCACCCATTGAAGTTTTTGATGTTAGAAAGGAGAGCGAGTATTTTTCAGAGCACTTGTTGGATGTAGAAAATACACCTTTAGATTATCTTAATGATTATTTATCAAAGTTCCCTAAAGATGATACATTTTATCTGCATTGTGCTGGAGGCTATAGAAGTATGATTACAGCTTCAATTTTAAAAAGTAGAGGATATCATAATTTAATTGATATAAATGGGGGGATTGACGGTCTAAAAGAAGCGGGGGTTCCTGTTACAGATTATGTATGTCCATCCACTTTAAACCAGTAAACCCAAACTCAATTCATTAAACAAAAATTAGTAAGTATGTCATTTTTAAGTGATTTAATGGGGCTAGGTGCCCAGAATATAGAAGGAATAGATGTCCTTGAAATTTCAGAATATAAAAAGGCTATTCAAGACAACGTGCAACTGGTAGACGTTAGAACACCTGAAGAATACCAAAGAGGCACTATTAAAAATGCCTTGAATTTAGATTATTTTGATCAGGGATCTTTTCGAGAAGGTTTTGCCAAAATGGACAAATCAAAACCCGTTTATGTTTTTTGCAGATCAGGACAGCGTAGCTTCAATGCTGCAAAAGTTTTGAAAAAAATGGGATTTATTCAAATATATGATCTCAAAGGAGGATATCTCGCCTGGGAGAAAAATTTTTAATTCAAATGAAAACAGCAATAATAGTTCAAAATCTAAAATGTGGAGGTTGTGCAAAAACAATCATTTCCAAAGTGTCTGAAATACATAATATTTCTGACGTTGAGGTTGACGTGATGCAATCCAAAGTTTCTTTTCACAGTAATTCAGAAGCAGATAGTTTGAAGGTAAAAGAGACTTTAAAGTCATTGGGATATCCATCAATTGATGAAGAAAATGGTCTAACAGCAAAAGCCAAGTCAATGGTAAGTTGTATGACTGGTAAAATAAGTTAATTATGAAAAAAATAGTGGCATTAGTAATAGTTTTTATAGGCTTGAATGCTTGTGAACAACCCGTAAAAAAAGAGAACTATCTAGCGGCAGACCGTGTAGAGACTAGTCGTGAAAATCATCCAGGGAAAGCACTTTTAGATTCAAAATGTGCAGTTTGTCACAGTCCTACGGCTACAATGGATAATAGGTTGGCTCCACCTATGCAAGCTGTGAAAATGCACTATTTGGGATCAGAAACTAGTAAAGAAGATTTTAAATCTGCGATTTGGGAGTTTGTTAAAGAACCTACTCTAGAAAAATCCCAAATGCCTGGGGCCGTCAGGAAGTTTAACTTGATGCCCAAACAAGCATTTAGTGAGGAAGACATTAGGTTGATTGCAGATTATATGTTTGACAATGAATTGAACCAGCCAGAGTGGTTTAAAGACCATCAAAAGCAGGGATGTCAGAACAAAAGACTTTAGCCAATAAGCTTTCTTATGTAATTAAAAAGCTAAATGAAGAATTTAAAAAGTTGTTTGTGGGGTATTTTATTACTTTTAGTAATACCACAGGCACAATCTCAAGATACAAATTACAAGCATTATAGTAGTTGGAATACCCTAATCTTAGAAGGTGCTATTAGTGCTAAATATTATGTGAGTGCCGAATTTAATTTTAGACGCACCAACTTTACGACAGATTGGGAGCAGTTTATTGTTAGACCCTCGTTTCATTATATTTCAAAAGAGGAAGTGGATCTTTCAATCGGATATTCATACATTAAAAATTATGCGTATTCAAGTTTTAGTACTAGGCTTGATGTTTTGGAAAATAATGTCTGGGAGCAGGTGATACTTAAAAATAAGTTCAAGAAATTCAATCTGGCACATAGATTAAGATTGGAACAACGATTTAAAGATCGCTTGGTAAACAACCAAGGCGTTTATCAAATTGAGGGAACTAAGTTTAATCATAGGTTTCGATACCGTTTCATAGTTAATATTCCCATTTTTAAAGAGGAATTGAAAACCAAATTGCAGGTTACGGCTTATGATGAGGTTTTATTAAATTTGGATCAAGGTGTAAGGCCTAAGTCTCTCAATCAGAATTGGATGTTCTTGGGATTGAAATATCGAATTAATGATAAGGTATCAATCAGAAGTGGGTATCACGATGTGTATTTGAAACTCAACTCAGATTCATTTGTGACAAATCATATTTGGGAAACCACTTTGACTTATAAAATTATTTAAAAATTTAAACGCAATTAGTTATGGCAAAATTTTCAGAAATAGTTGCTTCATCTCAACCTACTTTGGTTGATTTTTATGCCGATTGGTGTGGTCCGTGCAAAATGATGGCTCCTATCCTAGAACAGGTTAAAGAAAGCTTGGGTGATAAGGTTAGGATTATCAAAATTGACGTGGACAAGAACCAAGCCTTATCAGCAAAATATGCCATTAGAAGCATACCTACCCTTATGTTATTTAAGCAAGGGGAAATTTTGTGGAAACAACCTGGTGTTCTTCAAGAAAGAGATTTGACCCAGAAAATTCTAACATCCATTTAGGACTTTTATAATAAAGGATCAAAAGGAATCTAATTTTTTTGGTTAGATATAAGTGTAAATGGATGTTTTAGAGCATATTATTGCTTAACTTTAGGTGAACTATAAACTTGCTAAAAGATTAATGTCATGAAAAATAACATGGGAAATCCAGACAGGACCATTCGACTTTTATTGGCTGTCGTTTTTATTGCCTTAGGGTATTTTAATATCATAGAAGGTACGATTGCAATTATTCTGTATGTTTTGGCCGCAGTTTTTATCCTAACCAGCTTGGTCGGTTTTTGTCCGCTATATCCTATTTTAGGAATAAATACTTGTAAGAAATAGATTGTAGTCAGATTTCTAAGTTCTTTGTAAATAAACAATCTGTAACAAAGGTTACTGAATAAATTGTGACCTTGAGGTATCTTTATAGTGTAAAATTTTGACGAGATGAAATCACATTATCAAATACTTATTATTGGAGGAGGGACGGCTGGTATTATGACTGCAGCCCAATTAAAAAATCAAAATAAAAATTTTGATGTTGCAATTATAGAACCATCAGATACTCATTACTATCAACCAGCTTTTACTTTGGTAGCAGCTGGGACTTATGATTATGAAGATACCTCAAAGCCTATGAAAGAAGTTATTCCTTCTGGGGTGACTTGGATTAAGGATTTTGCAACTGGATTTATTCCAGAGAAAAATACTGTTTCAACCAAAGATAATGGAGATATTTCCTATGATTATCTAGTTGTTGCACCAGGATTGGTGATGGCACCAGAGCTCATTGAAGGACTTCCTGAAGCTATGGAGAAAGGAGTGGTTTGTAGTATTTATACCAATCCAAAACATGTATGGGAAACCTTGAAAAATTTTAAAGGAGGTAATGCCGTATTTACCCAACCAACCACCCCAATAAAATGTGGTGGGGCACCACAAAAAATAGCTTACTTATCTGCTGATTATTTCAGAAAACATGATCTTTTAGATAAAACTAATGTGGTATTTGCTACCCCAGGTAGTGTTATTTTTGGTGTGAAACCCATTAAAAAAACATTAGAGAAGGTTATCAATAGATATGGTATGCATTTCAAACCTTTTTATGCTCCAGTGAAGATTGATGCGGATAAAAAATTGGTTTATTTTAAAAATGTTGACCCTGATGAAAGCAATTGTTATGTGACTGAAGACAATTCTTTAGGAGAAAAAATGTCTGGAGAAACAGTAGTTGAAATGCCATTTGATATGTTGCATTTAGCACCACCTCAAACGGCACCAAAATTTGTTAAGGAATCAAGTCTGGTAAACGCTGATGGCTGGTTAGATGTTGACTTACACTCGTTACAGCATAACAAGTATGAAAACATATTTGGCTTGGGAGATGTTGCAGGGTTGCCAACCGCAAAAACAGGGGCTGCAGTTAGAAAACAAGTGCCTGTAGTAATTGATAACATAAAAAAACTTATGGCGTCACAGAAAGCAACCAACAAGAAATATAACGGATATTCTTCTTGTCCTTTGATAACTGGATATGGTAAAATGGCTTTGGCTGAATTTGACTATGACGGCAATTTTACTCCAGACCCTAAGTTAAAACAAATGCTAATTTTTGATAGTTCTAAGGAGCATTATAGATTGTGGTTGTTGAAAAAATATGGATTGCCTTATTTGTATTGGAACAAAATGTTAAAAGGCCAAAATGTATAATTAGATTGATGTAATTAGATTTTTAGTTAGGTAGGGAAGAGATGGTAGAATCCATCTCTTCTCTTTTAACGATATTTAAGTATGAAAGACTTTTGGAATAACAGATATCAAGAAGAGGAGTATACCTATGGCACAAGGCCCAATGAATATTTTAAGGAAAAGTTGCGGGATTTAAATCAGGGAAGCCTTCTATTACCTGCCGAAGGTCAAGGTAGAAATGCGGTTTATGCCGCATTACAATATTGGGAGGTTACGGCCTTTGATTACAGTGAAGTAGGAAGGAAGAAAGCACTTGAATTGGCTGCGAAGAATGGGGTGGAATTTAATTATCAAGTCTGCGATGCTCTAGATTTTGAATCAGAGACGCTGTTTGATGTGATAGGATTTAGTTTTACTCATTTTCCTGTATCCATCCAAAAACAAGTATTCCAAAACCTATTGAAATTTTTGAAGCCAGGGGGGCATGTGATTTTTGAGGGTTTTTCAAAAGAACAATTGAATTTTAGTTCCGGTGGACCGAAAGATAAAGATATGTTGTTCTCACCGGATGAGGTAAAGGACTATTTTGATGGTCTGGAATTTTTAGAATTGAGAAAAGATTTTATTATTCTTGATGAGGGTGAATATCATCAAGGTGAAGCCTCAGTCATCAGGTTTTTTGCAAAAAAAGCCTTTTGAAGTATGAAATGATAGTTAGAGTTTTTTTACTAAAAATCACTTGTGTTAAATTTTTAATTACAGCTAGAAATGAAGTTTTATTATTGGTATTTATGGCTGTGTTCCTTAGTTAAATTCTTAAATTTGATAAGCTAAAATTAATTGCCTTTATGGAGGATATGCTTTTCTACGATCGAATGCAATTTGCGTTCACAATAACCTTCCATTATTTATTTCCACAACTTACCATGGGACTGTCTTTAATGATTGTCTACTTTAAATGGAAATATCTTCGGTCTCATTTAGAGAAGTACAATGATGCCGCCAAGTTTTGGATGAAAATTTTTGCTCTTAATTTTGCTATGGGAGTGGTGACAGGAATCCCAATGGAATTTCAATTTGGAACCAATTGGGCTAAATTTTCGGAACTAACTGGAGGTATTATAGGACAAACCTTAGCCATGGAGGGGATGTTTTCCTTTTTCTTGGAATCTTCTTTTCTTGGTTTGTTTCTTTTTGGAGAAAAACTTTTAGGCCATAAACTTCATTTTGTAACTGGTTTTTTGGTTTTTCTTGGCTCTTGGGCAAGCGGTTTCCTTATCATTGCCACTCATTCCTGGATGCAATATCCAGTGGGGTATGAGATTCTAGAAAACGGAAAGTTTGTTTTGAACAATTTTTCAGCACTATTTTCAAATCCTTGGTTGTGGCCCTCATTTTTACATAATCAAGCTGCTTCTGTAGTGACTAGTTCCTTTGTAGTGACTGCTGTTGGAGCCTTCTATATTTTGAATAATAAACATCTTGAGTTTGGAAAATTATTCCTAAAAACGGGCATTATTTTTGGTTTGATTTCAACAATTTTGGTAGCATTTCCTACTGGAGATTTAGCAGCTAAAAATGTGGTGGAACATCAACCGGTAACCTTTGCTGCTATGGAAGGTATTTTTGAAACAGAAGATGGGGGTTCTGAAATAATCCTTATAGGACAACCTAATATCTTAGATAAGAAGTTAGACAATAAAATTGCGGTTCCTAACATATTAAGCTTTTTGACCTATCAAAAGTGGGATGCTGAAATTAAAGGATTAAATGAATTTGATGCCGATTTGTATCCAACCAATATTCCTGGATTGTATTATTCTTACCACATTATGGTGGGGCTGGGAACCATTTTTATTGGGTTAATGCTTTTAGCTTTTATACAGTTGAAGCGAAAGAAACTATTTCAAACCAAAAAGTTATTATGGGCGCTATTGTTTATGGTTCCATTTCCGTATATCGCCAATACTACAGGTTGGTATACGGCAGAACTGGGTAGACAACCATGGTTGGTCTATAATTTACTGAGAACCTCAGAAGGGGCCTCACCAACAGTGTCTTCAGGGAATACCTTGTTTACGCTTTTAGGGTTTATCGGCCTTTATTTACTGTTAGGAATGTTGTTTTTAATTTTAGTGGGGAAAATTATTTATAAAGGGCCACATCCCGTAAAATCGTAATTATGGAATTATTTTGGTATATCGTACTTATGTTTATGTTAGCCATATATGTGGTTTTAGATGGTTATGACTTTGGAGCTGGTATTATTCATTTGTTTTTCGCAAAATCAGAGGAAGATAAAAAAGCAATTACTAAATCTATAGGTCCATTTTGGGATGCTAATGAGGTCTGGTTGATTGCTTCTGGGGGTGTTTTGTTTTTTGCTTTCCCTACATTGTATGCCTCTTCATTCAGTGGTTTTTATTTGCCCTTAATGATGATTTTATGGTTGTTAATTTTTAGAGCCGTTGGTTTGGAATTGAGAGGGCAAGTTCACAATAAAATGTGGGAAAGTATCTGGGATAAGGCATTTGGTATCTCAAGTTTATTGTTGGCATTGTTTTTTGGGATAGCTCTAGGAAATGTGGTAAGAGGTGTGAACTTGGGAATGGTTGAAAATGGAGTGTCTGCACATGAACCTCATTATTTTTTTCTGCCATTATGGAATCCTACTTTTAGTCCGAAAGCGGTGCATCTGGGTATTATAGATTGGTTTACCATTCTTCTGGGTATAATTGCAGTTGTTATTTTAACCATCCATGGAGCCAATTGGATCATTTTTAAAACCAATTCTTCTTTGAATAAGAAATTAAGAAAGGCCATATTTATTTTGAACTTTATTCTAATGGCTTTGGTAATTGTTTCTGTTTTAACATGGCATATTATTGAACCAAATCCATTTGATAATTTTATAAAGAACCCATATTTATGGGTGTTTCCAGTTTTAATGGTTGTCGGGCTATTTGGATTGTTTCGTATTAGAAGCTTTAAGAAGGACGGTACAGGACTTATTTTCTCAACGTTATTTCTTGTTGGTGGTTTTGCATCAACTGCGGCTTCCATCTTTCCAAACTTGTTGCCATCTACCAATTCTTTAAACCCCTCATTAACTATTTACAATATGGCAGCCGATGATTATGGGTTGTCAGTAGGGATTAAGTGGTTTGCTGTTGCTATTCTATTAGTCGCAGTTTATTTTTTCATTCAATACAAGGTTTTTAAAGGTAAGATGGATCATGTGAGCTATGGAGAACACTAAGTTTTTGGGTGATTAAGTAACAAATGTTACATACAATAGGCTTATATTGCCGTTACTTTGTACAATAATTAATTTGAATAAAATTATGGATTTTATTTTGGAGCCATGGCCTTGGTATGTGTCTGGGCCATTAATAGCGTTTGTGATGTTTCTACTTTTAAAAGTCGGAAAGGAATTTGGAATGTCTTCTAACTTGAGAACTTTATGTACCATATGTGGTGCAGATAAGAATTGCGAGTTCTTTTGTTTTGACTGGAAGAAGCAACGTTGGAATTTGTTGGTGGTTGTAGGTACAATCATTGGAGGTTTTATTGCCTCTCATTATTTATCTAACTCCACAGCAGTTGATATCAGTGCTAATTCTATTGCTTCTTTAAAGGAGTTGGGTTTTGACAGTGCGGGCTCTTCTTATTTGCCTTCAGAAATGTTTGATTTATCTGTTTTATCAAATTTTAAAATCTTGTCATTATTGATTATTGGAGGTTTTCTTATTGGATTTGGATCAAGATATGCAGGTGGATGTACTTCGGGTCATGCTATTTCGGGTTTGAGTAATTTACAACTACCTTCATTAATTGCTGTTATAGGCTTCTTTATTGGAGGTTTGGTAATGGTGCATTTATTATTCCCATTAATATTTTAAATTATGATGAAGAAAACAATAACATATTTGGTGATAGGAATGCTGTTTGGAATTACCATGTTTAAATCAGAAGCGGCTTCATGGTTTAGAATTTATGAAATGTTTCAATTTGATGCTTTCCATATGTATGGTATAATTGGATCTGCATTGGCTATAGGCGTAGTTATGGTTCAAGTCATTAAAAGAAAACATATAAAAGATACAACTGGAAAGGAAATTAGCTTTTCGCCTAAGGACATGAGTATTAGCCGCTATTTAATAGGAGGCATTATTTTTGGACTGGGATGGGGACTTGCAGGAGCCTGTCCAGGTCCTATGTTTACTTTATTGGGAGCAGGGTTTCTGCCAATCTTGGTAGTGATCGTATCTGCTCTTTTAGGAACTTATGTTTACGGATTATTAAGAAATAAATTACCACACTAAGAACTAGGTAATTATTAATAGCGATGAACCACGGAATCTTTTCGTGGTTTTTTTTTTAATCTAAGGCTTGTTTGGTCACATAAGCTCGCCACCCAATAATGGCTAATTGCCATTTTTTAGCTTTTGCAAGATCTAATTTTTGTTTGGTGAAACTTGGTAAGACGTACCTATTTATTGAAGCTAAAAACTTAAAAAACCTGGATTTCATGTTTCGTAATACTCTGTAATGTTTAAAAATAGTAAAACTTATTCTAGAACTAAGTTTTACAGAGACATTTTTAGAACATTGAACAAATAAGGTCAATGAGATACAAAGCAATAGCGATCATAATTTTGAGGTTTTAAAAGTTAATAGTTTAATTGTTTTTTCAATATACAATGACCGAATAATTTTCTCCAAATGTTTTGCTTGAAATTGATGAAATTGATTTCTGATTTAAAAGTGTTTTAGGTGTTTTTTATTTCAAAATGAAACTTTAATCTCTTGAAGATGATTTCAAAATATAGTTTAAATTCGTTCTTTAAGTTTTGTTTTGTAACTTTTCTAGGTGATTTTTGATGGTTTTTTGGTTCTATGTTCTAAAAATGGACACATTTTGAATGGTTTTGGGTGTACTTCATCTTTCTATGTGAAGAAAACAGTAGTTGTTTAGGAAAGAGAAAGAATCGCATTGAAAGCAAAAAACCAGCTAAATTTAGCTGGTTTTAAATAAATGAATTTTATTTTCTTTACTTCGTTTTAATGCTTATGACACCATCTTTGGCCTTATCACCGTATGTTTCTATGGCTTTTTCGCCTTTGAGTACATCAATAGATTCAATTTTCTCCTTATCCATTTTCGAGACATCCTCTTTCGAGACTTCCTTTCCGTTGATTAAGTAAAGCGGATTTGCATTTGATGGACTAGCGAAGAAAAAATCACCAGATTTTTCTGAGTCAATTTCAATCTTTACATCTTCATCAGAGGTCCAAATCATAGGTTGATCTTCAGATTTGGTAACCCAAACATTCTTTGACACTTTTCCATCTTTATCGGTTTTGATTTCAATTATTTCTTGTGAATCTTTTTTTCGAAATTTAGTTGTACCCGCAACTTTGACTGTTTGTTTTTCTCCATCTTCATCTATAAAGATCATATCGCTTTCTCTAATTCCATCAACCTTGATTTCTACCGTGTCATCCTGAGGCTTTCTTATAACATATATAGGTTCTCCCTTTTCTTTTTGTTTCCAATTACCGATTGATATTTTGTTGCCATCTGAATTGTATTGAATAACGATTGGGTTTATGGGAGTACTTGTTGATATTTGATAATTGGCGCTTAAATTGGTTCCCTTGGCCGTTATTTTAATTGCTATTATTTAACCTGGTTCGTTACGCTTAATTCCTTTGAATTTAATTTCAATACCTTCCTTTTTGAAATCATTCTTGACCTTGACCAAGTCTGCTTCCGTGAAATCCTTATTAATAATTATTTCTGTGATGGTTTTACTTTGGTCAAAGGAAACCTTTCCATTAAAAATGATTGCACCATCCTTCGCTTGATTACCGTAGGTTTTAATAGCTTCTTTTTTTGGCATAAGTGTGATGGAGCTGTCTACAGTAAATTGTTTGGAGGGAATTTGGTATGTTTTTAAAGGTTTTCCATTAACAATGTAAAGTGGAGAGTCTCCTAACATCTTTTCCTCTTTTTCCACTTCTTTTAACATTCCTATGGTTCTTTCTCCCAAAAGCACAGTTGGATTCGATTGGGGAAAACGTTTATTGTCTGCTAATTGAAATAAAATGTCATCGCCATCACCCTGTTTTGAAATATTAAAGGAAGCAATCCCTTCTGCATTATCTTGTTTGTTAATAGTTAGGCGTTTGGTAAATTTTGAATCATTAAACTTTTTTGTGCTGATAGAAATCGTTTCAATAAGCTGATTTGAATTTCTTGTAAGATCTGTAAATTTAAATTGTAAATTCTTGTTGGTGAACATACCCTCTATCTTATTCAATTCTTGAGTGGTTCATGAAGCCCTCACTGTTATTTGATTGGTACTAGTAGGTTCTGTCTTCTTGGTTAGAAACACCTCCTTGGTATTAAAGCTCATAAGAAACCCTGCTAAAAGGGGAAGAATAAGGATGTATTTCCATGCCTTAATTTTACTTGACTTTGATTTTTGTAACATAACTATTCGTTTTTTGATTAATGAATTATAAAAAGGGTTGGCCAGGGCCATGTGATGATTTTTGAGACTTGTTTTTAAAAGTAACCTTTGATAGGTTTTTTGACATTGAGATGATTTTTGCGTTTCCTTATCAGCTATAAACTCCAAATTTTGTTTTAGCGATTTTTTGTAAATCCATGAAATAGGATTAAACCAGAATATAATACATGTCAGTTCCATAAATAGGACATCTAGGGAGTGGTATTGTTTTGCGTGAGCCTTTTCGTGGTTTATGATTAACTTGAGTTCACTAAGGTGAAATTGTTTTGGATGGTAAAAAATCCATTTAAAAAAGGAGAAGGGTGAAATGGGATCAATGGTCTCTACCATTTTGAAATCTTCAGAATCTCTTACATCCCCCCGTTTTATAAGACCAAAAATTGAGGTAATCTCTATTAAAAATTTACCCAATAAAACGATGGTAATAGTGAAATAGGTATAAGGAATAAGAATAAGCCAATCGAACTTTGAGGTGATTTCAGTAGGTTCAATCAAAACGCCTTGTGGTAAGTCTGAATTTATTGTTTGAGGCTCTATTTCAACATAAATAGGAATGAGAATATTAGGTAAAATGATTGCACATATAATCCCAGTCAGCAAAAATAACCGATTGCTTTGGAAGAAAGTTTCCTGTTTTAGGAATAAGAAATAAACCAAATAGAAAATGGTTAAAATGCTCGAAGCCTTAATGAAATATTCCATATCATTTCTTATTTTCGATTAAATCGATTATTTCCTTAAGCTCCTCTACACTTATTTTCTCTTCTTTGGCAAAAAAGGATACGACATTTTTATAAGAATTATTGAAAAAGCTTTCAATGGCCGTGTTCATGAATTTCTTTTTGTAATCCTCTTTAGAAACGATAGGGTAGTATTGGTGAGTCTTCCCATAGGCATTATAGGTTACATAACCCTTATCTTCTAAGTTTCTAATTATAGTGGAAAGGGTGTTGTAGTGTGGCTTGTCGTCATGAATTTCAGCTAAAACATCCTTTACAAAGGCTTTTTCAAGCCTCCATAAAATGTGCATGATTTCTTCCTCTTTGTTTGTGAGCTTTTGCATAACGATCTAAAATTTGACTGTTCTGATTCAAACATATAACTAAAAAAATAGTTATACAACTAAAATTGTAGTTTTTTAACTATTTTTTTAGTTTTTTCAAGAAAGAGTAAAAAAAAACGTGCCATCGGCACGTTTTTAACTCTTAACTAACTAACTATTTATGAAAACAACTACATGGTCATGTAGTATATTGTAATCTTATTTAAATTTCTTATTCAAAATTACAACGGAAGTTTGATTTCTGTAAAAGTTTAACATGACTTTAGGTCGAAAATGACCTTAATTGTTAAATACTGTGAAAGAATATTAATATGATTTTAAAAAGTACTCAATTCTACCTTTTTCTGGTTCCATTGTGAAAAGAAATTCCTGTTGTCTATCTTCGCACAAAAATGTAATATGAGTTTTGTCTGGGTGCTTTTAGGGCTTTTACTTTTAGTTGTTGGAGGAGAATTTTTGGTAAGGTCGTCAGTCGCACTATCTTTTAAGCTGAAATTGTCTAAACTGGTCATCGGGATGACTGTTGTGTCGTTTGCAACTTCAGCGCCAGAATTGTTGGTGAGTCTTCAGGCAGCCTTGGATGGATCTTCAGATATTTCTTTGGGGAATGTTATAGGTTCTAATATAGCCAATATTGGGTTAGTTTTAGGAGTGACAGCGATAATTTCGCCCTTGATAGTAGATCGCAGTTTTTTCAAATTAAATTGGCCCATGATGATGATAATGTCTCTGTTGCTTTATGTTTTTCTAAAAAACGATCAGTTATTGAGCAAATGGGAGGGAGTATTTTTTATGGCTGTTTTGATCCTATTTTTAATCATTCTGATAAGGGATTCCCGAAAGACTTTGACAATTAATTTGGAAGAAGTAGACGATGCTTTAAAAGAAGTGTCTGGCTTTAAAATATTTATGTGGTTGTTGATAGGTGCTTTGGCATTATATTTTGGTAGTGAATGGTTGGTTTTTGGAGCCAAGGAATTGGCCTTAGCGCTAGGGGTCTCTGAATATGCTATTTCAGTTACGGTGATTGCTATTGGTACGAGTGTTCCAGAACTAGCGGCATCGGTGATTGCGGCATTGAAAAAGGAAAAGGCTATATCACTTGGTAATTTGATAGGGTCCAATATTTTTAATATTTGTTCTGTTTTGGGGCTAACAGCTATCATTAAACCAATTCAAGTTAATCCTGCAACTCCTGAAATTCTATCCACTAATATCTTTTGGATGATAGGAATTGCTGCTGTACTATTACCTATGGTATATATCCCGCGTCGATTTGAAATTTATAGGTATAAGGGTTTTGTTCTATTAGGAGCCTACATTTTATTTGTTTATATGGCTATAAAATAAGTTTGTTTGTAGAAGTATTTAAAATAAAAAAAGCTTACGATACCGTAAGCTTTTTTATTATGAACAAATTAATGAGGCAGTCTAGTCTAAAATAGCAGATTTAACTGTTTTAACAATTCTACCTGCAATTTTATAAGGATCACCATTAGAAGCTGGACGACGGTCTTCTAACCATCCTTTCCATCCTTTTTCTACAGTGATAATAGGAATTCTTATAGAAGCTCCTCTATCTGATACGCCATAACTGAAATCGTTAATTGAAGCGGTTTCGTGTTTTCCAGTTAAACGTTGGTCGTTAAACTCACCATAAACTTCAATATGTTCTTTAGTTACTGGTCTGAAAGCTTCGCAAATTTTCATGTAGGTTTCTTTGTCTCCACATGTTCTCAATACTGAATTAGAGAAGTTCGCGTGCATTCCAGAACCATTCCAGTCTCCTTTAACAGGTTTTGGATGGTATTCAATATAATACCCGTATTTTTCAGTTAAGCGGTCAAGTAAGTAACGGGCAATCCAAATTTCATCTCCTGCTTTCTTAGCTCCTTTCGCAAACAATTGGAATTCCCATTGTCCTGAAGCAACTTCTTGGTTAATTCCCTCGAAGTTTAATCCAGCATCTATACATAAATCAGCATGTTCTTCAACAAAGGCTCTTCCGTGGGTGTTTAACCCCCCTACAGAGCAATAATATAATCCCTGTGGTCCTGGATATCCACCTACTGGAAATCCTAATGGCAATTGTGTTTTCTTATCCATGATGAAGTATTCCTGTTCAAAACCGAACCAAAAATCATTATCATCATCGTCAATAGTAGCTCTTCCATTTGATTCGTGAGGAGTTCCGTCAGCGTTTAAAACTTCTGTCATTACTAAGTATCCATTTCTTCTTGCAGGATCTGGATAAATTGCAACCGGTTTTAAAAGACAGTCAGATGACCCGCCTTCTGCTTGTTTAGTAGAACTTCCATCAAATGACCAAATTGGGCAGTCTTCCAACTTCCCGCTAAAGTCATCTTCAACTTTGGTTTTACTTCTCATGTTTTGAGTTGGATAGTAACCATCTAACCAAATATACTCAAGTTTAGATTTTGCCATTTTTTAAATTAATTTTTGATAATTCAATAATGGGGCAAATATATGTTATTTTAACTTATCTGCTATTTATGAAGGGTGGTTTTTGATAAATTTTACATTTCTTTTTAGTGTGCCCTATGAAAGATGGGGGTATGTTTGATAAATTTTAATTTTGATAGGCTTCGGGTGAATATTTGTTAATAATTATGTCTTAATCTGTTTTTTTCGTAATTTCTTAGCTTTTAATATTGTAATCAGAATTATAATTTTTCTATATGTCAACTTTAAGATTTCATGCTTTAAAAGAAGCTATTAATAAAAGACCATTAAGTGTCTCTGAAGATGAGCGTAGGTCTTCAATTTTTGGTAACCACGTATTTAACGAGCACTCCATGCTTCAGTATCTGACTAAAGAGGCTTATACTAGTGTTATGGACGCTATTAGGAAGGGGGCTAAAATTGATAGGGTAGTATCAGAGCATATTGCTACAGGAATGAAGGAATGGGCAATATCAAAGGGAGCAACGCATTACACCCATTGGTTTCAACCGTTGACGGGATCTACAGCAGAGAAGCATGATGCCTTTTTTGAGCCAATAGGCGGGGGGCAGGCAATAGAGAAATTTGGTGGCGGACAGTTGGTTCAACAAGAACCTGATGCTTCTAGTTTTCCAAATGGAGGTATAAGAAACACTTTTGAGGCGAGAGGTTATACTGCTTGGGATCCTACTTCTCCCGCTTTTATTTATGGAACAACGCTTTGTATACCTACCGTATTTGTAGCATACACAGGTGAAGCTTTAGATTATAAAACCCCGCTTTTAAGAGCACTTCAAGCTGTGGATAATGCTGCGGTAGAGGTTTGTAAATATTTTGATAAAAATGTAAAGAAAGTAAATGCTTCCCTAGGTTGGGAGCAGGAGTATTTTCTTATTGATAGTGGTTTGGCAGCATCCAGACCAGATATAGTGCAAACCGGAAGAACCTTGTTAGGGCATTCTGCTGCAAAAGGGCAGCAATTAGATGATCATTATTTTGGTACTATTCCCAATAGAGCGATGGCTTATATGCGTGATTTAGAGCATCAGTGTATGTTGTTGGGTATCCCGGTAAAGACCAGGCATAATGAAGTGGCACCTAACCAATTTGAATTGGCTCCAATTTATGAAGAAGCTAATTTGGCTGTCGATCATAATTCCCTTTTAATGGATGTCATGGAGAAAGTGGCAGAGCGTCATAATTTTAAAGTTTTGCTTCACGAAAAGCCGTTTGCAGGAGTTAATGGTTCAGGAAAGCATAACAATTGGAGTTTAAGTACAGATACTGGAGTTAATTTGCTTGGTCCAGGTAAAACACCAATGAGTAACTTGCAATTTCTCGCCTTCTTTATAAATACCATAAAGGCGGTCTATGATTATGAAGAGTTGCTTAGGGCTTCTATAGCCTCGGCCAGCAATGACCATCGTTTGGGGGCCAATGAAGCGCCTCCTGCCATTATTTCTGTTTTTATAGGTGAGCAATTGACTAAGGTGTTGGATGAATTGGAGAATGTTACTTCTGGAAAACTTTCACCGGAGGAAAAAACAGATCTTAAATTGAATGTTGTTGGAAAGATTCCTGAAATTTTATTAGATAATACAGATAGGAATCGGACTTCCCCTTTCGCATTTACAGGGAATAAATTTGAGTTCAGAGCTGTAGGTTCAAAATCAAATTGTGCCAGTCCGATGACTGTTTTAAATACGATTGTTGCCAGACAATTAATCGATTTTAAAGGGGAAGTTGATAAGCTTATCGCTAAGAAAAACCTAAAAAAGGATGAGGCGATATTTAATATATTAAGAGAGTATATCAAAAAATCCCGTAACATTTTGTTTGAGGGTAATGGGTACAGTGAAGCTTGGGAAAAGGAAGCGCACAAACGTGGTTTAAGCAATAATAAGACAACTCCCGAAGCCTTAAAGGTTAAGATTTCCAAGGAAGCCATCAAGTTGTTTAAAGATCTTGGTGTCATGAATGAAGTGGAGTCTAAGGCAAGGTATGAGATTGAAGTTGAAGAATATATCATGAGACTTCAAATAGAAAGTAGAGTGCTGGGTGATATTGCAAGAAATCATGTGGTCCCCACGGCAGTTAGATATCAAAATTTGCTTATAGAAAACGTGAGAGGACTAAAGGAGATATATGGAAAGGATTATAAAAAATTAGCGAACGAGCAATTAAGTCTTATTGAAGATATATCATCACATATCGCAGCAATCAATTCCAATGTCACTAAAATGATTGAGGAACGAAAAACGTTGAATCAATTGAGTGATCTTGATAAAAAGGCCCATGGTTATTGCGAAAATGTTAAGCCTTACTTAACGGAGATAAGATACCATTGTGATAAATTGGAGCTTGAAGTTGATGATGAGCTTTGGCCTCTTACCAAGTATAGAGAACTACTATTTACCAAATAAGCTTTGGTGTTTTTTTAATGTTATAAACCCGTATTTTTTACGGGTTTTTTTTGAGCGTTGCATTTCATCTTAATTTCATGTGCGATTAACGAAAAGGGAAAGTATGACAAATATCATAGGATATTTATTTGTACTTTAGTACTGCTATTAATCAATTCTTAATTTTAACATGAAAAGGCTTATTGTAAGTGTTCTTATGCTTATGGCTGCAACCTTGATTTTTTCTCAGAGGTCAGTTGATAAGAAAGTTGCGAAATCAAATTTAGACGAAATTCACTTGGAACAAATGCAAGGAAAATAATATTCTTATGTTCCAAATTTAAGAGACGAGGATCTGTTGCTATTATGGGCGATAGATCTTTTTTTTATTTTTATTCTTGAGAGGGAAGAGGGATTAGGATCCAATTCTATTTTGGTTTCAGATTCTATCATTTTGAAAAAATTCCAAAACGATTCTTCAGCGTTAAATAAATTACAATTATTACTTTTGCATTTCAAACCAAACTTATGAGTGAAGAAGTAAGCAAAAGATATTCTCAGAGAGGTGTTTCGGCTTCAAAGGAGGATGTTCACAATGCCATTAAAAATATTGATAAAGGATTGTTTCCTAAGGCTTTCTGTAAAATTGTTCCAGATTATTTAACCAATGATGATGATTATTGTTTGGTTATGCATGCAGATGGTGCTGGAACTAAGAGCTCTTTGGCTTATATGTATTGGAAGGAGACTGGGGATTTGTCCGTTTGGAAAGGAATTGCTCAAGATGCTTTAATAATGAACGTGGATGACCTTCTATGTGTTGGGGCTACTGATAACATTATGCTCTCCTCAACGATAGGGAGAAACAAAAATTTGATTCCTGGAGAAGTGATATCTGCCATAATAAATGGTACAGAGGAACTTATTTCTGAGTTGAAGGAGTTTGGAGTAACCATACATTCTACGGGTGGAGAAACTGCTGATGTAGGGGATTTAGTTAGGACGATTATTGTGGATTCAACAGTAACTGCTCGAATAAAAAGAAATGCTGTTATAGATAATTCAAATATTAATGAAGGCGATGTGATTGTGGGGCTGGAATCATTCGGTCAAGCTACTTATGAAAAAGGATATAATGGTGGTATGGGTAGTAATGGGTTGACATCTGCGCGTCATGATGTGTTTCATAATTATTTAATGAAGAAGTACCCTGAAAGTTTTGATCCTTCTGTTCCGGAAGAGTTGATATATTCTGGAGGTGTGAAATTGACCGATGCTGTCGAAAGTTCGCCAATCGATGCAGGTAAATTGGTTTTGTCGCCTACCAGAACTTATGCTCCAATAATAAAAGCTATTCTTTCTAAATACGATAAAGAATCTCTGCATGGAATGGTGCATTGTAGTGGTGGAGCTCAAACTAAAATACTTCATTTCGTTGAGAATCTTCATATTGTAAAAGATAATATGTTTCCGGTTCCGCCGTTGTTTAAATTGATACAGGAGCAGTCTAATACCGACTGGAAAGAAATGTACCAAGTATTTAACTGTGGGCACAGAATGGAATTGTATGTGAAGCCAGAGATTGCAGATGATATTATAGCAATTTCAAAATCATTTAACGTTAATGCTCAAATCATTGGTAGAGTGGAGGCTTCTGAAGTCAAAAAATTAACTATCAAAAGTGAATTTGGAGAATTTAATTATTGATTGAATGCAGAAATTTGTTAAAGGACTTATTCTCCTTTTGGTTGTTCTTTGTTCGAAAAATATGGTGGGGCAACCGGACTCCCTTTTTTTTGAAAAAGAAAAGCTGAAGACTGATGAGCCACTTTGGACACTTAAAAACAAGGCTGGTGTTGATATAACTCAAGTGGCATTTGTGAATTGGAATGCAGGGGGTACCAACTCTATTTCTGGGTTGCTAGGGTTTGAAAGCTCACTGAAGTATGAGACGAAGAACTTAACATGGGTTAACGTAGCAACAGCACGATATGGTGTTAATAAGCAGGAGGAGCAAACGTTAAGAAAGACTGATGATTTAATGGATATCACGTCAAACTTAGGGTATCGAAGGGATACCTTAAGTAATTGGTATTTCTCTGCACGATTCAATTTTAAGTCCCAGTTTTCCAATGGTTATAATTATCCAGATACCGAAAATGCTATTTCTAGATTTATGGCTCCAGGTTATTTATTCCTTGGGGGCGGTATGGAATATGGCAAGAATATAGAAAAGTTTTCAATGTATTTTTCACCCTTAACCCTCAAGTCAACCTTCGTTTTAGATGAGCGTTTGGCAAATTTGGGGTCTTTTGGTGTTGATCCAGCTGTTTACGATGAAGAGGGTAACCTAATCCGAAGAGGTCAAAAAGTGAGGCGTGAATTAGGGATTTTGTTTACAAGCGCTTATGAATCACAGATTTTCTACAATATCTATCTCAAGAATGGGATTAGCCTTTATACAGATTACATCAATAACTTTGGAAATGTAGATGTAGATTGGCAGGTTAGTCTAGATTGTAAAGTGAATAACTACGTACGGGCCACTTTGGCATCACACCTCAAGTATGATGATGATATTAAAATCCTTGAAGAAGCTGAGGATGGGGATTTGGTGGAGAAAGGAGCTAGAATTCAGTGGAAACAAATTTTAGGACTAGGAGTAGTAGTAGATTTTTAGTTCGTATTTCCAAAAAAAACATCCAAATTAATTTTAAACAAAAAATAAAAATTTGTCAACTTTTTTATGTTGATAAATAAATAACTTATTGATAATTAATAAATTAACACATTTATCTTGATAACTTTCTGATATTTATCATGTGTTGTGTTTTAAATTTTTAGTAAGTTCACATATCGAAATTCGATTTGTTCAATACTCATATTAATCCAAACAAACTATTACTAAATGAAGACAGATACAGTTGGCGTGTCTAAGAAGACTTATACACCAGAAGAAGCATTTGAAGCATCCCTCAAATATTTTAAAGGAGATGATTTAGCTGCAAGGGTTTGGGTGAATAAGTATGCTCTCAAAGATTCTGAAGGGCATATTTATGAATTAACCCCAGATGATATGCATCGCAGAATTGCAAAAGAACTTGCAAGAGTTGAGGCAAAATATCCCAATCCATTGACGGAAGATGAGGTGTTTGATTTGATTAAGGAATTTAAGTATATCGTTCCTCAAGGAAGCCCTATGGCGGGTATTGGTAATCCATACCAAATTGCATCATTATCCAACTGTTTTGTGATAGGCAATAATGGAGATTCTGATTCTTATGGTGGGATTATGAAAATTGACCAAGAACAGGTTCAATTGATGAAGCGTCGCGGTGGTGTAGGGCATGATTTGTCTCATATTAGACCAAAGGGGAGTCATGTGAAGAATTCTGCGTTGACTTCAACGGGGATTGTTCCTTTTATGGAGCGTTATTCCAATTCTACCAGAGAAGTGGCCCAAGATGGACGTCGAGGCGCATTGATGTTATCTATATCTATTAACCATCCAGATTCAGAAGATTTTATTGATGCCAAATTAGAGCAAGGGAAAGTCACAGGAGCCAATGTGTCTGTGCGTATCGATGATGATTTTATGAAAGCGGTTAAAAATGGTAGCGAATACACGCAAAAATATCCAATTTTCAGTGAATCACCTCAATTTTCAAAAACGATTGACGCCAATGGTATTTGGAAAAAGATAGTGCATAATGCATGGAGATCTGCAGAACCTGGTATTTTGTTTTGGGATACCATTGCCAAAGAGTCTGTGCCCGATTGCTATGCTGATTTAGGTTATAAAACGGTTTCCACAAATCCTTGTGGTGAAATTCCATTGTGTCCTTATGATTCTTGCCGTTTATTGGCTATCAATTTGTTATCTTATGTAGAAAACCCGTTTACAGATAAAGCTAAATTCAATTTTGAATTGTTCAAAAAGCATGTAGGATTTGCTCAAAGAATGATGGATGATATTATTGATCTGGAATTGGAGAAAATAGATGCTATTTTAGCTAAAATTGATGCCGATCCTGAGAATGAGGAAATTAAATCTGTGGAGAAAAACCTTTGGTTGAACATTCGTCAAAAGGCCTATGAGGGAAGAAGAACTGGAATAGGGATTACGGCTGAAGGCGATATGTTGGCGGCTTTAGGTATCAGATACGGGTCTGAGGAAGGAAATGCTTTTTCTGTTGAAGTCCATAAAACTTTGGCTATAGCAGCATATCGTGGGTCTGTTTATACAGCTAAAGAGCGTGGTGCTTTTTCAATTTTTGATGCCGAACGTGAAAAAGATAACCCATTCATCTTAAGATTGAAGGAAGCTGATGAAAAGCTTTATTATGAAATGATGGAATATGGTCGTAGAAATATTGCGTTGTTAACGATTGCTCCTACGGGAACAACAAGTTTAATGACTCAAACATCTTCTGGAATCGAGCCTGTTTTTCTTCCTGTTTATAAACGTCGTCGTAAAGTGAACCCTAACGACAAAGGTGTTCGAGTTGATTTTGTTGATGAAGTAGGTGATTCTTGGGAAGAGTACGTGGTTTTCCATCACAGGTTCAAGGAGTGGATGAGAGTTAACGGTATTGATACCGATAAAAATTATACACAGTCAGAATTAGATGCTTTAGTGAAGAAATCTCCTTATTATAAGGCTACCTCAAATGATGTGGATTGGTTAAGTAAGGTGAGCATGCAAGGAGCGGTGCAAAAATGGGTAGATCACTCCATTAGTGTGACCATTAATTTACCAAATGATGTTTCAGAGGACTTGGTAGGAGATTTGTATCTAAAAGCATGGGAAGTTGGTTGTAAAGGTGTGACTGTTTATCGTGATGGATCTCGTTCTGGAGTTTTGATTACTAATGAAGAGAAAAAGGAAGAAGATCAAGAAACATTGACTGCTTTCCCAACGAAACGTCCACAGGTTTTAGAAGCTGATGTGGTAAGATTCCAAAACAATAAGGAAAAGTGGATTGCATTTATTGGTTTGATTGATGGTAAGCCATATGAAATTTTCACCGGGCTAGCTGATGATGAAGATGGCATCCTGATTCCTCGTTGGGCTACCGATGGATTAATCATCAAAAATAGAAATGAAGATGGAACTTCTCGTTACGATTTCCAATACAAGAATAAGAGAGGTTACAAAACTACCATTGAAGGCCTAAGCCATAAATTTAATCCTGAGTTTTGGAACTATGCAAAACTGATTTCAAGTACCTTGAGACACGGTATGCCAATTGACAAGATTGTAGACTTGATTAATAGTTTGCAATTGGATAACGAGTCAATTAATACGTGGAAAAATGGTGTTGTAAGAGCTTTGAAGCGTTTTGTGGAAGATGGTACACAAGCCAAAGGAAGATGTAGTAATTGTAATTCAGATAAATTGGTTTACCAAGAAGGATGTTTGACCTGTACAGATTGTGGGTCCTCCAAATGTGGTTAAGCCAAGGCTAATTCAAATGAAAAGCGCTTCGATAACGAAGCGCTTTTTTTATGATATATAATTTTGGTTTTGTAGATCCTTTTCAGAAGAAATCAATTTTGTTCCTCCTTGACTTAAAAAGTAACAGGTGTCTGAAATATCTAAGACCTCTCGGTATTGGTGGTCAGTGAGAATGATGATTTTTTTCTCCTTTTCTTCTTTTATTAATTCCTTTAATTTAATAACGGCTATGGGGGCTAGATAAGAAAAGGGTTCGTCCAGCAAAATAATATCCATCGGGCTTTTTAAAATCACATACGTTTCAAGAATTCTAATCTCGCCACTTGAAAGCTCATTGATTCTTGAGTTTCTGTATTTATTAAAGCTCTCAAAGTCAATCATAAATTGGTTTAGTGAAACTCCAAACAACTTGAAAATTGATTTAATTTTTAACCTACTTGGGCTAATTTGGTGTTGGGGTAGAAAGCCAACTTTATTCTTGTATAAGTGTAAAGGCTTTAAAAAGGGTTTTTTGTTTATTCTTATTAGTTTGTATTTAGGTTGTAACGAACCAAAAATGATTTCAAGCAAGCAACTTTTACCAGAGCCGTTTTTACCAATCAAACTAGTAATTTTCCCTTGTTCTGCCTTAAAATAGACGCTGTTAAGAATGGTTTTTTTGTTAAATGATAATTCAACATTATCAACTTCCAGAATCATATAAATACTTTTAAAGTCAAGATGAAAGTTAAGGAAACGAAAATGTCTATGAAAAATAAAGTGGAGAATAATTTGAAAGTGCCTATGCCTAAGTTTTTGTAAAAAACGAGTTTTTTTCTGGCATGGGATTCCTTAATGATGAACCACAACAAAAGAACAAGAAAGAATTTAGTGAAAATGAGAGGGATGATATCCGGATTGTAGGCCAGTAATAAAGTATTAATGGCGAAAGACCATAAAACATAGGGTTTATAGAAAAGTAGTATGGCTCCCAATTGATTCATGTATTAAAAACGACTAGATAAAAGTTTTATTTTCTAAAATGAAAACTGTAAACATATCCAGCTGAAAATTCAGTGAAATCTGCTTGACCTAAATTAGCATTGATGTGGGCACCAATAAAAAAATTGTGTTTGGGTGTTTTATCAGTTCCAATGAAGTAATAATTGATTCCCATTTTACTGGAGATCGTTCGTTTTACTTCATAATACCAGTCGAGTTCACCCAGAACTTCAACGGTTATAGGTCCATTTTCTGTAGGTCTTTCATAAGTATAACCTTGGTTTAGTTTCCAATCAATCGAGTAAAAAGGTTTGTAAATATTTAATCCAATTTGAAATTCTAAGCCAAAATGATTCAGAAGTAATTCACCTTTTCCTAATAGACCAATATTAGTAGCATATCCATAAGGATTGTCTTTAAATTGTGGATATTCCTCTAATATTAGTGTTTCTTCATTTTTAATATAGTCATAATAATGTTCATAGAATCTATAATAAGCTCCAAAACCAAACTTGAAGGTTCTATTGATCACCTTACCATAAGAAAGAGTCAGGTTGTAAACATTTTTGGTGGAATTGAATTTATTTGATAAGGTGTTCCAACCCAGACCAAAGGCACTCGAAAAGTATCTATAGCTATTTCTCTTAAAATCATTAGTTATTGGTTCCTCGGTTTGGTTTATGTGTTGCCATCTAATATCTCCAGAGAAACTCACTAATAGGGAATTTAAGCCTTGGTTGGGCAGTTTGGTGTGCCCGTTAGAATGGTGGTAATATCCTAGGCCTAAGTTATAGTCTATATTTTCAGATTGATGTATGTGATAGTAGAGAAAGGAATTGAAAGACCAGGTAAAATTGGTGCTTATAGCTCTATTCATTGGGTTGTGGATGCTGTCATATTGTTTGTTAAAATAGGATGCGCCTAAGCCCATCTTTAATCTTAGTTTTTTGGATTTGTTCAATGAAAAGTCAATGAAAGTCATAGCAGATAAACCCGTGCCAATAGCTTCGCTATTTCCAAAGTCAATGAGACCTAAAGTAACTCCTGTTTTTGGTTGGTTGAGTCTGTAAACCCATTCTTGATCCCTGTGATTATTATAATTTCCCCAGCTTAAAAAAAAGCTTTTTTGGAGCTGGGTATTGGGAAAACCATCATTGGCCTCCAGAGTTTTTCCTAACTGAATTTCAGGAGTCAGGTAAGAGGTGTTTGGTGTTTGTGCAAGGATGAGGAAGGGGCAAAATAATAGTAGTCTAAGGAGTTTCAATAGGTGTTAAATAATTGGTTTTAGGCGAATATAAAAAATAATGACAACTCCTAAATACGAACATTTGGCTTAAACTATTTTTTCGTAATTTCGCAGCCTAATTCGAGGTATCTGTATGTTAGATAAATTAAACATAGTTAAACAGCGTTTTGATGAGGTGAGTGATTTAATCATTCAGCCTGATATTATTGCAGATCAAAAACGTTATGTTGAGTTAAATAAAGAGTATAAAGACCTGAAAGTACTAGTTGACAAGCGTGATGAGTACAAGCAGGTTTTAGATAGATTGGAAGAAGCTGAAGAAATTATTTCTGATGGTAGTGATGCTGAAATGGTTGAAATGGCCAAAATGCAATATGATGAAGCCAAGGAACAGATTCCAGTTCTGGAAGATGAAATTAGGTTTCTTTTAATTCCAAAAGACCCTGAAGATTCTAAAAATGCGGTGGTTGAGTTACGTGCAGGAACCGGAGGTGATGAAGCAAGTATTTTTGCAGGTGATTTGTTCAGAATGTATACCAAATATTGTGAAAGCAAAGGTTGGTCAGTAAGTACCGTGGATTTTAGTGAAGGAACCAATGGTGGATTCAAAGAAATTCAGTTTGAAGTAAACGGTGAGGATGTCTATGGCACTTTAAAATTTGAGGCAGGTGTGCACCGTGTACAACGTGTTCCTCAAACAGAAACTCAGGGAAGGGTTCATACCAGTGCAGCTACATGTATGGTTTTTCCTGAGGCAGAAGAGTTTGATGTGGAAATTGATCCAAAGGATGTGCGAATTGATTATTTCTGTTCGTCTGGTCCTGGTGGACAATCGGTAAATACCACTTATTCAGCGGTAAGATTGACTCACATTCCAACTGGGTTGGTAGCACAATGTCAAGATCAAAAATCGCAGCACAAAAACAAAGAGAAGGCCTTCCGTGTATTACGTTCCAGATTGTATGATATGGAATTGGCTAAGAAGCAGGAGGAAGAAGCAGCCAAAAGAGGAAGTATGGTAAGTTCTGGTGATAGAAGTGCTAAAATTAGAACTTATAACTACCCTCAAGGACGAGTAACAGATCACAGAATTGGTTTGACTTTATACGACTTACAAAATATTATGAATGGCGACATTCAAAAAATTATAGATGAATTAATGCTTGCTGAAAACACTCAGAAATTGAAAGCAAGTGATGAAACTATTTAATGAAAAGCCTCTAACGGGGCTTTTTTTATAACTGATTATGACTACGCAACAACTCATTGAGCAAATCAAAAAAAAGAAATCCTTTCTATGTGTTGGATTGGATGTCGATTTAAACAAAATCCCAGAATTTTTATTGAAGGAGGAAGATCCCATTTTCTCATTTAATAAGGCTATTATTGATGCAACCCATCATTTGGCTGTGGCTTATAAGCCTAATATTGCTTTTTTTGAATCCTATGGAATCAAAGGGTGGCAATCTTTGAAAAAGACCATAGACTATATCAATGATAAGTATCCAGAGGTTTTTACGATAGCTGATGCTAAAAGAGGAGATATTGGAAACACAAGTAAGATGTATGCTAAAGCCTTTTTTGAAGACTTAGGATTTGATAGTGTGACAATAGCACCTTATATGGGGAAAGATTCTGTTGAGCCTTTTTTATCCTTTGCAGATAAACACACCATTTTGTTAGCCTTGACTTCCAACGAAGGAGCATTCGACTTTCAGACTAAAAAAATTGATGGTACAGAGCTTTATAAACATGTTTTGGAAACGTCTAAATCTTATGAGAATGCTCAAAATTTGATGTATGTAGTGGGAGCAACCAAAGCAGAATATCTAAAGGAGATCAGGCAAATTGTTCCAGAAAGCTTTTTATTGGTGCCAGGAGTTGGTGCCCAAGGTGGAAGTTTGGAAGATGTTTGTAAATATGGAATGAACAAAGACTGCGGCTTGTTGGTCAATTCATCCAGAGGAATTATATATGCTTCCAATAAAGCGGATTTTGCAGAAGTTGCGGGTCAAAAAGCGCAAGAATTACAAAGGCAAATGAAGTCTTTTCTGGAAAATCTATAATGGAGTTTAGAGACCAACTAAATAGAAAACTATACTTTTCCAAATCTCCAACTAGAATCATATCCTTAGTGCCAAGTATTACAGAGCTTATTTGTGACTTGGGACTAGAAAGTCAATTGGTTGGTGTTACAAAATTTTGTGTACACCCGGGGCACATAAGAAAGGAAGTGGCTGTTGTGGGAGGAACTAAACAAGTGGATTTTGAAAAAATAAAGTCCCTTCAGCCAGATATAATTTTGTGTAACAAAGAAGAGAATACACTTGAAATGATTCAGGAACTGGTACAAATTGCTCCAGTACATTTAAGTGATATATTCAATTTGGAGGATGTGTTTGAATTAATAGAGATGTATCAAGATGTCTTTCAAGTTCAGACAATGGCGCAAGATCTTATTTCAAAAATTACAAATGAGTATCAAAAATTTACTAATTGGGTGGATGTGAAGCCCTCAAAAAAGGTTGCTTATTTTATTTGGAAAGATCCTTGGATGGTTGCAGCTAACCAAACTTTTATAGATGCCATGTTGCAGCTAAATCATTTTGAAAATTATTTCAAATCATTGGATAGATATCCAGAGGTGGTGTTGAATGAAGTGTATGACGAGGTTAATTTGGTACTACTCTCTTCGGAGCCTTACCCCTTCAATATAGAGCATAAAAACTTATTAAGAAAAAATTTCCCCAATGCCCAAATAGTCCTTGCTGATGGCGAATTTTTTTCCTGGTACGGATCTAGATTGCAATATGCGTTTAAATACTTTAAAACGCTGCATCTAGATTTGAAGCATTAAGGTCATTCTTAAGGCTCAAAATTTTCTTCTTAATTTTTGACGCTTCATGAAAAAGTAAATCACTTAGGCTAGAATCGGTATGCATAGTACTATATGCTTGCTCCACCATATTGTCGTGATTTTTTTTCAATTCGTCTAAATTGTTATTGCTTAGAGGGCTTACTGTTCTTCGGCCAACTCTACAAAAATGTGATTTCATATAAAGGATTAAATTTTATATGTAATTACGTTAATTAAAGTGTGTTAGACGTATTTAAAAGGTTAAAATTATATTAATTATTCAAGGGGGGAGGTATGCTTGTAACTTCATCGATGTGAAGGTATTTTAATCGATTTATTTTATTTAAAAGCTTGATAGCATCATACTCCGAAATATCACTCAAAGCTGAATCCGTTTCTCGAAAATTATAAGCCTGCTCCATAAGTTGTTTGTAGCGTTTAAGTAGTCGAGATTGGGTTGTCCTAATTTTTGTGAGATTTTTCATTGTAACAACGCGTTAGAATTTTAAATATATTTAAAAACTTGTAAAACAGCAAGTTAAATTTGGTAATTGTTGATAAAAAAATCGGGTCAAAGGACTTGACCCGATTCCTTAAACTAACTAACTCTTACTAATTCAAATTTTATGGTGAAGTGACGCCTTGATAGCGTAGTGCAAAGATGTTGTAAAAATTCAAGTCTAATGTTATGTTAATATTAGCTTTTTATTAATTGTAATTAAATAGTTTTAACTGTAAATGATAGATTATGAGTAGATTAGTTATTCTTGTGTTTGTTTTTATCGGTTTGCAGCTTTCTGCTCAAACAGAACCAAATTGTGGTTGTTGCGCAGAAAACCATCTGGCCTTTGATTTTTGGGTAGGAAATTGGCAGGTTTATAAAACAGATGGCACAAAGGCAGGTTCAAATAGAATTGTTAAAGTTCAGGATGGATGTGCGCTTCAAGAAAACTGGAAAAGTGCTAAAGGTAATTTTACGGGTAGTAGTTACAGTTTTTATAATGCTTCAACTGACCAGTGGGAACAATTATGGATTGATAATCAAGGCGGGCAATTACATTTAAGAGGCGGTTTGAATGGAAATCAAATGATTTTAAAATCAGATGGGTTTATGGATCAAGAAGGTAGAAAGAGCTATCATCAAATTACTTGGACTAATAATCCCGATGGAACCGTAAGGCAGTTTTGGCAAACCTTTACAGAAGGAAAAGATCCTAAGATCGCGTTTGACGGTTTATATAAAAAAACCGAATAACTTACGCTATTCGGTTCTGTGGTCTATGATTTCAGATTTAATCCTGTAGAGCAAATACTTTTCTCAGCAGATCGGTGGATCTGGATCCTATATTGTTTCTGATGTCCTTTTCTTCAACAGCAATCATTTTGTAGACACCTTGAAGTGCTTCGGTAGTCACATAATCGGTTAAGTCTGGATTTACGTCATCAGTAAATGGAACTGAATTATATTTCTGAATTAAGGTAGCCCAAATTTGGTCTGCTCCTACTTTGGAAAAAGACTTATTGATAACCGGATGGAACTTCTCATATAGAGCTACCTGTGTTTTATTTTCAAGGTAAAGGGTGGCGGCATTGTCAGATCCTAGTAAAATGTTTTTAGCGTCATTAAAGGTGATTCCTTTTACCGCATCAACAAATATAGGGGTGGCTTCACTAACGGCATCTTCAGCAGCTCTATTCAAAAGTTTTAAACCTTCATCAGCTAGATTACCTAGGCCTATGTCTCTTAATGTTTTGTCAACTTTTTTCAATTCATCAGGAAGCAAAATTTTGACCATGTCATTTTTATAAAAACCATCTGTTTGAGTGAGTTTGCTTACTTGTTCTTGTATGCCTTTATCTAAGGCTTGTCTTAAGCCAGCAGCAATTTCTGAATTTCCTATACCGGGAGTTTGAGTGGTGTCTGGAAGGTTGTTGACTACATCTTGCAATTCGGCACAACTAAAAATAGTAAAGGTTAAGCAAAGGGCTAGAAGTTTTGTTTTCATTCGTATTTTGAGGTTAAATTTGAGAGTAAAGATACTAATTGCCAATCAACTTCATTGCGAATTATTGGTTTGTTACCCGTGTGCCTAGGCGTAATAATTTAAGAAGGAGTGCCAATTTCACATTAAATAATTATCAAAATAGATAAAAACAAGGTCGTATTTTGATAAATGTTTAATTATATCGCTTTTTATTTTTAAATTTAGTAATTCGATAAAAGTTATGACACCTCATTTTCATTTAAAAATAATTAGCATTTCTGATAAGGCCTACAAACGTCAATTGTTGGTTACACCAAAAGATGTTTTTACGTTACAACATTTTTTAAAGGATTTGCTAAAAAGAAATGTCATGATTATCAATACTAATATAGGAGTTGATTTTTATTACAGAAGTGAAGTACCACATGATGATTTGATTGTTAGTGCCTTTTTGCTATTGGTGACTACTAAAGGTAGGAAAAGGAACGATTTCATAGTTAGAACCATGAACAGTGAATTGGAAATTGCTGAGCAAACCAAATGTTTTTTTAATCGCATCATTAATATGCCGTTATTGTTTAAGAGTTATTCCAGAAGTATGCTGTTCCAGATTGAAAATAATTATGAGGCGCATAAAGAGTTATTCAATGAGCTGTTTTTGGTCTGGCAGAAGGAACTTTTGGAATCCTCAGAAAATGGTCCAATCTTATTTAAAGTTTTACCATTTATAAGAGCGGTCCAACAAATTTTTATCCGTCATAATCACTCATATCCAGCATTTCAGAAACTATTGGAGGACGGGTTAAGCAATCAGCATATCAATTAACTTATTTTATATCCCATTTTTTTAATCTATTTTTTTAGAATATTTAAAGTAGATACTTCCTTTTGTTGAATATTCTTTAAATTTGTTCCGCTTTAAAACTGTTTTTTTATCAATGGAACAAATAACACCATATAAACCCAAAAATAAAGTTAGAATTGTTACTGCGGCCTCTCTTTTTGATGGTCATGATGCAGCTATCAATATCATGCGTCGTATTATTCAAGCTACTGGCGTTGAGGTTATTCACCTAGGTCACGACAGAAGTGTTGAGGAAGTTGTCAATACAGCGATACAAGAAGATGCCAATGCCATTGCAATGACCTCCTATCAGGGTGGGCATAATGAGTATTTTAAATACATGTATGATTTACTAAAGGAGAAAGGTGCTGACCATATCAAAATTTTTGGTGGTGGCGGTGGTGTTATCCTTCCAGAGGAGATAGAGGAGCTTATGGCTTATGGAATCACTAGAATTTACTCCCCTGATGATGGTAGGGAGATGGGATTGCAAGGAATGATCAATGATTTGGTAGAAAAGTCAGATTTTGCCGTTGGCAATGATTTAAATGGTGAAGTAAATCATTTGGAATCCAGAGATGTTAAATCCATTGCTAGAGTTATTTCTTCGGCTGAGAATTTCCCGGAAGTTGCCAAGGATACACTAAATATCATTCACGATAGAAATAAAACAGCTAAATCACCTGTTTTAGGAATCACAGGAACAGGAGGTGCTGGTAAATCCAGTTTGGTAGATGAGTTAGTACGTCGATTCCTTATTGACTTTCCAGAAAAGACTATCGGTATTATTTCTGTAGATCCGTCCAAAAGAAAAACGGGGGGAGCCCTATTGGGAGACCGAATCAGAATGAATGCCATTAATTCGCCAAGAGTCTATATGCGTAGTTTGGCAACACGTCAATCCAATTTGGCCCTATCTAAGCACGTGAATGAAGCTATTGAAGTTTTAAAAGCAGCTCAGTTTGATCTTATTATTTTGGAAACTTCAGGTATTGGACAGTCCGATACCGAAATTTTAGAACATAGCGATGTTTCTCTATATGTGATGACTCCTGAATTTGGAGCTGCCACACAGTTGGAAAAAATAGATATGTTGGATTTTGCTGATTTGGTAGCAATCAACAAATTTGATAAACGAGGAGCTCAGGATGCTCTTAGGGATGTGAAAAAGCAATATATGCGTAATCACAACCTGTGGCATGCCGATCCAGATGATATGCCGGTTTTTGGTACCATAGCATCCCAGTTTAACGACCCTGGAATGAATTCCCTTTATAAAGCCGTTATGGATGAGTTAGTGGAAAAAGCTCAAGCTGATTTAGAATCTACGTTTGAAGTTTCTAAAGAAATGAGTGAGAAGATATTTGTCATTCCACCGGCTAGAACCCGTTATCTTTCTGAAATTTCAGAAAATAATCGGGCTTATGATAAGCAAGTTGAAGCTCAGGTTGAGGTAGCCCAAAAATTATTTGGAATTTTTACCGCTTTGGAAAGCGTTTCAAATGCTTCACTGAAACTAAATGCCTATGGCATTGACGATGACGTTTTGGAGGCTACGAAAGAAAATGGGAATTCTGAATTTATTGACCTCTTGAAGAAAGAATTTGATAGAGTAAAAATGAATTTAGATCCTTACAATTGGGAGGTTATTTTAGGCTGGGATGAAAAAGTTAATAAATACAGACAGCCGATTTATTCCTTTATGGTAAGGGATAAGGAAATTAAAATAGAAACACATACTGAGTCTTTATCACATACACAAATTCCGAAGGTAGCATTGCCAAAGTATTCGGCTTGGGGAGATATTCTGAAGTGGGTCTTACAGGAAAATGTTCCTGGTGAGTTTCCGTTCACTTCAGGTTTGTACCCTTTTAAAAGAACAGGGGAAGATCCTACCAGGATGTTTGCCGGCGAGGGAGGGCCAGAGCGTACAAATAGGCGTTTTCATTACGTGAGTTTAGGCATGCCGGCCAAAAGACTTTCAACAGCATTTGATAGTGTGACCTTATATGGAAATGATCCCGACTACCGCCCCGATATTTATGGGAAAATTGGTAATGCAGGGGTAAGTATTTGTTGTTTGGATGATGCTAAGAAATTGTATTCCGGATTTAATTTGGCTGATGCAATGACTTCTGTGAGTATGACCATTAATGGTCCGGCGCCTATGTTGTTAGGCTTTTTTATGAATGCAGCTATTGATCAACAGTGTGAGCTTTATATTAAGGAAAATAACTTGGAAGCTGAGGTTGAGGCCAAGATAAATGCTATTTATGAAGGTAAGGAGAGACCTCGATATTTTGGAGAACTACCAGAAGGAAATGATGGTTTGGGGTTGATGTTGCTAGGTGTAACAGGGGATCAAGTGTTGCCAAAAGAGGTTTATGAAACAATAAAAGCTAGAACCATTTCACAAGTTAGGGGAACTGTTCAGGCAGATATTTTGAAAGAAGATCAAGCTCAAAACACTTGTATTTTTTCTACAGAATTTGCTCTACGTTTGATGGGGGATGTTCAGGAATATTTTATCCAAAATAATGTAAGGAACTTTTATTCGGTTTCCATTTCAGGTTATCATATTGCGGAAGCCGGTGCAAACCCTATAACCCAGTTGGCTTTTACACTGGCTAATGGGTTCACTTACGTCGAGTATTATTTGAGTAGAGGGATGGATATCAATAAGTTTGGTCCTAATTTATCCTTTTTCTTTAGTAATGGAATCGATCCCGAGTATGCCGTTATAGGTCGTGTGGCCAGACGAATTTGGGCTAAGGCTTTAAAAAATAAATATGGAGCCAATGCTAGAGCTCAAATGTTGAAATATCACATTCAAACTTCAGGTAGGAGTTTGCATGCTCAAGAAATTGATTTCAATGATATTCGTACAACGCTTCAAGCGCTTTATGCGATATACGACAACTGTAATTCATTGCATACCAATGCCTATGATGAAGCAATTACAACGCCAACTGAAGAGTCTGTAAGAAGGGCTATGGCGATTCAGTTGATTATTAATAAAGAGCTGGGATTGGCTAAAAATGAAAATCCTATTCAGGGTGCTTTTATTATTGAAGAATTGACTGATCTTGTGGAAGAAGCGGTATTGCAAGAATTTGATCGTATTACCGAACGTGGAGGTGTTTTGGGTGCAATGGAAACGATGTATCAACGCAGCAAGATTCAAGAAGAAAGTCTTTATTATGAAACCTTAAAACACAATGGTGATTTTCCGATAATTGGAGTGAATACCTTTTTAAGTAGCAAGGGATCACCAACGGTTCAGCCAAAAGAGGTCATTAGAGCAACAGAGGAAGAAAAGCAGAACCAAATAAAAACATTGGAGCAATTGCATGCCACCTATGCTGATAGAATTGAAGATACTTTGAAAAAAGTACAACGTGCTGCTTTAGAAAATGAAAATATGTTTGAGGAATTGATGGAAGCGGCAAAGGTTTGTTCTTTAGGGCAAATTACCTCGGCACTGTTTGAGGTTGGAGGACAGTATCGACGAAATATGTAGAGTTTTAAGATTATTATTAAAACTAAAACCCGAGATTATCTCGGGTTTTTTATGCTTTATGTTTTTGGTCAAAGACGGATTGTTTGTTAGATTTTTACAAATTTTTTAATGTGTCTTTCTCCAGTCCATAATTCACATTCCAAAAAATAAATGCCTGATGATAATTGGGAAACATCCAATTTGTTTTGGTTACCAAAAAATAAAATTTGCTTACCGCTCATGTTGTAAACTTTGGATTGTTTCAGGTCTTTGTTGACCTGTATCATGTGTTTGGTTGGATTTGGATATATCTTGAAATTTGAGACTTGAAACGATGCAACACTCAAAGCTTCTTGAATAATGACCATGAAATCTTCTGTTTGCCCAAACGATGGTTCAGAGCAGGGTTGAGGAATAGCGGAATCTTGATAATCACTGGCAATACGCATCCTCAAGGTTTCTGAAAGAATGGCGCTATTGGGTACTTCAAAGTTTGCTGTATGTATTTCATAACTACCTCCGGTTGCATCACTTGATATGATTAATTCCTCAACTTCAAAAATACCATTGTTGTTAAAATCAATCCAGCCTCTCACGTTTTCAGAGTTGAAGCCTGTGGTAATACTTATAGTATAAGTTGTTCCTGCTACTAAGTTAGCAATAAGTGGTAGTTGGGTATAACAATCTTGTTGGGTTGAATGATCGATGTAAAACTGGTTGCCATCTCCTGAATATCCAGAAGAGGTATATTGTAAATCATTTAAACTCACATTGTATATACCAATGTTGAATTCGTTTTCGGGAAATTGGATGGTTGTTGGTTCACATAATGATGCTATTGGTTGCGAAGGGAATTCAGTGGTGTCATCTGTAGGTGTGGCACCAAGTGAATTGAGGAGTCCAGGACGATAGTTTTCAAGTATAAATATCAGTCGATCTTTTTGCCCTTCAGAAAACCTGTCGGGACACCAAGAATAGTTCATGAAATTGTGATTGACGGGATCAAAGGAGGTTCCAGTACATGTATTTGTATTGGTAGGACATCCACTTACCAAGAGGTGGGGGTCAGTATCGCATACCAAATCACCTTGGGTAGTGCAGTCGTCATTAATTGGGCAAATGTCACCATCAGCACCTTCAAAGGTATGTCGAAGTCCGAAGGAATGACCTACTTCATGAGTAATGGCCCAATTAGTATAACTGTGGTGAAGTACTACGCCATCAATACTTGGGTCCACCCCAGGGTAATAGGCGTATCCTGCTACACCGCTGCCTTCCAAGCCGCCTTGAATATTTGAAACAATCCAAATATTTAAATAATCCGTATTAGGCCAGATGCTCAAAGCTTTTAAATCTGAGTCGAGGGCGCCAATGGTTTCTCCCGGGTATGCTACACCATATTCCGAATAGCCATCCAAAGCACTGCCGTCTATTCTAACAATGCCATTTGTTTCTTCACAATCAGGTGTTCTTTGTGCTAGAATGAATTCAAAAGGAATCGGTGTCCCTCCTTCATCTTGATTGGGGTTTTCAAACCAAGTGGCGGCATATTCTTGGTTTAATTCATCAACCAATGCAAATAAGGTGGCATCACTTGGGTTTTTAGGTGTGCCAATGGTTTCGCCTGTATGAATGACATGAATGACAATGGGGATTTGGTAAATTTCATTGGTTGAAGACTCTTTTTCATAAAGCTTTTTACTGTTATAAAGAGCCCATCTTAGATTTTGTTCTTGAAGGGATTTTAAATATGAGGAATCTATTTCTTTAAGCTGATTTTCAAACTGTGTTGTGAGGCACCAGTTTTGGGCAAACATCCAAAGGTTTGAAAACATAAGGCATAAGAAAAGGCTTTTAACTTTCATTGAAATAGAATGATATTTTTCGAATCGACCTTTAGGTAGAATTCATTTGCTAATTTATTTGTTTTCTTTTATTTAAGCATAAAACTAAAGATAAGATATGTCTTTTGTTAGGTGAAAGATCCCCGAAATATGATTTTCATTATGTTTTTAATCGAAGAAAATAGCAAAATCTAACGGTAGAAGGGATTATTTCTTCCTTTTAACTAAAATTTCAATTGGTAATCAAATAGTTAACTGTTTCGTGCCTAAATTTAAATACTAGCCGGTGAAATAATTGTTGAACTTTAAAACCAACAACCTATGAAACCCACACTCAACTACACTTTTAAAAGACGTACAAAAAACCATTTGGATTGGTTGCTTAACGTTATTAAATCAGAGAAGTATTTTTTGGCAGAAGGGTATATTCTTACTGTCAATTTAAAACGCAATAAGCAATAAATGAGAAAGGCCCAACTAACATAGTTTGGGCCTTTTCATATTTAAATGATTTTTTTAATCTCTTAAAATACTTCTTGAAATAACTATTTTTTGAATTTCTGAAGTCCCTTCATAGATTTGGGTGATTTTGGCGTCACGCATTAATCTTTCTACGTGGTATTCTTTTACAAAACCATTACCACCGTGAACTTGTACAGCTTCAACAGTTGTGTCCATGGCAACTTTACTGGCATACACTTTGGCCATAGCACTGGATGTATCATAGTTGTTTCCTTGGTCTTTATCCCAAGCAGCTTTCATAACCAAATGTCTGGCAGCTTCAATTTCTGTTGCCATATCTGCCAATTTAAATGCAATGGCCTGATGGTTGCAGATTTCTGTTCCAAAGGCTTTTCTTTCTTTAGAATATTTTTTTGCTAGTTCGTAAGCTCCAGAGGCGATTCCCAATGCTTGAGAAGCAATACCGATACGACCTCCAGAAAGGGTTTTCATTGCAAACTTAAATCCAAAACCATCTTCTCCTATTCTATTTTCTTTAGGGACTTTTACATCATTAAACTGAAGCGTGTGCGTGTCACTACCTCTGATTCCTAATTTGTCCTCTTTAGGGCCCACATCAAATCCAGGCATTCCTTTTTCAACAATTAGGGCATTGATTCCATGGTGTCCCTTGTCTCTGTCTGTTTGAGCAATGACTAGGTAAACATCGGCACGTCCTCCACTGGTGATCCAGTTTTTGGTACCATTTAAAAGGTAATGATCTCCCATGTCAATGGCTGTTGTTTTTTGTGAAGTGGCATCACTTCCTGCTTCTGGTTCACTAAGACAAAACGCTCCTATAAACTCACCTGAGGCCAATTTGGTCAGATACTTTTGTTTTTGTTCTTCGCTTCCATATTTTTCAAGACCGTAGCAAACTAGGGAATTGTTAACAGAAACCATTACAGATGCCGAGGCATCAATTTTAGATAATTCTTCCATGATCAATACATATGAAATGGTATCCATGCCACTTCCTCCGTATTTGGGATCGACCATAATTCCCATAAAACCAAGGTCGGCCATTTTTTTGACCAATTCCTTAGGGAATTGTTGTTTTTCATCTCTTTCAATGACGCCAGGTAAAAGTTCGGTATTCGCAAAATCGCGAGCGGCATCACGAATCATGATATGTTCTTCAGTTAATGAAAAATCCATAGAAACGATTGTTTATTAATGATTTGATAAAAATTGTTGCCAAATATAACCTTTTAGTATCATTTTTTCAATAATGATTTATATTTTTACGCCATATGATAATGGAAACATTTAATGTTGTAGGGGTGATGTCTGGAACTTCTTTAGATGGAATAGACTTGGCCTATGTTACCTTCACTAAATTAAACGGAACTTGGCAATTTGTGTGTCATGATGCAGTGACTGTTTCTTACCCCCCAAATTGGAAGCGTAAACTTCAGGGGTTAGTCGCGTTTTCTAAGGATGAGTTATTGGATTTGGATGTTGAATACACCGATTTTTTAGCCCATATTATTGTAGATTTTGTTGACCAGTATCCAAAAGGAACAATTGATATGGTGTGTTCTCATGGTCATACCGCATTACATCAACCTGAAAGGGGCTTGACTTATCAAATTGGAAATTTACCAAAAATATCCAAGAAGATAGGGTTGCCCGTAGTATGTGATTTTAGGATCGAGGATGTGGCTCTGGGTGGGCAAGGAGCTCCGCTAGTACCCATTGGCGACCAATTGTTATTTGGATCTTATGATTATTGTCTCAATTTAGGAGGGTTTGCTAATGTGTCTATGCAGGTTGATGGTAACCGAATTGCCTATGATATATGTCCGGTTAATATTGTATTGAACCATTACGTGAGTAAAGTAGGGAAGGAATTTGATGCAGGCGGTGTATTAGCCAAGTCTGGGGGAGTGGATGAAGGTTTGTTGAAAGAATTAAATGCAATACCATTCTATGGCGAATCCTATCCAAAATCTTTGGGATTGGAATGGGTAAATACAGAGGTTTTTCCTAGAATAGATAGTTGTAGTTTAGAACTACCAATTATATTAAGGACTTTTGTAGAGCATATCGCTTTTCAAATTGGACAAAATCTTCAAGGAGTATCTTCTCAAAATATATTGGTTACTGGGGGAGGAGCGCATAACCAATTCTTAATGGAGCGCATCAAATCCCATGCAAAACCATACGTTATTATACCAGAAACATTAATCGTTGATTTTAAAGAAGCTATTGTATTCGGCTTTTTGGGTGTGTTAAAATTGCATAATGAAATCAATTGTTTAAAAAGTGTTACGGGAGCTAGGAAAGACCATAGTTCCGGAATGATATATTATCCTTAAAATTATTGCAAAATTAACTTTTAAGGATAGCAAGTTTTTTATATTTGTTAACTTCAATTACTAACCTAGAATGAAAGAATTACTTCAAAAGTACGAAGCTAAAGAACCAGAAATTATTTTTAATTGGAAAGATCCAGAAACCGAGGCAGAAGGATGGACCGTTATTAACTCCTTAAGAGGTGGTGCTGCCGGAGGTGGAACCCGAATGAGAAAGGGATTGGATATGAATGAAGTGTTGTCTTTGGCTAAAACCATGGAAGTGAAATTTACCGTGTCTGGACCACCTATCGGAGGTGCAAAATCAGGTATTAATTTCGATCCAAATGATCCTCGAAAAAAAGGCGTGTTAGAGCGTTGGTATCAAGCAGTATCTCCTTTGTTGAAAAGTTATTATGGTACTGGAGGAGACTTGAACGTTGATGAAATTCATGAAGTGATTCCTATTACTGAAGAGAGTGGCGTATGGCATCCTCAAGAAGGGGTTTTTAGTGGACATTTTAAGCCAACTGAAGCCGATAAGATTAATAGGATAGGACAATTGCGTCAAGGAGTTATTAAGGTAATTGAAAATCCTTATTTTTCGCCAAGTGTGCAAAGAAAGTATACTATTGCTGATATGATAACTGGGTTTGGTGTCGCCGAAGCAGTCAAGCAATATTATCACATATACGGAGGTACAGTAGAAGGCAAACGTGCCATTGTACAAGGATTTGGGAATGTAGGGTCAGCAGCAGCTTTTTATCTGTCTCAGATGGGAGCCAAAATTGTTGGAATTATCGATATCGCAGGTGGATTAATTAAAGAGGAAGGATTTACCTTTGAAGAAATCACCGATTTGTTTTTGGCTAAACAGGGTAATAAGTTAATCGCTGAAAATTTAATACCTTTTGAAGAAATGAATCAGAGGGTATGGTCATTAAGAACCGAGATTTTTGCACCATGTGCCGCTTCTAGATTGATTACTAAAGGACAAATAGATGAAATGATCGATACGGGACTTGAAGTAATTTCATGTGGAGCTAATGTGCCATTTGCCGATAAAGAAATTTTCTTTGGTCCTATTATGGAGCATACAGATAACCGAGTAAGTTTAATTCCAGATTTCATTTCCAATTGTGGTATGGCTCGAGTATTTGCTTATTTTATGGAACGTCGTGTACAAATGACTGACGAATCCATTTTTTCTGATACCTCAGACACAATTAGAAAAGCTTTGGAAAAAGTTTATGAGAAAAATCAAAACAAGACTGGTATAAGCGAGACCGCTTTTGAGATTGCCTTGAGCCAGCTTATTTAATAAACATATTTATGGAAACTATTATCGTTCTCACATTTGTTCTTGGCTATCTGGCCATAACCTTGGAGCACAATCTAAAAATTGATAAATTAATTCCAGCATTGCTAATGATGGCTATTTGTTGGGCCATTATTGCGTTGGGGATAGATGCTTTTCCGCATTGGTTTAATTCTGCAGAGCATCATTTGATGGAAGCCTTTGGAACTTTGGGTCATGAAGCTAAAATCGAACTGATGGAGGAAACCTTGCTCCATCATTTGGGTAAAACTGCAGAGATTGTTGTCTTCTTGTTGGGAGCGATGACAATAGTTGAAATTATAGACTATTTTGATGGTTTTTCTACCATAAAGGGATATGTGAAAACCAAAAGCAAAAGGCGTATTCTATGGATGTTTGGCTTTTTAGCTTTTGGTCTTTCAGCTATCATCGATAATTTAACCGCTACGATTGTATTAATATCGATTCTTCAAAAAATAATTAAAGACCGAGAATTAAGAATCTGGTTTGCAGGTTTAATAATCATTGGAGCTAACGCTGGTGGCGCTTGGTCACCAATTGGAGATGTAACAACAACCATGCTTTGGATTGGTAAAAAAGTATCTTCAGGGCATTTGTTTGTCTATTTGTTCTTACCCTCTCTTATTTGTATGGTAGTGCCAACTTTTATAGCTTCTTTCCTGCCTATTTTTAAAGGTGAAATTGAGGAAGAAGAAACTGAAGATAAACCAAAAAATAGATTCAGTTCTACCATGTTGTATTTAGGATTGGGAGGGATTGTATCTGTTCCAATTTTTAAAACTATTACTCATTTGCCCCCTTATGTCGGAATGATGCTGGCGTTGGGTGTTGTAGCGATTTTTGCCGAGATTTACAGTAGCACCAGATTTAGCATCACGCAAGCAGAAGGAGAAGGAAACAATTATGAAGGACATCATAGTCCGGTGCATCATTCCTTGTCACGAATTGAAATGCCAAGTATATTGTTTTTCTTGGGTATTTTGATGGCTGTAGCTGCTTTAGAATCTTTAGGGATATTATTTGAGTTTGCTCAGTCGCTTCAGGCTAATACCCCTATGTTGGGAACAGAATTACACCATGCAGGAGTATCCGATTTGGTAGTCTTATTACTTGGTGTTGGATCGGCAGTTATTGATAATGTCCCTTTGGTAGCCGCTAGTTTGGGAATGTTCTCGGAACCGATGGATAATGAACTTTGGCATTTTATAGCTTATTCCGCGGGTACTGGAGGAAGTATGCTAATTATAGGATCGGCTGCTGGAGTGGTAGCTATGGGTATGGAGAAGATTGATTTCTTTTGGTATCTAAAAAAGATTTCATGGTTGGCTCTAGTGGGCTTTTTAGCAGGAGCCATTGCCTTTATGTTTACAAGAACAATTTTTTAAATACAATTTTGTTATATAATTAGCGTTTAAGCTATCCAAAACCAATTTATATGTTAAACCTACTTTTACAAGACGTTCAGGAAGGCGCTGAAGTACTAACCGATCAGGAGTCTGTTGAAAAAACACTTTCAATTATCGAATTGATTTCCAGTGGTGGAAGCGCTGGTATCTTTATCATTTTGGTACTTTTTATTTTACTGGTTGGTGCTATCTATATCTACTTTGAACGTATTTTGGCCATCAAAGCTGCCTCAAAAATTGATGCCAATTTTATGAATCAAATAAAAGACCATGTATCTCATGGCAAAATTGATTCAGCACAAATGTTATGTGCTCAGGTGAATACCCCAGTTTCCCGATTGATTTCTAAAGGAATTACAAGAATTGGAAAACCGCTTGCCGACATAAACACGGCACTGGAAAATGCAGGCCGCTTGGAAATCTATAACCTAGAGAAAAATGTGAGTGTACTGGCAACCATTTCGGGTGCGGCTCCTATGATTGGGTTCTTGGGAACGGTAATCGGTATGATTTTATCTATTTTCGAAATCGCCAATTCTGGAGGGAATATTGATATTAAACTTTTGGCTGATGGTCTTTACACTGCAATGACCACGACAGTTGGAGGCTTAATTGTTGGTATTGTAGCCTATATGGCTTATAACCATTTAGTGGTTAAAACAGACAAGGTTGTTTATCAAATGGAAGCAAATTCCTTGGAGTTTTTAGATCACTTAAACGAGCCTATCTAATATGAATATTAGAGGAAGAAATAAAGTAACACCAGAATTCAATATGTCGTCCATGACGGATATTGTTTTTCTGTTGCTCATCTTTTTTATGTTGGCTTCTACCTTGGTTACTACTAATGCTATAGATATTTTGTTGCCTAAAGCGAGTGGTAAAACTGAGAATAAAAGAACCGTAGCTGTTAGCATTAAAAAAGATTTGACCTATTACATAGACCAACGCGTTGTGGGAGAAAGTATGCTTGAGGGTGAATTAAAGAAAGCACTTTCT
This sequence comes from Mangrovimonas futianensis, assembly GCF_021245805.1. Classification (NCBI taxonomy): domain Bacteria; kingdom Pseudomonadati; phylum Bacteroidota; class Flavobacteriia; order Flavobacteriales; family Flavobacteriaceae; genus Mangrovimonas; species Mangrovimonas futianensis. Next base: position 65,929 of record NZ_JAJJNF010000003.1, read on the forward strand.
AGCCAAGACAATCCTGTTATTGTTTTACGTGCTGAAAAGTCGGTGCCGGTAGATAATGTTGTGAAGGTTATGGATATAGCCAACAGAAATAAGTATAAAGTTATTTTGGCAGTTCGCCCTAACTAAGATGAAATATTTAGAGACCAAACACGAGAAGGATTCGGCTAAGATTACCACATTGATAGTGGTTATTATCTTGCTGTTGTTGTTTGTTGTTGGTCCACCTTATATGGATCCTCCTGAGGAATATGGAGTTGCTGTCAACTTTGGTAATACTGATTTTGGTTCGGGTAATATTCAGCCAAAGGAACCTGTTAAATCCGAACCTCGAGAGGTTAATAGACAACCCGAGGAAGCAGCACAGCCCGAGCAAGTTGAATCCCAACCTGCCGCTGCTGAACAGGCTAAAGCAGAAGAAGTTGTAACGCAAAACACAGAAGATGCGATTGCTATAAAGAAACAAAAGGAGGCTGACGCTAAAGCTAAGGCAGAAGCCGAAGCTAAGGCAAAAGCTCAAGCAGAGGCTGACGCTAAAGCAAAAGCCGAAGCAGAAAGGGTAGCCAAAGAAAAAGCAGAACAGGAGGCCAAAAAGAAAAAACTGGATGCCTTGATTGGAGGTGTCAGTAAATCTGATGGGACGTCTTCAGGTAGTGAAGGGGATGATAATCGGGCCGGAGATAAAGGTCAATTGGATGGTGATCCCTATGCGCCAAGTTATTTCGGTGGCCCAGGTAGCGGAAGTGGTGGTGTAGGATACGGTTTGAATGGAAGGGGAAAAGCAACCTACCAAACCTTAAGACAAGATTGTAATGAGGCCGGAATGGTCATTGTTAAAATTGTAGTTAACCGTAATGGAGATGTGATAGAGGCAACTCCAGGGGTTAAAGGAACCACTAATACGGCTTCTTGTTTATTGGAGCCAGCAAGGAAAATAGCTTTATCCCATAAATGGCGCCCAGATAGTAAGGCTCCAGCAAAGCAAATCGGATTTGTAAGAGTTAATTTTACTTTAGGACAATAAAGTTGTGACCTATCAAGAAACCTTAAAATGGATGTTTGGTAAATTGCCTATGTACCAACGTCAAGGTCAGTCTGCATTTCGCGCAGATTTAGCCAATATTCAAAAGCTAGCCAAACATTTAAAACACCCCGAACAAAAAATCAAAACGATTCATGTGGCGGGAACCAATGGTAAAGGGTCTACCAGTCATATGTTAGCTTCCATACTTCAGGAAGCAGGATATACAACAGGTTTATTTACATCGCCACATTTGAAGGATTTCCGGGAGCGTATACGTATCAATGGGCAGGTTGTGTCAAAGGCATTTGTGATTGGCTTTATTCAAAGATTCCGTTCGTTTTTTGAACAAGAAAATTTGTCTTTTTTTGAAATGACAACAGGAATGGCATTTGAGTATTTCTATCAAAAGAAAGTCGATATTGCTGTAATCGAAGTTGGTCTGGGTGGGCGATTGGACTCCACTAATATTATTAAACCAGTGACCTCTGTGATAACAAATATTGGGATGGATCATGTACAGTTCTTGGGGAATACCTTGGAAAAGATAGCGGCGGAAAAGGCAGGGATTATTAAGGCTCATATTCCGGTGATCATTGGTGAAACCCAATCGGAAACAGAACAGGTGTTCATTGAAATGGCTGAAAATTGTGAATCGGATATTTATTTTGCTGATCAAACAGATAGTCACTTATATGAGAGTGATTTGAAAGGCGAATATCAAAAAAAGAACATTCAAACGGTTGTTGCTACTGTAAAAGTTCTTCGATCTAAGGGGTATGCTATTTCCGAAGCGCATGTGCAGGCAGGTCTTTTAAACGTGGTTAAAAATACAGGATTAAGAGGGCGATGGGAAATAATTGGCAACGATCCGTTGGTGATTTGTGACACAGGTCATAATAAAGAGGGGTTGACCTATTCTATGAGTCAAATAAATAATCTGGAATTTGAGCATCTTCATATAGTGTTTGGAGTAGTAAATGATAAAGATTTGACAGATGTTTGGACATTGCTTCCTAAAAAAGCTACTTATTATTTTTGTAAACCGGATGTTCCTAGAGGATTGGATGCTGATCTTTTAATGAAGCAATTCCATGCAAAAGGTTATAGAGGAAGTGCATATAATAGTGTAAATCAAGCTTTAACAGAAGCTAAAAATCAGGCGAATTCAAAGGACCTTATTTTTGTGGGTGGGAGTACTTTTGTGGTGGCAGAAATAATTTAATTTTTTTTGCAAAAAAAGTTTTGCCATATCAAAAACTGCCTTATATTTGCATTCCGTTAGCAAGGGCGCTTAGCTCAGTTGGTTCAGAGCACCTCGTTTACACCGAGGGGGTCGGGGGTTCGAATCCCTCAGCGCCCACAAGAGTAAAAAATCTCAATACTGAAGTGTTGAGATTTTTTTTACCTTGTAACTTAAAAAGGGTCATTAACTCAGTTGGTTCAGAGTGTTACCTTGACAGGGTAGAAGTCACTGGTTCGAATCCAGTATGACCCACAATTTTTCTGATATTTATAGCTTTTTTAGTAGATTTATTCCACACTACTTTAACTACATGATTTTAAAAAATATCAAAAAGCTATATGAGGATATCTTTCAATCCTATAAAACACCTTCCATTGAAGAGCATATAAAAAAGATTATCGAACTGGATGCCTTTCTTCCGCATAACTCGACATTTTTTTGTATTACGAATACCCAGGAATTAGGTTTTGAGTATGTGAGTAAAAATATGTATTCCTGCATTGGAATAGAGCCTCATTTGTTTAAAACCCAAGCCATGAAATATTTTTGGAGTAGGATTCATCCAGATGATGTGGAGCAATGGTTGGAAGCATTAAATTCTCTAATGGAGTATACCATGAATGAGATTTCAGAAGAAGAAAGGCACAGAATGAGTTATACTTGGAACTATCGTTTTAAGAATGGGCAGGACGAATATGTCAATGTTATACAAAATACCACACCGCTTGCATTTGATGCCTTTAAGAAACCTGTTATTGGATTGGCGCACTATACCATAGTAGAGCCCGGATTAAAGTTTGAAGTGACTGCTACTGCCAAGTATTTGAATGATTCCAATACTTATGAAACCAAGTATTTCAATACCTTTTCACAAAAGTTGTTAGAATCTAACATTAGTAATAGAGAGCGAGATATCATAAGGTTGTTGGTACTCAAAAAGAGTAGTAAAGAAATTGCTTTAAAGTTGAATATTAGTCCAAACACCGTAGATACCCATAGAAGAAATATTCTAAGAAAATTGAAAATCAATTCAACAGGTGAACTTATAGGGTTCTATCAATCAAACAAGGGACTCTTTTAAAAATACTCAATTTGAGTATTGTAAGAAAGTGATGTTTTAAGCACATTTGTATTAGCTATTATTAATCAAAGGGATGTTAAGTGTTTACGGTTTTACATGAAAATGTAAAATTTGTAAACACTTTTTTATATTAAGTCTAAAACACGTTCCAATTTCATTCCTCTGGACCCTTTAATTAAAATAAATTGATTTTTTAGTATTGAATTCTCTTCTTTCGCAAAGATTTCAAAATCTTCAAAGCTGCTAAAGGCTCTAATTGCTTCCGAATTAAAACGGGTATGTGAAAAAGTATTGCCTAACAAAAAGATGTGTGTAATACTAGTGTTTTCAAGGAAATTTACAATGGTTTGGTGTTCTTGTAGGGCATCATCACCTAATTCAAACATATCGCCCAATATGACCATCTTATTAACGTCCTCATAACTATTGAAATTATTTAAAGCAGCCATCATGCTAGTTGGATTGGCATTGTAGGCATCCATTAATATTTTATTAGAACCCTTTAAAATAATTTGCGATCTATTATTAGTCGGGACGTAAGTTTCAATAGCTTCTTTTATTTCGTGATGTAGAACACCAAAATAAGAACCAATAGCAATAGATGCTGCAATGTTATTGAAATTATAGATACCAGTAAGGGCGCTAGTAATTTGCAAGGTGTCAAAGGTAACCGAAACATATGGTTGCGCATCAAACAGCTCTATTTTGGTATGTTCGTCGTATTTTCCAAAAGTGACTATCTTTTCGTAGCTCCCAACTTGTTCTAGTTGTTTTAGATCATCTGTATTTACAAAAATGGTTTTATGGTGAAATTTTAAGTAATCGTAGAGTTCTGATTTAGCTTTTACAACACCTTCCAAGCTACCGAATCCTTCTAAATGGGCTTTCCCAAAGTTGGTTATCAAACCAAAGTCAGGTTGTGCGATTTGGCATAAAAAGTCAATTTCATGATGGTGGTTGGCACCCATTTCAACAATACCGAGTTCTGTTTCTTTGTTCATGGAAAGCAATGTCAACGGAACGCCAATATGATTGTTTAAATTACCTTGTGTGGCGGTTGTTTTGAATTTTTTTGATAAAACAGCGTTTATAAGTTCTTTGGTGGTTGTTTTACCGTTGCTTCCTGTTAATGAAAGAATTGGTATTTCAAGATATCTTCTATGGAAAGCTGCCAAGTCCTGCAAGCATTTAAGAACATCTGTAACTAAAATATAGGCTTCTGAAACCTGATAAGCGGGATCGTCTATGATGGCATAGTTAGCGCCCATCTCTAATGCCATTTCGGCAAATTTATGTCCGTCAAAATTGTCTCCTTTTAAGGCGAAAAACAAATCTCGAGGTTCTAGTTTTCTGGTGTCTGTGCAAACTGCATGACATTCCAGAAACAGTTCATGTATTTTAGCTATTTCCATAAAATTAAATGTATAAAAAAAGTCCTGATTTTCATCAGGACTTTAAAGTATAATCACTAGAATTCTTTTAGTGCTTAGTTTTGTTTTGAGATTTTGATTTAGAACCAACTCTCGACATAGCACATCTAAATCCAATATAGTCTGTTGCCATATTTTGTGGATAGTAGCGTCTTTGTGCTGGATCCAACCAGTAAGATCTGTCTTTCCAAGAACCTCCTTTATAAACTCTTACTTCATCATTGATTAAAGAAGTTCTCTTATCAGATTTATCATACTCTCTGATCATTTCTCCTGTAGAATCTACAGAAATATGGTGTTTTGGAGAGTTGTACATTTTGCTGGTGTGGGCGTTATCTGCAGGCTCATCACTAAATTCATCAAAGCTTTCTCTATACATTCTAGAGGAGCTCTTATCACCATCTCTAAAGTTTCTGTTATCACTTCCGTCGAAATTGATTCTTAGATAAGTTTCATTTTCGTCGATTGGTACTTGAGCAATTTCTCCTGGTAAATCTCTTGCGATTAATTTACCATTAGGTAAAGTATCAAATACAACTTCTTCTGGAGTTACGATTTTAACTGTACCATCATCATTAATTTGATTTTTGGTATAAACGTTACCACGATAGTAGTTGAAGTCATTGAATTCATCATCAACTATAGGTCTGTAAACGTCAGCTACCCATTCGGCCACGTTACCAGCCATATCATATAATCCAAAGTCGTTTGGCTCATAAGATTTTACTTTGTTTGTGATATCAGCGTTATCATCAGACCAACCAGCGATTCCGCCGTAATCTCCTTTACCTTGCTTAAAGTTTGCTAAATGGTCACCTCTTGTTTTACGTTTACCTGAACGTGTATATTGACCATCCCAAGGATATTTTTTTCTTCCTCTATAGATATTATAAGATCTTAACTCAGTCAATCCTAAAGCAGCATATTCCCATTCTGCCTCGGTAGGAAGTCTATAGTCTGGTGTAAGAACCCCAGTTTCTCTTCCTGCGTAAACGTTAATAGTGTCTCCTGAAGCAGTAGTTTGAACTCTTCTTCTTGAATTTTCTGGGTTAGTGATACTATCATTTCCACCGTAGGTTAGTGTAGGTGCATTGATATAAGTATCAGTACTAAAGGTTTCACCTGCCTCAACAGCAATTTTGGCATCGCGAACAATATATCCAGATTCTTCTAAGTATAACTCATTGACACGATCAGTTCTCCAGTTGGCAAATTCTACCGCCTGAATCCAACTTACACCAACCACAGGATATTCTCCATATGCAGGGTGACGTAAATAGTTTTCGGTCATAACTTCATTAAATCCTAATCGGTTTCTCCAAACCAAAGTGTCAGGAAGGGCACCATCATAAATGCCTCTGTAATTTTCTTCAGTTGGAGGATAAACACGCTTGATCCAATCTAGGTATTCTAAATACATTTTATTGGTAACCTCGGTCTCATCCATATAGAAGGATTGCACGTGCTGTTGGTTAGGAGTATTGTTCCAATCGTGCATGACATCATCTTGAACTCTACCCATGGTAAAAGTTCCTCCTTCTACAAATACCAATCCTGGAGCAGTTTCTTGCTCTTTAAAGTCGGTGTTGTATTGAAAACCACCGTCCTTGGAATTGATATCCCATCCAGTAGCTCTGGAGCTGTTAGCGTTTGATGACCTTTTACAACCGACGAACGTCAATCCGACGGCGAAAATCATCAAGAACTTTAGTGCTGTTACTTTTTTCATATCCATACGTTTAAGTAAGCTTATAATATTTTTGGTGACGCAATATAGTAATTATCGGTTACAAAACAAGAGAAAAGAACAAATTTTGATGAAAAAATATGCATTTCGTCCTATTTATTGAACGTTACACCGATGATTTTTGCGTTTTTTACCGGTTAATAGTGTTTCTTAGAACGCGCATAATTATAAAATATTATTGTAATTTTGAAACGTTTTTTAAAAATTGTTGGATTATCAATAATAACACCTTTTTATTGCCGTTATTTTATCAATGAAAAAGAAAATTATCTTACTTACCATCTTAATTACCTCCTTCAGTATCTTTTCCCAACAAAAAACGTTTAATCTTAATTGGGATGGGGTCAAGGATGTTTCTACAAATTTTGTAAAAAGAGAAATACCTTCATTTTCAGGAGGGATATTAAATTATAATCCAACTGATGGAATGACTTTTGTTTCTAGATGGTCGGTTTCCAATCCAATAAATGAACAATCAGTTGTCATTCAAAACCAAGTTTTTGAACCCGTTTCGATTTCTGATTTAAAGGATTTAGATGCTCAGCTTATTCCAAACCAGCTCAAAGTATCCTTAAAAAATTCTAGGGCCAGAAATGAGCAGTTTGCCCTTTTGGAGGTTACACCTATTATAAAGGAGAATAATGGATACAAAAAATTGATCTCTTTTACCTTAATATATAATAGTAGTCCTGGTGCTAGAACATCCAACTCATTTCAAATGCAGCAAATCACCAATTCTGCATTAAGTAGTGGAAGTTGGTATAAGTTTTATGTAGAAAGATCAGGAGTGCATAGAATATCCAAATCGTTTTTGGCTGATCTGGGAGTTAATGTCAATCAGGTTGATCCCCGTACCATTAAACTTTATGGTAATGGCGGTAAGATGATTCCTTTCGGGAATGACCAAGACTATCCTTTTGATGTGGTTGAAAATGCTATTAGGGTGGTTGGTGAGAGCGATGCGCAATTTAATGATTCCGATTATATCTTATTCTATGCCCAAGGACCGAGAGGATGGGATTCTGAAAAGCGTACACATATTAATAGTTACACAGATAAGACTTATTATTATATCAATATAAGTCCGGGTAATGGTAAGCGGGTTCAGCCTTTTATTCAGCCTTCTGGATCCGTAGATATGGAGATAACTACATTTGATGATTATAAATTTCATGAACTGGATGAGTATAATCTCGTAAATGTAGGTAGAAGGTGGTTTGGAGATCGCTTTGATATTGAGGATACAAAATCTTTTGAATTTTCGTTTCCAGATAGGATAGAATCAGAACCTATTTATTTAAATGTAGTTGTTGCTTCTACATCTCCAGCTACGAGCACCATGGGCTTGACAGTAAATGGAACAAATGTAACGACGCTTAATCTCCCTGCAACTTCAAATTATAATCTTGCTGTAGGTGCTACTTTTGCTAATTATGTGCCAATTACTTCATCAAACATCAATGTAACTCTGCAATACAATAATAATGGTAGTCCCTCAGCATTGGCCTATGTGGATTACGTTGCTGTAAGAGCGAAAAGGAATTTAAATTTTTCAGGTAGCCAATATACATTTAGAAATTTAGAAACTAGCAATGAGTCAGGTATCGCTCAATATACCGTGACGAATACTTCCCAAGTTTCTGAAATTTGGGACGTAAGTGATTTGTATAATGTTACAACCCTTGTAAATGGTGACGGTAATTCAACTTTGAGCTTTAAATCTCAAATGGGCTCTGAGAAATCTTATGCTTTGGTGACTTCTTCTGATTTTTACACGCCCCTCCGGGAGTCCAATTCACAAGTTTTTAACCAAAATTTAAAAGGGACTATTTTTAATGATGACCTAGGTAATTTTCAAGATATTGATTATTTAATCTTAACACCTCAAGTATTTTTGGGGCAAGCTAATAGATTGGCTCAAATCAATAGAGACCAATACGGATTGAATGTCAAAGTGGTTCCATTGGGTTTGATTTATAATGAGTTTAGTACTGGAAATCCAGATATTGGTGCCATTAGGAATTTTGTGAAATATATATATGATAATGCCAGTAGTCCAAGTCAACGTTTGAAATATTTATGTCTGTTTGGAGATGCCTCATTTGATTATAAAAACAGACTTCCAAACAATACCAATTTTGTTCCGAGTTGGCATGCATATGAGAGTTTTAATTTAACTAGTTCTTATGTGTCCGATGATTTTTTTGGAATGATGGATGAAACGGAAGGAGATATGTCCATTAGTAATTTGTTGGATATTGCTGTTGGTAGAGTATTGGCTGATTCACCACAACAAGCTAAAGAAATGGTGGATAAAATTCAGAATTATCATTCGGAAGCATCCTTTGGAAATTGGAGAAATACTGCTGTTTTCATTTCTGATGATGTGGATGAGGCCTGGGAGGCTCAATTGCAGCAAACCACTGATAATATATCAGATGAAATATCTGAGGAAAAACCATTTATCAATGTAGTAAAAATACATTCCGATGCCTTTGAGCAGGAATCCTCTTCTGGAGGAGATCGTTACCCTACAGTAAATACCGCAATAGTTAATGCCTTGGAAAAAGGAGCTTTGGTTGTTAATTATTTTGGACATGGAGGTGAGGATGGATTGGCCCGAGAACGGATTTTTGAAAGATCAGATGCTCAGAGTTTAAATAATATTTGTCAGTTGAATTGCTTTGTTACAGTTACTTGTGAATTCACTCGGTTTGATAATCCATTAAGGCCAACAGCAGGAGAATATACTTTCTGGAATACGCAAGGAGGGGCAATTGGTTTGATAACCACCACAAGACAGGTAATTGTTAACGTGGGTATCGACTTTAATGTCCACTTGGAGAAGTTCCTTTTTGGTTATGATGATAGTTTTGCAGAAGGCGAATACCCATCTATGGCCGAAGCACTTAGGTTAACCAAAATTGATCCCGAAATTTCTGGTTATGATCAAAGAAGATTGGTGTTTTTTATAGGTGACCCAGCAATGAAGCTAACCTTTGGTAAACCCAATATTCAATTGATAACTATTAATGATGAGCCAATTAGTGGAAATACAGACGTATTACAAGCTCTCAGTAAAGTTAAATTGGCGGGTGAAGTAATCGATGGTTCAGGAAATTTACTTTCCAATTTTAACGGTGTTTTATCTACTACGGTATTTGATAAAAACATAGAGAGGCAAACTCTTGGGAACAATGGTGTCACTGGCTCAAATGGTTTGATTATTATGGATTTTGAAACTTTGGGTCCCACTATATTTAAAGGGCAATCTACCATTACAGGAGGTCAGTTTGAAATGGAGTTTGTTGTTCCTAGAGATATCGCTATCCCCGAAGGCTACGGCAAGGTAAGTTTTTATGCCAAACAGGAAGGAGTCCTTTTTGATCGATCAGGAGCAAGTGTAGAAACAGTAAAAATAGGGGGATTGAACCCAAATGCTGAAACGGATGAACAGGGACCTTTGATTAAAGTTTTCATGAATGATGAAAGTTTTGTGTCTGGAGGCCTTACCAATAATTCTCCGGCCCTTTTGCTGAAGCTTCAAGATGACAATGGTATAAATACGGCAAGTGGTATTGGACATGATATTGTAGCTATTTTGGATGGTGATGAAACTTCTCCATATGTACTTAATGATTATTATGAGACAGAGCTTGATGATTACCAAAGAGGTACTGTAAACTATCCATTTAGAGATCTAGAAAATGGTTTGCATACGTTAACGGTAAAAGCATGGGATGTTTATAACAATTCGGCCACCGCAGAAATACAATTCATGGTGCAGAACGAAAATCAAGAACTCGTTATCGATAAAGTTCTTAATTATCCAAATCCTTTTGTAAACTACACAGAATTTTGGTTTAACCACAATAGTTCACAGCCTTTAGACGTTTCAGTACAAATATTTACTGTTTCAGGTAAATTGGTTAAAACGATTAACGGACAAACCAACACCTCAAATTGCTGTAATAATGGGAATTCATCCCTTTCAAGAGATATGATTTGGGATGGACGAGATGATTTTGGAGACCGTATAGGGAAGGGAGTCTATATTTATAAGCTTAAAGTACATTCTCCTAGCCTGAATAAAACGGTCGAGAAGATTGAAAAGCTTGTGATACTTTAATAAAGCATTATATTTGTCGAACTAAAAATAACACATGAGACACCAGATTTTAATTCTTGGATTATTTCTTTTAACTTTAAACATAAAGGCCCAGGAAGTCATCACCGAAATTACTCCAAACCCCTTTGATACAAGGGTGATAACAACTGGAGTGCCGTTTCTTTTGATTGCTGCTGATGCCCGTGCAGGTTCTTTGGGAGATATGGGGGTAGCCACATCAGTTGATGCCTTTTCTCAACAATGGAATGCTTCAAAATATGCGTTTTCAGAAACTAAACAGGGGGTGGGTGTAAGTTATACACCTTATTTAACCAAGTTGGTGAAAGATATTTTCTTGGGGAGCATTACTTATTTTAATCGAATTGATGAAAAGAGTGCTTTTGCAGCTAGTTTTAGATATTTTTCATTGGGAGATATTGAGTTTGTGCAAGATGAATTTTCAATTCCTCTAGTGCAAAGACCTAATGAGTTTACCGTTGACGTTTCTTATGCATTAAAATTAAGTCAACAATTTTCCATGGCAGTAACCATGAGGTATCTGAATTCCGATTTAAGAATTCCTTCTGAATTTACAGATACTAAGGCAGCAGGTACGTTTGGAGTGGATATATCGGGATATTATCAAAGTGAAGAGGAGGCCTTCAATAGCTTTAACGGAAGAACCCGACTGGGATTCGCTATTCAAAATGTAGGACCTAAATTTAAATATGACGAACAGGGTCGTGAAAATTTTCAACCAACAACCCTAAGATTGGGAGGTGGATTTGATTTCATCTTTGATAATTATAATAAATTAGGAGTGACTGCAGAGGTTACTAAACTTTTAGTGCCTACACCACCAATTAGAGGAACCTACAGGCAATATGAAGATATAAATGGAAATGGTGAGTTTGATCCCGATGAAGATAATTTATTGGCCTATGATCCCAATTATATTGTAGAAGGAAAAGATGATGATGTGGGATTTGTAAAAGGGATGTTTCAGTCTTTTGGTGATGCCCCGGGAGGATTCAGTGAAGAAATGAAAGAAATAACTTGGGCATTGGGAGCAGAGTATTCTTATCAGGATTCGTTTGCTTTCAGAGCAGGTTATTTTAACGAAAGTGATGATAAGGGAGCAAGGAAATTCTTTGCTTTAGGCGCCGGTTTTAATTACAATATTGTAGGCTTGGATATTTCTTATTTATTTTCGGCATCAAAGGTTCCTAGTCCTTTAGAAAATACTCTTAGGTTTTCCTTGTCATTTAATATCGATAGGGAAGCATACCGCGAATATTAAAACTGTCTATATAAAAATTAAAGAAGCCATTGTTGAAGAAACGATGGCTTTTTTGTTTAAAATGGTTACATTTAATATAATATTTGTCTATGAAAGAAATTAAAATTGAGACCGTACTAGAGGTTTACGAGCAACTGGATGAGCTTCCCAAGCCCGTTCAAGAGCTTATGAATCGAGCCAAAGAAGCTCGTCTGGATTCCTATTCCCCCTATTCCAATTTTAGTGTGGGAGCCGCTTTGCTATTGGAAAATGGAGAGATAGTCACTGGTAGCAATCAAGAAAATGCATCCTATCCTTCGGGCTTATGTGCAGAAAGAACTGCAATTTATTATGCTGGAGCCAAGTTTCCCCATTCCAAAATGAAAATGATGGCCATAATTGCAGGGTCCAATTTGCATCCCACTACAGAGCCCATTCCACCTTGTGGGGCTTGCCGACAAGCCATCGCGGAGTATGAGGTAAATCAAAAAGAATCGATAGAAATTTATTTTATGGGTGAGACTGGTAAGGTGGTGAAATCAAAATCTTTGGCAAATTTGCTTCCACTTATTTTCGATCGCTCCGTTCTATAACGATTTCGGTAATTTTTTACTATTTACAGTTTTTCCATTAGTAAACAAAGTAGTATTTTTGTTATCCCGTTCATAATTTATAATGTAATCGATGCAAAAAATAACGAAAGAAGTATACCTGAAATGGTACGAGGACATGTTATTCTGGAGAAAGTTTGAAGACAAACTAGCTGCAGTTTATATTCAACAAAAGGTTAGAGGATTTCTTCACCTTTATAATGGTCAGGAAGCAGTATTGGCTGGTGCCTTACACGCTATGGATTTAAGTAAGGATAAAATGATTACGGCCTATCGTAACCACGTGCAACCTATTGGTATGGGAGTTGATCCCAAAAGGGTTATGGCTGAGCTTTATGGTAAAGCCACAGGGACTTCACAAGGTTTAGGAGGTTCTATGCATATCTTTTCTAAAGAGCACGGTTTTTATGGCGGTCATGGTATTGTTGGAGGTCAAATTCCTTTAGGAACCGGAATGGCTTTTGGAGATAAGTTTGGAGGAAAAGAAGCCGTAACCATTTGCTGTTTTGGTGATGGTGCTGCTAGACAAGGGGCGTTGCATGAGTCTTTTAACTTGGCCATGTTATGGAAACTTCCTGTAGTATACGTTTGTGAAAACAATGGTTATGCCATGGGTACCTCGGTAGAACGTACTGCAAACCATACAGATGTTTGGAAATTAGGTTTGGGTTATGAAATGCCTTGTGGACCAGTAGACGGAATGAACCCAGTGAAAGTAGCAGAGGCCTTTGATGAAGCCATTCAAAGGGCAAGAAGAGGTGATGGACCAACTTTCTTGGAATTGAAAACCTACCGATACAGAGGTCATTCTATGAGTGATGCCCAACATTATAGAACCAAAGAAGAAGTTGAAGAATATAAAAAGATCGATCCTATTACCCAGGTGAAAGACGTTATTCTTGAAAACAAATATGCTACTGAAGCTGAAATCAAAAAGATTGATAAGCGAGTGAAAGATTTGGTAAGCGAATGCGAGAAATTTGCAGAAGAATCTCCATTCCCAGAGCTAAATGTGATGTATGATTCAGTTTACGAGCAAGAAGATTATCCATTTTTACAACATAAACTATAGTTATGGCAGAAGTAATTAACATGCCTCGTTTGAGTGACACCATGGAGGAAGGAACTGTTGCTACTTGGTTAAAAAAAGTAGGTGACAAGGTTGAAGAAGGAGATATATTAGCTGAAATAGAAACAGATAAAGCAACTATGGAATTTGAGTCCTTTCATGAAGGGACCTTATTGTACATAGGGGTGCAGGAGGGAGAGACAACTAAAGTAGATGAGTTATTAGCTATTATAGGAGAAGAAGGTGAAGATGTTTCTGATTTAGTAAATGGTTCGCCCGTAGAGACTAAAAAAGAAGCATCGCCAGAAACTTCAGAAGAAAAGGAAGAAAAAGCTGAACCTAATTCAGAGGAAGAAACTTCTAATGAGACTGCCGAATTACCTGATGGCGTAACTGTTGTAACCATGCCACGATTAAGTGACACCATGGAAGAAGGAACTGTTGCCACTTGGTTAAAGGAAGTAGGTGATGCTGTTGAGGAAGGAGATATTTTAGCTGAAATTGAAACAGATAAAGCTACTATGGAATTTGAATCTTTTCAATCGGGTACCTTACTATTTATCGGACTTGAAGAGGGACAATCTGCAAAAGTAGATTCTTTATTAGCTATCATTGGCCCAGAAGGAACTGATGTTTCTGATGTTGCCAAAAACTTTAAAGTAGGTGGGGCTTCTCAAAAAGCAGATGAGCCCAAAGCTGAGAAAGCAGCGGCTCCTAAAGCGGAAGCGCCAAAAGAAGCACCTAAACAAGAGGTAGCTAAGCCTCAAGTTCAAGAAACAGTTGCTACTGCAAGTAGTGGAGAACGCATATTTGTTTCACCATTGGCCAAAAAAATGGCTGAAGAGAAAAATATTAACTTATCTCAAGTTAAAGGAAGTGGTGAGAACGGTCGTATCATTAGACGTGATATTGAAAATTATACACCGGCAGCTTCTGCTGCTTCAGTAGGGAAATTTGTTCCAGCTGGACAAGAGGATTTTGATGAAGTAGCAAATTCTCAAATGCGTAAGACAATTGCTAAGCGTTTGGCAGAGTCTAAGTTTACAGCTCCACATTATTATTTGAATGTTGAATTTGATATGGATAATGCTATCGCATTCCGTGAGCAATATAATTCGTTGCCAGATATCAAAATTTCATTTAATGATATCGTTGTTAAGGCTTGTGCTTTGGCATTAAAGCAACACCCTCAGGTAAATTCTCAGTGGTTTGCAGATAAAATGCGAATGAATAATCATGTGCATGTGGGTGTGGCTGTTGCTGTTCCTGATGGCTTGGTTGTTCCTGTAGTTAAGTTTGCTAACGAAATGAGCTTACCTCAAATAGGAGCTGCAGTTAAGGATTTTGCAGTTAAAGCAAGAAATAAAAAATTAACACCGCAGGAAATGGAAGGAAGTACCTTCACTGTATCTAATTTAGGAATGTTTGGAATTGAAAGTTTCACTTCAATCATTAACCAACCGAATTCTGCGATTCTTTCTGTGGGAGCTATTGTCCAAAAGCCTGTTGTTAAGAATGGTCAAGTGGTACCAGGAAACACAATGAAATTATGTTTGGCCTGTGATCATAGAACTGTTGATGGGGCTACGGGAGCACAGTTTTTACAAACGTTAAAAGGGTACATAGAAAACCCTGTAACCATGCTGGTTTAAGAATATTGTCAAAATATTTTCTATAATATGAATCCCACCTTTAAAAGGTGGGATTTTTTGTTTTATGAAGGTTTTTTCTTTCAATCCGTAGAATTGAAAGGATTGTTGTTAAAATGTTAGTGAATTGCTAAAATTATGTTAAATTACCGCTCTAATTAACTAATAGCATTTTCCAATAACAATAGCTTATGGTAAAAAAATTACTTCCCTGTTTTTTATTCATTTCCTTTACTTTTTCTGTTTTTAATTCATGGTCTCAAACTTTTGAAAGGGTCGATAATGTAGTTGGCTTAGGGATCCTCAAAGAAAACCATGGTGTTTCTGTCGCTGACTATGATGGGGATAACGATTTAGATCTTTTTGTTGTTGCAAAAGCCCTAGATCAAAATGGTTTGGAATGGTCTCGTAGTCGACTTTTTAGAAATGAGAATAATGGAGCTTTTACAGATGTGACAGAGGAGGCTGGATTAAGCAATATGTTGGATCAGGATTACAGTCAAGACAATACCTTTTATGTTTTTGATGGACCTAAAGTTGGTGCTTTTTGGGGCGATTACGATAATGACGGTCACCTAGATCTTTTTTTTACAAACACATACAATGTTTTACTATT
The DNA here is from genome assembly GCF_021245805.1 of Mangrovimonas futianensis. NCBI lineage: Bacteria > Pseudomonadati > Bacteroidota > Flavobacteriia > Flavobacteriales > Flavobacteriaceae > Mangrovimonas > Mangrovimonas futianensis. The sequence continues at coordinate 81,783 of NZ_JAJJNF010000003.1, forward strand.
TAAAAACCAAGGTGATGGAACATTTATTGATGTGACGGAATCCGCTGGTTTTTCTCTAGCCACTGATTGCCAATACACAGGTGCTACTTGGTTTGATTATAATAACGATGGGTTTTTGGATATCTATATCAGTGAGTGGGGTAATTGTGATTCAAATCTCTTGTTTAAAAATAATGCCAATGGTACTTTCTCCAATGTTACAGAAGAATCTAACATTTTAGAAACCAACTCTAGATACAGTTTTGTGGCGGTGCCTTTTGATTTTAATGCTGATGGATGGATGGATTTATATGTTACCAATGATTTTGATGCCCCTAACTATTTGTACATGAACCAAGGAAATGGATCATTTGCAGAAGGAGCTTCAAGTTATGGTGTAAACAGTATGATTGATGATATGGGAGTAGCTGTGGGTGATTTTAATTTAGATGGGAATTTTGATTTTTTTGTCACTGGTATTGGAGAGTCAGCTCTTTTGAAATCAGATCAAGGATCTTATGTTAATGTGGCTTCTGATGAGGGTGTATTTGATAATAGTTGGGCATGGGCTCCTATTTTTGCCGATTTTGATTGTGATGGTGATGAGGATTTGTTTGTTGCTAATGGCTATTATAATTCTGGTTCATATAACAACTTCTATTATGTGAATGATCCTAATGCACCACAAAATGTTTTTACTAACCAAGCAAATGAGGTTGGGATTTCAGAATCAACTGTTAGTATCAGTACTGTTGATTTTGATTATGACAATGATGGTGATTTGGATTTGTTTCTATCTAATTCTGATACCTTTTCTTTTTTCTATGAAAATAAATTATTGAATTTTGATTCAGAAGTAAGCAATGCTAACTGGTTTCAACTTTCGTTGGAAGGAACTGAATCAAACAGGAATGCTATAGGAACGATTGCTATTCTTATCACTGAAAATAGAACCATTCACAGGTATTTTTCAGGAGTTGGTTTTTTAAGCCAAAGCATCAAGCCTTTACATTTTGGGCTTCAAGCCGACGAAACTATTCAGGAGTTAATTATTAAGTGGCCTTCTGGACTTGAAGAAATTTATTCTGAAGAATTATTAATTAATTCATTCTTTAAGGCCACAGAAGGAGAGGGAATAGTCAATTTGAATATTGCTCCAAGTCCTAAAATTTACGGATGTACAGATCCTAGTTCTTGTAATTATAATCCAGAAGCTACTTTGAGTGATGATAGTTGTATTTATTTAACACCTCAAGAAATTTCAGGGCCTAGTGCAGTAGGCTTTTTGTCTGAAGAGACCTATGTATATCCAATATCGGTTGGGTCTTCCGCACAATGGCAAGTGACTGGAGGAGAATTACTAGAAGGACAGGGGACCGGAAGTATTTTGGTGAAATGGGGGTTAAATCAAGCTGGTGAAATTTCAGTCATTGAAAATAATGGAGATTGTGTAAGTCAATCAACATCTTTGTCAATTGTTTTAGGTAACGAAGGGGTTCCAGAAGATGTAACTGTAGCGCGATTATGGAATGAAGCTTTATTAGCCGCCATAAGAAAAGATTATGCAAGACCTACAGTTCATGCTAGGAACTTATTTCATTCCAGTGTGGCCATGTATGACGCATGGGCGGCTTATGATGAAGAAGCTACAACTTATTTGGTGGGTAAGACTGTTCATGGTTTTAGTAGTAGTCTTGAGGATTTTGTGTCCAATGAAGACATTCCGGAATCCAGAAATAAGGCTATTAGTTTTGCTATGTATCGACTTTTAACTCATAGATTCCAGGAGTCACCTAATCATGCCCAAACACAGGCTCGGTTTGATTATCTCATGGATCAACTAAATTATGATATAAACAATACAGCCACTGATTACATTAACGGCGATCCGGCGGCTTTAGGAAATTATATAGCTGAAACGATTATTAATTATGGGTTAGGAGATGGATCTAATGAATCTGGAGGTTATGCCAATGAGTATTATGAATCAGTAAACCCCCCACTTTCACCACAGTATGAAAACAGCACGGTATTGAATCCCAATCGTTGGCAACCATTAAGTTTGGATGTATATATAGATCAGAGTGGTAATTTGATAGAGGGAGATATGATCGATTTTTTAGGCCCAGAATGGGGTAATGTTCATGGTTTTTCACTTTCAGATGAAGATCAATCTACTTACCAACGGGATGGAGATATTTATTATGTATATCACGATCCTTCAGATCCTCCGTATTTATCTGAGGATGGTATAGGTACTTCTAGTGAGGCTTACAAGTGGGCATTTGAAATGGTGTCGGTTTGGGGTTCTCATTTAGATCCAACCGATGGGGTTATGTGGGATGTTTCACCAAATAGCATCGGTGGACTGACTTTGGAGTCGTTGCCTACAAGTTATTTAGAGCATCCTAATTTTTATGATTTTTTTGATGGAGGTGACCCTGGAACAGGCCATGATATCAATCCATCTACAGGAATGCCTTATGACCAACAATTGGTTCCTAGAGGTGATTATACAAGAGTACTGGCCGAGTTTTGGGCAGATGGACCTCATTCTGAAACACCTCCCGGGCATTGGTTTACTATCTTAAACTATGTGTCTGATCATCCCTTATTGGAAAAGAAGTTAAACGGACAGGGAGACGTACTTCCAAGTTTAGAATGGGATGTAAAAACATATTTCATTCTGGGAGGTGCAATGCATGATTCAGCCATCAGTGCTTGGAGTGTAAAAGGGTGGTATGATTACATCAGACCCATATCAGCCATACGCTATATGGCCAGCATGGGACAAAGTAGTGATGAGAACCTTCCTAGTTATAATCCTCAAGGGATTCCATTAATTCCGGGTTATGTAGAATTGGTTCAAGAAGGAGACCCTCTAGCAGGAGCTGAAAACCAATTCGCAGGAAAAATAAAATTGTATTCTTGGTTGGGACATAGCGCTGTTTACGATCCAGATACAGATACGGCCGGAGTAGGTTGGATTCTTTCAGAAAATTGGTGGCCTTACCAAAGACCATCTTTCGTGACTCCACCATTTGCGGGATATGTTTCGGGTCATTCTACATTCTCGAGGGCGGCAGCTGAAGTGATGACCTTAATTACTGGGGATGAATATTTTCCTGGAGGAATGGGTGAGTTTGTGGCCAGACAAAATGAATTTTTAGTATTTGAAGAAGGACCATCTGTGGATGTTATTTTGCAATGGGCGACTTATAGAGATGCTTCAGATCAATGTAGTTTGTCTCGTATTTGGGGTGGTATTCACCCACCATCAGATGATGTTCCGGGTAGGTTGATGGGGGCTGATATAGGAGTGGAAGCTTACGATTTTGCCGTACCATATTTCTACGGTACTTTAAGTGTGCCTGATTTTATGGTTTATTCTAAATTATATCCAAACCCTGTGCAATCTGGTCATGACATTTTAGTAACCCATATAAATAGTGAAACCCAATTTAAATTATATGATTTAAGTGGTAGAGATATTCAAATTCAAAAAGTTAGCTATGATTTAGGTAATGGAATAGCACGAATTACGATTCCTTCATTTGTCTCTGCTGGTGTTTATATTCTGAATTGGAATAATCATTCAGAGAAAGTTATTGTTAAAAATTAAATAGAGACTTAATTAATTAAAAGAATAAAAATTTTAAATATGAATTCGCAAGAATTCATTAAAAACAAATATTAAAATCCTGCAACAAGCAGGATTTTTTTATATTTAATAAGCTTTAAAATTTAAGATTTGTCAAAAAACATCATCATTACAGGTACAAGTAGAGGCATTGGTTTTGAAATGGTTAAACTTTTTTCAGGTATGGGACATAACGTTCTGGCTCTGTCAAGAAATTCAAATCCCATTGATATACAAGAGCTAAGAGGTGTAACTAGCTTTTCTTTTGACCTTTCAAAAGAGGATGATTTTGAGAAAGTCAATCACTTTGTAAGTGAAAATTGGTCTCATGTTGATGTTTTAATAAACAACGCAGGTGCTTTGGTAAATAAACCCTTTTCCGAAACGTCTATGAAAGATTTTGAAAGGGTTTATGCTACAAATGTGTTTGGTGTTGCAAAAATGATTCAAACAGTTATTCCTTTTATGAAACCTAAGGCCCATATCGTTACTATAAGTTCAATGGGTGGGGTACAAGGTAGTATGAAATTTGCAGGTTTATCAGCCTATAGTTCAAGCAAGGGAGCTGTTATAACCCTAATTGAATTACTTGCCGAAGAATATAAGGACTCTGGAATTTCTTTTAATGTTTTAGCTCTTGGAGCGGTCCAAACAGAAATGCTGCAGGAAGCCTTTCCAGGTTATCAAGCTCCAATTACGGCTATGGAAATGGCCGATTATATAGTTGAATTCTCCCTCAATAGCAATAAATTTTATAACGGAAAATTATTACAGGTATCTAATTCAACACCTTAAAGCTTATGAGAATTGTAGCCCTATTTACACGACCATACATGCTTTTATTGATAAGTATTGTGGTTCCAATCGGGCTTTTGTCCCAAGAGAAAATTGTTGATTTTGACATTGTTTATGAGAATAAGGTTTATGGCACTTTGGGTATTACCATGACCGAAAATCAAAATGAAATCCATTATTCATGTGAGACCTCAGTATTGGCTGATGTGTTTTTTAAAAAGTTGCAAATAGATTACCACTATGAGGTTGTCTACAAAGATGGTGTATTAGAGAGATCAGAGGTGCAGGTAGATCTTGATGGGAAATCTCATACAGAGACTGTCACGGTTAAAAAGCATGATGGTTACATTATTCATAAAGATGAGGATCGCATAAGGGTTGAAACTGATATTCCTTTTACCGCAATCATGCTTTATTTCTTTGAGCCGAAGGATCAAGATATTTGTTACTCAGAACAATTAGGTGAATTTAATCAAATTAAACAGGTAGGGGAGCATACTTATGTGAAAATGGATCTTCGAAAACGTGGCAATAAATATGTTTATGACAACGGCATGTTGAAGTGTGCTATGATAGATGGCGGTCCTATAGAATTTATGCTGGTCGCCAAAGAGTAACTACAGATTTTTTTCTTTTAACATATCTTTCCTAATATTTGGATTAATTTTGTGCCTGGAAAATAACTCAGGATGCAACAAACAACTAATACCATACTTATGGTTCGCCCTATTAATTTCAGGATGAACGAACAAACGGCCGTTAACAATTATTACCAAAAAGTACTGGATAATTTAATGCCACAAACAGTGAATGCCAAGGCACAACAAGAATTTGATACCTATGTAGATAAATTGAGAGCTAAGGGAATTCAAGTGATTGTTGCTCAAGATTCAAGCGAATTTGATACACCAGATTCCATTTTTCCTAATAATTGGATTTCATTCCATCAGTCAGGTAATATTGCCCTGTATCCTATGTTTGCTGAAAACAGAAGGTTGGAACGTCGTGAGGATATTTTGGAACAAATTGAGAATGATGGATTCCATATAGATCAAGTTTTTGATTATACTTCGGCAGAGGAAGAAGAGATATTTCTGGAAGGAACAGGCAGTATTGTTTTAGATAGAAAACATCAGAAAGCCTATTGCGCACTTTCACCAAGAGCTGACGAAGACCTTTTTATAGAATTTTGCGAAGATTTTGAATATACGCCCATTATATTTCACGCATACCAAACGGTTAATAATGAGCGAAAGTTGATTTACCATACCAATGTCATGATGTGTGTTGCAGAAACGTTTGCTGTTATTTGTTTGGATTGTATTGACGATAAAAAGGAGCGAAAAGCTGTAGCAAATAGTTTGAAAGAAGACGGTTTGGAGCTTATTTCTATTTCAGAGGAACAGGTCAATAATTTTGCTGGTAATATGCTACAAGTGTCTGGGACAGAAAACCAAAAATATTTGGTGATGAGTCAGGCGGCTTATAATTCCTTAAAACCAGAACAGGTAAAGGCCATAGAAAAGCACTGTGAAATCATTACAAGTTCTTTAGATACTATAGAAGCATGCGGAGGAGGAAGTGCCAGATGTATGATGGCAGAGGTGTTTTTACCAAAAGCTTAGTCTAGGTGCTGGGGTTTTGATTTAGGGAGTTCCACATAGAAGGTAGTTCCTACATTCAAATCACTCTCAACCCAAATCTGTCCATGGTTTAGCTCGACTAATTCTTTACAAATGGTCAAACCAAGACCAGTTCCTTTTTCATTGTTGGTTCCCGTTGTTGTGAAGGAAGTATTTTTAAAGAGTTTGTCAATATTCTCTTGGGAAATACCAACGCCTGTGTCAGAAATGCTAATAATCGCTTTCCCTCCACTAATATGATTTGAAACGGTGATGGTGTCTCCTGGGCGGCTAAATTTAATAGCATTAGTCATTAAATTTTGGATAATGATTTCCACCATGCTCTTGTCGGCATAGATAAAGTCCTTCAGGGTTTTATCTCTCAGTTTAATGGATTTATTCAGAAGTTTTTGCTCCAATAACTGTACTTTTTCCTCAAACACCTCCTGAACATCAAACAAGGTAGGTTTGGCCTCCAAAGATTGCATTTGTGATTTGGACCAATTCAATAGATTGAAAAGTAGAAGGGAGGCATTGTTTGCGTTTTCACTAAGTTCAGGAATTAGGTTGTTGAATTCTTCCTTGGTCAAAGAACCATCCCTAAGTAAATCAATAAACCCTTTGATGGATGTCAAAGAGTCTTTAAGGTCATGGGAAACAATAGAAAACAACTTGTCCTTTACTTTATTTATTTCTTCTAGGTGTTGCGCCTGTTCTGAGAGCGCTTCCTTTTGAAGTTCAATTTTTTTGTTTTTCTCCTCCAGCTCTCGCATGTATTTAATGCGATTGTTTCGTTTCATGTAAATGAGTACCAAAAATGTAGAGACTACCAAAAGTGCTCCTATCAAGGCATAGAATATAAGCTTTAATCTATTCAGTTCTTTTTGACTGTCCAGAACTTGTTGCTCAGTAACCAAATCTGTTTCAGGGGTAGGCTCCTTTGTTTTAGTAGTTAAGTCTGGAGTGAATAATACATTGCTAGTATATGACCTCTCAAAATTAGGACGGTTTTCATCTTCTATTTCGCTTTTGAGATCGTAATATTTTCTCTGCCAAACAAAAGCACGGTCGTATTTCTTTTTGGTCGAATCTAATGCCTTTAAAAGTTTGTAATTTTTTAATTGCTCACTTTTATTGTCAACTTGTTCAGCAATGCTTAAAGCTTCCATTAATTGATCTTCAGCATACTTCAAATAACTTCTTTGCAAGTTAAGGTCACCTAAGGCATTTAAAGAGATAAGGAGACCGTTTTCATTCTTTGTGCGTCTGTTCAGTTTTAATCCTTCAACCAAATAATCTGCCGATTTCTCATAGTCCTTAAAAAGTAAATATTCTCCACCAAGTTTGGGAAGAATTTCACCTCTTACAGAATCATTGGAAGTCGTAACTACCAAAGCTTTTTCGTAATAGTCTATAGCTTTACGGTTTTCACGTTTTTGAGAATACAATTCAGCTAATCGCTGCAAGGTGTTGATGGAACCTTGTTTGTTAAGTTGTTTTTCAAGCTCCAAAGTTTTCTCATAAAACTCAATGGCCTTTTCATAGTTGTGAATACTGTGGTAGGCATTTGCCAAATTATTATAGGCACACAGCAGGTCTTTTGTGAGTCCTCGTTTTTCAAAAATATCAATGGCTGAAAGTGAAAATTCCAACCCTTTTTCATAATTGCCTCTTTCTATCTCAATCAAACCGATACGGTTGTTCACCTTAGCTAAACTTAAAGTATCCTGTAGTTTGGAATAAAGTTCTTTTGATTTTAGGTAGTTATTGACAGCATTGATATAGTCTCCTTTTTCGGCATATATGAGAGCTTTGAAATAAGTGATTTCAGCAATACCTACTTCAAAGTTTAAATCGTTTGATAGCTTCTCACTTTGGGAAATATATTGTAGAGCCTTTGTATATTCTTGGGAATCGTATAGCGATTGAATTAGCCTTAAAGACGTTTTAACTTTTGCCGTATCTGGTTTTTGAAAAGCTAACTGAATAGTAAGACTATCTTGTTCCCTTGTTTGTGAGAAACAAAAAGCACTTACCAATAAAAAGGCAATTAAAGAAGTTAACTTTTTCATTTTAACGGTCACCGCAACATGTTTAAGCTAAGTTAGCTTACTCTAATTACAAGTGTAAAGTCTTTAGTTAGTTTAAGAAAATTCATTTGGGGTCTAAATAGCATTGACAAACAAATTTTGTAAAAAGGCTATTCTTTAACTAATTTATGCGTTTTATTGCCAAAAAATTAGACGAAAGGATGCCTTATTTTTTCGCCTGATTTTTGAACTTCGACAAAAGGCAAATATATAGGAATAACGGCACTTTTGTCGATGAAATGCACAATTTTAAAAATGGATATCGCTGATGCATTTCGTCGATTTTTTTCATGAAATGGATTTGCTTTAGGTCATTTTTTAAACAGATAAATTCTTCTAAAGATTATCGAATTTCCCTACATAAAATTTTAAATTTGCACATTCATTTAAAGTTAAGACAATGAACCTTCAGGACACCCTCGCTCAACACGTTAAGGAAGCAGTAAAAAATATTTACGGCCAAGAATTGGAAACAGTCGAATTTCAAGCCACCAGAAAGGAATTTGCTGGCGATATTACTGTTGTTGTATTTCCCATGCTTCGTGTTGTAAAAGGAAATCCGGTACAGATAGGAGAAGCCATTGGAGAACACTTGGTGAAACATGTTGAGACCGTAAAGGGATACAATGTGGTCAAAGGGTTTTTGAATGTAGAAATTGATCCACAATTTTACTTGGACTTTTTTAATGGAATGAAAGGACAAACCAATTACGGATTTGTTCCTGTTCAGGAAGGTGAAAAGTCCATGATGGTAGAGTATTCCTCTCCCAACACCAACAAACCCCTACATTTGGGACACATTAGAAATATTTTATTGGGTTATAGTGTTTCTGAGATACTTAAAGCTGCTGGTAAAAAGGTTTATAAGACACAAATCATTAACGACAGAGGGATTCATATTTGTAAAAGTATGTTGGCTTGGAAACGCTTCGGAAATGGAGAAACTCCAGAGTCCTCAGAAATAAAGGGAGACAAATTGGTTGGGAATTACTACGTTAAATTTGACCAAGAATACAAGAAGGAGATTTCAGAATTAATGGCTACCGGAAAAACCGAAGAAGAAGCTAAAGCTGAAGCACCTATTTTATTGGAAGCCCAGGAAATGCTCAGAAAATGGGAAGCAGGTGATCCAGAAGTAGTTACTTTATGGAAAACCATGAACGGATGGGTATATAAAGGGTTTGATGTGACTTATGAGAATCTAGGTGTCAATTTTGATTGTTTGTATTATGAAAGCGATACCTATTTGCTTGGAAAAGAAGTTGTCGCAATTGGACTGGAAAAAGGGGTCTTCTTCAAGAAGGAGGATGGTTCAGTATGGTGTGATTTGACCGATGAAGGCTTGGATGAAAAGTTGGTGTTGAGAGCAGACGGAACAGCCGTTTACATGACTCAAGATATAGGTACGGCCATACAAAGAATCAAGGATTATCCAGATGTGGGTGGCTTGGTTTATACGGTTGGAAATGAACAGGATTACCACTTTAAAGTGCTGTTTTTGATTTTACAGAAATTGGGATATGATTGGGCACAACACTTGTACCATTTGAGTTATGGAATGGTCGATCTTCCTAGTGGGAAAATGAAAAGTAGAGAGGGAACCGTGGTAGATGCCGATGATTTGATTCAAGAAATGGCAGATACAGCCGAGGAGATTTCAGAAGAATTAGGTAAACTGGACGGTTATTCTGAAGGAGAGAAAAAAGACCTGTACCAAACCATTGGTTTGGGGGCTTTGAAATATTATATCTTAAAGGTTGATCCTAAAAAACGTATTCTTTTTGATCCTAAGGAATCTATCGATTTCCAAGGGAATACAGGGCCTTTTATTCAATATACCTATGCGAGAATTCAATCCATTCTTAGAAAAGCTGATGGTTTGGATTTAACAGCTGAAATTACAGACATCGAACTTCACGAAAAGGAACAGGAACTTCTGAAACAAATGCAACTGTTCCCAGAAGTGATTCAACAGGCTGCTGAAAATTTTAGTCCAGCGTTGATTGCTAATTACGTGTATGACTTGGTGAAGGAGTTCAATTCGTTTTATCAAAATGTATCTATTTTAGGCGCAGATGATGCCAACGAAAAATTGTTTAGAGTGCAGTTGGCGCATTCGGTAGGACAGATTATTAAAAACGGTTTTAGTTTGCTTGGGATTCAGGTGCCTGATAGAATGTAGAAAGTAGGAGCCAAGAGAAAAGAACAAAGAAAATAGACTTTAGTTTTATTGGGTGAAGAGGGTGTCAAACCTCCCATTGGTTATAACATAAAGCTTATTGGTTTGTGTGTTTAATACATTAAAATTAAAGGTGCCTGAAACAATATGATTTTCAAAGTCAAATTTGGTAATTGTAAGTTCGCCTGAGTATTCACTATTGGTTTCATAATCCTCAAGTTCATTACAAAAAAAGATTCCAGCTCCTGCATTTCCCTCTGAAACGGAGGTCAATAAATATGTATTGTCCTCATTTAACTCCAAAGCGATACTCCCTAGGTATATATTACACGGTTCCATATCATCATTTTCTGCTGAAATAGAAAAATAGTATTCTCCATCTATTAACTGATAGAAGCAATTAAAATAAGTCCCGGTTTCTACAAAGGCCTCCCCATTAACAAGACAGCCAAAAGTACCTGCTCCTGTTTGTGTGGCGGGTGGTAGTTTGTTTATTTCTGGGGTGTTATCGTCATCGTTGTTGCAACCTAGTAGAACAAAGAGAAAAGAACAAAGAAAAAGGACTTGGGATTTCATGGGGTTAAGTTTTATTGGGTAAAGAGGGTGTCAAAACGGCCTTCTCTAATCTTTATAATTTCACCAGTGGTTGGGTGTTCTATATCAAATTCAAAAGTGCCTGAAACGATATGGTTTGTAAAATCTAATTTGGTTATTTCTAAATAGCCATAATCTGTTTCGCAAGTGAAATAATCTCCCATTATGTTTGTAAATGAAACTTCACCATAATGCGAATGAGGTATTTCAAAACAACCTAATTCATAAGAATAGTTACTATCAATTTCGGCTGCGTTAGATCCTAATATAATTTGTCTAATGATATTGTGAGAATCATTCTCAGCTCCTAAGGCAAAATAATACTCGCCATCAACATTTTGATAATAACAATTAAAATAAGTCCCTGTTTCTACAAATGCTTCCCCATTAACAAGACAACCAAAAGTGCCTGCTCCCGTTTGTGTGGCGGGTGGTAGTTTGTTTATTTCTGGGGTGTTGTCGTCATCGTTTTTGCAGCCTCCTAAGCTTAAGAGTGAGAACAAAAGCAATAAAACATAGTAGGTCTTTCTCATGCTTTTTTGCCTAAATATAAAAAAGTCTTTTGATTTTTATCACATAAAAACCGTCCTGGAGGTTATTAAATGGTTAACAACACCAAAATTACGTAGAACTACGTAGGTTTGTTTTAGTGAATACATCACTGTAGACTCTAAGCGTCAGAAGTTTCTATTTAAAAAATAGTTTATGTCAACCTGAACTTGTTTCAGGTTCTTATAAAAACAGATAACTCAAGAGTTTAGATTCTGAAACAAGCCTGCCTGTGGGCAGACACGTTCAGAATGGCAGTTTCATATTTTTATACTGCTAGCTTGAGATCTTATTTCTTGTTTTGTTGATCTTTGATGGTTTTTTTGTCAATATCAAAATCGTTGGTATCGATATTCCTATTCCCAGTTGGGTTGGTAGGATTAGTTTGCTCTTTTTTACGTTTAAACTTTCTTTTGTCTTCTGTAATACTCATCATTTTTGTTTTTTGGGTTCACATAGAAGATAAGAAATAGAAACTCTAATTTTATTAAAACTATTATAAAATCAGTCAATGATCTTGTTTACAAACTCAGAAATGTTTTGTGTTCCTTTTTCAGTTACATACTTTATAAACGCACTTCCTATGATGGCGCCTTTAGCAAATTGGGTCGCGGTTTGAAAGGTTTCTTTATTGTTGATCCCAAAACCAATAATTTGTGGATTGTTGAGGTTCATATCTGCAATCCGTTTAAAATAGGCTTGTTGCTCCTTTCCAAATCCAGATTGCGAACCCGTTGTACTCGCCGAACTAACCATGTAGATAAATCCGTTGGAAATGGAATCGATATACCTGATGCGTTCCTCTGAGGTTTGTGGTGTAATCAAGAATATGTTGGTCAGTCCATGAGCTTCAAAAATAGATTGGTATTGTTTGTGGTAAACATCCACAGGCAAATCTGGGATGATGAGTCCGTCAATACCCATTTCCGAACACTTTTGGCAGAATTTTTCAATGCCGTACTGTAACATCGGGTTAAAATACCCCATTACAATCAGCGGAATGGAAACTGATTTTCTGATGTCCTTGAGTTGTTCAAAAAGAACCTCGGTAGTCATGCCATTTTTTAACGCTTGGGTAGAACTTTCCTGAATGGTAGGGCCGTCTGCCAAAGGATCACTAAACGGTAATCCGATTTCAATGAAATCTACACCAGCCTGTTCCAAATCTTTTATGATATTGACGGTATCATTCAAATGGGGGTAACCTGCCGTAAAGTAAATGGAAAGGAGTTTTTTATCTTCCAGTAATTTGTTTTGAATTCGGTTTGCCATCTTATAAATTAAAATAGTTGATATACGTTTCTAAGTCTTTGTCACCGCGTCCCGAGAGACATAATACCACAATGTCGTCGGGATTAAACGTCTTTTTGTTTAAGGCCGCCAAAGCATGCGCACTTTCTATAGCGGGAATGATGCCTTCCAATTGACACAATTCCATACCAGCTTTCATGGCTTCTTCATCAGTAATTGAGATGAACTTGGCACGTCCTGATTGGTGCAAATGAGCATGTAACGGACCCACCCCAGGATAATCCAATCCTGCGGAAATGGAGTAGGGCTCGGTTATTTGTCCGTCAGGGGTTTGCATCAATAGGGTCTTACTGCCATGAATAATCCCTTCGTGACCCAATACCGACGTAGCAGCACTTTCACCTGAATCAATACCATGGCCAGCGGCTTCAACAGCAATCAGTTTGACATCGACATCCTCTAAATAATGATAATAAGCGCCAGCTGCATTACTACCGCCACCTACACAAGCCATGACATAATTGGGGCTTTCTCTGCCTTCCTTTTCTAATAACTGCTTTTTGGTTTCTTCAGAAATGATGCTTTGAAATCGAGCGACCATATCGGGATACGGATGGGGGCCCACCACACTGCCAATGATGTAATGGGTGTCCACCGGATTGTTAATCCAGTCCCTAATGGCTTCATTGGTAGCGTCTTTAAGCGTTTTACTTCCCGAAGTAGCCGGAATCACGGTCGCTCCCAACATCTTCATTCTGGCTACATTGGGTGCTTGTCTGGCAATATCAATTTCGCCCATATAAACCACACACTCAATACCCATTAGGGCACAAACTGTGGCAGTAGCCACTCCATGCTGTCCGGCACCTGTTTCGGCAATGATCCGTTTTTTACCCAATCTTTTGGCAACCAATATTTGTCCAATTGTATTATTGATTTTATGGGCACCTGTGTGATTGAGATCTTCACGTTTTAGATATATTTTGGTACCGTAATGTTCTGAAAGACGTTTGGCAAAGTATAATGGAGAGGGTCGACCAACATAATCCCTCAATAGCTGATGGAATTCTTCTTGAAACGAAGGGTCTTCCATGATTTGGATATAGTTTTGTTTTAACTCTTCCACATTCGGATAGAGCATTTCGGGAATGTAGGCGCCGCCAAAAATTCCATAATATCCGTCTTTATCGATGTGATAGCTCATAATTCAGATTTAAATTCTTTAAGTTTTTGAACGTTTTTTAGTCCGGGCTCGATTTCAAATTGACTGTTGATGTCAACTGCCAAACAGTGTTTGGATAGGGGCGACTTTAAGAAGGTTTTCAACTGAGGTACTTCATCCAAGCCAATGCCACCACTTAATATGAATGGCTTTTCGGAAGGATATCCTTCCAAAGCGTTCCAATCAAAGGTATAGCCGTTTCCCCCTGGGAGTATTCCTTTAGTGTCAAAAAGGAAGGCATCAACATATGTTTCATAGGGTTGCAATTTTTTAAAATCAAAATGATTAGAAATAGAGAACACTTTAATGATTTCCAATTGTGGAAATTGATGCTTCAACGCATTACAAAGGTCAGGGGATTCATCCCCGTGCAGTTGGACCGCCTGTAATTGATATGTGTTTATCTTGGTAATGATTTCGTCCATAGAGGCATTTACAAAGACGCCTACTTTTTTGATGCTTTCCGATATCTCAGGGATGTCACCATCAAAATAACGGGCAGATTGATCATAAAAAATAAAGCCAATATAGTCAGGTTGCAATTGACTAACTGCCTTAATGTTTTCCCCATATTTCATGCCGCACACCTTCAATTTCATGACTCAAGTTGTTTAATGAATTCCTGAGCACTTTCACCTGGTCCATCTGTTTTCATGAAATTCTCGCCTATCAAAAATCCCTTATATCCAAAAGGCTGCAATGCCTTGATAGCCTCAACCGAACTGATACCGCTTTCAGACACTTTAACAAAATCATTTGGAATTTGCGATGCCAAATCTTTACTGATCTCCAAACTTACCTCAAAGGTTTTAAGGTTGCGATTATTAACGCCAATCATATCCAAACTTGGCATGATGGATTTTTCCAATTCAGTTAAATTGTGAACTTCCAAAAGGACTTCTAGGTTTAGGGATTTGGCCAGTTCTGAAAACTTCTTGATTTCTTGTTGTGTTAAAACAGCAGCAATAAGTAGAATCACATCCGCACCATAAGCTTTAGCCTCGATGATTTGGTACTCATCGATGATGAATTCTTTCCGAAGTAAAGGCAGTTGGCATGACGCTCTAGCAAGTAGCAAATCATCTAAAGAACCTCCAAAATATTTTCCATCCGTTAAAACAGACATCCCACAAGCGCCAGCTTTTTCATATCCCTTGGCTACGGCTTCAACGTCTAAGTTTTGGTTTATAACTGCTTTTGAAGGTGAACGTCTTTTGTGTTCAGCAATAATACCTGAAGCACTTTTTTTTAGGGCAGAACACAAAGAATAAGTGGGCTTTGAAAATAAAATCGATGATTCCAATTGGGATATAGGAATCAAACCTTTTTTAAGACTAACCTCTTGGCGTTTATCGTTTATGATTTGGTCTAAAATGGTCATTTGCTTAATTCTATTAGGGTTTCAAATTGTTCTCTAGCTGCGCCGCTTAATAGGGAGTCAACGGCTTCATCAAAGCCATCTTGGATGGAGCATCCTTTGGCGGTTGAAATAGCCAAAGCGGCATTTGCACAGACCACATTATTTTGGGCTTCGGTACCTTGTCCCATAATAATATGTTCAAAGATTTTTGCCGAACTTTCTATGGTTTCTCCACCGTGAATTGTGGATTGGTCATATCTTGGAGAATAAAAATGCTCTGGTGTTAAAATCAATTCTTCTTGATTTTTGACTATTTTGGCATCACTGGTCAGTGAAATTTCATCATAGCCATCCATGGCATGAACGATGCAGTAATTTTTATCTGAATTTTCATAAAGGTAACTGTACAGCCTTAGTAATTCCAAGCTAAAAACTCCTACTAATTGGTTCTTTGGAAAGGCTGGATTCACCATAGGACCTAGCATATTGAAAAAGGTTTTGACGCCTAATTCCCGTCTGATGGGCGCCACGTGTTTCATAGCGGGATGGAAAAGTGGGGCATGCAAAACACAAATATTCGCTTTGTCTAAACAGGTTTTTAAAAAATCAATATCACTACTGAATTTGATTCCGAAGTATTCCAACACATTACTGGATCCCGAAACAGATGATACACCATAGTTACCATGTTTAGTCACAGGAATTCCAGCGCCAGCAGTTACAAAGGACGCCAGTGTTGAGATATTGAATGTGTTTTTTCCATCACCACCAGTACCACATAAATCAATGGTGTTGTATCCTTCCAATTCTACTGGAATGCACAACTCTAATAAGGCGTCTCTAAACCCTTGCAGCTCCTCAACGGTGATGGTACGCATCATGTAAACGGTCAAGAAGGAAGCAATTTGGCTTTGGTTGTAATCACCTTTTGAAATGTTCACCAAGACTTGTTTGGCCTCTTCTGTTGAGATGCTCTCTTGGTTGATCAATCTATTTAAAATGTTTTTCATCTTAACTATTTATCCAGTTTTTCAACATGTCTTTACCGTTTGGTGTTAATACGGATTCGGGGTGAAATTGGACCCCTTTAACATCAAGGGTTTTGTGTCTTAGTGACATGATTTGTCCGTTTTCGTCAAATGAAGTAGCTTCCAATTCATCTGGAAGCTCATTGATTACCACCCACGAATGATACCGGCCTACTTCCATTTGCTTTGGTAGATTCTTGAAAATAGGTTCGTCATCCACACAAACATCAATGGTGGTAGCGACACCATGATAAACGGTGTCCAAATTTTGTAAACTACCACCAAAAACCTCGCCTATGGCTTGCTGTCCCAAACAAACCCCGAAAATACTTTTGGAGTTGGCATAAGTCTTTATAATATCCTTTAATAGGCCTGCTTCATCGGGAATGCCTGGGCCAGGGGATAATAGGATCTTTTCAAAGGGTTCTACTTCTTCTAATGTTAATTGGTCATTTCTTTTGACTGTCACATCACAATCCAAATCCTCTAAATAGTGCACCAAGTTATAAGTGAAACTATCGTAATTATCTATGACTAAAATCTTTTTCATTTTATAAGGTTTCTGCTAGTTCGATGGCTTTTGTTAAAGCACCAAGTTTGTTATACACTTCCTGTAATTCTTGGTCTGGATTGGATTTTGATACCAGGCCAGCACCAGCCTGCCAATGTAATTCATGGTTTTTGCTTAAAAAGGTCCGGATCATGATGGCGTGGTTGAAATTACCTTGGAAGTCCATGAAACCTATGGCACCACCATAAAACTCTCTGCTTGTTTTTTCATATTGTTCTATTAATTGCATAGCGCGGTGTTTAGGAGCACCACTAAGGGTACCTGCAGGAAAAGTATCGGCGACTACCTCCATGGTAGTTGATTCTTTATCTTTCATGCTAGTTACTTTACTTACTAAATGAATCACATGGGAGAAAAATTGAACTTCTCGATAGGTTTCAACTTGCACTTGACGACCATGTCGGCTTAGGTCATTTCTAGCCAAATCTACCAACATCACATGTTCGCTATTTTCTTTTTGGTCTTCTGATAGTTTTTTGGCTAACTCGGCATCTTGTTCATCATTTCCGGTTCTTCTAAAGGTGCCCGCAATGGGATGAATTTCTGCTTTTCCTTCCTTGACGATAAGTTGCGCCTCTGGCGAACTTCCGAAGATCTTAAAGTCACCATAGTCAAAATAAAAGAGATAGGGGGAAGGATTGATACTTCTTAAAGCCCGATACACATTGAATTCATCACCTTTGAACCTTTGAGTGAACTTTTTGGATAGCACAAGCTGAAAAACGTCACCTCGCGCACAATGTTTTTTTGCTAGTTCCACATGACCTTTATATTCGTCATCGGTTAAATTGGATTGGGTTTCACCGTCTGGTTGGAATGAAAAAGAGGTAAAGTTTTTAGATTGTATGGCATGATGGATTTCGTCAATGTTGTTTTCTGAATTAAAACAATGAGCAAAAATATAGGCCTCATTCTTAAAGTGATTGATTGCAATGATATTTTGGTAAACAGCATAAAAAACATCAGGAATACCTAACGTCCCTTCTTTTTTTGAAATATCAACGTCTTCAAAATAAGTCACGGCATCATAAGCCATATAACCGAAAATGCCATTATTAATAAATTTAAAATGGGTATCAGAGTTGACTCGAAAACGTCTAGTGAATTTGTGAATCTTCTCAGAAACTTGGGTTTCTTTGTCAATTTTAGAAGACATTTGACTGCCATCTGGGAAGGTTTCTGTGATTTCGTGGTTTTGAATTTTAAAGGTGGCGATTGGGTTGCAACAGATGTATGAGAAACTGTTGTCATTGGTATGGTAATCACTACTTTCCAATAAAATGCTTTTAGGATATTTATCCCTAAGCTTTAGGTAAATGCTCACAGGGGTAATGGTGTCTGCGAGGATTTTTTTGTAATGGGTGTAAAGGCTGAATTTCTTCATTTTTTTCAATTAAAAAAGGCTTGTCGTGAAGACAAGCCTTTATATTTTTAGATAAATATACAATAGGAGATCTACTTCACGAAGTTTGATTTTCGGAAGCTCCACCACCAATTGTTATTTAATAAATGTTTCATTCTCTTTGAAATAGAGTTCAAAGATAGAAATCCTAAATTGATTTTCAAATAGTTTTGATTTTTTTATGATGAGGGGATTACTTGTTATGGAATCTTGCAATTCAAATATTATGGGTATTTTATAATCTTTTGTTAAAAACCAAAGTCTCCTTAAATACCCTTGTTAACTTTAACTTATGAATAAAATGATCTTAATGATTGGTTTGGTACTTGCCTTCGGTTGCAAGGAGAACCAATCGTCTCATCCTGAATCTTCTGTCGATGAGGTTCCGGCGGTTGAAGAAACTAAAGTTGAAAGTCCAGAAGTGGCTTTGGAGATCTACGATTTTGATGGTCTCGAGAGTCTTTTGAATAAAAAGGATGAAAAGACGTATGTGGTAAATTTTTGGGCGACTTGGTGTGTGCCTTGTGTCAAAGAGCTTCCTCATTTCGAGGAATTAAATCAAAAATATAAAGATGAGGATGTGGAAGTACTTTTGGTGAGCTTGGATTTTCCAAACCAATATGATAGTAAATTGAAGCCGTTTATCCAAGAGAAAAAGCTGACCTCTCAAGTGGTTGCTTTGAACGACCCTGATATGAACACATGGATTCCTAAAGTGGATGAAGGTTGGTCTGGCGCTATTCCCGCAACAGTTATCTATAATAAGGAAACCAGAAAATTCTTTGAGAAATCATTTACGCTTGAAGAATTGGAGAATGAACTAAAACCTTTTTTAAACTAAAATACCTATGAAAACTTTACAAACTTTATTAGTAATGGTGGCTTTCGTCGCCTTATCTGCTTTCACCATAAAGAGTGATAGCGATGGTTATAAAATTGGCGATATGGCGACCGATTTTGAACTAGAGAATATTGATGGGACTATGGTCTCTTTATCTGATTACAAAGACGCCAAAGGATTTATTGTTGTTTTTACTTGTAATACCTGCCCATATGCCATCGCTTATGAAGATCGAATTATCGCTTTAGACAAGAAATATGCATCAAAAGGGTATCCTGTTATTGCTATTATGCCCAACAATACCGATGTGAAACCAGGAGATAGTATGGAAGAAATGAAAGCAAGAGCCAAAGCCAAAGGCTACACCTTTCCTTACTTAATGGATAAAGGACAAAAAATTTATCCACAATACGGCGCTACCAAAACACCTCATGTTTATGTGCTACAAAAAACTTCAAAAGGAAATGAAGTTAAATATATTGGAGCTATCGATGATAATTTCCAAGATGCGAACGCTGTGAACCAAAAGTATGTTGAAGATGCAGTTGATGCTCTTTTAGCTGGAAAAGAAATTAAAGAAAAGACCACAAGAGCTATTGGTTGTACCATTAAGGTGTAGCTAAAGTGAATGTTTAGTGAGCTTTAAAAAATCCGAGGGGTACTAACTCTTCGGATTTTTTCGTTAATATTTCGGAAGAAACATTAATTTTGTTCCAAACCTTTTTAAACAAACATATGGCAGATCTATCACAAGAAGCGTGGATGGAGCAATTATCGCATGATGAAAATGCAGTGATCTTAGATGTAAGAACCGAAGAAGAATTAGAGGAGTTAGGTATGATTCCTAATGCTCTACATTTGGATATTTACGAGTCACAGGAATTCATGGATGAAATTCAAAAATTTGATAAAAATAAATCCTACTATATCTATTGCCGTTCTGGGGTTAGAAGCGGGCAAGCTTGTTCCATTTTAAACCAAATAGGTATTGATAAAGCCTACAACCTTTTGGGTGGTTTTATAGAATGGGAAGGTGATGTAGTAACAAAGTAATTGGTTATGAAAAAATGGGTATTCCTTTTCCTGATGTCAATTTTGTTGGCAGTGTCAGGCTGTATTAATGAAAATTATGACGGAATAGAGGAAATTAGCACGGAAGAAATGCAAACTTTACTGGAAATGGATGATGTGCAACTATTGGATGTCAGAACACCCGAGGAGTTTGACGAAGGCTTTATTGCTGGTGCCCAAAATATTGATTTTGAATCGGAAACCTTTAATGAGGATATTCAAAAACTAGACAAAACAAAACCTGTAATTCTTTATTGCCGCACCGGAGGCAGAAGCGCTAGATGCGCCAAAAAGATGATAGAAGCTGGATTTGTAAAAGTCTATGATTTGGACGGCGGTATTTCGGCATGGGAGCACGAAGGCTTAAAAGTCATTTTACCAGAATAATTTTTTCCCTGATTTATAGAATGGAAAATAGTTTGTAAATCATACATGTGTTTTTTGGATTCTACATTTCATAAGAAACTCTTAATTCTAATGCCTATTTTGAAATCTATTTTTACCTTTTAGACGTATAAACTTATTAATTAACAGGAACTAAAGATTTCAAATCCTATTTTGTGAATAAAAAAACTAGAGCTAACAAAAAAAAATGGCTTTCCAAACTTCTTAAGATAATTGGTGCCTTGGCACTGTTTTCATTACTTTTTTTTCTAAGTATTTATGTGGGATTATGGGGTAGCCTACCCTCAAAGAAGGATTTAAAGAATTTCAAACAAGCAGAGGCTAGTATTGTATTTGATCACAATCAAAAAATCCTAGGGAAATATTTTGTTTTTGATAGGCAGATTGTCAAATATGAGGACTTGCCAAAATATCTAGTGGATGGATTGGTAGCGACCGAGGACGCTAGATTCTACGACCATCATGGTATTGACTATACCAGTTTTTTTAGGGTGGCCTTCAAAAGTATTTTGATGCAAGATGCATCGAGTGGTGGAGGTAGTACTATCACACAGCAATTAGCCAAAAATTTATTTGGTCGCAAGAGCTATGGGCCATTTTCAATGCCAGTTAATAAAATAAAGGAGATGATTACTGCCTCTCGCATTGAAGAGGTTTACAGTAAAGCAGAAATTATTGAACTCTACCTGAATACTGTCCCATTTAGTGAGAATACCTTTGGTATTGAGAGTGCTTCCCAAAAATTTTTTAATACCAACACCCAAAACCTTAGCTTATCAGAGGCAGCTACATTAGTGGGTACTTTAAAAGCTAATCACAGCTACAACCCTAGATTGTTTCCAGAAAGAAGTCAGCTGAGAAGGGATGTTGTTCTTCAGCAAATGGAAAAATACGGTTACATCGATGAAATCAAGAGACAGGAAGTTAGTAACCAACCGCTGGAAATTGATTATCATAAATTTTCATATAATGAAGGCTTAGGCTCTTATTTTAGAGAGCATGTAAGGCTTGAGGCGGAAGCTATTTTGGATTCTATCAAAAACGAAAATGGATCATCTTATAATTTGTACACCGATGGGTTGAAAATTACTACCACCCTGGATAATGGCATGCAAACCTATGCAGAACGGGCTACAGATAAGCACATGGGAAAATTGCAACAACAGTTTGAGGCTTCTTATGGAAATTCAGCACCTTGGATTACGGATGAAAAGCTATTAAATCAATTGGTGAAAAATCTTCCCAAGTATAAGGAACTTCAGAAAAAAGGATTATCTGAATCACAAATTTTAGATTCTCTTAAAAGAAAGGAAAAGAAATCTCTTTTCACCCTTGAGGGAGATACCATTATGGAGGTGTCAACCATTGATAGTTTAAAACACTATCTCAAGTTTTTAAATGCTGGTTTTGTGGCCTTAGATCCACATACGGGAGCAGTAAGGGCTTATGTGGGGGGTATCAACTTTGAGCATTTTAAATATGATCATGTGAGTATGGGAAAGCGACAAGTGGGTTCTACCTTTAAACCAATTGTCTATACGGCAGCCATAGAAAATGGAATGGATCCGTGCACTTATTTCTCTATTAAGGAAGTAACATATACGGATCAAGAAGGATGGACTCCTTCAAATGCCTCTAAAGATGAGAATGATCCTCATATGAATTACTCTTTAGAAAAAGCCTTAAGTCATTCGGTTAATACGATTGCCGTTAAAGTTTTGGATGAGGTGGGTATACTGCCTGTAGTGCAGCTTGCAGAAAATATGGGAATAACCTCCGAATTGCCAGAAGTCCCTTCGTTGGCCTTAGGAACAGCAGAACTTTCACTTCTTGAGTTGTCTACTGCCTATACCGGATTTGCAAATTCCAATGTTTCGGTGAAACCATATTTTATTAATAAAATAGAAGATAGATCAGGAACTGTTTTATATGAGTATAGGCCTGAAGCTTCTTTTCAACCGGCTTATTCAGACAGAACCAGAGAAACCATGATAGAGTTTATGAAGTCTACTGTAAATGAAGGGACCGCCAGACGTCTTCGCTCAACCTATGGTTTAAAGAATGATATCGCAGGTAAAACGGGAACTACACAGGATAATAAAGATGGTTGGTTTGTTGGGATTACGCCCAATTTAATTATGGCATCTTGGGTAGGAAATGACCACCATCAAATAGGTTTTAAAACAACAGCTATAGGACAAGGTGCCAACTCGGCTTTGCCTATTGTTGCTAATTTTTTAGTTGAGTTGAATAATGACCGAGACTATCGAACTTATACTTTGGCTCAATTTAATGCTCCTTCAAAAGAAGTCTTGGAATCTTTGGACTGTAATCCCGAAAAGCGAGATGGGTTTTTTAAACGTCTTTTTGGGAAAAAGAAAAAAGAAAAAGAGTTTGGAAAATAGAACGACTTCAAACTGATGGCGACAAAATATTGACTGTAAATGATTGATTTTTAAATGATAATATTTGTTTTTTAGATAATCGTTTTGTCGTTAAATTAATTGAAAATGCTCCATATTAAAAATTTTAACCTATATTTATCCTTACCCAGAAGTTAATCCGAATTGAAAAGTACGTTTATTAGATGATAAAAAATTTGGAATAGAATAAATTCCAGAATGAGACGTTTTTAATGAAGATTAACCCAAATCTACTACCAAATGAAGAACCTACTATTTTTGTTAATACCCTTTTGGGTATGCGGACAAAGTTATGTCATGCCGAATGTAAACGGTAAGGGGATAACGACTGATGTTATGAACGATACCTTGAAAATTACAAGTCTTACCAAAATCAAGGATGTAGAAATTTTTAGTGACGAATTTAATTATGAGGTACAAGTCAATGCCAATAAAATTGATATACCAATAGATAAAATGCCTATAGGTAGACATGCCTTAAGCATCATGGTTGGAAGAAGAATGATTATATATTGGCTAGTTGTGGACGGCATTTTGGAACCCAAAGGAGCTGTTACATATATGACTGATGATGATTAAAAAAACTGAAAGGAATTATGATACTCAAACCCTGTAACTATGTTGCAGGGTTTTTTATAGATACTATTAAAATGCTTTCACACTTCTGAAAGAAAAATCAAAAACAAATGATTTTTTAATCTGTCCAAGGCTCTCTTTCAGAAGCATTAACAATTTGGGTGCCATCAAATAGGCTTAAACCATCCCAGGTGCTAAACCACACTTGCCCCTTATGATCCTGGAAGATGCTTTGTATGCCATTGGTTGCCAATCCGTCTGCCATGGTATATAGTTTGAATTCGTTACCATTGTAACGATAGATTCCTTCATTTTCAGCTGAAAACCAAATGTTGCCTTTTTTGTCTTCAAAAAAATTATAGGTTTCGATTCCTTTAATGACACCTTTTTCAGTGAAGTTGGTAAAGTCTTTGCCATCATAAGTGCTAACCCCCCCATAATAAGTACCAATCCAAATGGTACCATTACTGTCTTCAAATAGATCAGCTACACTATTGTCTGTTAGTCCATTTACTTTGCTGTAAAATTCAAAAGTATGCCCATTGTATTTGGTCACCCCATAACCATCATTTACGAACCATATCTCATTGTCTTTATCAATTAAAATATCACTAACTCTATTTTGTGATAGCATGGGTTCTGCATTGTATATTTGAGGCTTTGGCACCTCAAATGTTTTAAAGGTTGTACCGTTAAAGGTGCTGACACCGCCAACTGTTCCAATCCAAATCAGCCCATTTCTATCAATTGATAAGGACCAAATTTCATTGTCTATCAAGCCGTCTGCTACAGTATAATTTTTAAAGATATTACCGTTGTAATTAGTTAGGCCATTAGAGGTTCCAAACCAAAGGTTGCCTTCTTGATCCTCTAAAATGGCTCTTACAGCATTTCCACCTATGCCATCTTTTGACGTGTAGTGTTTTAGTGAGTTATTATCATAGAATAAGATGCCATCATGGTTTGTTCCAAACCAATAATGTGCGTTTTTGTCTTGGTAAATTTGCCAAATAAACTCACTTACTTTACCATTGAAAGTAGCATGCTTTTTTGTTTTTTCTGCATATTCTGGGAAGGGAGCGAATTCTTGGTTGTTTTTTTGGGGAGAAGTTTCAGAGGATTTTTGAGGGATTTTGTTGTACCCTTTTTGATTGCAAGAAGTAGTAAATAAGAGTGAAAAAGCAACCCCTAAAATTTGAAGTGTCAAAAAAAAAGATTTTGGCAAAGACGATTTATTATTTTTTACCTCTGTTGAGAACATTTAAGTGTTTTTAAGAATTATTGATTGAAGATAACAAAAAGAGCATCAATTCCATTTCTTTAAATTTTCACAACTTAATGGTTTATTATAATTAGAGTGGCGATGGCTTTCGTTTTTTATCCTATGTATTTCGTCAATTTAATCTTTTGCTTGAAAAATAAGTTTAGTTGTGCTTGGAAGAAAGACCCATTACGAAAAAAATTAAATGTTATAAACTATGATATTCTTCTAGAAAGAACAACTTTTATTAAGTAGAGGCGAATTAAGTATTTTATTTCTTACATTAGTTATAGAATTGAAGTTTAGACTGTTGTATGCGTTTCTTCCAATCTTCGATTTTAAGTAAGTTTAATTCTGCTATGAATAACATAATTTAAATGATTAGTCTGCTGTTAATTGGATGTATTCTGGTCGCTATAAGTGTTTTGTTACAAGCTTATTGTACCCTTTTTTGGCTAAAAAAAGTTTCTAAATATTTGAATGAGAGGAGATTAAATACGCATAAGGTTTTAAAACTTTTAATTCTTTCTTTTTTGGTTTTTTCTCTTTTGCACTTTGTTCAAACGGCTATTTGGGCGATGGGTTATTACTATAATCCATTAACGACCTCCAGTTTTAATGATTATTTTGAGGCACTTTATTTTTCTATGGTCACTTTTACAACCTTAGGTTATGGAGATATTACTTTAAATAGTAATTGGCGATTGTTGTCAGGTTTTGAGGCTATTAATGGAATTATGCTGATTGGTTGGACAACAGCAATGATGTATTCATTATTACAAAAATTCACAAAAAAATACTCCGAAAGATGATAAAATCTCCTAAAAAAGGAAGTGCCACCAAGGCTATTACCCGTTATACTTTGTTGTTTACGGTTTTGATATTTATTTGGAATATATTCTCAGATAGACTTACTCCTAGTACAGATCAGGCTCGAGTAAAAGGTTTAATTTTACCTATGGCGCCCATGGTGAGCGGCTATGTTACCCAAGTAAATGTTGGGCTTCACAGTGAGGTAAAGCAAGGAGACACTCTTTTCCTTATAGATAAAGAACCTTTTGAAATTGCTCTTAGAATTGCTGAAAGTAACTTAGAAAACGCAACCCAATCTGTAGATGCGGGAACCTCTGCAATCAAGTCGGCTGTGGCTCGTTTAAATCGAGCTAAGGTTAATTTAGATAGAGCATCCAAGAACTGGGAACGCACCCAGCGAGTGATTACAAAACATGTTGGTGCCTTGTCTGAGGCAGACAAAGATCGTTCTGAAGCTTCTTATTTAAATGCTGTAGAACAAGTGGTTTCAGCTCAAGCAGCTTTGGACCAACAACGTGCTGCTTTGGGGCCAACTGATGAAAACAATCCAAACATTAAAGCGGTTTTGAATCAAATTGAGAAAGCACAATGGGATTTATCCAATACTGCCATAGTTGCTCCATCTGAAGGGATTATTGAAAGCTTTAATATAGAGAAGGGATATTTTGCAAGAGCTGGAAATTCACTAGTAACTCTGGTATCAAATCAGGATATTTGGATCCAAGCTAATCTCAAAGAGAATAATCTTGGGAATATAGAAATTGGGGATGAAGTTTCAATTGTATTTGATATACGACCTGGAAAGGTTTACAAGGGTGCTGTTAGTAGCGTAGCTTATGGTGTCAGTACAGATAGAACGAATTCCGGTGATTTACCGACTGTAAACTCATCTCAGGGTTGGTTGCGAGATCCACAGCGATTTCCAGTAATTATTCAAATAGATAATAGTGAAATCATTAAAGAACTACGTCAAGGAAGTCAAGCTGAGGTTGTTGTTTACACTGGGAATAACTTTGTACTTAACGGTTTAGCGGCCTTTAGAATATGGTTGCTTTCAAAACTCTCTTATGTTAGATAGGATTAACTACATAAGGCTCCAAATAAAAACGGACAATGCATTACTAAGATGTTTATTCGGTGTCAGTTTATCCCTCATTTTGACGACTTCTATTAATTTATTCACACCCCACATTACTCCTATTCTAACTCTTATGTTTTTGGGAAAGGAAGGGGAAAGACCAACAATAAAGAAGTCAATCTTAATTTGGATTGCGTTTGGTCTACTGGGAGTCATTGGCAATTCTATTGGTAAATATTTAATTGATATGCCATTGGTGGTTCTTCCCATTCTTGGGCTCATTATTTTTTGGAGCTATCGATTAAACAAAATACCTGCAGCCGTGAGGTTATTATTTTTAATGCTTGCTGTTTTATTGACTTTTGTAAATGTGCAAGGAAACTTTTTAGGGACATTTGTTGTGAAACTTTTATTGCTACACTTGGCAATTGCGTTGGCTGTCATTCAGTTTTCATTCCTGCTTTTTCCAGTTTCGACTCAAATCCAAACTGAAGAACAGAAAAAGCCATTAGAAAAGCCAAAACTTAATTTAGACAAACTTGCTCTCAATGGTGTAATAGTCCTGTTGCCTGTGGTGGCTATATTCTTAATTTATAACCTTAACATTCTTCCCATAACCCTGGTATTTATAGTTATATTGGGATTTGATCCTTTTATGTACCGCTCTAACAAAGGAAAAGTTATGCTTATAGGTAATTTACTTGGTGGAGCTTTAGGGCTTTTGGCCTACAATATATTGGTTATTGCACCTAATTATTTGATTTATATTTTATTAATCATTTCCGTAGGAGGTTATTTTGTGCAAAAAATATTTTCTGGCCAGCAAACAGCTGCTATTTATGACCTCGCCTTTAAAACTTTTTTTGTGGTTATGGGTTCTGTTTCTGTTTCAGATACATCGGCAGCCAGTACTATTTCCGACAGGTTATTACAGTTGGGGCTTGCTATCTTATATCTCATAGTGGCTTTCAAAACAGTTAACACATTAAATAATCCTTTTCTTGAAAATGAAACTGCTTAGGGCTACATATTTGTTGGGTGTTTTTGGTTGGATGACAACATTCATGTCGTGTTCCATTCAAAAAAGCTATGTGTCACCTGAAGTGGCAGATTCGTATGTTATAGGTGATAAAACTACTGATTCAACCAGTTTTGCAGATACAAAATGGTGGGACATATTCAATGACCCAACATTATCCGAACTTATTGAAGAAGGCTTAGAAAATAACCTATCACTACAAAATACCATTATTGCTCTTAAGCAATCACAGCTGCAATATAACATCGCGCGTGCCGATTTATTTCCAGCCATTAATTATGGTGCCTCTTACCAAGCTTCCACTAATTCCATCACTTCAGACATTACAGATCAAGCATTAATCGCTGCCAATGTTTCCTATACTATAGATCTTTGGGGTAGGATAAAAAATGAAAACCTTGCTTTTTTTGAAGCCTATCTTAGTACCGAAATGGCATATTATCAGGTGCAAGCAACTTTAGTAACCCAAATTGCTACGCTCTATTTTTCGTTGCGAGATGTGGATAACAAAATTATAGTTGCAGAGAATATGGTGAATTCCATGAATGACTACAAAAACATTATAGATGCTCGTTATGATGGAGGGTTTATTTCTAAGGTAGATGTAAATCAAATTACCATTGAAATAAAGGATGTTGAAATTGCACTGCAAACTCTTTTACGGGCTAGAAAGCAATTAGAGAACGCTATTAGCATTGCTTTGGGTAGTGAACCTAAATCTATCCCAAGAGGATTGTTGTTGCAAGAGCAAGTTTTTCCTTCAGAATTACCGGTTGGTGTCTCATCTCAATTATTACAACGTCGCCCTTCCATAATGGTAT
Organism: Mangrovimonas futianensis; assembly: GCF_021245805.1. NCBI lineage: Bacteria > Pseudomonadati > Bacteroidota > Flavobacteriia > Flavobacteriales > Flavobacteriaceae > Mangrovimonas > Mangrovimonas futianensis. The sequence goes on from NZ_JAJJNF010000003.1 coordinate 110,393, forward strand.
TAGAACATCGATTGAAATCACAACTGGCAACAGTAGGAGCCACAGAGGCGTTACAATATCCAAATGTTACCCTTTCATTTGATTTGGGAGGTCAATTAACAAACCCTTCCATGTTTTTTTCCTCAATAATTGGTGAATTAGTAGGCCCTATTTTTAACAGCCATAAAATCAAAAATGCCATTGCATTACAGGGAGAAGTTTATAGACAATTGGAGAATGAATATAAACAGGCCTATTTAGTCGCTCTTCAAGAAATAGAGGATGCCTTAATTGCTATCAATACCTATAAAATGGAGGTAGACATTCGTAATGAACAATTGTTGCTGTCTGAAGAAGCCTTAAATCTATCTTGGGTAAGGTACAATGAAGGAGTTTCTTCTTTTTTAGAATTTTTAAATCTTCAAAATTCGCTATTTGAAGCGCAGTTAAATGCATCGGAAAGCTATAAACTGCAATTACATTCTATTGTTAAGTTATATCTGGCTTTAGGAGGTGGTTGGAGTTTGAATCAATCATAATAATCAATTAAAAAGTAATCTTATGAATAAGTCTACATTAACCATTTTTATCAGGATTGCCCTTGTTTCTCTATTACTGATTTGGACCTTTAAATTGTTGTCGCCATTCATTGGGGTACTTGCTTGGGCTGTTATTTTAGCCGTTTCGATTTATCCTTTTTATAAAAAAAGGATTGAAGGGTCTAAGTTGAAAAGTTTCATTTTTTCAATTGTGGTAATAGCTATTATGGCTGTGCCGTCATATATGGTCTTTAGTTCTGCTATTGAAAGTACTACCGAAGTTTTAAAGGACCTAAAGGCTGGTACTTTTGAAATTTCACCTCCTTCCGAGAAGGTGAGAACGCTGCCTTTATTTGGGGAAAAATTGTATCGGGAATGGCATCAATTGTCAATAGATACCAAGGAATATGCTATAGATCATAGAGAATATCTACTTGAAAAAGGGAAAAATATTTTTGGAAGCTTGCTAGGGCTTATGGGAACCCTTCTCTTATTTATCGTGTCATTCATTATAGCCGTTGTTTTCATGTCAAATGCTGATTCCTCTTATGGAACAGCTCTAAAATTTGCAAAAAAAGTCATTGGTAAAGATGGCGAGGATTTTGTTATAATTTCGAGGAATACCATTCGTAGTGTTGTAAAAGGTATTTTGTTGGTGGCCATTATACAGGCCCTGTTGAGTTTTATTGGCCTTAAAATAGCTGGTATTCCATTGGCTGGATTATTTACTTTGTTAGTTCTTTTCTGTGCTATTATTCAAGTTCCGGTAACTTTGGCTGTTATCCCTCCAATAGCCTTGGCTTTTACTCTTATGGAGAATACCACACATGCTATTATTTTTACTATCTATATCGTAATGGTTTCTTTATTGGATAACTTCTTAAAACCTATTATGCTGTCTAAAGGTTTAAAAACGCCTACAGTTATAATATTTTTGGGAGCCATAGGAGGTGTTATGCTTCATGGTATTATTGGACTGTTTGTAGGGACCGTAGTGTTGGCTATAATGCACCAAATTTATACAAGCTGGGTAAATTCTTCAGACGATGTGTAGGAATTAAATTTGAAAATTCCATTCTAAATAAAAAAACCTTGTAAACAAAAAGTTTACAAGGTTTTTTCGTGTGGAGTCGGAGGAAGACCTTAATTATATTTGATTGATTACTAATCTTAAGGTTTTAATTTATTTTTTGAACAAAGGAGTTTTTCTAGCTAAAAAATCTAATGTTATTTTGTAAGCATCTTCTGTTTGCCAAAATGAACTATGCTCTTTACTAAAAACATTATCACCTTTATCTGTATAGATGTTCATGGTAATATTGGTTGAATAATTTTGTGTTGTTGTATTAAAGGAGCTGGTATTGCTCCTGTTGTTATTTGAAATATCACCTACAATATGACCTCTTCGATCTACATAGGCATTGTTATGGTGGTCTTTTTTTGTTGTTTGGGTATTGCTAAAGCCTGTCACAGTAGATCTTTCAATTGAAACCAAACCTTGCACTACATATTCCACTCCTAAAATATTACAAATCTCTCCCATCGTATAACCTTCTATGTTATTGTTAATAAGGCCGGCTTTTATTAATAAGGAATTGGTTGTATTTGGGTCTTGAAATTGTAAGTTTACAGCCTTGTATTTAAAAATAGTATAAGTTTCTAATTGAATTTTCTTGGTCATTGTGGCGTTACTGGTTTCCAGATCTTTAATATAACCAAAAGGCAAAATGGCAACTTTATTGTGATGGTCTTCTAGATTTTGGAAAGAAACTTTTTCTTCCTTATCAAAATATTCTATTCTTCCAGAACTAAAAGTTATTTTTATGATTTCTGAAATCGGAATATTGTATTCCAGCGTTTCATTTTCGTATATAAACTGAATGTCCTTATCATTTATTTTAGTCACATGTCCTCTCATTTCATCCCCATTTGTTTTAAGAACGATATCGTTTTGCGCCAACAGACAATTGGAAAGGAATAAAAACAAAAAAAATAAAGCAGGTTTTAAGAATTTCATGGCAATAGAATTATAAATTAATAGACTTCTATTTACTTTATAGATAGAAGTCTAAAATACTTTGAAATCAAAACTTAATTAATGGTTACGCTCTTGATAGGAACAAACGAACATGATTTTCCACCTTCTGTGACTGTAATGGACACTTTAACTTCATACGTACCTGTTGTCGCATAAGTGTGTGATACTTCATTCCCTGTCCCTGTACTACCGTCACCAAAATTCCATTTAACTGAAGATATGGTTCTATCACCATTATACTCAACATCAAAATTAATGATATGGGAATTTGTGGAGTCCGTATGATGATGTATATGGGTCACCAATGCCTCACCAAAACAATCAAGTGAATCATTTACGTCATCTTTACTGCATGAAGTAAGAAGTCCGAAAAAAACTAGCAGGGTTATCGAAATAAGTTTTTTCATTTTTAAATAAATTAGTGTTACTAAAAAGTTTTTAAAAAATTGATTAAAAGGTCTTTATGCGTGAAAATTATTGACTTTAATAAAAAAGAATAATTTTTGGATTATATTAATCCTTAATAAAGAATTTAGTGCTTTCTAAAATTGATAAGATATACCTACATTGGCAAAACCTTTGTACCCAACTCCTATTTCGGCAAATCCAGCTAATGCTTTTCCAAACCTAAATCCCAGAGCACTTACATGAAAATTAAAATAGCCGTCACTTTTATCTTCTAAATTTGAGGACGTACTAAAATTAGAATATTGGGAAGTGTAAGCTACACTGGCCCCAGAATACATTTGAAACCAATTTTTTGAAATGTAGTGATAGCTAGAACCGAATCCAACAGTGATATAGCGATGGGTTGCATCTCCTGTTGTTAAATTATTTTCCACCACATCTTCTGTTACTTGCTGATATGCTCCATCTGCGTAGACAAACCATTTATTTTTAACAGCAATTTTATAGGTTAGTATAAATGCTGGCGTCACCGTAGTATTTCTATAAGAAACTCCACTTATAATATCTTCTACAGTATTGAGGAATTCATTACTAGTTTCAAATCCAATACCAAAATTAATATCGTTTGTGCCTTTTTCTTGGGCAACAGAATAAAGTGAAATAAACAATAAGCTTAATAGGGCAATTCTTTTTTTCATTTTTTATATTTTTTAATAATTCCTACTCTCGTGCTTTTCGGATTCCGCAATTTTTTGAAGTGTTATTGTTGATTTTTTAAATGACAATTCTTTGTTCAAATAAAGGTGTAACTTCTTCTTAATGTTGTATGTAATTTCAAACAAAACTCGTATTTTTACCCTTAATTGGTTTTTTTGAAAGGTTATAATTGAGAACAATAGTTGACTCATATGAAACAAAATGTATAAAATGAAACAATTTTTGTTTTTAATGACGTTTTTATTTGTCATAGCTACTTTTTCTCAAGACACAACGTTTATTAGATCACTTCCTTTAAATAAAAATGTGCGAAACATAGATTCTGATGGCGAGTTTCTTTATTTAAGATTTGATAATAGTCTTTATACCTGGAATGATTTTGATGAATTGAACTTTGTTCAAGAAGGAAAATTTAAATATAGCTGGGTAAACTTTGATGTTAGAAGAAATGCTAAAGTGATTAGCCATAATGACATCATTAAACAAAGTGTTATAACTTCTTCAAAAAGGATGGCCAATTTGCTTCCAGGTACTTATAACTACACAACCACCATCGCAAATTTAGGCAACAAATTATATGTTTGCTATAATGGTTTAGTGCTTGAATATAATATTACTCCCGAAATTACAAGAATCCATAGGGGAAATTCAATTAGGCATATTTACACCGAACCAGGATTTCGAGTTATATCATCTTATGACGGCGTTTTCATCGATACTATTTTTGACCAATTCTCTAATATTAAAATGGATGAATACATGACAAAGTATTCCAATGGTGAATTTGTGAAGCTAGATTCCTTGTATTATTTGTGCCAAGACAATTTAATCAAATATAGTAGGGTTTCTAAAGAACCCGAAACGGTTATAAATACAGAGGGTAGTCCTCGTTTTAGAAAATTACTGAAGTTTAATAACAAGATATTTGCTCTTTACAACAATGCGTTTGGAGAAGTCAATTTAAAAACAGAAGAGAGGACCTATTTGATACATGACGAATTTACTGATTTCCTGCAGTATAAGGACAAACTTTATATATCTTCATTAAGTTCTGTTCTGTATGAAATGAATGTAGAGGGAGGGATTTCAAAATATAATTTAAAAGCACCCATCAATGACCTAAGCACTTTTGATGGTGGTTTATTAATTGGAACGAGTTCGGGGCTCTTTATTTTAAAAGATTCTAAAATATTGGAGGTAATACCTAATACTGAAATTGTGCAAGCATTAGAATATCAGGGAAAGATAATATTTAGTAACAATTTGGGTTTGTATTATTTTTCGGAAGAAGTGATATCTCCGTTAGTTGAGAATATTGAGTTCAATAAAATGGCTCTTCATCAGGATCAGTACTATCTTTATGCTGGTAGTGTAAACGGATTATATGTTATTAAAAACAACCAGTTAAAAGATATAATCTTTAATCGACCAACCATCTTGAAGACGGATCATACTTTTATAATAATTACTTCAACAGTAGTCATTTTGATCCTTCTTTTTGTTTCTTTATTAATGATTAAAAAGAAGAAGCAACAAAACAAAAAAAATTATTTACTTAAAAAGAAAACTGTTATAGAAAAGCAGGTAATAAGGGAGGTGCTCATTAATAATCCTAAAATATTATCTGTTGGACAACTTGCCGAATTTTTAAATACGAGTGTGGTTCAAATTAACAGACACTTAAAAAATGAGCAAACAACTGGTTTGGTGCTCCTTAAAGCCACGATGAAAGAAATTGCAATTGATATGTATGACCATGGTAACTCATTGGAAGAGATTTCCAAAAGGGTTGGTTATTCAAAAAGGTATGTCAAGAATAATTTTCTTAAGGATTGATTAAGATCAATAATCACTATTGACAAAGCCCCTGTTTTGGTTAGAGAAATATGTATGTAAAATGATTTTTTACAATATTTGAAAATGCAAACTAAAATGTCAACTAAAAAACAAAACCCTCATAAACATTGGTGTTTACAAGGGTTTTTGTGGAGTCGGAGGGGTTCGAACCCTCGTCCAAACAAGCCATCAAAGTGCTTTCTACATGCTTAGTTTTAACTTAATTGTCGGCTATAGGCTGGCAAAAAACAACCCACCTACAGCTTAGTTTCTTAAATTTCAAACGGTTATCGAAACAAGAACCGTTCTATGTTAACTTTTACGATGCTCCTTGACGAAACGCCGCTAACCAAGGCTTTTCAGGAACATTTAGCTTTCCCGCCTCGCGGGACAAAGGCTATAACTTACTATAATTCAGTTATTAAGCAGCTAAAGCGTAGTTATTCTCGCCGTTTAACTGTTGAAATAGCCTTTAACGTGTTTCAATTTCATTACACGGCATGCTTACAGTTCAATAAGTCTCGCTGTCAAAACCAGTCGACCCCAATAATTCAAAGACCATTTTTAAATGGATGGCGAAGTTACTAAAAAATGTTGTGCAACCTTCCAATTCTATGTATTTTCGTGCAAATTCCATACCAACCTGGCGGTGTCAGGTTTCAATAAAAATGATATTTACATGAAGTTTGCCATCATTAAAGAACGTAAGAATCCACCTGATAGACGTGTGGTATTTTCTCCAGACGAATTAGTGAAAGCTAGGGAGCAATTTCCTGATGCTGAATTTGAGGTGGAATCATCTGATATTAGAGTGTTTTCTGATGCTAGTTATCAGGAAAAAGGATTTCATGTTTCAGTTGATGTGAGTTCATGTGATGTCATGTTGGGAGTGAAAGAGGTGCCTAAAGAGGCACTCATTCCGAATAAAAAATACTTTTTCTTTTCGCATACTATTAAAAAACAGCCATACAATAGGGAATTGCTAAAAACCATTTTAGAGAAGAACATAGAGCTATATGATCATGAAACCATTGTTAAGGCAAACGGTGCACGATTGATTGGTTTTGGAAGGTATGCTGGTATTGTGGGGGCTTATAATGGTTTTCGGGCTTGGGGTTTGAAATACCAATCTTGGGAATTACCAAAGGCGGAAACATTGGCTGATCAACAAGCATTGATTAAAGAATTAAAACAATGTGAAGTACCACCAATTAAGGTGCTATTGACTGGAAGTGGAAAGGTGGCCTTTGGAGCCAAAGAAATGTTGGATGCCATGAACATGAGACAGGTTTCTGTTGACGCATATTTAAGGGAATCTTTCAATGAGCCTGTATACTGTTTGATTGATGTGTTGGATTACAACCAAAGGAAAGATGGAAGTACTTTGGATAATCAAGATTTTTATGAGCATCCAGAGGCTTATGAATCAAACTTTATGCGTTTTGCCAAAGTGTCTGATATGTTTATAGCTGGCCATTTTTATGGAGATGGCGCGCCCTATTTATTTACTAGGGAAGATGCCAAGTCAGACGATTTTAATATTAAACTGGTGGCCGATATCAGCTGCGATATAGATGGGCCAGTAGCTTCTACTATCAGACCATCTACTATTGCGGAACCCGTTTATGGATATGATCCACAAACTGAAAGCGAAGTTGATTTTATGGATGAACACGCCATTGTAGTTATGGCTGTCGATAATTTACCATGTGAATTGCCTAAAGATGCCAGTGAAGGTTTTGGGGAAATGTTTTTAGAACATGTAATACCGGCCTTTTTTAATGGTGATCAGGATGGTGTTTTAGAAAGGGCAAAAATCACCGAAAACGGACATTTGACCCCTAGATTTAAATACTTGCAGGATTATGTGGATGGTAAATAACCGATAAAAAAAAAGCCAAAGAATTTTCTTTGGCTTTCTAATTTATTTTCTAACTAAGAATTTTTCAAGATTTCAAAAAGGATTTCCAATTCTTGAACCAACTTTTCAGTTCCCGAGAAACCAACCTGTTCATATTTTATTTTGCCATCAGGGCCTATGATTATTTTAGTGGGAATACCAGTTATTCCATAGGCTTCTGCTACTTCAAAACCATTTGATTTTTCTTCAGATTTATCAAAAAGAACATGGAAGGTATATTTATTGTTTTTAATAAACTCAGCTACTTGCTGTTCGCGCTTAGGTCCATTTTCAAAAGTATCAATAAACAATATTTCTATGTTTTCATCATCTTTATACTTGTCAACAACTTGTTGCATTCCTGGGAAGGATGCTTTACAGGGACCGCACCAAGTGGCCCAGAAATCCAAAACCACAGTTTTGCCTTTCAAACTTGCTAAAGAAACCTCTTTGCCCGACATATCCTTAAGTGTAAAGTCATAAGCAGATTTGTCTACCATCTTATTTCGGATGTCTTCAGTTTCTTTATCAAATGCTATTTTTTCAAGTTTGGATAGGGTTTCACTAAAATTAGTATCGTTAGGTTTGGTCTCCTTGTAAGCTGTTTCATATAGATTGATAATCTTATCTGAAGAAATACTATTTTCAATCATGCTTGAAGCTTCTTTCTCCGTTTTTTCATATTGGTTATCTTCTACAAGGTATTCTAGATATCTCTCGGCGATTTCTACATCCTCATATTGTTCAAAAGCCACTTTTTGGTATTCAAGAGCCTCTTTTAAGTTGCCCGTTTTATAAAGAATGTAGGCATAGGTGTCTGCATACATACCATAGTTTCTTTCAAGATTTTTTTTGTGCTGAGATGTGGTAAGGTAGTTTGGTTTGTTGTCTGGGTCGTTTTCCAATTCTTTAATTAGATCTAAGGATTGCTTTGAAATCACTGACATCTCTTCTAGATATTGTCCCTTTTCAGCATTGTCCCAAGCAACACTGTTAAATAAAGATGCTTTAGAAGAATTGCTATCCATTTGCTGAGCATATTCTTTAAAATTTTCAAAATCTCCTTGGCCAGCATAGTAATTGGCGATTTGGCTTAACATGTAATTTTTCATATTATCCTCTCCTTCAACTGGGCTTTGGTATGAATTGTAGAGTTCTAATTTCTTGTTGAAATCTTTTTCCCGACTAAACTCCATGACGATTTGCCTATTGGCAAAACTTCCATTGGGATACTTTTCTAAAATCACAGTTTTTAGAGAATCTGCATATTCTTTTTCTCCTAAGGCATTCTTAAAACCGTAGAGTCTAATGGCATCATCTTCGGTGAGGTCCTCGTTAGCATTTAATGCTATTACTTCATCTTCCATAAGCGTTTTCCCAGCTTCTTTGTCCTGTCTATAAATAAAGTATATGTAGTTGTCTCCCCACAATTCTTTTAACTCAGAATTGGTTGAAACAGCTTTATTTAAGGAATCTAAGATGCTTTCCTTCTCAAATTCAATGTCATAGTTTTTCCCTTCGTTTAAAGTGTAATAATATAAAGATGGTTGACTGGCTGGGAGCATTTCTCCATCTTTGGTATATAACGGAAGTAAATAACCTTTCTTGTTATTGGAATCATATTGTCCATTTTCCTTAAAATTGAATGCCAATCCCGTAGCCGAATCAGGAACTATAATTTGAGATTCCTTTTCTTTAAACTCGATATCTTCAGGGAAATAAGTATTATTAACCATATAATAGTAGATGGCAGACATGTCTGAGTCTTCTCCGTTATAGGATATTTGTAGGGTGTCACCCGGTTGTATTTTGTCCTTAGATAGGGTGAAATGACCTAATGTTTGCTTTTTAAGTACCACCTCTTTTTCTTCCTTTTTACAAGATAATATGGTACATAAAATGGCTAAATAAATAATTGGATTTTTCATGGAAAGATTGAGATTTGATTAAAACATTAAAAGTGCTAATGGTTCACATTCAGTCAAATATAGAAAACTATCATTTATTTTTGTCAGTATTTTCTGTTAATTATAAGAAAATGTCCAGCAAATTTATACCCAAACCAAAGAAAAGTGGAGAAACAAAAGGTAAACAACCAGGCGGTTGTATGTTGCTTGGGGAACAAAAGAATATTTCCGATGTCAAGTAACAGTTCTCCCGGTTTATGGAGTATTTCCCATGAGTTGTATCTTAAAAACCTTCCCAAGTAAATGCCGAAAGCTGTAGCAATTAAAATGGTAATACTTAATATCTGTACCCAAACAGGTTTTAGAATGGAGGAAAGAAGTTTTTTGACATCAAAAATGGATAGAAAGAAGAGAGCGAGTCCGTTTAAGGCAAAAGATGTAATTACCAAAATATCTAACCAAATTAGGGAAGTGGCATTGTGTTTTAAATGTAATAAATCAGTAATCATGTAGGGGGCATTGGGTAAAAACAGCAACCACAAAGTCAATCATGTTAGTACGGTTAATTTTGATGGTTGTTTTTTGCTAAGTAGGTAGCTGGAAATGGCATAAGGAATGATTGCCAAAAACAAATTCCAGACCATGAATAATAGGAAAAAGGATTGATTGAGTTTCATACGAACCATTAATAGGAAAAAGCTAAAACCCATGGATAGGAATAGTTGAGATAATATAGAATAATGTTTAAATAAGAAAGATTTCATGATTTTGAGGTTTTGGTTGATAGAGATTCTAGTATTAAAACAAATAGGACACCTAGGCAGTAGGCCAATAGGTCAGACCACTGGAAAGTACTTCCTAAGATGAGTTTGGCTAAATGGGAATCTTGTAGTCCCAAAAAATGATTCAGGTTGAAGTATTGTAAAATTTCTATAGCAAATGAAATTACTAATACTACCAATGCAACCTTCTTTGGAGCTATGATTAAAAAGCTTTTTAAAAAGCAATACATCAAAATGACAATCAAAAAGTCTCCAAAAGTGTGCCGTATAAAACCAGACTTTAGGAAATAGGCGATGAGGGCTTCAGTAATAAAAAGCACTAAAAACGCCATGAAGTATTTTAGGTTGAAAGTGAGGTTCATGTTTTTAGGGAATCTTAAGGAGGATGATATTATTAATCATGGTTCCAATCGATTTTTATAGAAATAAACATTACGGTAGCCAAGATTAAAAATAAGCCTATACTTCCTACTAATAAAGCATAATTCTCCAATTGGATAATGACATAAATAAAGGTGTAAAGCAAGGTTAAAGATAATCCGATAAAAATCGAAAATTTGGTGGACTTTAAAATTGTTTTAGAGTAAAGAGTAATTAAGCCTATGACTGATATACCTGCTATAAAATAAGCCTTTAAAAACGTACTATGTTCCGAAATGGAGATCAATAGGGTGTAAAACATGGTTAATGCTAATCCAATCATGAGATATTGGAACGGATGAATTGAAATTTTACTTAATGTTTGAATTAAAAAGAAAATTAAAAAGGTTAATCCGATAACCAAAAAGCCATATTTTGAAGACCGTTGACTTTTTTGATATTGATCAACTAATACTATAAAGTCTGTGCCAAAAGCAAATTTTTTAAGTACAGGAACTTTATTCAAGTATTCTTGTGAAAAGGGTCTATTGATATGTAGAATTTTCCAATTGGCTTTAAAACCCTGAGGGGTAATCTCTTTGGTTTCGTCATCTGGTAAATAGTTTCCTGTGAAACTAGGGTTGGCCCAATTGGAGGTCATGGACATTTTGGTGGTTTTGCCCACTGGGATTATTTTTATGCTTTCAGAACCATTAAAGGTCATTTCTAACTTAAAAGAGGTTATTAACTCTTTAGAGAAATCTTTTTCGGTTAAGAATGAAGTTTCTAAACCATCTAGAGAACCAGAGTATTCATTAGAATTGTCTGCAATTGTTTCAAAAGGATAGGGGTGGTCATTGATAGAAGCAATGATTTCATTTTTAATACCTTTTAAGTTAGAAGTTTTGATGAGTAGTTTGGCCTTATCCCAAATAATATCTTCATTTTTAATATCTTTTTTTAATAAATCGATCTGAGAAAATTGGCCGCTAAAAGACATGTTTGTAGTAAATACGGCCGATTCATAATTGTTTCGTTTTAAGGATTTGGAAGTAACCTTGGTGTCTACTGCTAGTTCCTCAGGAAAAATATAGGCATAGTTGATATGGGTTTGAATTTCTTTAATGTATGTTTTTGTGGGTTCATGATAAGTTTTTGTTTCAGAATAAGTTTTATAAGGCAATTTTACCATGGGACCGTATACCAAAACATCGCTACCCCATTTATCATTAATTTCATCAACAACTTCATCCTGTCGGTGAGAGCGTTCTAAGATTAGGTTGTCAATAAAAGCTAAAGGGATTAATAAAATTAAGACTAAAAAACCAACCATAAGCATTCGTGCAGTGATTGAAGTTTTAAACCAGTTTCCAAATTTGTTGCTGTTTTGAGGTGATGAATGTTCCATAATGTTTTTTTAATTGTTAAAGTACTTTGAAATACAAAGTATATAGTTAAAAATTTTTGTTTTAGGCAGCCATTTGATCTAAGGCTTTGATATTAGGTTTGTATTCTGATGGTAAAATGAGATCTTTTATAAACCAATCGATTCGTAATAATCGGCTCCATTTATAGGCGATTAAAGGTATTCCAATAAATGAATGTTTTCTTAGGTTCAATTTGGAGCGTACTGGGGTTGGGAGCAACTTAATTTGGACTTCCAACAGTAATTTGTATCTCAACCAACCTAGATGTTTTCGGTATTGGTTGTAAAGGTCTTGTGTGTATACAGCAAATTGCAGGTCTGATTCCATATGCTGCAGACGCATTTTTTCAAACTTTTCAAAGGTAGGGGGGAGGTCTTTGATATTCATTCTAGTTCCCACCCTGTTAAATACTTCAAGAACATCTTCTTTTTCCATCAAACTCAGTTTTCGTTCCAACATTTCATAGGATCTGATAGAATAATCAATCAACATAAAGAGAACATCTTTATAGGCCCAATCTGGAATGTTCTTTTGCCGACAGGATTCTACATTCTGATGGATTTTATTAATCATATCTATGGATTGATATGCGGTAGACTCATCCGAAAAAACAATATGACGGGCATAAGCAACGGTTGAGAACAAACGACCTAGAGGATCTTTAGGAAGTTTACCAGTATAATAGAGCCAATCCACAGCTTTATTTAAGGCGAATTCTGCAGATGCTCCAGCGAAGACGAAAAGAATGGTATCACTTTTCCCCCAAATTTCTCGAACGATGGAATTTTTGTTTACAAAAGGTTTCATAGGTAAATTGTTATTTGATTAATGCCATAAACCAACCTGATCAAGGGCGAAAATAAAAGACAACCAACAGGCTACAATAAAACCCAAAATGGAAACAAATGTCATCAGAAACTTGATTTTAGGTGTTGAAGCTAGGTGGTCAACTAGGAAATAGTATAGAATTCCCGCGGCAATACTGCCAACTGATACAGTCACTAACGGTACCCACATCCATGATTCTACTTTTCCTACTTTGAAAGAAATTAGTATTAAGAACAAAACTAGAAGTGATGAGGCCACAAGCCACGAAATTTTGGTTCGTTTTAATAAGCGTTTGAAATCTAATGCCTTATTGAAGATTAATTTATGTGTCATGTTATCTTTTTTTTACTTTGAAATTCAAAGTGGATTGATAAAAAAATTATGGTTTGCCTATTAATTTTTCTAAAGCATCTATGTGCTTTTGAAAAGCCTCCCTTCCAGATTTGGTTGTTGAGTATCTAGTATTTGGCTTTCGTCCTATAAATTGCTTTTCAACTTTAATATATCCTTCTTTTTCCAAAGCTTTGGCATGACTGGCCAAATTGCCATCTGTAGCACCTAGAAGCTCTTTTAAAGTAGAGAAATCTGCATACTCATTGACCATCAAAACAGACATAATACCTAGTCTGATGCGGTGGTCAAATGCTTTATTTATATTGTTTATAATGCTCAAAACTATTGTCTGTCATATTTTAGGTACATCACAGTGCCATATACTATGTGTAAAATGCCAAAACCTAATACCCATAACCAAAATCCAAATCCCGGGTAAATGGCACAAATAAGGCCTAAAACAATTTCACAATATCCTAAATACCTGATATCTCCCAAACTATATTTTGATGCGTTGACCAAGGCCAAACCATAAAATATCAACATGAGGGCTCCTGTTTGTCCATACTTTTGTTGGCTCAATATGGTTAATATGTAAATGCCTCCTACAGCCATGGGAATTAAAAAGTTTATGATCAAGCGTTTTGATGAAGGATCCCATATGCTTGCTCCATTTTTTTTGGCTTTTCTGGTAGTCAAGACTATGGCAGTTACAGCACTCAAAAAGGCAATCATAAACAAATCGAACATGACCCATCTGAATATTTTTCCATCCAGTAATAGGGTGCCACTGCTGTAATTGATGACAAGGTAGTAGGCTATTGCCGCCCCAACTATGGCATAAATACGAGCCATAATACCTGAAAGTCCACTCAGTGAAATAAATCGCGAGGATTTGTTCATGAGGTTTTTGATCTCAGAAATGTCTTTCAAATAGTCTTTTGATGATTCCATATAAAGTACTTTGAAAAACAAAGTAAGTAATTATATTTTAGTTTTGCAATAGTATATGAAATTTTTCTTGTCTGAATTTTTAGAAGGAAGTAATTGTTTTTCTAATAGCTACCAAGCGGGTAAGTAGGCCTTCCAAATTGTCTAAATGCAACATATTTGCTCCATCGCTTTTGGCGTTTGCCGGATCAAAATGGGTTTCAATAAATAAGCCATCCACATGATTTACAACAGCAGCTCTTGCTATTGTCTCAATCATATCTGGTCTGCCTCCAGTAACACCTTTAGTCTGGTTGGGCTGTTGCAAGGAATGTGTAACGTCCATAACTACCGGGGCATAGGTTTTCATAGTTGGAATACCTCTAAAGTCAACAATCATATCTTGATAGCCAAACATGGTTCCTCGGTCGGTGATCCATGCTTTATTACTACCCGTATCCTTTACTTTTTGAACGGCATGTTTCATCGCTTCAGGACTCATGAATTGTCCCTTTTTAAGGTTGACAACTTTGCCTGTTTCCGCCGCAGCTACCACCAAGTCTGTTTGGCGAACTAAAAAAGCGGGTATTTGAAGGACATCCACATATTCCGCAGCCATTTGGGCATCACTATTTTCATGGATATCTGTAATGGTTGGTATATCAAAGGTTTCAGAAACCTTTCTTAAAATTTTCAAAGCTTTCTCATCACCAATACCTGTAAAACTATCAATACGACTTCTATTTGCTTTCTTAAAGCTACCCTTAAAAACGTAAGGAATCTCAAGCTTGTTGGTTATTTCAACAATTTTTTCGGCAATTCTTAACGCCATCTCCTCGCCTTCAATGGCGCATGGGCCTGCCAATAAAAAGAAATTGTCGGATTGGGTATGTTTTATTTGAGGGATCGTTTCCAGGTTCATTTTATTAAAATGATAAAGATTTTTTACAAAGATAGGTAATTAGTATAATCTATACTACCTCCTAAAAATTTGAAATTTTTCAATCCAATTTGTCACCCTATATGCTTCTTAAGTTGTCTTTAAATTAGTTAATAAAAAAATAAACATTAATGAAAACAAAATTACTTTATTTACTTCTGTTATTTCCTTCTTATAAGCTTGTCGCTCAGTGTGATGTCCAATCATCTATAACCTTAAGCATTTCAGATACTAGTATCCCAGATTGTTGGGTTCTATTAGATTCTGGAAGCAATTCAGTTAATTTTAATGGTTTTTATGATGGGTTTGGTGCTGGGATGAACAACTTATTCACTTTAATTAGCCCTGAATTGGAGCCTGGAAATTATTCAGTAAGTCTTGCAGGTTGGTCTCAACCGGGAACATATATTATTTTAGATGCAGTCGCAAACCAAAGTCAAAATACTTCTGGTGATTACAGTTATTCTGATTATTCCAATTATGTATTGGCCAATGGAGGTGTTTTTGGAACTTCAGATCTTCCCAATCCAATTTCAATAAATATTACAAATAATAATAAGCATTTGATGCTTAGTTTTGTAGGGCCTTTACCAACTTCTGCATATTTATCTGAATTAATTGCAACCTCAGAATCTTTAGGGGTTATGGAATTTGATGCAGAAGATACATTTAGAATTTATCCAAATCCAACGAACGGTATTGTTAATATTGATTTATTAGGAGGTCAAGATATTCTGGATGTTCAACTTTTTAATGTTTTAGGAAAAAAGGTATATCAAGAAAAAAAATCAGGTCAATTAAATTTGAATAGTCTTAAATCTGGTGTTTATTTTGCTCGGATACAGACGAAGAATAGGACTGTCCTAAGGCGAATAGTTAAAAATTAAAAAAAAAAGGTCTTCTAATTTAGAAGACCTTTTTTTTAAAAGCTCTGCCTTAAAGCATTTTTAATCATCCAAACAGCCATCACAAAATTGGTCAGGACAAAGAAACCTCCGTAGAAGAAATATTCCTTAAGACCATAAGAAAGCTGTATGACATGTAGTTTATCTGAAACATATGCAATAATCATGTAGGATGAAAGACAGGCAAATGTGATACCCAATAAAGCATTTAGTTTTTTATTTGGCTTAACCAATTGCCATAAAAAAGGTACCCCTGCTAAAAGGATGGGATAAGCTATCAATCCTTCAGCTCTATTGATGGAGGTGAACCAAAAGGCAATAACCGTTATATAATAGAGATAGGGGATGAACTTGGCGTATTTGTTAATTAAATTCATAAGGGTTTGTTTAAAGGTTTACATGATTTGGTTGATTAGTAAACACTTTATATGTGAACGAAATATAACAATCCATATTTTCAAGGGGAAAGGGTCTAACATATAATTAACTAAAAATTAGTAAATACCTGTCCAAGATGTTAAAATATAGCTTACCTTTGCGCGCTTAAAACAAGGCTTCACTTATGGCTAATATGAGAAACATTGCAATTATTGCACACGTAGATCACGGTAAAACAACTTTGGTAGATAAAATTATGTATCACTGTCAATTGTTCCGTGAAAATGAAAATACCGGGGATTTGATTCTGGATAACAACGACTTGGAGCGTGAAAGAGGAATTACCATTACTTCAAAGAACGTTTCTGTTGTTTACAAAGGAACCAAAATCAATATTATTGATACTCCTGGTCACGCCGATTTTGGGGGTGAGGTAGAACGTGTTCTTAATATGGCAGATGGTGTACTTTTGTTGGTTGATGCCTTTGAGGGGCCAATGCCACAAACACGTTTTGTTTTGCAAAAAGCCATTAGTCTAGGATTAAAGCCTTGTGTAGTCGTTAATAAGGTTGATAAGGAAAACTGTACGCCAGATGAAGTACATGAAGCCGTTTTTGATTTGATGTTTGAATTAGGGGCAGAAGAATGGCAGTTGGATTTCCCAACTGTATATGGATCGGCCAAGAATAATTGGATGAGTGAAGATTGGAAAAATCAAACCTCAAACATTGAACCGTTGTTAGATATGGTTGTGGAGCATATCCCAGAACCAAAAGTAGATGTTGAAGGTACACCGCAAATGTTGATTACTTCTTTGGATTTCTCTTCATTTACAGGACGAATTGCCATTGGTAGACTTCAACGTGGAATGCTTAAAGCGGGAATGCCTGTTTCTTTGGTGAAGCGTGATGGAAGTATTACCAAATCACGTATTAAGGAGCTGTTTACATTTGAAGGTCTTGGAAGACTTAAGGTTGAGGAAGTGACTGCTGGAGATATTTGTGCTGTGGTTGGTTTGGAAGGTTTTGAAATTGGTGATACGATTGCCGATTTTGAAAATCCTGAAGGATTGAAATCTATTGCCATAGATGAACCAACAATGAGCATGTTATTCACTATTAATGATTCACCTTTCTTTGGAAAAGACGGAAAGTTTGTAACCTCTCGTCACATTAAGGATCGTTTGACTAAGGAATTAGAGAAAAACTTAGCCTTGAGAGTTCAAGAAACAGATAGCGCCGATAAGTTTATGGTTTTCGGACGTGGGGTATTACACTTATCTGTTTTGATTGAAACTATGAGACGTGAAGGCTACGAACTTCAAATTGGTCAACCGCAGGTAATTATCAAGGAGATTGATGGTGTAAAGTGTGAGCCCGTTGAAGAAATGACTATTGATTTGCCAGAGGTTGTATCTGGGAAAGCCATCGAATTGGTGACCATGAGAAAAGGGGAGATGCTAAGTATGGAGGCCAAAGGAGAACGTATGGTTTGTGAGTTTATCATTCCTTCAAGAGGTATCATTGGTTTGAGAAATCAAATTTTGACAGCTACTGCCGGGGAAGCTATTATGGCGCACAGATTTAAAGAATATCAACCAATAAAAGGTGGTATTCCAGAAAGACAAAATGGTTCTTTGGTTTCTATGGAAACAGGTACAGCGATTCCTTACTCTATAGATAAACTTCAAGATAGAGGTAAATTCTTTGTTGATCCGGGAGAGGATATTTATGAAGGACAGGTAATCGGAGAGAATTCCCGTCAAGATGATATGGTTGTCAACGTGACTAAAACCAAAAAATTAAGTAACGTGCGTAGTTCTGGTGCCGATGATAAAGCTCGAATTGTTCCTGCTATTAAATTTTCATTGGAAGAAGCTTTGGAATATATCCAGAAAGATGAATATGTAGAGGTGACACCAAACCACTTACGTATTAGAAAAATCCTATTAAAGGATGTTGATAGAAAACGAAGTAAAGCGATATAAATTTAAAAAAGCCAACTCTAAGGAGTTGGCTTTTTTATTAAGGACTTCTTCTTTGTTAATTTGATTTCTTAAAAGGGCAATGTCTAATTTTTACTTTCTTGTTTCTAGAATATTAAGAGAGAAGCTGAAAAATAAAACGAAACGGTATTTGCATTTTTCCAATTTATGACTTGAAAGGGCTTTGTCGAATGCGTAAAGACAAGGATCTAATTGATCTATAAACAAAAATGTTGGTCGAAAATAAATATTAACTTTATTTTTACGTTGAATTCTCTAAAAACTAAACTTTATTTTTTCAGTTGTAATTTATAATTCAAGATTCCAGAAAACATGGGATCAATTCGTTTCGAAAGCAAAAAATAGTACTTTTTTGTTTTATCGAGACTTTATGGATTATCATCAGGATAGGTTTAAAGACCATTCCCTAATGGTTTTTAAAGGGGATATTCTAATTGCTCTCCTTCCAGCCAATATTTTGGGTGATGTGCTTTATTCTCATCAGGGGCTCACCTACGGTGGTTTAATTTACCATCATAAATTAAAATTTCATCAGGTTATAGACATATTTGCTTCAGTGCTGCAGTATTGTGAAGCTAAAAGAATTAAATTTTTGGAACTTAAAATGCTTCCTTCTATTTATTCTGAATACCCGAATGAAGAACTTTCGTACTTGATGTTTTTATTGGACGCTCAATTGCTAAGAAGGGATTCTTTATCTGTTCTGAATTTACAGATTCCATATAAATACTCTAAAGATAGAAGAGATGGCATTAAACGAGGTTTTAAAAATGAACTTCAAATAGTGGAAGATGATGTGTTTGATGACTTTTGGAACACCATACTTATCCCAAACCTGAAAGGAAAACATCAAGCGAAACCGGTGCACACCTTGAATGAAATAAAGTCCTTAAAGAAAAAATTTCCTGCTCAAATTAAACAGTTCAATGTATACCATAATAATAAATTGGTTGCTGGAACCACTATTTTTATATCGAAACTTGTCGCTCATTCTCAGTATATTTCGGGGAATCCAGATAAAAATAGTTTGGGTAGTTTGGACTTTTTACATGATTATTTATTGAAAAACGTATTCCAAAACAAATCCTATTTTGACTTTGGAATTTCAAATGAAAGTCAAGGAAGACATGTCAACCAAGGTTTGCAATATTGGAAAGAAGGTTTTGGGGCTAGAACCATTACTCAGGATTTTTACAGGGTTGACGTGACAAACCATTCTAAACTGAAACAAGTTTTAATATGATCAAGTTTTTAGATCTTCATAAACTGAATGCTCGTTTTGAAACGGAATTTCAGGAAAAATTCAAGTCTTTTTTAGATTCGGGACATTATATCCTAGGTAAAGAAGTATTAAAATTTGAAGAAGACTTTGCGTCTTACTGTGGAACTAAATATTGTGTGGGTACAAGTAATGGTCTAGATGCTTTAATCCTAATATTTGAGGCATTAAAACAATTGGGAAAGCTGAAGGAAGGGGATGAGGTTTTAGTTCCTGCAAATACTTATATAGCGAGTATCTTAAGCGTTTTACATGCTGGTTTAAACCCAATTTTTATTGAGCCAGATTTGCATATTTATAACATTTCTCCCAATCATATTCTTGATAAAATAACTTCTAAAACAAAGGCTATTCTTGTTGTTCATTTGTATGGTCAATTAGCTGATATGAATCAAATAGGGCCCATTGCAGAAGCCAATGGATTATTGGTCATAGAGGATGCAGCTCAAGCACATGGGGCCCAAAATAAATTCGGTGTTAAAGCTGGTAATTTTGGAATTGCTTCCGGATTCAGTTTTTACCCGTCTAAAAATTTAGGAGCATTAGGTGATGCTGGAGCGGTAACAACCAATGATTTGGAGTTGAAAGAGGTCATTCGAAAACTTCGTAATTACGGAAATAAAGAAAAGTACATCAATCAATATGCTGGATTCAATAACCGTTTGGACGAATTTCAAGCTGGTATTTTAAATATTAAATTGGCCACTTTGGATGCAGATAACATAAGAAGAAGGCAGATTGCAAAAAGGTATCTTAAAGAAATTAATAATGAAAAACTGGTACTACCCCAATACGATGGTTCTGAAAATCATGTGTTTCATGTGTTTGTGGTGATGGTAGATCATCGAAAAAATTTCATTGAGTATTTAAAAAATAGTAATATTGAATCCTTAATCCATTATCCCATTTCCCCTTCAGAACAGGAAGCTTTTCTACAATTTCAAGAATTGGAATTGCCTTTGACCAAATCCATTCATGAGAGAGTGGTAAGTTTGCCCATAAGTCCAGTTCTTGAAGAGAATGAAATTGATTATGTTATTAAAACCATAAACCATTACTAGTTGAAAAAGTTTGTAGAGTACATTAATAACAATGTATTGGTAAGGGTTGCCTCATTAAATTCTGCCTCGGTAATTACTCGAATTATTGCTGGTTTTCTTACTTCTAAAGCCATTGCCTTGTTTGTAGGAGCAGAAGGTTTGGCTTTGATAGGTAATTTTAGAAATTTTGTTGGGACGTTGCAATCCTTCTCTATTTTAGGGCTTTATAATGGTGTAGTAAAGTATGTCGCTGAGTTTAAGAATAACACCAAGGAGCTCAGTAAAATGTTGTCTACGGCCTACTATATGGGTTTTATGTCCACTGTGCTTTGTGGGTTTTTGTGTTATTTCTTTTCAAATGAAATCAATAATTACCTTTTTCCAACTTATAATGATTACGCCTATATCATAAGAATTTTTGCCTTGGCTTTGCCATTTTATTCTTTGAATATGTTTACATATTCTATTTTAAATGGTTTTTCAAAGTTTAAGATTCTTATTATCATCAATATAATTGGGCAGATTTTGGCTGCTTCCATTACTTTATTATTGATTTATCAGGAAAGAATAGACGGGGCTCTCATTTCAGTAGCTATTTCTGAATCCCTTATTTTTCTTATTACGCTAGTTGGTATTTCTAATCAAAGGTCTTTGGCACCTCTTTTAAAGTTGAGTCATTTCAGATTAGATTTCGTAAAAAAGTTAAGTTCTTTTTCAATAATGAAAATATTTTCGGCTATGGCGCTGCCTTTAGTCGCTATAGCAATCAGAACTTATTTAATAGATCATGTAGGTTTTAAAGAAGCAGGTTTTTGGGAAGCGATGAACCGGATTTCTAAATATTATTTAATGTTTATTAGCTCATTAATGTCTCTTTATATCCTTCCTAGATTTTCTGAAATTAATACCATCAAGGAATTTAGAACTGAGGTTTTTAATTTCTACAAAACCGTTCTCCCTATTTTTGGTTTAGGTTTGTTGGCTATCTATTTAATGAGGCATATACTGATAGCTGTTATTTTTTCAAGTGAGTTTAAACCAGTTGAAAGCTTGTTTCTATGGCAACTTTTAGGGGATTTTATCAATGTGTTATCTATAGTTATAGCATATCAATTTTTGGCAAAAAATATGGTTTGGCATTATTTGATAGTGGAGGCTTTTTCTGTTTCAATCCTTTATATTTCGAGTATTTTGTTTGTAGATATTTTTGGCGTTCAAGGAGCAGTGATAGGGCATTTTGTAACCCAAGTCTTGCATTTTGCACTTATTTTATTCATTTTTAATCATTCACTTTTTGGCGTATTACCAGAAGAGGAACTATTACAAGATGATAATGAGGATTTAGACCATGAAAATGATTAGGGATTTATGTTTAAAATTTAGGAAATTAAAATATTCCTTTTGGTCCAACAATAAGTTTGTGTCGGGAAGATTTAAGGGAAAGTATCCTGTTGTTTTCAGAGGTCAGGGAGAAATCATCATTGGAGAAAATGTACAGATGGGCGTGGTGAATTCGCCTTTTTATCATAATAGTTATGCCTATTTAGAAGCAAGAAACAAGGAAGCAAAGGTTGTTTTTGGTAACAATATTAGTGTTAACAACAATTTTTCAGCAGTTTCAGAAAAGAGAATTACCATAAATGACCACGTACTTATTGGGTTGAATTGTAAGATAACGGATAGTAACTTTCACGATTTGAATGCTGAAAAAAGAAAACAAACAGATCCTAGCCCACAGGAAGTAATCATTGATAGAAATGTATTCATAGGTAATGATGTGACTATTCTAAAAGGTGTTGTTATTGGAGCGAATTCTGTGATTGGGTCCAATTCTGTGGTGACCAAAAGTTTTCCAAATAATGTTATAATTGCGGGAAACCCGGCAAGTGTTATTGGTCAAGTTAAGTGAATAACTTAATTAGAATTCCATATAGCAACATAGTTTTGCGCAATTTTTTTATAATCGTGATGACTAACTATGAAATTTCTGGCATTCTTCGAAATTTCTAAAATTTTATCTGGATGCGTAACCAACCATTCTAATTTATTGAAAATTAGTTGGCTGTCAGGTAAAGCATTAATTGCAACTGTATCTTCTTCTAATTGGTAGTAATTTAACCATTCCTCCTCGGCGCCAGTAAAAACTACTTTGCCTTTAGCCATGGCTTCTAAGGCATTATAACCTTGGTCATAGGCATATACTTGGTCTAAGATGATATGGGCTTTGTTGTAGCTTTCAATATACTTTTGATAAGGAACATCTTCGGTTTGAATAATATCAATTTGGGAAGCATATTTTTCCCTTAGTAGCTCGAGAGCATTTTCGAAAATGTCATTTCCTTTTTTAAAATAGTTGCTTCTATTAACTCCGTGAAAAATAATTATTTTGTGAGATACGTCTAATTCGGTTTTTTTTATTGATTCAGAGTTAATGGGGTTTGGAATCATGCCAAGGTATTTAGGATGCCCTAAAAGAGGTATGTGGTAATCCATGTCTGTAGCAATAACTCCTGTGATATGGTTATAAATGAATTGATGTAACTGATATTGCTTTTTAGATATTTTTTTTAAGATAAATTGATAATAATTTTTTAATTCAGGTTTTTCAAAATAAGGAGTCAAAATGGAATATTTAAACTTTTGGTCATGGGCATATTTTACACTAATATAATCTGTACCGCAGGAAAGAAGAAATACTTTTCTATTGTTACTGAATATGGAATGAAGAAGCTTTTTTTCTAAAGTAGGTGTGGTTTTAATGCTGTTTTCATTGATGATTTGTACCACGTCAAAGTTTTTTAAATCAGGTAGAAATCTTTTAAATCTGCAATAGTGTTCAAGTGCAAATAAATCATAACCAAAAAACTTGTGTGTTACTTTGACTAGAGGTTTGAAGATTGGTTTGGATAGAAGTTTTACGCCATAATCTAAATCCACTGGGAAGTTTTTAAAACCATCAGAAGTCCCTGCTAAAGTAACTTCATGCCCCAGTGATATTAGACCTTCTTTCAATGAATTATGTAATCGGCTAAATTCTCCTATTAAAAGAATCTTCATTATCTTATTTTTGCCATAAATATAGTTGTTAATGATTAATCCAAACATAGAAGCATTCAATTTAGAAATTCTAATTTCTACAATGAATAGAAGTTCTTTGAGCTTTTTGGATGATATGTTTATTAATAATCAAGGTAAGGATTATAATATTTTAATTATTAACCAGACCTCACCTGATAATTTATTGATTTCCGAAATCGAAAAAATTAGGGTGGTAAATACATTTGAAAAAGGGTTGCCAGCCAGCAGGAACTTAGCCTTGAAGCATGCCTTAGGGGATATCTGTTTAATTGCTGATGACGACGTCATATATGCTAAAGATTTTGAAAAGAGTATTTTAGAATCCTATCAGGAAAATGAGAGGGCAGAAATGATAACTTTTCAAATGGAGGATGATGAGGGAAATTTGTTCAGGGATTATCCAAATAAAACCAAACACGACAAAAAAAGCATAAGCACAGCTAATTCTGTAGTGATTAGTTTTTTTTTGAAAGCAGTCAAAAATAAAGGAGTTAAATTTGATGAGCATTTTGGTATTGGATCAACCTTCCAAACCGCAAATGAATATGTTTTTTTACGGAACGCCCTCTCTGCCAACCTTCAAATTTACTATCAACCCAAAGTTATTTTGTCTCATCCAAAAATGAGTTCGGGTCAAGATGCAGGTAGTGATCGAATAGTTTATGCTCGAGGAGCTTTATTTTATAAATATTCTGGGTATTTAGGTTACGTAAGGATATTGAAATATTTGTATTTGGTATGGAGGAAAGGAGAGATTGAGGCCAACGAGTTTTTTAATAAGGTGAGCATGGGATTTAAAGGAATCAGAGATTTTAAAGGATTGGAAAAGAAATAAATTATCTTTTTAATAGTTTTATTTGGTATGAAAACATCACTTGAGGATATTAAAATAATGGAGGTCCCAAAAATAGCAGATACTCGTGGGAACCTTTCGGTTATAGAAAAGGATACCATTCCTTTTAAAATTAATCGGGTGTATTACTTATATGATGTCCCCAGTGACGCTTATAGAGGTGGGCATGCTCATAAAGAACAATTGGAATTTTTGATTGCGGTTAGCGGTAGTTTTGAGGTGATTTTAAATGATGGTATGGGCTCTAGGCGTGTGACTCTCAACAAACCTAATAAAGGATTGCTAATACCCACAGGTATTTGGAGAGAATTGGATAACTTTTCTTCTGGCGCTGTATGTTTGGTACTTGCGTCAGATGTGTTTGAAGAGGGGGATTATATTAGGGATTTTAATAACTTTTTGAAATCAAAAGAGGTTTAATTCATAATTTGGCACAAATAGCCTAATCGATATAAGTCAAATACAAATAAATTTGGATTGGACCCCTTCAAATTTTTCTCCAATTGAGGGTTAATCATTTTACTTAATTTACCATACAAAGTGTCAAAATGCATGGATTTTAAAAATTTATATGTTTTTAAAAGTGAATTTTGATGTTCTTTCATTTTATCAGTGCGCACCAAATATGCCAATGTTTCTACCGCTTTCTTGGTCTTTTCTAAAAAAAGGTCATTGGAATCTATTCCTAGATGATAAACCTCATTGTCTATATGTTTTATTTTTATTTGATGTTTTTTAAGTAGGGCTCCAAATAAATAATCCATGCCGTAAAGGTTGTCTTGACTGATATTTAAACCGTCTGTGTAAATATTCCTTTTTATCAAAAAGTTGGCTGAAATAATGACTTTGTAGGGCGTTTTATTCCTTATTGATCCAGGTACTTCTTCACGATTTTTTCCAAAAGTAATCCGAAGTTCTTTACCCGAACTTTCATAATTGCTTGTGTATGCAAATCCACCGAATATGGCCTCAAAATCTTCATTTATTAATTGGATGTAATTTTTTAAAAAGTCGTTGGACTTGGGA
The DNA here is from genome assembly GCF_021245805.1 of Mangrovimonas futianensis. Lineage (NCBI taxonomy): Bacteria > Pseudomonadati > Bacteroidota > Flavobacteriia > Flavobacteriales > Flavobacteriaceae > Mangrovimonas > Mangrovimonas futianensis. The sequence goes on from NZ_JAJJNF010000003.1 coordinate 135,881, forward strand.
ATAACGTCTGCGTCCAAAAATAGCAACCAATCAAATTGGGCTTTTTCAGCAAGTATTCGCCTTACTGAAGATCTACCTACATTCTCTTTCAAAGAAATGAAGGAGCTGTTTTTTAAATCATTTATTTTATGATTCTCACTATTTAACTCCGAATTTGAGCCATCGTCAATACATAATAACTCAAAGGGAATTTGTTCCTTTTCCGCTTGAGAAACAACATTAGAAGCCAATGGGAAGGCATTATAATGATATGTAGGGATTAAGATGGAAAGCATGAATGCATCTTATCTGAATTTAAATGTCGTATTCTTGAGGAATTTGTCTCTGTTCTAAATTCTGAAGCAAAAACAAAGGTATGCTTTTAACCAGCTGACGCCTTACGTTGAACCACTTCAAAAACTTGTCCTTCATCACATTTTAGTGTCTTACTAGGATATTTTAATAACAGAGCATAATCATGGGTTGCCATCAAAATGGTGTTTCCATTTTTGTTGATATCCTGCAGCACTTCCATCACTTCAATACTGGTTTGGGGGTCTAGATTACCAGTGGGCTCATCGGCCAAAATGAGTTCTGGGTTGTTCAATAAGGCACGCGCAATGGCGACACGTTGTTGCTCACCACCAGAAAGTTCATGAGGGAATTTAAAACCCTTGGTTTTCATTCCAACTTTGGCAAGTACCGTTTCAATTCTAGCAGAAATTTCTTTTTTGTCTTTCCAGCCTGTTGCTTTCAATACAAATTCCAAATTGCCGTTTACCGTCCTGTCAGATAAAAGTTGGAAATCTTGAAAAACGACTCCCAATTTTCGCCTTAAAAAAGGAATTTCTTTTTCCTTCAGTTGGCTCAAGTCATAATCTACAATGTGACCTTCTCCTTTGGTTAAAGGTAAATCACCATATAAAGTTTTCATCAAACTACTTTTGCCCGTTCCTGTCTTACCAATCAAATAGACAAAATCTCCTTTGTTGACTTCTACATTGACATCAGATAATACGAGATTGTCTCCTTGAAAAATAGAAACGTCCTTCAACTTTAATACGGGATTTGACATGTGCTAAACTTTAATTTTCATTTGTAAATGTATCACTAAAAACCAAATTAGAAAAACCAAAAGCTAAAAAGCATGACTGTCTGTTCTCCTTTGAAGACAAAAGCAAAACTTTAATAAATGTGTTTATAATTATCCTACTAATTCTACGTTATAGAAGTTAGATTAAATTATCTTTGATGGTGATAAAAACAAGTTATATGACGCGAAAAAGCATCCTTTTTTTCATTCTGACATTAAGTATTTCCCTACATATATATTCACAACAAACAGCAGCATATACCAGTGACTTGGTAGATTTCCAAAAAGCATTGTCCTTGTACAATAATGATCAATATTTGGCTGCTCAATCATTGTTTAAAGAAGTTAAAAATCAAGCTTCTACAGATGTGGTGAAATCTGATTGTGCTTTCTATATAGCCAATTGTGCAGTGAGGTTAAATCAACAAAATGCTGATCAATTAATGGAGCGATTTGTGGAGGAATACCCTACCAGTCCCAAGCGCAACACCGCCTATGTGGATGTGGCAGAATATTATTTCAACAATGCCAAATATGCCTATGCCAAGAAATGGTATGATAAAGTAGATGAGGGTTCTCTAGCGATTAATGAAAGGGAGAAATTCAATTTTAATAATGGGTATGTAGCATTTTCTACAAAAAATTATAACGATGCCAAATCATACTTGAGCAAGGTAGAAAACTCTAAAAAATATGGTGCTCAAGCCAAATATTATATTGGCTATATGGCCTACCAGGGCGATGATTATCAACAAGCCAATCAATATTTTGAACAGGTTGGAGATAATGAGAAATACAAAGAGAAGCTTTCTTACTATCAAGCCGATTTGAATTTTAAACTGGGCAAGTTTGAAGAAGCCATCAAATTAGCAAAGGAACAACTTCCCAAAAGCGATAGAAATGAAGTTTCAGAGCTTAATAAAATTATAGGCGAAAGTTATTTTAATTTAGAGCAGTATGATCAGGCGCTCCCTTATCTAACCCAATACCAAGGTAAGCGTGGTAAATGGAGCAATACCGATTACTACCAATTGGGCTATGCTTACTATAAACAAAATGACTTTGAAAAAGCCATTTCCGAATTCAACAAAATCATTGGAGGTAACGACTTTGTTGCTCAGAACGCCTATTATCATTTAGGGGAAAGTTATGTGGAGCAAGGTAAGAAGCAAGAGGCATTGAATGCTTTCAGAAACGCCTCTCAAATGGAATATGATGCTCAAATAAAGGAAGATGCCCTTTTAAATTATGCAAAAATCAGTTATGAGATAGGGAATCCGTATCAATCGGTTCCACAAGTTTTGGATGGCTATTTGAAATCCTACCCAGAATCGGCACATCGGGAAGAAGTTGAAACTTTACTTATTGATTCTTATATCACTTCAAAGAATTATGAAGAGGCTTTATTGTTGTTGGAGGGGAGAAGAAGTTTTGAAAATAAAAAGGCTTACCAGAAGGTTGCCTTTTACAGAGGATTGGAACTTTACAATGATGGGAATTATAAGGAAGCGCATGCCTTATTTGAAAAATCTGCCAAAGAGGCCATTGATGAAACTTTTACAGCAAGAGCTATCTTCTGGAAGGCAGAAACCGATTATCACTTATCCAATTTTGAAGAGGCTTTGATCGGATTAAAACAATTCAAGAGTATGTCTTCGGGAATTTCAGTTCCAGAGAGCCAAAACATTGATTACAATTTGGGCTACACCTATTTTAAGCAAAAAAATTATTCACAAGCATTATCTTTTTTCAATCAGTATATTCAAAGTAATCCTAATGATGCGGTTAGGTTAAATGATGCCTATTTAAGGTTGGGTGATGCCTATTTTGTTTCAAGTGATTACAACAAAGCTATCGATGCTTATTCTGAAGCCATCGCTATGAACAATGTAGATCCAGGGTATGCTTTTTTCCAGAAGTCTATCAGTTATGGTTATATGGGGAATGCTTCTAAAAAGATATCTGAAATGGAAACCTTTATTCAAAAGTATCCAGATTCCCCGCTTAGGGATGATGCCATGTATGAGTTGGGTAATTCCTATGTAAAGGCTGGAGAAGATGTAAAAGCAATAAAAATTTATGACCGCTTAAGAGCCGAGTATCAAATGAGTGCCTTTGTTCCTAAAGCGTTGCTGCGTCAAGGTTTGATTCATTATAATGCAGGGAAAAATGACTATGCCCTTGTGAAGTTTAAGGAAGTGGCAACTGATTATCCTGGCACACCAGAAGCAAATCAAGCCGTTTCGACTGCCCGTTTGATCTATATTGATATGGGTAAAGTTGAAGACTATGCCTCATGGGTGAGAACCTTGGATTATGTGGATGTTACTGATGCCGATTTGGATAATGCCACTTATGAATCTGCCGAGAAAAAATACTTGGATAACAAAACAGATGACACCATCCGTCAGTTCAATAAATATCTTAATGAGTTTCCTCGCGGAATGAATGCTTTGTCTGCCCATTTCTATTTGGCGCAATTGTACACCAAAAAGGAATTAGGCGAAAATGCCTTACCACATTACCAATTTGTATTGGAGGCAACCCCTAGTGAGTTTACCGAGGAATCATTATCTAGGGTTTCCCAAATTTATTTGGAAAAAAAGAATTGGGTGGAGGCCATACCTGTATTAAAAAGACTTGAAAACGAATCGAGTTTCCCTCAGAATATTGTTTTTGCCCAGTCAAACCTTATGAAGGCCAATTACCAGCTGAATAAGTATAACGAAGCGGTAAACTATGCAGAGAAGGTATTGGCTCAAAGCAGTATTGATAATAAAATAAAAAGCGATGCTCAAATCATCATAGCACGTTCGGCCATAAAGACTGGCAATGAGCAAAGAGCCAAAGCGGCTTATGCCGAAGTGGAAAAAACAGCTATAGGTGAGGCTGCTGCAGAAGCATTGTTCTATAATGCTTTCTTCAAAAATAAGGAAGGAGCCCATGAAGCTTCCAATGAGTCCATTCAAAAATTAGTTAAGGATTATTCAGGATATAAATATTACAGTGCCAAAGGTTTGGTTGTCATGGCCAAAAACTTCAATGAATTGGGAGATGCTTTTCAAGCAACCTATATTCTAGAAAGTGTTATTGAAAATTTCAAGGATTTTGAAGACGTGGTAGAGGAAGCTCAATCCGAACTTTCAAAAATCAAGAAAGAGCAAGCTAAAACAAATTCATCTATTCAACCCGAGGCAGGTAATTAATTTCATCATTTTTAAAACGATTCTATGCGTAAGCACATTCAAATTCTATACATATTTTTATTTTTAACGGTAGGAAGCCTTTGGGCTCAAGATAAAGACAATGATACTTTACAAACAGGGGTCATTAATGTTGTCAAACCATACACGCCATCTATTTCAGACGCTTTTAAGGTCAAGGAAACGCCTAATTTGGATGATGATGTCAATACAACCAAAAAGGATGTACAATACAATATTTTATCAGTTCCAGTAGCTTCTACGTTTACACCAGCAAAGGGAAAAGCCGCTACTTTGGAAAAAACAACCCCAGCCAAATTGTTTGATAATTATGCCACACTAGCAGGTGGAAGCTATACAACCCTTGTAGGTGATGTGTATTTAAATTATGCCTTAAGCAGGACAGATCATGTGGGTGCTTCTGTAAGCCATCATTCATCCCAAACCGGTATTGACGAAGCCTTATTGGATCATTATTTTTATGATTCTAAGATTGATTTGAATTATTCGAGATATTTACGGGATTTAACTTGGAATGTAGATGCTGGATTTATCCATCAAGTTTATAATTGGTATGGATTGCCACAACCATTTTTCACACCACTATCTGAGCAAAGTTCTCTTGGCGTGAGTCACACATTTTATGGTGGGAATATAGGAGGGGATATAGGCTTTGAAGATGGATATATTAAAACCGCAAAGGTGTTGTTAAGGCATTTTGGAGATAATAACGGCTCTGGAGAAAATAGATTCAATGCCAAAGTTTCAGGAGATGTGACTATCGGTGAGGCAGCTATCACTGCAGATATTATGTTTGATTATGTAGGAGGTTCTTTTGATAGAAATTATTGGACTTCCGATGAAATTAAATATGGGAATTTCAATATCGGGCTGGCACCTACCTACAGATTGATACAAGATGATTTAACACTTGATTTAGGGGTGAGTACTTATTATTTAAATGACTTTGAAAATGGTGGTAACAAGTTCTATATCTACCCGAATATTGAAGCTTCCTATCGTATTGTAAACGAAGTACTGATTGCTTATGGAGGAATTAAAGGAGGCTTGATCCAGAACTCATATTATGATTTTGCCCAAGAGAACCCATTTATATCACCAACGTTGAATATAATGCCAACCGATCAGCAGTATAATGCCTATGTAGGGTTACGAGGAAAGGTAAGCAATACCATGAGCTATACCATTTCTGGAGGTTATATGGCCGATAGAGGTAAAGCGTTATTCAAAAGCAACGAAGTTTTGGTCGTGGGCGCCGAGGAAGTTTACCAAAACGGAAATTCCTTTAATGTGGTTTATGACGATGTCAATACGTTCAATATTGGTGGTGAGCTGAGCGTGGATTTAAATAGAAACATTACGGTAGGAGTGAAAGCCGATTACTTTATCTACGGTACAGATGATCAAACCGAGGCGTGGAACTTGCCTAATTTTAAAGGCTCGTTGTTTGGGGATTTCCAAATAGACGAACATTGGTTTGCAGGTGCTAGCATGTTTTTTGTTGGAGAAAGAAAGGATGAGTTAGTATTTGCTAATTCTTTAGTGCCTATGGAGTCTTCGGTAGTTTCTTTGGATGGTTATTTTGATTTGAACCTACATGCTGGTTACCACATTAATGATCGTTGGTCGGTATTTTTAAAGGGTAATAATCTAGCGAGTCAAAACTACCAAAGATGGATGAACTTTCCCGTTCAAGGCATTCAAGTTTTGGGAGGCGTGACCTATAAGTTTAATTTTTAATAAAATTAGATTGTCGTTTAATCCTAAACGTTTTTGTCAGGGGTCAATGTTTTTAACTTTAATACACAAAGACAAACAATCAACATTTTCAACCAAGTCTTCGCCTTCTCCCCAAGAAAAAATATCTTGACTTATTACTTGGAATCCAAATCTAGAAGCTAAATGAGCAAAAATATCTGCTGACATAAAATTTCTCCAATGAGGTTTGGAAGTGTAATAAACCGTTGGTAAGTAGCCAGCATTAGAATGGTGAAAAAGAATTTTTCCTCCTTTGATTAAAACCCTATTGGCTTCTTTTAAATATTCAATTACATCAAGCATCTCAAAATGAACCATAGCGTCATAAGTGAAAACTGTTGTTTGTGAATTAGTTTCAATTCCTGTTAAACTATTTCCATTTGTAACATAATAGGATATTTTGCTCTCACTTGAAAATCGATTTTTGCAATATTCAATGTTATTTTGATTTATATCCAATAATGTAATGGATTTTGCTTTCTCCAAATAGAATTGCACATGTCTACCATGTCCACATGCGATTTCCACTATATGGGTGCAGTCTAATTCCTGAAATCTTTGGTAAAAAACAGTGTCTTCTTCCCAGAATTTATAAAGCCAGTTTTCCGCTTTATCATAATAGGCATGACCCTCCCACTCATCTCCAATTGTCTTAGTTACAGAATTTTTATTGGTCATAAAATCTATAAAGTCTTTTTTTGGAGGATTAGTGACCCAATTTATTTTTTCTTTATTTGTTTTATTTTTTTTTACTAAATGATTAAATAGTTGTTTCAGAGACATTGCACAAAAGATTGAAAATGAGTTATCAAGTAAAGAAAAAAAAATGAGTTTTATGTCATGGTTGAAATAAAATGTTTTGAGGTGCTTGTTTTAGCATTATAGAATAAGTTAATCCATTTTAACCTAATTCATTTCTTGTTCCTACAACTTTAAATCATAATTTCTATTTTTATGCTCCATAAAACTAACAACCCAATGAAAAAATTCGCCCTTTTGCTTGTTCTTTGTTTGGCACTATCCTGTCAAAACAAGGAAGAAGTAGATACCATAATTTTCAATGCCCAAGTGTATACGGTTAACCAAGATTTTGCCATTGCAGAGGCTTTTGCAATCAAAGACGGTAAATTTATTGATGTGGGAACCACCAAAAAGATAACCAATACATACCGATCCCAAAACACTATAGATTTAAAGGGTAAGCCTATTTTTCCTGGGTTAATTGATGCCCATTGCCATTTCTATGGTATGGGGATGAATCAACAAACCGTTGATTTGGTAGGAACACGAAATTTTGATGATGTCATGAAACGGGTTTTGGATTTCAATAACCAAACGCAACCGCGACAAATTGAAGCGAGAGGATGGGATGAAACCGACTGGGAAGATAAAACACTTCCAACCAATATGCTTTTAAACAGATTATTTCCTGATATGCCAGTTATACTTAGGCGAGTTGATGGACATGCAGCTATTTGTAATCAAGCTGCTTTAGACCTGGGTAAGATCACGGTCAATACCAAAGTTGATGGTGGTGAGATTGAGGTGAAGGATGGAAAGCTTACTGGAATTTTAATTGACAATGCGGTAGATTTGGTTTTAGACCAATGGCCACAGCCAACAGAAAAGGAAATTTTAAAAGGTTTGTTGGATGCGCAAGTCATTTGTTCAAAATTTGGATTGACGACTGTGGATGACGCAGGTTTGGAACCAGCAATTATTGATATGATTGACCAAATGCAAAAGGAGGGAAGCCTTAAAACAAGAGTTTATGCTATGGTGTCCAATAGCCCAAAGAATTTGGATCTTTATTTAAACAAAGGCATTTATAAAACAGACCGTCTTAATGTACGTTCCTTTAAGGTGTATGCAGACGGAGCGCTTGGTTCTAGAGGTGCTTTGTTGAGAGCCCCGTATCAGGATAAAGACAATCATTTTGGTTTGTTATTAACTCCAGTTTCAGAATTAACTGAAATTGCCGGTCGTATAGCCAAATCTGATTTCCAGATGAATACCCATGCCATTGGGGATTCTGCCAATCATTTACTTATAAATACCTATGAGAAGGCCCTAGAGGGACAGAATGATAGACGTTGGAGAATGGAGCATGCCCAAGTCATTGCCTCGGACGATTTTTCTAAATTCAATAACATCTTGCCTTCTGTCCAGCCTACGCATGCAACAAGTGATATGTATTGGGCAGAGGAACGATTGGGTGAGGAGCGAATTAAAGGGGCTTATGCTTATAAACAACTTTTGGATGCTTATGGTAAGATAGCCTTAGGGACCGATTTTCCTGTTGAGCAAGTGAACCCCTTCTTAACATTTTATGCTGCTGTTGGACGTCAAGATTTAAAAGGTTTTCCAGAAGGAGGATTTCAAATGGAAAACCACTTGAGTCGAGAGGAGACAATTAAAGGGATGACCATTTGGGCAGCTTATTCAAACTTTGAAGAAAACGAAAAAGGAAGTATAGAAATAGGGAAATTGGCCGACTTTGTCATTCTAGATCAAGATTTGATGACCGTTGAAGTTGCAAAGATTCCGCAAACAAAGGTTTTACAGACTGTTATTGGAGGTGAGGTGGTTTACGAAAGTGAAAGTTTGGCTAAATAGTCATAATGGTCACCTTCGGCTACCAATTCACATGTTAAACCTAGAGCAGTACACGCCGTATAAAGTGTATTGAAATCCAGATATAACCAGGTCATGGGAATTTCTTCCTGTCCTTTGTAGCTCAAGAAATAATCCAATTCACCATAGTAGTTGGCATGAGTGTCTATCCACAGACCACCATCTTCGTCTTCATACATATATTGTATATCTGATGAGTCAATAAGGATTTGTCCATTGGGTTTTAATAGGCTTTTTAAATGTTTCAAGTAAGTGGCCACTTGTGAAAGTTCCTTGAAAATTCCGGTTCCGTTCATGAGCAATAAGATGGTGTCATAGGTTCCGGTCTCAGCCAATATGTCTAAGTTCTCAACTGAGATGACACCTCTGGCCTTGGCAACTGTGACAGCTCCTAGAGAAATGTCAATGGCTTTGACCTGTAATCCCTTTTTTTGAAGGTAAAGACTATGGCTACCTGCTCCACAACCCACATCTAAAACAGTCCCTTTAGCTAGTTTCAGGGCCTTTTGCTCTAAAGCAGGCATGTCTTTAAAGCTTCTGAACAAATAGGGAAGTGGGAGTTCATCTTCGTCAGAAATGTTAGTCCAAGTAATCAAATCTTCTGTATAATTTCCGTTTTGAAAATCTAAAAGAGCTAGTCCAAAAATATCTTTCATGGTTATTAAAGAATCAGGTTTTTAGGCCTTGTCAAGGTTGTATATTAAAACACTATTTTTGTGTTATGGAAGAGGTCATTAAACATCTGCCAGAATTGGCCAAAGATAAGCATAAGGAAAATAAATCATTCTTTCAGAAGCTTAAAAAGAAGCCTCCAAAGGATCTGGATTATATCATGCAGGAATTGCATGAAGAAGAGTTTGAGCGAACGGACTGTCTGAAGTGTGCTAATTGCTGTAAAACCACTGGACCTTTGTTTACAGATAAAGATGTGGAGCGTATTTCCAAGCATTTCAAAATGAAGCCCCAGCAGTTCATTGATATCTATTTGCGTATAGATGAAGATCGGGATTATGTACTGCAGCAGGTTCCCTGTACCTTTTTGGGAGCAGATAATTATTGCTCGATTTATGAGGTAAGACCAAAGGCTTGTAGAGAGTATCCACATACCGATCGGAAAAAGTTTCAGCAAATATCTAATTTGACCTTAAAGAATGTGGCCATTTGTCCTGCAGCTTTTAATATTGTTGAAGAAATGAAAAAGCGAATAAAGTAAATGATAAAACCATGAGAAAGGTATTAACAATTTTGATGTTCTTGGTTTGCTTTGTTGGACAATCACAAGATTGGATGACCAACTTAGAGATTGCTGAACGGTTGGCCTTATTTCAGAATAAATTGTTGTTGGTTGTATGGGAAAATGCCTTTTATCAAAAGACACCTGCCATACTTTATAACGAGCAAGGGAAAGAGGTTCTTATAGAAGACAGTTACAATTCTCCCGTTATAGATAGTCTTGTGTGGGCCCATTTTGTACCTGTTGTTTTAAGTGAAGATGCATATCCAGATTTGTACGCCAAGATTAAGGATAGATCCTATGATTATATTCAGAAATTCAATGATGATAGTATGAAAATTATGGATGTCAATGGCAACATTCTTAACAAAATGGATGAAGATGTTTATTTGACTAATCTTTCCAAGTTCATAGGTAAATATGCGTTGGATGTGTCACTCATAAAAAATGAATACATTAATTACAGACAGGAAAAAAACTTTTATTCTGCATTTTATTTGGCAGCCAAGTATATGGATTTTGCCTTTTTTCTTAAGGAGGATATCAGACCAGAAGTAACCGATTTATCTTTGATTTATCTGGAGGAGGCTCTGGAATTTTTGAACGGAATTCCCGATGAAGAAGATAAAAAGGTCATGCTGGAACGAATTGAGCTACTTGAAATACAATCCTCGCTACTGACCAATAAACCTAAAAAGGTGTTGAGGCAGTTGAATAGAATTGATACAACTGAATTGGATAAAGCCAATGAAAAATTGCTCGCTTTTTTGTACTTTTCGGCTTACAGAATGTTAAATGATGAAGATAATGCTTCTCAATGGCGCTCGAAGATGTCGATGTTAGACTTAAAAAAGATCATGCAATTAATTAATCATACAGACAATTAATTTGGAATCAATCATTTCCTACTTCGAAACCATTCCATCTTTACACAGGAGCCTTATTCTGGTTGGGGGAATTACCTGTTTTTGGCTTATAGAAAGTGCCGTACCACTATTCCATTTTAAGTATAAAAAATGGCGTCATGCCTTTCCAAATTTCTTTTTCACCTTCACCACCATCTTGATTAATTTCAGTTTGGCTTTTGTTTTATTGAAAACAGCCGATTGGGTTAAAGCCAATAACTTTGGAATAATCAATTGGTTGCCCGATATGCCATTGTGGTTATATGCTTTATTAGGGGTTATGCTTTTGGACTTTTTTGGAGCTTATCTAGCTCATTATGTCGAGCACAGGATTAAACCTTTATGGATGGTCCATTTAGTACATCATACAGACCATCATGTGGATACCACTACGGGAAACCGTCACCATCCTATCGAAAGTGTTATTAGATTTGCGTTTACAACATTGGGGGTATTGGTGGTAGGAACACCTATAGCGCTAGTTTTTATGTATCAATCCCTATCAGTTGTTTTTACTCAGTTAACACATGCCAACATAAAGATGCCGCCCAAATTGGATAAAATGATTAGTTATTTTTTTGTATCCCCAGATATGCATAAAGTACATCATCACCATGTGTTGCCTTATACCGATTCTAATTATGGAAATATTTTTTCCATTTGGGATCGTATCTTTGGTACATACATGGAGCTAAATAGAGATGAATTAGTCTATGGGGTAGATGTGTTCCCTAATGAAAAGGAAAATGGGAATTTAGGCAATCTATTGACTCAGCCCTTTCAGAAATATAAAAAGCCAACGGTTTTACCAACGAATGAATCTAATTAAATCCTTTGTTTTCATTTTAACAACCCTGGTTCTTATGAGTTGTGAATCAAATCCAAATATCGGTGTTCAGGGACATAGAGGGTGTCGCGGATTGCTACCAGAAAATACATTGCCCGCGTTTCAAAAGGCCATAGAGTTGGGGGTGAACACGCTAGAACTAGATTTAGCCATTTCAAAAGATCGGCAAATTGTGGTATCTCATGAGCCTTTTATTAGTCGTTATTATTGCTTGGATTCATATGGAGAGGTTATTCCAAGAAGATTGGATATGAAGTACAATTTTTTTCAAATGACCTATGATTCAATTAAACAATTTGACTGCGGCAGTAAACAGCACCCTAGGTTTCCAGATCAAAGGAATTTTAAGACCCATAAACCATTGTTAGGAGAGGTCTTTAAATTATCAGATTCCTTAAATCCAAATATTAAATATAATATTGAAATCAAATCAAAACCAGATTTTGATGACCTATATACTCCTAAACCACATGAGTTTGTTAGCCTAGTTTTGGATGAGGTTAGAAGATATGGTGTGGCTTCTCGTTGTAATTTGCAATCTTTTGATGTCAGAGTTCTAGAGGAAATCAAAAAACAAGATCCTGATATGGTTGTCGCCCTTTTGATAGATGAAAAGGAATCAATTGAAGACAAGCTGAAAGAACTAAGTTTTACGCCAAAAATTTTAAGTCCTTACTTTGAACTATTGTCCAAAGAAACTGTGAGTGCCTACCAAAATCAAGGATTTTTGGTAATTCCCTGGACCGTTAATGATCCAGAGGACATGGAACGGATGATAGCCTACCAAGTGAATAGTATAATTACAGATTACCCAGATAAATTAATAGCCCTAATAAATTAAAAAAACCAAAAATATTTAACCTACATGATTCAACTTTCAACTTTATCCCATCAATATGATCTCAGCAATCATTCCAGGGAGATTTACTAGAAAAATTTATTAATTAATTCATTTCAAGTTTTTTAAGATACAGTGTTCAAAGATTATTTGAACAGGCAATCTTTTGCCAAATAGATAAGCAAACTTTAATTAATCACTATATATTTTTTATCAAGAATGAGAAAAACAGGAACCATTTTATTTTTATTTTTTCTTTCTGTGCTCTTGCACGCACAAAACAATTTTATTCCCGGAAGTATCACAAAATTGGATGGAACTATCCATAAGGGAGATATTAATTTTCAAGATTGGAAACGATCTCCAAAACAAATAGAATTTCGAAACGGTGATGGTACCATTACTTTTAGCCCTGAGAGATTACTAGGATTTACAGTAGGGGAAGAAACTTATATCTCGAGATTAACCTCATTGGATGTTACCGAACAAAACTTGAATAAAATGCATCCTTCAACTCCTGTTGAGTTTATGGATGTTCATATATTTTTAAGACAACTGGTTGAAGGAAACATTAATCTTTATGAATATTTTGATTATAGGTCACACTATTTTTTTGAAAAGGATGACGTTTTTAGAGAGTTGAATTATCGAGAGATGTTAACTGATAATTTGAAGTTGAAACCTCAGAAAACCTTTATTGGGCAATTGAATTTATTACTTTCCGATTGCCAAGATGTTCATGTCAAGGAATCAATGAGCTATAAAAAGGAACAACTAGTCAAATTGATAAATGAGTATAACCATTGTGGAGACCAAACCTATGTTTACAAAAAAAAGAGAGAAATTGAAAACGGCTCTGGGGCCTTTATAGGTGTTGGGGTTACCAAACTAAATTTGAATACAGAAAGTTCGGAATCGGCGTTTGTAAACTACAGCCCAGAAAATAATATGTCCATCAATTTTGGAGGGTTTTATGAACTATTTATCAATAAAGATTTAAAGAAATGGTCCGTTTTAGGAGAACTAGGTTTCTTTAAAGTTAAAGGGGATACCGAGTATTCCCATGTTTATTTTGAATTGTTTGATTATCATAATCGCCAACAGTTTGAATACCAAATTTCATCTGTCGATTTCAATTTATTAATTAGGTATCGATTCAATACGAATAATCAAAAGCTGATTCCGTTTTTGGGCGGAGGTGTCGGAGTAAATTTCACTTCTGGAAATTTAGAAGTTTTTCAGACCAAAGATGGATCTGATGGAACAAATCACTATAAGTTTGAACCTAGAAAGATGAACTTTGGTCTTTCCTTAGGGGCTGGATTGGAAGTTTCCAAGTTTGCCCTTGAATTGAGATATGGATTTGTCTCCAAAGTTTTCAGTTTTGCTGATTCTAGTGATTTACAAACATTTATGCTAAGAGCTTACTACAACTTTAATTAACCATTATATATCATTTAAACAACATGAGAATAAAAATTTCATTTTTAGGCCTTTTCTTCATTTCTGTGCTAATGCATGCACAAAATAATTTTATCCCAGGAAGTGTCATTACTGCTGAAGGGACAACACGTAATGGAGAAATTAATTTTCAAGATTGGAAACGATCTCCCAAACAAATTGAGTTTCGAAATGGTAATGAAACTATGATTTATACGCCAGATTTGCTTCAAGAATTTACTGTAAATCAGGAAACATATATTTCTAGATATACATCATTGGATGTGACCGAACAAAATTTAGATAAAATGCATGCAGATACGCCAGTTGAGTTTATGGATGTGCATGTTTTTATGAAACAAATAGTTCGTGGAACCATAAATCTTTTTGAATATTTTGATAGTAGAAGTCACTATTTTGTTGAGAAAGGAGATGATTTTAGAGAATTGAATTACAGGCAAATGTTAACAAAGGATTCCAAGTTGAGACCTCAGAAAAATTTTATTGGCCAATTGAATTTACTTTTTTCCGATTGTAAAAGTGTCAAAGCGAGTAATTCTCTGGATTATAAAAGAGAAGAGTTAATGGAGGTAATTGAAAAGTACAACCATTGTGGTGAAACGGACTATAAGTTCAAAAAGAAAAATAAAATAAAAAGTGATTACGGAGTTTTTGTGGGTGTAGGACTAACCCAACTAAAATTTGAAAGAACAACTGGTGTTTTTGAAGGATTTGAACCTGAGCATACGGTTAGTTATAATGTAGGCGGATTTTATGAGATATTTATAAATGACCAATTGAAAAAATGGTCTGTTTTAGGAGAACTGGGATATTTTTCAGTTGAAGATTCATATGAATACTCTTATGTATATAGTGCCGCATTAGATTATAAGAGCCACCAAAATTTGAAGTTTGATTTATCTACTATTTATTTGAATTTAATGGTACGATACCGTTTCAATACTAATAATCAAAAGATAGTTCCCTTTTTAGAAGCTGGTCCAAGCTTTAATTATTCGTTATCTGGTTCTATGGAGGTAGACCAGCATAAGGATAACGTTGAGGTAGATAATTACTACGTATTTGAACTTAGAGATGTTATTTATGGGTTGCAATTAGGTGTGGGCGTTGATATAGCTAAATTCAATGTTGGCATTAGATACGTGACTAATTCCAAAGTGCTGAATTTTGCCGATCGAACAGGACTCAATAGCTTCAATGCAAGAGTGTCTTACAGCTTTAATTAGTAGAATAGTATTTTAAAAAAAGGATGGCAGATGCCATCCTTTTTCATTTACGGATATATCAAATACCTTTCTCTTTTCATTCTGAAGACTTCCAATCCTTCTTTCCAGGAGGCTCTTATTTCTTCATTTGAAAGGCCATCCATTATTTGTTGTTTTAACTTTTTCGTTCCAGCCAATTTATCAAAGAAAGAATTGAAAAACGCTTCTTGATTAGTTGTATGTCGGTAGGCTTTAATGATATGAGATAAATCTAGTTGATCTAAAGGTTCTAAATTGGATAAGTCCATACCATAGCAAAGCTTACCTTCATGCTTGGGGTGTTTGGCTCCTTCATTAGACTCAGGAGTATAAGAATAGGGAAAAGTGGAAGCCCTTAAATGCGGACTTCCAAAAACCTGAAACTGCTTTTCAGTACCCCTTCCTGCGTTTACATTAGTGCCCTCAAAAAAACACAAGCTGGGATATAAATTAATGGCGTGTGCATTTGGTAGGTTTGGAGAAGGTTTTATTGGCAAATCATAAGATTTTTTATGATTGTAATTATCCATAGGGACTACCAGTAAATCACAAGTAATTTTATCTTTTAACCAACCCTCAGCATTAATCATTTGGGCATATTCACCTATAGTCATACCATGAACTACTGGAATGGGATGCATTCCAACAAAACTTTGAAATTCGGGCTCTAAAATAGGGCCATCAACATAATGTCCGTTTGGGTTAGGACGGTCTAAGATAATTATAGAAATGTTCAGTTCAGCACAAGCTTCCATTACATAGTGTAAGGTCGATATATATGTGTAAAATCGAGCACCTACATCCTGAATGTCAAAAACAAGAACGTCAATGTCTTCAAGTTGTTCAGGTTTTGGTTTTTTATTGTTACCATAAAGAGAAATAATTGGTAAACCTGTTTTTGAATCCATGCCGTCATTTACATGTTCACCTGCATCAGCCTTACCTCTAAATCCATGTTCTGGAGCAAAAACGGCTTTAATAGAGACGTTCAAGGACACAAGAGAATCAACAAGGTGGGTATAGCTTTGGTCGTTTTTAAAAATGACACTGGTTTGGTTGGCTACAATACCAACTTTCTTTCCTTTTAATTCTGGTAAATAAATTTCGGTTCTGTTGGCACCAACTATAATAGGTTGGTCCTCTATCTCGTTATTAGACGAAGACATTTCTCTATTATTTAAAGAATCTTTTGGTCTGGAAATGTTTCCACAGGAAATGAGTATCAAGACAAAGAATAAAATGGTATTTTTGAGCATCTTTAAACCGTGAATCATAATTTGAATTTCGAATATTTTACAGCTAAACGTATAATTGATAGTAAAACGTATAAAAGTAGCGTTTCGGCTCCAATTATAAAAATAGGAATCACGGCAATTGCCATTGGAATTATCGTTATGCTTGTTGCTATAGCAACGGGGATAGGGCTTCAGCAAAAAATAAGAGAAAAGGTTTCAGCGTTTAATGGGCACCTTATTATTTCCAATTTTGATAGTAACAATTCCCAAGAAAGTGGTGTCCCTGTTTCTCTAGATCAAGATTTTTATCCGGAGTTCAAATCGGTTTCTGGTATCAAACATATTCAAGGAGTGGCTTCCAAATTTGGTGTTATAAGGACAGAGGATGACTTTGAAGCCATCATAGTGAAAGGAGTTGGGCAGGATTATCATTGGAACTATTTTAAAGAGTTTCTTCTTGAAGGGCGTCTCCCTGATTATTCCAATGGAAGGAGTGAAGAGGTGTTGATTTCAGATTATTTGGCGAATAGAATGCATTTTAAAGTGGGGGATCGGTTTACAACTCTGTTCAGAAAGGAAGATCCTAATAAACCACCAAGCATGATTACCTATAATGTGGTTGGAATTTACAACTCTGGATTTAAGGAATTTGATGAAACTTATATCGTTGGTGATATTCGTCACTTACAAAGATTGAATGGATGGGGGCCAAATGAAGTAGGGAATTTTGAAATTTATTTGGACGATTACAGTCAAATAAATGAAAAAATGATGGAAGTTTATCAGAACACACCTTCTATGTTGAATACTTATAGTGTTGAAGAAAAATTCCCCTCTATTTTTGAATGGATAAAGATTTTTGATAAAAATATCTATGGAATTATTGGCATCATGATTATTGTTGCCGGGATTAATATGATAACGGCTCTACTAGTACTAATTCTAGAGAGAACACAAATGATTGGGATTTTAAAAGCTTTGGGAAGTGATAACTGGAGCATCCGTAAAATCTTTTTATACAATGCATCCTATTTAATTGTCTTGGGGTTGTTTTGGGGGAATCTGATTGGGTTGGGATTGTTATTTGCTCAAAAGTACTTAAAACTATTTCCTTTAAATCCAGAAGTCTATTATGTGACAGAAGCCCCTGTTTATATGAGTTTGGGATATATTTTAGCCCTTAATTTGGGAACCTTTTTATTGTGTCTTGCAATGCTTTTAATACCTTCGATAATCATCACTAAAATTTCTCCTGTTAAGGCAATTAGATTTGAATAGTTCAAGGATTTAAGAATGGATTTTTATGAAAACTTTTTCTTTTCCCTATTTTTGCCAACCAAAACCACATTATGGAATACGCTAAAAATATCTTGGATACCATAGGTAATACACCTTTGGTGAAAATCAATAAACTCACCAAGGAATTACCTTGTTTGGTATTAGCCAAATATGAAACGTTTAATCCAGGAAACTCTGTTAAGGACCGAATGGCCTTAAAGATGATTGAAGATGCTGAGGCGGATGGGAGGTTAAAACCTGGAGGAACGATTATTGAAGGTACTTCTGGAAATACAGGTATGGGATTGGCTTTGGCTGCCATTGTAAAAGGATATAAATGTGTTTTTGTAATAAACGATAAACAGTCCAAGGAAAAAATGGATGTACTCAGAGCTATGGGAGCAGAAGTGGTGGTTTGTCCTACGGCTGTGGCACCGGATGATCCTCGTAGTTATTATTCAGTATCTAAAAGGCTAGCTGAGGAGACACCTAACTCCTGGTATGTCAATCAATATGATAACCCTAGTAATGCTTTGGCACATTATGAAAGTACAGGTCCAGAAATTTGGAAACAAACAGAAGGTAAAATCACCCATTTTGTGGTGGGTGTAGGAACTGGGGGTACCATTTCTGGTGTTGGAAAATATTTGAAAGAGCAAAATCCAGATATTAAAATTTGGGGAGTGGATACCTATGGAAGTGTGTTTAAAAAGTATCACGAAACTGGTGTTTTTGATGAAAATGAAATCTATCCGTACATAACAGAAGGTATAGGTGAAGACATACTTCCAAAGAACGTTGATTTCAGTATTATTGATGGTTTTACTAAGGTAACAGATAAGGACGCTGCCATTTTTACTCAGAAATTAGCAAAGGAAGAAGGCATGTTTTTAGGAAATTCTGCTGGTGCCGCCATTAAAGGTGTATTGCAGCTAAAGGAACATTTCTCCAAAGATGATGTTGTGGTGGTATTGTTTCATGACCACGGTAGCCGGTATGTTGGCAAGATGTTCAATAATGATTGGATGAAAAAAATGGGTTTTTTGGAGGAATAGGCTTGAATTGAATGAATCTTTAAAAAACAAGAGTAAATTTTCCTTTACAAATCAAAATGATTAGCTTCAAGGTTTGAGTGGGAATCCTATTCAACCTTTTAACATGACTGAGCAAAAATTTAAATTCAAGCATTTACCAAAATTAACTGCCAAAACCTTTAAGGCTTGGATGGCTTCAGACCCTTGGAGAATGAGTGCGGTTGTGGCTTATTACGCTGTATTGTCTTTGCCTGGCTTGTTGGTAGTTATTATCAACATCATTGGTGGGATTTGGGGTTCAGAATTAATTAGAGGTGGGTTGATCAATGAAATAAAATCAGCTTTGGGTGCCGATGCTGCCCAAACAATTGTGGCAATTGTAGAAGATACTCAAGATCAAAAGAAAAGTATTTGGTCTACGGTGATTGGGTTAGCCACCTTGATTTATGGATCTACCGGTGTTTTTTATCAACTACAAATTTCATTGAATAAATTGTGGCGTGTGGAATCCACTAAAAAACATTTTAAAAACCAAATTTGGGAATTGATTACAGATAGAGCAAGAAGCTTTGCATTCATTTTGGTCATTGGTTTTTTATTACTGATTAGTTTTGCTTTGACGGCAGTTTTATCAGCAACTACTGATTATTTGGGAACTCTTTTTCCAGATTTGGTGGTTTATTTGGCTTATGGCTTGGACGGAATCCTATCATCAGCTATTATTTTTCTATTGTTTGGCTTGATGTTTAGATTTATGCCAGACCGTAAAATTGAATGGAAAAATGTATGGATAGGTGCATTTTTTACAGCAGTTTTGTTTGTTTTGGGCCAATTTTTACTCGGACTATACTTTGGGAAATCAGATCCGGGGTCTACTTATGGAGCTGCAGGAGGACTGGTTTTAGTGCTCTTATGGGCTAGTTACGCATCCTTAATTTTCTTTTTTGGAGCGCAATTCACTAAGGTATATGCCGATACCTATGGATTGAAAGAAAATGAGAATGAGAGTTTACTTAAAATTAATGTTGTTGAATAAAGGAGCCTTGTACGCCATCTAAAACCTCTAATTTGAATAAGGTTTCAATGGAATTGCAAGAATCTTTCATAAACTTCCTTATTTTATTGGAAGTTAAAGGCAGGTTTTTACCAGCCAGCTGCCAAGTATCCTCATCTGGCCATTGCATATAAGCAATATAGTGTTGTTGGCATTTTTTGTGAAGTACGGCACCTAATCCCCCTTCATGCATCTTAATTAATCTTGTGACTTCATTCCATGCTCTTTCAAAGGTTGACTCCAACCCAGGTTTTACTTTAAAGGAATAGATAACCGCAAACATGATGAATGTATTTAAAATGATTTCTAGGTATCTTAAGATGCTAATAAAGATACAAGTTTTTTACTTTAAATATAAATTTGAAAAGTTAATATTTGCCTGTACTTCAGGAGTTTGATAGAATAGAACTAATATTTAAATAGGTTTTTAAGTTTTAAAAATCTTTGCTCTAAGAATCTGTAAGAAATGAATGAAATAAACAAAGTAATAAGGAGGTAGGTAACAAACTGAAACGAATGATTTAAACTAAAATTTTGATTTTTGAATGTTTGGGTGTTTTGGCCAAAAATAATAGGGCCAAATATTTCTGGAATAAAGTAGTGGTATACATACAAACCATAACTCAATTTCCCGATCCAAATTAGAATCTTATTTTTAAAGAAGAAAGCTTCTTTAAAATTTTTGTTCTCATGATGAACTATGAAGTGGTTGATTAGAGCAGTGGTCATAATGGCCATTGAGGTTCCTAAGGGTAAATTTGGGATAAAAATTACGCCATATAGGAATAGGTATTTCATTAAGAATAATACAAGTATAATAATACCCAAGGGAGCAAATACTTTTTGAAATTTAATTAATGTAGGAGGGTTATATACATAGTAAAAGGCTAGTAATGACCCCAAACCCAAGGCATCAAAACAAGAAAGGGTTGAGATACCAACTTGTTCAATTTCATAATTAGAAAGATATTGGTGTCCAATTCCTATAAAGATGAAAATAATGATCACCACCGGCAGGTATTTTTTGTGGCAATAGACCAAAATCCAAGGCCAAATTAAATAGAATTGTTCTTCGACAGCGAGAGACCAAAAATGAGAGAACAAACCTCCCCAAGTTTCGTTGAATAAAAAGTAATAATTGGTGGTAAAGGTAGCGAGATAGGGAAGAAGCTTTTCAAAATCAACATACAGATTGATATGATTTTGTAGTATATAACCTAAGGTAATTGCAAAATAATATAGAGGGAATATTCTTAAAACCCTTCTTCGGTAGAAACTTTTTAAAATGGTCTTTTTAGAGGTATGATTGGTTTCGTGATTTTTTTTGGCAAATAGAAGAATGGAGGAAATAAGAAATCCACTAATTACAAAAAATATGTAGACACCCATAGCTCCTAAAGAGAATCTATTAACATGTTGGGCAGGTTTCCAATGATGAAATATAACAAAAAGTACAGCTATAGCTCGTAAGCTGTCAAGTTGTTTTATGTATTGCATTTAGATTAATAGCAGGTTGTTATTCAGCTAAATATAATCATTTTAATTTATTGGCCATGGTGCAGATTAATAAAAATCAACGACTGAATAAGCTAGAACAATAAACAGCTAAAATCCTTAATAGACATTTTAATTTTTCAATTCTATGAAATAAAAAAATGTTTTAATCTACAATTTCAGGACACACCTCTGGGTGTACAAAAGATTCAACAGATTTGATTCGCCAATCTCCTAAACTTTTTGAGAGTTTGAATATTTTCATGCCACAATGAGAGAATCCCCCACTTTCGTAGGTATCGAAATAGACTTTGACTTCTGCCTTTTCTTGATCCAATTGTGAATTACTTATTACATTATTAGAAGACAAGAGGTTAATTTTGTCAATATGGTATTTACTATAATTTTTTAAAACTTCTGATTCAAAATAAGAGGAACTGTTGGGGCCTTTGTGATTAAATTCTTCTACATAGGTAACATTATCTAATTCCCACATGGTTACAAAATAGGTGTCGATAGCTTCTTTAATTTGTAATTGATCGTTATTACTGGTTTCTTGTGGTATGGCACTCATTTGAAATCCGAAAATGAGTACAATTAAAATCCCTAGTCGTTTCATAATGTTTGAATTAAGGTTAGAAATTGGTTTTTAATATGTCATTTAATTAACGAAGTGGGACAAATAACCTCGGGGCCAATTTTAGGGATAGATTAAAAAAATTGGTGTATGAATTTCAAAAAGAAATCCAAATCATACAATTCCATGCTACGGATTGCTCTTAAGGAAGTAAATACTATTTCCCTTAAAGATACTAAAAAAAATAAAAGCAATCAACTTTGTCAGTGGGTTAAATCCTCTTTTGGAGAATTTTTGTTGGTAATTATTCAAATATTAGGGCCCTAAATTGTCATATAAATGAAATGTTAACCTTTATATTGTTAAGTCTAAGGTTTATCATGAATTTAACAAATTTTTCTTGTGCATATTAAAACCCCAAAATACTTTTGTGCCAAATCATGAGGCAAACTTTTGCAAAATATCTGCTAGGTATCGCTATCCTTTTAGGAGGTTTAGCCCAATTGTTTGCAACTTCCAATTTTAATGTTGATTCTGTAGAGGATATCATAGGAAATGTTTCCGAAGCTTCCAATGCAAATCAGTTGACCTTATCTTCAAAAGACAATCAGGGTCATTTCGATTTCGAAAAGTTTTTTACTGAAATCACGGAAAGTGAGGAGGTTGAAGGTAGTCATGATCAAAATGGCAATTCCATTTCTTTTCACCACCAGGTAAGTATTGCCTTTTTATATGCTTTTTCTTGTTTAAGAACATTAGAAGCACATTCTAACCCGCTTTTTGATCGAAAAGAATCCTTATCAAGGACTGTATACAAGAAGTATATCCAATTTCAAGTTTTTAGAATCTGAAAATCTTCAATGGTAAAATCTCATTTACCATTTTTTGAATCCGTTTCATTACCCAAAATGAGTCTGTCCTAGAATTAAGTCAGGCTACTACTTATCAACATTTATTCATTTTAAAATTTCATTGTACTATGAAAAAATACCCAATTTACATGGGCCTGTTGGTCATGTTTATTATTAGTATTGGTTGCGAATCCCACAAAGAGGAGAAGCACGAAGAACGCACTTTTCAAGTAACCAATCCCATTTACAAAGATACATCTATCACCAAAGAATATGTTTGTCAGGTTCACTCCATCAGGAATATAGAACTGAGAGCTATGGAAAAGGGCTACCTTCAAGAAATTAAGGTAGATGAAGGACAAAAAGTCCAAAAGGGACAGATGATGTTCCAAATCATGCCAAACATATATCAAGCAGAACTTCAAAAAGCGAAAGCAGAAAATGATGCGGCTTCCATTGAATATCAAAACACTAAGCTTTTGGCAGATAATCAAGTGGTTTCTCCCAATGAGTTAGCACTTGCAAAAGCCAATTTTGAAAAATCGAAAGCTGAAGTGAAACTGGCAGAAACCCATTTAGGTTTTACAAATATTAAAGCGCCTTTTGATGGGATCATGGACCATTTGCATGTAAGAGAAGGAAGTATGCTTGAAGAAGGAGAATTACTTACTACTCTTTCAGATAACAGTCAGATGTGGGTATATTTTAATGTTCCTGAAGCCGAATATTTAGATTACATCATGAGCGCCAAAAAAGAAGAAAAAAAGGAAGTAAGCTTGCTCATGGCCAACAATAAAAAGTTCAATCAAAATGGTATTGTAGAAACCATTGAAGGTGAGTTCAATAATGAGACCGGGAATATAGCTTTCAGGGCCACTTTCCCAAATCCTGATGGCATTTTGCGACATGGAGAAACAGGAACAGTTCTTATGAAAACAGCTTTGAATCATGCCTTGTTGATTCCTCAGAAAGCCACATTTGAGGTGTTGGATAAACATTTCGTTTTTGTTGTTGATCAGGATAATGTAGTTAGGCAACGAGAAGTCAAGGTTGGCGCCGAATTATCCAATTTGTTTGAAGTTACTCAAGGGCTTGAGGAAAACGATAAAGTTCTGTTGGAGGGGATCCGACTTGTGAAGGATGGTCAGAAAATAAAATTTGAGTTGGAAAAGGCAGATGACGTTTTAGCTCATTTAGACATATACGCCGAGTAGAAATCCCAAAACTATCAGACAATGTTTAAAAAGTTTATTCAAAGACCAGTATTGGCCATTGTCATCTCTGTAATTATTGTTTTTACGGGATTCTTGGCCATAAAACAACTGCCCATTTCGCAGTTTCCGCAAATTGCACCAACCACAGTAAATATTTTTATAGCCTATCCAGGTTCTAGTGCCGATGTGTTGGTGAAATCAACTTTGATTCCTTTAGAAACGGCTATCAATGGTGTCCAAGGCATGCGATATATTGCTTCCGATGCCACTAGTGCAGGAGAAGGAACAGTAAGAATTATTTTTGATCCAGGTACCGATCCCAACGATGCCGTAGTCCGGGTGAAAACTAGGGTTGATCAGGTGATGCCTTTGCTGCCTGAATTGGTTCAAAGAGAAGGGGTTATCATAACTCCTGTTCAGCCCAGTATGTTGATGTATGTCAACCTTTATAGCAAGAAGGATAATACCGATGAAAAATTCCTTTATAATTATGCTTACACCAGAATTGTACCTGAAATCCAGAGGATAAACGGTATTGCCAGTGCCCAGATTTTAGGTAGCCGTAAGTTTGCCATGAGGGTTTGGCTGAAGCCTGACAGGATGCGGGCCTATAATATTTCAGCCGAAGAAGTTCTTGAAGCAATGCAAGATCAAAGTATTTTGGCACGTCCCGGTAGGATTGGTCGAAGTTCTGGGAAAAAATCACAGGCCTTGGAGTATGTGTTGACCTATCAAGATAGGTATAGTGAGCCCCAACAGTATAAAGACATTATCATTAGAGCAAATGCCGAAGGGGAGATGATAACCCTCGGAGATATTGCCGATGTGGAATTGGGAAGTGAGTTTTTTGATATTTATTCCAATTTGGATGGAAAACCTTCTGCTTCAATTGTACTTAAACAAACCTTTGGAAGTAATGGTAGTGATGTCATTGATGCTGTCAAGGAGAAGCTCAAGGAACTCAAAGAAGATTTGCCTCCAGGAATTGACTATAAGATAAGTTATGATGTGTCAAATTTCCTCGATGCTTCCATCGAACAGGTACTTCATACTTTAAGGGATGCCTTTATTTTAGTGGCCATTGTTGTATTTCTATTTTTAGGAGATTGGCGCTCGACCCTGATCCCGATAATTGCAGTTCCAGTATCCTTGGTAGGTGCATTTTTTATCATGCAAATTTTCGGACTCTCCATCAATTTGATTACCCTATTTGCCTTGGTTTTGGCCATTGGAATTGTTGTGGATGATGCCATTGTGGTCGTGGAGGCGGTCCACATAAAAATGGAAGAACAACATCTTAGTCCTTATAAGGCCTCTCAGGCGGTTTTGGGTGAAATAGGTGGTGCTATTATCGCAATTACATTGGTCATGGTTTCCGTGTTTATTCCTATTTCTTTCTTGACAGGACCGGTAGGGGTATTCTATCGACAGTTTTCCATAACTATGGCTGGTTCAATCGTGATTTCGGCTATTGTGGCCTTGACTTTGACTCCTGTGTTGTGTGCTATGATTTTAAAGAATAATCATGGGCAGCCTAGGAAAAAGTCCTTAATGAATCGTTTCATTGATAGTTTTAACAGACTTTTTGAAAGGTTGACGGGGCGCTATGTAGGCGTTTTGAAGCATATAGTGCATAGAAGGGTAATTACTTTTGCAGTTCTAATTGCATTTTGTGTAGGAACAGGATTGGTGAATAAAATATTGCCTTCCGGATTTATTCCAAGTGAAGATCAAGGGATGATCTACGCCATTATCCAAACCCCACCAGGTGCAACTTTGGAACGTACCAATGATGTGGCACGTAAACTTCAAGCCATTTGTGAGGAAATAGAAGGCGTGGAATCTGTATCATCTTTGGCTGGTTATGAGATTATGACTGAAGGACGTGGATCTAATGCAGGAACTTGTTTAATCAACTTAAAACCTTGGTCTGACCGGAAGCATTCGGTTCATGAGATTATGGAGGAATTGGAAGAAGAAGGAAAGAATCTTGGTGCGGTGATTGAATATTTCGAACCCCCTGCAGTTCCTGGATTTGGCTCCTCAGGAGGTTTTTCTTTGAGACTCCTTGATAAAACCAATGGCACTGATTACCATGAATTTGAAAGAATCAATAACGAATTTTTGGAAGCCTTGGGAGAACGAAAAGAGTTGAGCGGTCTGTTTACCTTTTTTGCAGCCAATTATCCGCAGTACGATTTGAAGATTAATAATAAGGCGGCTATGCAAAAAGGTGTTTCCATTGGAAAGGCCATGGAAAATTTGAATATCTTAATTGGTAGTACCTATGAGCAAGGTTTTATCAAATTTGGTCGCTTCTTTAAGGTATATACCCAAGCAGCTCCAGAATACAGAAGTCTTCCTACAGACCTTGAAAAACTCTTTGTGAAAAACGAAGAAGGACAAATGGTGCCTTATTCTTCTTTTATGACTTTGGAAAAAAAGCTGGGACCTAACGAAATCACGCGTTATAATTTATACAATTCGGCTGCCATTAGAGGATTGCCAGCCAAAGGTTATACGAGTGATAATGCGATAAAGGCGATTCAGGAAGTAGCCAAGGAAACATTACCAAGAGGCTATGATATTGCTTGGGAAGGATTGTCATATGATGAAGCGCAACGTGGAAATGATGCCCTTTATGTCTTTATAGTAGTTCTCATTTTCGTGTATTTTGTATTGGCTGCCCAATACGAAAGTTTCTTGTTGCCTTTTGCTGTCCTTTTATCCTTGCCCATTGGGGTTTTTGGTTCCTTTTTAATGCTAAAACTTATGGGACTTTCCAATGATGTCTATGCGCAGATAGGTATGATTATGTTAGTGGGATTATTGAGTAAGAATGCGGTGTTGATCGTCGAGTTTGCGGTGCAAAAAAATAGGCAAGGAGCCAGCATCCTTGAGTCAGCAATTGCAGGAGCAAAGATGAGGTTCAGACCTATTTTAATGACCTCATTTGCTTTCATTGCCGGTTTGATTCCTTTGGTTCTAGCCTCAGGTGCAGGAGCTATTGGAAATAGAACCATTGGAGGTTCATCTTTAGGAGGCATGTTGATTGGAACCGTATTTGGGGTTTTGGTAATTCCTGGATTGTATTTCATTTTTGGAAAAATGGCTGAAGGCAGAAGCTTAATCAAGGACGAAAATCTTGAGCCTATGTCAGAAGAATTTATGAGGCATGGAGAGGAGCAAAGTGGCTTAAGACAGAAATTGAATGAGATGAATAAACAATTGAAAAAATTAATGAAGAATCGAAAAGATGAGAAGTAATATAATCTTAAAATATAACATACCTCAATCTTGGGGTCTTTTGGGTCTGGTGATACTGCTATTTTTCAGTTGTGTCCCGACTAAGGAAATAAGGGAAGAGAATGCCTCTCTTCCCCAAAGTTATCAGGAAGAAATTTCTGGAGATACCACAAATGTAGCTACCATTAATTGGAAAAGCTTTTTTAATGACGATCAGTTAATAGCACTTATTGATACAGCCTTGGTGAACAACCAAGAGTTGAATATATTAATGATGCAGGTGGATATGTCTAAAAATGAAATTAGAGCTAGGAAAGGAGAGTACTTACCTTTTGTTGGAATTCAGGCAGCCGGAGAAGTTGAGAAAGTTGGTAGATACACAAGTCAAGGAGCTAATGATGCCAATTCGGACATTAGACCAGGCGAGGAATTTCCAGAACCACTTCCAAATTATCAAGTTGGAGCGTTTGCTACATGGGAATTGGATGTTTGGAAAAAGCTAAGAAATTCCAAAAAGGCAGCTATGATGGATTATTTGGCCACTGTTGAAGGAAAAAACTTTATGGTTACCAATTTGATTTCCGAAATCGCTGACTCCTACTACGAGTTGGAAGCCCTGGACAATAAGCTTGGGATCATTCAGCAAAACCTAAAACTTCAAAATGACGCCTTAAAAACAGTTGAGCTTCAAAAACAAGCCGCTCGAGCTACCGAATTGGGAGTACAAAGATTGCAGGCTGAGGTTTATAAAAACCGAAGTGAACTGTTTTCAGTCAAACAGGAAATTGTAGAGACCGAAAATAGAATCAACTTTCTCATTGGAAGAACGCCACAACACATTGTTAGAAATTCTGATGTGTTTGTAGAAAAGGAATTGGATACTTTGTTCTCAGGTGTGCCTTCGCAATTACTCAATAATAGACCCGATATCAGAAAAGCGGAGTATGAATTGGCTGCGGCCAAGTTGGATGTCAAAGTGGCTAAAGCTAATTTTTATCCTTCTTTCACCATTAAAGCAGGTGTGGGATTTGAGTCTTTTAACCTAAAATATTTGACTACATCCCCGGCTTCTTTATTGTATTCGGTGGTGGGTGATATGGTGGCGCCTGTAATCAATAGAAATGCTATAAAAGCTGAATATTTCAATGCCAACGACCGGCAACTTCAAGCTATTTTTGAGTATGAAAAGACCATTTTAAACGCCTATATAGAAGTGGTTAATGAAATGTCTAAAATCGACAATTTAAAAAAGAGCTATGAACTTAAAGAGAATCAAGTAGATGCTTTAAATCAATCAATAGATATTACCAATAAACTGTTTAAATCAGCAAGGGCCGATTATATGGAAGTTCTGTTAACTCAAAGAGATGCATTGGAATCTAGAATTGAACTAGTAGAAACCAAAAAAGAACAATTATTGGCTCGAGTTACCCTTTATAGAAATTTAGGTGGCGGTTGGCAGTAATGGTGTGATCAGTCGTTTTAATTTTAAGGCCATTCCAAAATTTTGGAATGGCTTTTTTCTTGAAGGAAATTTCAAGAAATGTTGCGATTTTTCCTTCTTTCTTATCAAATTTTATAAGCAAAAGTATGACAAACATCAGTAAATTTAACTATTAAATTTCTAACTTTACTCGTTCATTATCAGAAGTATCTGAAAATTAATACAACAAAATTAATCATGAATAAAGGACTATATGTTGCCACTATGGAATCTCATAGTGGTAAGTCGCTGATTACATTAGGTCTAATGAATTCCCTTTTGGGAAAAGTAGCTAGAGTTGCTTATTTCAGACCTATTATAGATACCCATAAAACCGGAGTTGATAACCATCTCGATACGGTTTTGTCCAATTTTGACTTAAAATTGGATTATGAGCAGGCTTATGCTTACACAAGACCGCAATTGGTACAAATGCTTAACCAAGGAAAGTCTGGACAGGTTTTAGATTTAATCATTCACAAATACAAGCAACTTGAAAACGATTTTGACTTCGTTTTGGTCGAGGGCAGTGACTTTTTGGTTGACGGTACGGTGTTTGAGTTTGATTTTAATGTGTTAATGGCTAAAAATCTTAGAATCCCTGCTATTATAATTGGGAGTGGTCAAGATAAATCGCAAGCTGAGATGTTAAACGGTTTGGAAATGGCCTTTCAATCATTCTCTCAAAAAGAGGTGCCTGTGCTGGGAGTAATTGCCAATAAAGTTTCGCAGGACAATTTAAAACCAACAAAGAAGGAACTTCAGGCATTTTTTGGTAGTGATGTAGCAGTTTATGCCATCCCAGAAATCCCAACTTTGGCCAACCCAACAATTAAAGAGGTAATAGATGAGCTAGAAGGAACGGTGTTGTTTGGAGAAGGATATCTTAATAATCAAACAGGAAGTTATGCGGTTGGGGCAATGCAATTAAGAAATTATTTGACATTTCTCAGGGAAGATGCCTTGGTGATCACGCCGGGGGATCGTGCAGATATTATTTTGGGCGCACTTCAAGCCAATATTTCTGCCAGTTACCCAAGAGTTTCCGGAATCGTGTTGACTGGAGGGTTGATTCCTGAAGAACCTATTTTGAAATTAATAGAGGGATTGTCTCAAATTGTTCCCATCATTTCGGTTAAAGGAGGAACGTTTTCTGTGACGAATAAAATAGGTCAAATAAAATCAAGAATTTATGCCAGTAGTTCTCAAAAGATAGAGACTTGTCTTAATGCCTTTGAAAAATATGTTCCCATAGACCCTATGGTTGAAAAATTAATCAATTTCAAGCCTATAGGAATGACACCTAGAATGTTCCAATATGGATTGTTGCAAAGAGCCCAAAAAACGAAAAAACATATTGTTTTACCTGAGGGTAATGACGTACGTATTCTTCAGGCGGCAGCAAGACTTTCTGGTTTAAACTTGGTTGATTTAACCTTGTTGGGAGAAAAGGATAAAATTGAAGAATTAGTCATGCTTCATGGAATTCCATTGGATCTAAATACGGTTTCAATTATCAATCCAGTTGAAAGCGATTATTTTGAAGATTATGTTTCTACGTTTTATGAATTGAGAAAGCATAAAAATGTCAATATGGATATCGCCAGGGATTGGATGAGTGATGTTTCCTATTTTGGAACCATGATGATTTACAAAGGGCACGCCGACGGTATGGTATCTGGAGCGGCACATACAACACAGCATACCATTAGACCAGCACTTCAATTTATTAAAACCAAGCCTGGTGTTTCTGTGGTATCTTCCATATTCTTTATGTGTTTGGAAGATCGAGTTTCCATTTTTGGAGATTGTGCCATTAACCCAAATCCTACTGCTGCTGAATTAGCTGAAATTGCTATTACATCGGCAGAAAGTAGTAAAACCTTTGGTATTGAACCGAAGATTGCCATGTTGTCCTATTCCTCAGGTACTTCAGGGAAAGGAGAAGATGTCGACCGAGTGCGCGAAGCGACCGAAATAGTGAAAAAACAAAGACCAGATCTAAAAATAGAAGGCCCTATTCAATATGATGCCGCAGTAGATATGGCTGTTGGGAAAAGCAAAATGCCTGATTCTGAAGTTGCTGGTCAAGCCAATGTATTGATATTTCCTGATTTAAATACAGGGAATAATACCTATAAAGCGGTACAAAGAGAAACTGGTGCGCTGGCAATAGGTCCCATGCTTCAAGGTCTAAATAAACCAGTAAACGATTTAAGTAGAGGATGTACAGTTGATGATGTATACAATACCATTATTATAACTGCTATTCAGGCTCAATTATAATTGGTTTTGCCAAGATCTAAAACTATAGTATTAATATTGTTGATGGATATCAAATGAAACAAATTTTAGTAATAAACTCCGGAAGTTCTTCAATCAAATTTCAATTATTGCAAATGCCTAACGAAGAGGTTTTGGCTTCTGGAATGGTAGATAGAATAGGACTGGAGCAATCAAATATCAAATATCAATCGGAATCGTTTTCTATCGAAAAGGAAGAAAATGTTTCAGATCATACCCAAGCCTTAAATATTCTTTCCCAACTATTATTGGATAAGGAAAATGGAGTCGTTGAAAATAAGGATGATATAGATGCTGTTGGACACAGGGTGGTTCATGGTGGAGCAAATTTCACCAAAACAACCTTTGTGAATCAAGAGGTAAAGGATAAAATAAAAGATCTATTTTCATTGGCTCCCTTGCATAATGTTCCCAATTTTAAAGGAATTGAGGTGGCTGAGGAAATTTTCCCATCCGCGAAACAATTGGCTATTTTCGATACCGCTTTTCATACCACTATTCCTGAAAAGGCACACAAATATGCCATTCCCAACGAGTTTTACGAGAAAAAAATCAGACTTTATGGGTTCCATGGAACGAGCCATAAATATGTTTCAGAGAAAGCAAATGAAGTGTTGGAACTAAAAAACTCCAAATTGGTAACCGTGCACTTAGGAAATGGCTGTAGCATATCAGCCGTGAAAGATGGAATCTGTATCGATCATTCATTAGGTTTTGGACCTATGAATGGGTTGATCATGGGGACACGCTCTGGAGATATTGACCAATCGGTAATATTCTATTTGATTGATAAGTATGGGTATTCCTCTAAAGAAATTAATGAATTACTCAACAAAAAGAGTGGCATGTTGGGTCTGACAGGGTTTAGTGATTTGAGAGATATAGAATCGGAGGCTGAAAAAGGAAATAAAAATTGTCAATTGGCATTAGAAATGAATGCGTATCGAATTAAAAAGTACATAGGTAGTTATGCAGCTGCTATGAACGGTCTCGATGCCATTGTGTTTACAGCGGGAATAGGTGAAAACAGTTCTGTGTTGAGGTCTTTGGTTTGTAGGGATATGGATTATCTGGGAATTCAATTGGATTTGGATAAGAATGAAAAAAGATCTAGAGAGGTTAGGACAATTCATGGTCAAGATTCTCGAGTTTCTATTCTGGTTGTCCCAACAAATGAAGAATTGGAAATTGCTAGACAAGTTTACAGTTTAATATAACTGCAATCCTAAAAGAGGATTTTTAATTTATTGCATTTGAGATTAATATCTGCTAAATTTAATCCATGCAAGAGGATTTTCTACATTTTATCTGGAAACATAAAAAATTTCATCAGGAGCAATTGGAAACAACCCAATATGAGCCTGTTGAAATTTGGAATGTAGGAACCCATAACCATAATTCTGGTCCAGATTTTTTTAATGCTCAAATTAAAATAGGGGACCAGCTTTGGGCTGGAAATGTGGAAATTCATATGAATTCCAGTGACTGGTTTCAGCATAATCATGAAAATGACCCCGCCTATAATAATGTGATTCTGCATGTGGTTTATCAACATGACACTGAGGTCTTCCGTAGTGATAATTCAACGTTACCAACCGTGGAGTTGAAACCTTACTTAGATGAAAGAACTGTAGCAGGATATCGTGAGCTTTTTTCAAAGCAGGATAAATGGATTAATTGTGAAACCCATTTTTCCGAGGTTCATGGATTTACAATTAATAATTGGTTGGAGCGCTTGTTTGTTGAAAGGTTGGAAAGAAAATCCCAGGCCGTTTTTAAACTTCTAGAAAAGACCAAGAATAACTGGGAGGCTGTTTTGTTTGTTTTACTAGCAAAGAACTTTGGCCTTAAGGTTAATGGAGAGGCATTTCAAAGTTTAGCAGAATCATTAGATTTTAATGTTGTAAGAAAGGTACGATCCAATCAAATGGCCATTGAAGCTTTACTGTTTGGGCAAGCTGGTTTGTTGGATGGCGAACAGGAGGATGGTTATTTTAAAAGCCTCAATAAGGAATATCAATTTTTGAATCAAAAGTTTCAGTTGTCTAATCAAGGAGTTTTGCCCATTCAGTTTTTTCGATTGAGACCTCAAAATTTTCCAACTTTACGATTGTCACAGCTAGCCACGTTATATCATGAAGAGGAACATTTGTTTTCTCAATTGATGGACCTTAACAAAAAGGAGGCATTTTATAAATTGTTGCGTAAATCGACCTCTCCTTATTGGGACTCTCATTATAGTTTTGGAAAGGAATCCAAAACGTCCAAAAAGGTAATGAGCAAATCGTTTGTTGACTTGCTTATGATTAATACCATAATCCCTTTAAAATTTGCATATTATCAATCTTTAGGAAAAGATCCTTCCGAGGATTTGTTTCAATTGGCCCATGAAATTAAACCTGAAAAAAATCATATAGTCCAAGCTTTTGATCAACTAAAAAAAGTGGGTTTTTCTTCTTTGCAAACCCAAGGGTTACTGCAGCTGAAAACAGAATATTGTGATAAAAATAAATGCCTTCAATGTGCCATAGGAAATGCATTGATAGTTAAATGATTTATTAAGGTTTGGTTCAGGATATCTTGAGCAAACCAACATTTCATAGTACAAATAAATGTTTATCTTGCGGTATGAATATATTTTACAATAGCTTACTTTATTTCCAGAAACGGGGGTATCATGTATGTCAGCGAATTGCAGATAGATTGGGGATTAGGGCTAAGGTGGTTAGGACTTCCTTTATGTACTTGACATTTGTAACCTTAGGGTTTGGTTTTGCTTTGTATTTGTTCATCGCATTTTGGATGCGTATTAAAGATTTGGTTTATACAAAGCGTTCATCTGTTTTCGATCTATGATTTCCAGAGTAGCTTTTTTTAGAATTTTTAGGTCTAAAATCTACACAGCGATGTTCCTGCTAG
This sequence comes from Mangrovimonas futianensis, assembly GCF_021245805.1. Taxonomy (NCBI): domain Bacteria; kingdom Pseudomonadati; phylum Bacteroidota; class Flavobacteriia; order Flavobacteriales; family Flavobacteriaceae; genus Mangrovimonas; species Mangrovimonas futianensis. The sequence goes on from NZ_JAJJNF010000003.1 coordinate 169,787, forward strand.
CATTATTGGTCGGGACTGGAGTGGTAGGGTTTAAAATTCTGTCTGGTTATTCTTGGATAAACGCCCTTTACATGACGGTCATTACTATGACCACAGTAGGTTTCAGTGAAGTCCAGCCTTTGGATGATGCCTCGAAAATTTTCACCATCATTTTAATTTTAACAAGTGTCATTATTGTGGGTTATGCCATAAGCGTGATTACGGAATACATTTTAAGTAGAAATAACTATGAAGATTTAAAGATCAAAAAGATGCAAAAGGAAATGGAAGCGCTTAATAACCATATTATCATTTGTGGATATGGTCGTAATGGGAGTCAGGCAGCACGAAAATTAAAGGCTTATAAAAAGCAGTTTGTGGTGGTTGAGAGAAATAAGGAACTTTTACAGAAATTGGATGAAGAGAACATTTTGTATGTCAATGGAAATGCCAATGAAGATGATGTATTAAAGGAAGCTGGAATTGAAAGAGCGAGCACATTGATTTCCGCTTTGCCAAATGATGCAGATAATGTATTTGTGGTTCTTTCTGCTAGACAAATAAATAGTAAGTTGACAATTATTAGTAGAGCGTCCCAAGAAACTTCCTATGAAAAGTTGAAATTTGCGGGTGCTAATAACGTAATTTTACCAGACCGAATTGGTGGCGACCATATGGCTTCTTTAGTAGTTATTCCAGATTTAATAGAATTTATAGATAACCTTTCTATTGTAGGAAAGTCCAATATCAATATCGAGGAAGTAGAGGTTGAAAAACTTTATGATACCAGTACTGTAAAAACCATTCGAGATTTAGACCTAAGGAAAAAGACAGGATGTAATGTGATAGGTTTTAAAAGTCCAGAAGGAGAATATATAGTTAATCCAGATGCTGATATTAATCTAGTTCCCAACTCAAAAATTATCGTTTTGGGAAGGCCAGAGCAGATCCAAAAACTCAATTCTGAATTCAACTTGAGCTAAGGGTTTTTAACAACCAATGTTTTAATAACTGCATTTTTTTTTGCATCTTGTCGCCCTTTACAAAAAAGAAATATAAATCTAACTAAAACTTAAAATAGCATGAGAAGATATCTTCTTACAATTTTTACTTTGATTTTACCCCTTATCACCTTTGCCCAAGAATCGGCCTCTGAAAAATTTGATAGAATTTTCAAGGAGTATACTGGCTGGTTTGTTGAAGGTATTTTTTATGAAATTCCCTTTTCTGAAAATTACCAAATTCCATGGGTTTTAATTGTTTTGATAGGTGGTGCCATCTTCTTTACTATTTATTTTAAGTTCATCAACATTACTGGGTTTAGAACGGCTTTACGTGTGGTGCAAGGGAAATATGAGGATATTGAAAAGCATGGTGCCGATACACTATATGGTGATCAAACACCAAATGAAGATCATAATATCATTGAGACCTTACGAGATGATAGTGCCCATGGTGAGGTTTCTCACTTTCAAGCATTAACAGCAGCTCTTTCCGCAACCGTTGGATTGGGTAATATTGCTGGTGTTGCCGTAGCGTTATCCATTGGTGGTCCTGGGGCTACTTTTTGGATGATTGTTGCCGGACTTTTAGGTATGGCTTCTAAGTTTGCTGAATGTACCCTTGGTGTCAAGTATAGAGATGTAGGTGAAGACGGAACAGTCTATGGAGGACCAATGTACTACCTAACAAAAGGATTCAGAGAGAAAGGAATGGGGGGAATAGGAAAAGTGTTGGCTGTTATTTTTGCCATTTTTGTGATTGGAGGCTCTTTTGGAGGAGGTAATATGTTCCAAGCCAATCAAGCGGCAGCGCAGTTTACCAAGTTATTTGAATTTCAAAGTGATAATGCTGGAATGTATTTCGGTATGGTTATGGCGGTTATCGTAGCCGTGGTAATAATAGGTGGTATTAAAAGGATTGCTTCGGTTACTGAGAAAATAGTTCCTTTTATGGCTGGAATTTACGTTTTGGCTTCACTAATTATTTTAGGAGCTAACTACAAGCATATTGGTGATGCTTTCGGATTGATTTTTGAAGGTGCTTTTTCAGGATTAGGAATTGCGGGAGGTTTAGTAGGAGTTATGATTCAAGGTATTAGAAGAGGGGCATTCTCTAATGAAGCAGGCGTTGGTTCTGCTGCAATTGCTCACTCTGCTGTTCGTACCAAATACCCAGCATCTGAAGGAATAGTAGCGTTATTAGAGCCTTTTGTTGATACTGTAGTGATTTGTACTATGACAGCATTGGTAATCATTATCACCAATTATGAAGGCGGATTTATGGAATATGGTGTTCCTATTAAGGAAGGGGTAGAGCTAACAGCAACTGCGTTTGATTCTGTTATCCCGCATTTCTCTATTATTTTGACCATTGCAGTTATTTTATTTGCTTTTTCAACTATGATTTCATGGTCTTATTATGGAATGCAAGGATGGGTATATTTATTCGGAAAAGGAAAAGTAAGTGATCTAGTTTATAAAATACTTTTCTTAATTTTTGTGGTATTAGGTTCCTCAATTAGTTTAGGGGCAGTTATTGATTTTTCAGATGCTATGATTTTTGCCATGGTAGTACCTAATATTATTGGGGTTGTCATTTTATCTCCAATCATTAGCAAAGAATTAAGGAAGTATATGAAGGCTATTAATGTGAAACATGAGGCCTTGGATGAAGGGGCTGAAGATTTGACTAAGCACATGTAATATTTTTAAAAATAAGATATGATGAAATCCCATTTCCTGTTTACAAGAAGACAACGAAATGGGATTTTTTTATTGATCCTTGTGGTGTTGGCTGTTCAGGCAATTTATTATGTGTCAGATTTTACAAAGCCTATTGACTATGGAAATCAAGAGGAGATTGATGCTTTTTTGAAAGAAAGGGATTCTTTGGTTAAGGTTTATGAGGAAAACAGCAAGCCTAAAATTTATCCTTTCAATCCCAATTATATCACGGATTACAAAGGTTATGTGTTAGGAATGAACAATGAAGAAATAGATCGGTTGTTAAAGTATCGAGAGCAAAATAAATGGTTGAATTCTGTTAGCGAATTTCAAAAAGTAACCTTAGTTTCAGATTCCCTGTTAAAAGAAATATCACCCTATTTCAAGTTTCCTGAATGGACTAAAAGCTCTAACAATAAACAAAAGACCAATTCGTTTTCGAACAATAGTAATTACCCTTCAGAAAAAAAGGATTTGAATCTAGCCACTGTTGGTGATTTACAAAAGGTGCGCGGTATTGGGCCAACGCTTTCAGAAAGGATTATAAAATTCCGTACAAAGATAAATGGCTTTGCCGATCAGGTTGAACTGTTTGAGGTTTATGGTCTATCTGCAGAAGTTATTGAGGAAATAGGGAAGCACTTTACCATAAAAACCCCAAGGCATATTGACAAAATAGCCTTAAATTCGGCCTCAGTAAATGAGTTGGTGCAAATCAAGTATATTGATTATGAAATTGCTCATGAAATAATAGAAGAAAGAACCTTGCGAGATGGGTTTAAAAATTTTAATGAATTGTTAAAAATTAAAGATTTTCCGATTGTGAAATTGGAAATAATTAAATTGTATTTGACTTTAGATTAGAAAAACACAAAAAATAAGACTTAGAAATTAATGAACAATTTATATTTTGGAGAGGAACATCATTTATTTAGAGAAAGCCTGAAGGATTTTCTTAAAAAAGAAGTGGTTCCTCATATAGATAAATGGGAAAAGTCAGGAACCGTAGAGAGGTTTATCTGGAAGAAATTTGGTGATATGGGGTATTTGGGGTTAGCATCCCCAGAGGAATACGGCGGATTGAATTTAGACTTTTTCTATACTGTTATTCTACTGGAAGAATTGCAGAAAATAAATTCTGGAGGATTTGCAGCCAATATCTGGGCACATGCCTATTTAGCGATGACACACGTAAATGCTGAAGCGAGTCCGGAGCTAAAGGCAAAATACTTGTCGGGTAGTATTCATGGAGATTTGATTGGATGTCTTTGTATTTCAGAACCTTTTGGAGGTAGTGATGTGGCTGGAATGAGAACGACGGCTGTTCGTGACGGTGATCATTATATCATAAATGGCTCCAAAACCTTTATTACCAACGGTGTTTATAGTGATTATTTGGTAGTTGCAGCAAAAACGAACCCCGATTTGGGTCACAAAGGTATTAGTATCATCTTAATCGATAGAGATACTCCAGGTATTTCAGCAACCAAATTGGATAAATTAGGTTGGCGTGCATCAGATACAGCAGAAATTGCATTTGATAATGTGAAGGTGCCCGTATCCCATCTAATGGGTGAGGAAGGCAAGGGCTTTTCTTATATCATGCAGCATTTTGCATTGGAACGTCTAATTATGGGGATCAATGCACATGCAAGGGCTGAATTTGCTCTGGAATATGCTCTTGATTATATGAATAACAGAAGGGCTTTCGGTAAATCCCTTACTGAGTTTCAGGCGTTGAGACATAAGTTTGTTGACCTATATACTGACATGACCTTCTGTAAAGAGTTTAATTATGGTATTGCTTACAGAATGAATCAAGGAGAGTATGTGGTTAAAGAAGCGACTATGGCTAAATTAAAATCCACCAAAATGGCTGATGAAGTGGCTTACGAATGTATTCAATTTTTAGGTGGATATGGCTATATGGAAGAGTACCCTATGGCTCGCTTGTTTAGAGATAGTAGGTTGGGACCTATTGGCGGAGGAACTGCCGAAATTCTAAAAGAAGTTTTGTCAAAAATGATTATCGATAAGGTAGAATATAAACCTGCTTTAGAACACGCCCCAAAATAATATGAAAAGACTGATTCTCTTTTTGGTGATAGGAATGATAGGGTTTATTGGTCATTCCCAAATTGAAATTAAAAATAAAGTGGTGGATTTCCAGTCCTTTCTTCCATTGGAAAACTGTAGTGTATATGTGAAGAATACGACCATAGGAACTGTGACTAATGAGGATGGTAAGTTTGTTTTATTGATACCAGAAAAGCATCAGACTGATACGTTGATTGTCTCCAATATCGGTTATAAAAGTTATAAAATTCCGGTAAACGAATTTGATGACTCCATGGAAATTATTTTGGAGGAGGATATTGCTTCCTTGAATGAGGTCTTGCTGGTTGCCGATACGAGACCAGAAACAGCAAACGAAATTATTGAAAGAGCGCTAGAGCGCCTTCCGCGTAATTTGCCAGAATCTCCATATCTTCAAAAGGGGTTTATTAGACACAAGGAGAGAAATAAGAGGGAATTTAAATGGCTCATTGAAAGTGCCATTACGTTGTATGATTCCAGTTTTCCATCTGCGGCTAATGAGAACATTAAAATAAATGTAGATCAAGTAAGAAAGAGCTATGATTTAAGAGATGTTGACAGTCTATTGGTGTATACATCATATCTAAAAAATCATGTTAGGAATTTCAAAATGAAATCAAGGAACCTAAAAAGAGACACCATCAGGACATCGTCATTGGTAAAAGCCATTCGCTGGAATGACGGTCGCGTGAATGGATTGGAAAACCTGTTTAGAGGTAAATTGAATTTGGTTCGAAACTCACATGATCCCAAGGCATTGTTCGGTGAAAATATGTTGGAAAGCCACCAGTTTGAATTAGATACTATTTTGGTAGACAATGAAAGAAAGATCTATAAGATTAAAATAGAGGAAGGGAATGATTTTGTAGACCTCCATACCAAAGGCATTTTTAATAACGGGTTTCAAGCTCAAGGTTGGATCTATGTTTACTGGGATAACTATGCTATAAAAAAAATAGAGTATGAATTGGTTGCTGCCTCAGATGCACAAAAAAGTAGAAGTAAAACGCTTTTTGATACTTATGTTAATCACAAGTTGGAATTATCCTATATGGAGTATGACGAAAGGATGTATCTCAATTACATATATTATGAAACACCAAAATTGGTTAATGTAGGCGATAAGTCAAATCAAGACAACGCTAATAATGATGAACGCTATTATTTTACGGTTCAGGAGGTCTTGTTTACAGAGATAGTTGTAGATCCTGAAGAGGTGCAAGAACAAATTGTTGGTAAATCTTGGGATGCCGATATGTTTTCCCCGAAACCTTATGATAAGTCATTTTGGAAAAGTTACAACACCTTATTAGAGAGCGAAGAGGAGGAAAAACTTATAGAAGATTTAACTCAAAAGTACTCCTTATATAAAGAGTAGAAATATAATAATAGCCTTGAATTGTAACTAGTTAGCGGTCAACGCTAAAAAAAATATTTTTTTTGTTGTGCAACTAGATTTAGTTAGTATATTTGCGCACCGAAATGACTAAAAGAGAGGAGGTGATGTTTCTATGTTAATTATACCAGTAAAAGAAGGAGAAAATATCGATAGAGCTTTAAAGCGTTACAAACGAAAGTTTGATAGAACTGGAGTTAAACGTGCGTTGCAAGAACGTAAGCAGTTTACTAAACCTTCTGTAGAGAAAAGATCTCAAGTACAAAAAGCTCAGTATATTCAAAGATTGAGAGATCAAGAGAATATCTAATTTGAGTGAAATAATATTTAAAAATCCCGTAAGTTACTTGCGGGATTTTTTATTTCATTAAAGATAGTTGGAAAGAATTTAGTATATTTAATGTTACCTAAAACCCAACTAAATGTCTTTTAAATTCTTTTTGGACTACCTACTTCTGGAAAAGAATTATTCCAAAAACACCGTTGATGCTTATCATAGGGATTTAAATAGTTTCTTAGAATTTATTGAAAAAGAATTCCAAACAACAGAAATTTCAGGTATTCATTATTCTCAAATTAGGAGTTGGATTGTTTTTATGGTTGAAAGTGGTATTTCGAATAGAAGTGTCAACCGCAAAATTTCTGCATTAAATACCTATTACAAGTTTTTAATGAAGGTTGGGGATTTAGAAGTGAATCCATTGGCCAAACACAAAGCTTTAAAAATAAGTAAAAAAATTCAAGTTCCTTTTTCAGAAAAGGAGGTGGGAGTTGTGCTAGATGATTTTGAGTTTGGGGATGATTTTGAAAGCTTAAGGGATAAATTGATGATTGAGCTGTTTTATTCTACTGGAATAAGAAGAATTGAACTGATTAATATTAAATTACGTGACATAGATACCTCCAATCAACTTCTTAAGGTTTTAGGGAAAAGAAATAAAGAGCGCTTTGTACCATTGTTACCTTCAGTTTTAACTAGCTTAAAAAATTATTTGGAGGAAAGAAATAGCTTGGTGCAGATCATCGATAAAGAGATGTTATTTTTAACCAAAAAAGGCGTTAAAGTATATGAAAATCTTGTTTACCGAATCATAAATGAGTATTTTAGTTTAGCATCCTCTAAGGTGAAAAAGAGTCCGCATATTTTGAGGCATTCGTTTGCGACGCACTTATTGAACCAGGGTGCCGATTTGAACTCAGTAAAAGAATTATTAGGGCATTCTAGTTTGGCAGCTACTCAAGTGTACACCCATAATAGTATTGCCGAACTTAAAAAAGTTTATCTAGATGCCCACCCTAGAAACCAAAATTAAATCAAATAGCCTTTTTGTCTAACTAAAAACAATGTAGTATGAAAGTAAACACGCAATCAGTCAACTTTTCTGCCGACAGAAAATTGATAGACTTTATCCAAAAGCGTATGAACAAGTTAGATTTGTTTTATGATCGGGTGATTCAATCCGATGTTTTTCTAAAGGTCGCTAACACTAGTGACAAAGCCAACAAAATATTTGAGGCAAAAATAAGTGTACCCGGTGATAGTCTGGTAGTTAAAAAACAATGTAAGACCTTTGAAGAGGGAGCAGATATGGCTGTAGCCTCTTTAGAAAGACAGTTAAAAAGAAGAAAAGAAAAATTAAGACCACATTTATGAGAAAATTTTTCAAAAAATGTTTTGAATAAGAAAATAAATATATACATTTGCAGTCCGTTAGAAATAGCGGGCTTTTTTTTAGATAAAAAAGCAGTGAAAAGCCTCCATAGCTCAGCTGGCTAGAGCAGCTGATTTGTAATCAGCAGGTCGTGGGTTCGAGTCCCTCTGGAGGCTCATAAGTTCTTTAAAAAATATAGAAAATAAGGTAATGGGGAGATACTCAAGCGGCCAACGAGGACAGACTGTAAATCTGTTGTTTTTTAACTTCGCAGGTTCGAATCCTGCTCTCCCCACATTTTAAATTTCAATTGGCTTTTGAAACGTTTGTTTTCCTGTAAAGCACAGATTGAAAAAACTGAATTCGGGTTTACCCCGAGCTGAATGAAAAACTGAGGTTTTTTATTCTAAAATCAGGCGGGAGTAGCTCAGTTGGTAGAGCGTCAGCCTTCCAAGCTGAATGTCGCCGGTTCGAACCCGGTCTCCCGCTCTTTTTTAAAGCCGGTGTAGCTCAGGGGTAGAGCGTTTCCTTGGTAAGGAAGAGGTCACGGGTTCAAATCCCGTCATTGGCTCTATCTGTTTTAACAGGAAAAAGGACACTAATATTATTATATAACTAAGATTAAATTTATTAAAAATGGCAAAGGAAACTTTTGATCGTTCCAAACCCCACTTAAATATTGGTACAATTGGACACGTTGATCACGGTAAAACAACTTTGACAGCTGCTATTACTACTGTATTAGCTAACGCTGGTTTATCTGAACTGAGAAGCTTCGATTCAATCGATAACGCTCCAGAAGAAAAAGAAAGAGGTATTACTATTAATACATCTCACGTAGAATATCAAACAGCTAACCGTCACTATGCTCACGTTGACTGTCCAGGTCACGCGGATTACGTAAAGAACATGGTAACTGGTGCGGCTCAAATGGATGGTGCTATCTTAGTGGTAGCTGCTACAGATGGTCCTATGCCGCAAACTCGTGAGCACATCCTATTAGGACGTCAGGTAGGTATTCCTCGTATGGTTGTTTTCTTGAACAAAGTGGACATGGTTGATGACGAAGAATTATTAGAGCTTGTTGAAATGGAAGTTAGAGATTTATTGAACTTCTATGAGTATGATGGAGATAACGGACCTGTAATTTCTGGTTCTGCTTTAGGTGCTCTTAATGGTGAGCAAAAATGGGTTGACACTGTAATGGAATTGATGGATGCAGTTGATAACTGGATCGAAGAGCCAATGCGTGAAGTTGACAAGCCATTCTTGATGCCTATCGAAGATGTATTCTCTATTACTGGTCGTGGTACTGTTGCTACTGGTCGTATTGAGACTGGTGTTGCTAACACTGGAGATCCAGTTGAGATCATTGGTATGGGAGCTGAAAAATTGACTTCTACTATCACAGGGGTTGAGATGTTCCGTAAAATCTTAGATAGAGGTGAAGCTGGTGATAACGTTGGTATCTTATTAAGAGGTATCGAGAAAACTGATATCCGTCGTGGTATGGTTATCTGTAAGCCAGGTTCTATTACTCCTCACGCTAAATTTAAAGCAGAGGTTTATATCCTTAAAAAAGAAGAAGGTGGACGTCACACGCCATTCCACAACAACTACCGTCCTCAGTTCTACGTACGTACAACTGACGTAACCGGTAACATTGTTTTACCAGAAGGTGTTGAAATGGTAATGCCAGGTGATAACTTAACTATTACTGTTGACTTGATTCAACCAATTGCATTAAACCAAGGTTTACGTTTTGCTATCCGTGAAGGAGGTAGAACAGTTGGAGCTGGTCAGGTAACTGAAATTTTAGACTAATTTAGTTAATAAATATAGAGTTAAGGTATTCCGAAATATCGGAATGCCTTGACTTGTATTTACGGGTTTAGCTCAGTTGGTAGAGCACTGGTCTCCAAAACCAGGTGTCGGGAGTTCGAGTCTCTCAACCCGTGCAAATAGATATTATAATGGCTGGAATTGTAAACTATATAAAAGAATCATTTGAAGAATTGAAAAACCACGTGACTTGGCCAGCTTGGCCTGAGGCACAAAGTTTAACTATACTAGTAGCAGTATTCTCTGTAATTTTTGCCTTGGCAACTTGGGGAGTAGATACTGTTTTTGGTAAAGTTGTGGGTTACTACTTTAAATTGATTAACGGTTAATATACGATTATGTCTGAAGTGAGCGAGAAAAAATGGTACGTAGTCAGAGCCGTTAGTGGTCAAGAGAATAAGATTAAAAACTATATCGAGAATGAAATAGCTCGATTAGGTTTAGATGATTATGTTGATCAGGTTTTGGTTCCTACGGAAAAGGTGGTTCAGATACGTAACGGTAAGAAAATAAACAAAGAGAAGGTTTATTTTCCGGGTTACATAATGATTCAAGCCAATTTAACTGGTGAAATTCCACATATCATCAAATCTGTAACCAATGTTATCGGATTTTTAGGTGAAACTAAGGGAGGTGATCCAGTGCCGTTAAGACAGTCTGAGGTGAATAGAATGTTAGGTAAGGTTGATGAATTATCAGTAGAAGCAGATTCTAATGTGATGATTCCTTACAAAGTTGGTGAGACTGTAAAGGTAATTGATGGACCATTCAATGGATTTGATGGTACTATTGAGAAAATTAACGAGGAAAAGCGTAAGCTTGAGGTAATGGTGAAGATCTTTGGAAGAAAGACACCATTGGAATTAAGTTATATGCAGGTAGAAAAAGTATAATAGTTGTTACATTATAGATAGGTGCAGTTCTTTTGCTTCCAACTTAAAGAAATGCATCGCTTTTAAATTTTATTTTAAAAATGGCAAAAGAGTTAAGTAAAGTAGTTAAACTACAAGTTAGGGGAGGTGCTGCGAATCCGTCGCCACCGGTTGGACCCGCTTTAGGTGCCGCTGGAGTTAACATCATGGAGTTCTGTAAGCAATTTAATGCTAGAACCCAAGACAAACCAGGTAAAGTATTGCCTGTTGTTATCTCGGTTTATAAGGACAAGTCTTTTGACTTTGTTGTTAAAACCCCTCCGGCAGCTGTACAATTATTAGAAGCGGCCAAGGTGAAGAAGGGTTCAGGAGAACCTCATATTAAAAAAGTAGCTAAAGTTTCTTGGGATCAGATAAGAACCATTGCTGAAGACAAAATGCAAGATTTAAATGCATTTACTATCGATTCTGCTATGAGAATGGTAGCCGGTACAGCCAGATCAATGGGAATATCTGTAAAAGGAGGCGAAGCCCCTAAGTAATCTAAAAATTTATTAAATGGGAAGATTAACTAGAAAGCAAAAAGAGGCTTTAGCGAAAATAGAAAAAGGAAGACTTTATTCTGTTGCTGAAGCATCAGCATTAGTAAAAGAAATTACCAATACCAAATTTGATGCCTCTGTGGATATTGCTGTACGTTTGGGAGTAGATCCTAGAAAAGCAAATCAAATGGTTAGAGGGGTTGTAACCCTTCCACATGGTACTGGTAAAGACGTGAAAGTTTTAGCATTGGTAACTCCAGACAAAGAAGCAGAAGCTAAAGAAGCTGGAGCAGATTACGTTGGATTGGACGAATACCTTGATAAAATCAAAGGTGGATGGACAGACGTTGACGTTATCATCACTATGCCAGCTGTAATGGGTAAATTAGGTCCATTAGGTCGTATATTAGGACCTCGTGGTTTAATGCCAAACCCTAAGACTGGTACAGTAACCATGGATGTTGCTAAAGCAGTAAGCGATGTAAAGGCAGGTAAAATTGACTTCAAAGTTGATAAAACTGGTATCGTTCATGCATCTATCGGAAAGGCATCATTTAGCCCAGATAAGATTGCAGGAAACGCAAACGAATTAATACATACATTAATCAAACTTAAACCAACTGCAGCAAAAGGAACTTATGTGAAAAGCATTCACATGTCTAGCACTATGAGTCCTAGTGTAGCTGTAGATCCAAAAGTCGGTTAAGTAGTTAAATAAATTCATTATGACAAGAGAAGAAAAATCACAAGTAATTGAAGAATTAACTGCACAGTTAGCCGATAACCCTAATATCTATTTAGCAGATATTTCTGGTTTGGATGCAGATAGCACTTCTAATTTACGTCGTGCTTGCTTTAAAGCTAACATCAAGCTTGCAGTTGTTAAAAATACCTTGTTATCCAAGGCAATGGAAGCTTCAGAAAAAGACTTTGGTGACCTTCCTTCTATTTTGAAAGGAAACACTTCTGTTATGTATTCTGAAACTGGTAATGGTCCAGCCAAAGTAATCAAAAACTTCCGTAAAAAATCAGACAAACCTTTATTAAAAGGAGCGTTTATTGAGGAAGCAATTTACATTGGTGATGAACAACTTGACGCTTTAGTTAATATCAAGTCTAAAGAAGAAGTTATTGCAGACATCATTGCATTGTTACAATCTCCTGCGAAGAACGTTGTTTCAGCGCTTCAATCTGGAGGAGGAAAATTAGCAGGTATTTTGAAAACGTTATCCGAGAAAGAAGGATAATATTTGATAAGTACGCACTTTTTACAACAAATAAATTAATTACATTTTAAAACGATAGAAAAAATGGCAGATTTAAAAGATTTCGCAGAACAATTAGTTAACTTAACAGTAAAAGAAGTAAACGAGTTAGCTGATATCTTAAAAGAAGAATATGGTATCGAGCCTGCAGCTGCTGCTGTGGCTGTAGCTGGTCCAGCCGCTGGTGGTGGAGATGCTGCTGCTGAAGAAAAAACTGAATTTGATGTTATTCTTAAAGCAGCTGGTGCTTCTAAATTAGCAGTAGTTAAATTGGTTAAAGAATTAACTGGTTTAGGATTAAAAGAAGCTAAAGAATTAGTTGATAACGCACCTAGCCCAATCAAAGAGGGTATTGCTAAAGACGAAGCTGAAGGCTTAAAATCTTCTTTAGAAGAAGCTGGAGCAGAAGTTGAGCTTAAATAAGCTTAAACGCTCAAACTTATAAAGGTTTAGGCCTAAAGTTTATACACTTTTAGGCCTAGACCATTTTGCGTATATAAATGCACCGTACGCACACCTTTTTATTTTTTAATCAAAATTCCGTCCATTGATGTTAGCAAAACAAGCTGAAAGAACAAACTTCTCTTCTATTATCAATAGAACTGAGTACCCCGATTTCTTGGACATTCAGATTCAATCCTTCCAGGATTTCTTCCAGTTGGAAACTAAATCAGAAGAGAGAGGGAAAGAAGGTCTTTATAACACCTTCATGGAAAATTTCCCTATAACTGACACACGTAATCAATTTGTTTTAGAATTTTTAGATTACTTTATTGACCCTCCTAGATATACCATCGAGGAATGTATTGAAAGAGGACTTACCTATAGTGTTCCTTTAAAAGCTAGACTTAAGCTTTATTGTACAGACCCAGAACATGAGGACTTCGAAACCATCGTTCAGGATGTATATTTAGGAACCATACCATACATGACTCCAAGCGGTACGTTTGTTATCAATGGTGCTGAACGTGTTGTTGTATCCCAATTGCACCGTTCACCAGGAGTTTTCTTTGGACAATCTTTCCATGCAAATGGAACCAAATTATATTCTGCTAGAGTTATTCCATTCAAGGGTTCTTGGATAGAATTCGCTACAGATATCAACAGTGTAATGTATGCTTACATTGACCGTAAGAAAAAGTTACCTGTTACCACTCTTTTCAGAGCTATTGGATTTGAAAGAGATAAAGACATTCTTGAAATTTTTGACCTTGCTGAAGAAGTTAAGGTTTCAAAAGCAGGATTGAAAAAAGTTATTGGCCGTAAATTGGCTGCTCGTGTACTTAATACATGGCATGAGGATTTCGTTGATGAGGATACAGGAGAAGTAGTTTCTATTGAAAGAAACGAAATCATTTTAGATCGTGATACCGTATTGGACAAGGATAATATTGAAGAAATCCTTGAGACTAGTGTAAAAACGATCTTATTGCACAAGGAAAATGCACAACAAGGTGATTATGCTATTATCCATAACACCTTGCAAAAAGACCCTACAAACTCTGAGAAAGAGGCAGTAGAGCACATCTACCGTCAATTGCGTAATGCAGAACCGCCAGATGAGGAAACGGCTCGTGGTATCATTGATAAATTATTCTTCAGTGATCAACGTTATTCATTAGGTGAAGTAGGGCGTTATAGAATGAATAAAAAATTAGGTCTTGATATCGGAATGGATAAGCAAGTGCTTACCAAAGAAGACATCATTACCATTATTAAATATTTAATTGAGTTAATCAACTCAAAAGCTGAAATCGATGATATCGATCACTTATCAAATCGTCGTGTACGTACAGTAGGTGAGCAATTATCATCTCAGTTTGGTGTTGGTTTAGCTCGTATGGCTCGTACCATTCGTGAGCGTATGAACGTTCGTGATAATGAGGTGTTTACTCCTATCGATTTGATCAATGCTAAGACATTATCATCTGTAATCAACTCATTCTTTGGTACCAACCAGTTATCTCAGTTCATGGATCAAACGAACCCATTGGCTGAGATCACTCACAAACGTCGTCTATCTGCTTTAGGACCTGGAGGTTTATCAAGAGAAAGAGCTGGATTTGAGGTTCGTGACGTTCACTATACACACTACGGACGTTTATGTCCAATTGAAACACCAGAAGGACCGAATATTGGTTTGATTTCTTCTCTTTCAGTTTACGCAAAAGTAAACTCGATGGGATTCATTGAAACGCCTTATCGTCCTGTTGTAGATGGTGTTGTTGATATTAAGGGAGAACCAATCTATCTAAGTGCCGAAGAGGAAGAAGAAAAATTGATTGCTCAGGCAACCGTAAAAGTTGATGACGCTGGAAAGGTATTGAATGATAAGGTTATTGCTAGAATGGAAGGTGACTTCCCTGTTGTTGAACCAGATAAAGTTCATTACACAGACGTTGCGCCAAACCAAGTAGCTTCTATTTCAGCTTCATTAATTCCTTTCTTGGAACATGATGATGCGAACCGTGCTTTGATGGGATCTAACATGATGCGTCAGGCTGTACCATTGTTACGTCCTGATTCTCCAATTGTTGGTACTGGTCTTGAAAGACAAGTAGCGAAAGATTCAAGAGTATTGATTAATGCTGAAGGAGAAGGAGTTGTTGAATATGTTGATGCTAGAGAAATTACTATTCGTTACGATAGAACTGAGGATGAAGCCAAAGTTAGTTTTGATGCTGAAACCAAAACCTATCCGTTAGTTAAATTCAGAAAAACCAACCAAGGTACTTCTATTAACTTGAAACCGATTGTTAGAAAAGGTGATAAAGTTTCTAAAGGACAAGTACTTTGTGAAGGTTATGCAACTCAAACTGGAGAATTAGCGCTAGGTAGAAACATGAAAGTAGCATTCATGCCTTGGAAAGGGTATAACTTTGAGGATGCAATTGTGATTTCTGAAAAAGTAGTAAGAGAAGACATCTTTACTTCTATTCATATTGATGAGTACTCATTGGAAGTTCGTGATACCAAATTAGGTAATGAAGAATTGACAAATGATATTCCTAACGTTTCAGAAGAGGCTACTAAAGACCTTGATGAAAACGGTATGATTAGAGTAGGTGCTGAAGTAAAACCTGGAGATATTTTGATAGGTAAGATTACACCTAAAGGAGAATCTGACCCAACTCCAGAAGAAAAATTATTGAGAGCTATCTTCGGTGATAAGGCTGGTGATGTTAAAGATGCCTCTTTAAAAGCTTCTCCTTCATTGAATGGTGTTGTTATCGATAAAAAATTATTTGCTCGTGCTATCAAAGATAAGCGCAAACGTGCAAAAGATAAGGAGGATATCGCCCAACTTGAAGCAGCTTACACTAGTAAATTTGATGAGTTAAAGGATAACTTGGTAGATAAATTATTCGCTATTGTGAATGGTAAAACTGCTCAAGGTATCTTTAATGATCTAGGTGAAGAAGTATTGCCAAAAGGTAAAAAATATACCTTGAAAATGTTACATGCTGTTGATGATTACACGCATTTAACTTCAGGTTCTTGGACTACTGATGATTATACAAACAAATTGGTTGCTGATTTAATTCACAACTACAAAATCAAGGAAAACGACTTACAAGGTTCTTTAAGACGTGAGAAGTTTACCATTTCTGTAGGAGATGAATTGCCAGCAGGGATCATCAAACTAGCTAAAGTTTACATTGCTAAAAAACGTAAACTGAAAGTAGGGGATAAGATGGCAGGTCGTCACGGTAACAAAGGTATTGTTGCCCGTATCGTAAGAGAAGAAGATATGCCATTCCTTGAAGATGGAACACCAGTTGATATCGTGTTAAACCCACTAGGGGTACCATCTCGTATGAACATTGGTCAGATTTATGAAACGGTTCTTGGATGGGCTGGTCAAAAGTTAGGGAAGAAATTTGCTACTCCTATTTTTGACGGTGCTACTCTAGACCAGATCAATGAGTTTACTGATGAAGCTGGAATCCCAAGATTTGGACATACTTACTTATATGACGGTGGAACAGGTGATCGTTTTGACCAACCTGCAACTGTTGGTGTTATCTACATGTTGAAATTAGGTCACATGGTTGATGATAAGATGCACGCCCGTTCTATTGGTCCTTACTCATTGATTACGCAACAACCTTTAGGTGGTAAAGCACAATTTGGAGGTCAGCGTTTTGGTGAGATGGAGGTTTGGGCTCTTGAAGCTTATGGTGCTTCAAGTACTCTAAGAGAAATCTTGACCGTTAAATCTGATGACGTTATAGGAAGAGCTAAAACATACGAAAGTATTGTTAAAGGTGAGCCTATGCCAGAACCTGGATTACCAGAGTCTTTCAACGTATTGATGCATGAATTGAAAGGTCTTGGACTAGACATTAGATTAGAGGAATAATATATCGTTCACCACCAATTTTTTGGTGGTGAACATTAGTTTACAATTAATTCGATAGTACCATATATTATGGCAAGAAAACAAGATAAGAATACAGTACAGAGATTTAATAAAATCTCTATTGGTTTGGCTTCTCCTGAATCTATTTTAGCAGAATCTAGAGGTGAAGTTCTAAAGCCAGAAACTATTAATTATCGAACTCACAAACCAGAGCGTGATGGTTTGTTCTGTGAGCGTATTTTTGGTCCTGTTAAGGATTACGAATGTGCTTGTGGAAAATATAAGCGTATCAGATATAAAGGAATTATTTGCGACAGATGTGGTGTTGAAGTGACTGAGAAGAAGGTTCGTCGTGATCGCGTTGGGCATATTAACCTAGTTGTTCCTGTAGCACATATTTGGTATTTCCGTTCTTTACCAAACAAAATTGGTTATTTATTAGGATTGCCTTCCAAAAAGTTGGATATGATTATTTACTACGAAAGATACGTAGTTATCCAACCTGGTATTGCTAAAAATGCAGAAGGAGAACCTTTACAAAAAATGGATTTCTTAACGGAGGAAGAATATCTAAATATTTTAGAATCGATTCCACAAGAAAATCAATACTTAGAAGATACAGATCCAAACAAGTTCATCGCCAAAATGGGTGCTGAATGTTTGATTGAATTGTTAGAAAGAATTGACCTTGATGGCTTATCATATGAATTAAGACATAAGGCTAATAATGAAACTTCTAAGCAACGTAAAACAGAAGCTTTAAAGCGTTTGCAAGTTGTTGAAGCGTTACGTGAATCTAACGAAAACAGGGAAAACCGTCCAGAATGGATGATTATGAAGGTGATTCCAGTTATTCCACCAGAGTTACGTCCGTTAGTGCCATTAGATGGTGGTCGTTTTGCAACTTCAGATTTAAATGACTTATACCGTCGTGTAATCATCCGTAACAATCGTTTGAAGCGTTTGGTAGAAATCAAGGCTCCAGAAGTGATTTTGCGTAATGAGAAGCGTATGTTACAAGAGTCTGTGGATTCATTATTTGATAACACTCGTAAGTCTTCTGCTGTTAAAACAGATTCAAATAGACCCCTTAAATCTTTATCAGACTCGCTTAAAGGTAAGCAAGGACGTTTCCGTCAAAACTTATTAGGTAAGCGTGTTGACTATTCTGCTCGTTCTGTAATTGTTGTAGGACCAGAATTGAAATTGTATGAGTGTGGTTTACCAAAAGATATGGCGGCTGAACTTTACAAACCTTTTGTAATCCGTAAATTGATTGAAAGAGGTATTGTAAAAACCGTTAAGTCTGCTAAGAAAATTATAGATAGAAGAGAGCCTGTGGTTTGGGATATTTTGGATAATGTCATTAAAGGACATCCAGTATTACTAAACCGTGCTCCTACATTACACCGTTTAGGTATTCAAGCTTTCCAGCCTAAATTAATTGAAGGTAAGGCTATCCAGTTGCACCCATTGGTAACTACGGCTTTTAATGCCGACTTTGATGGGGATCAAATGGCAGTTCACTTACCATTAGGACCAGAAGCTATTTTGGAAGCTCAATTATTAATGTTGGCTTCTCACAATATCTTGAATCCAGCAAACGGATCTCCTGTAGCGGTTCCTTCTCAGGACATGGTACTTGGTCTTTATTATATGACCAAAGAGCGTCGTTCTACTGATGAAGTTAAAATCAAAGGTGAAGGATTGACCTTCTATTCTCCTGAAGAAGTAGTAATTGCTTATAATGAGAAGCGTGTTAACTTGAATGCTGCAATTAAAGTAAGAACCTTTGATTTCAATGAAGAAGGAAAAATTGCACTTCAAATTATAGAAACTACCGTAGGACGTGTATTGTTTAACCAAACAGTTCCACATTCTGCAGGATATATCAATGAGGTTTTAACTAAAAAATCTTTAAGAAATATTATCGGTAGAATCTTGAAAGTTACTAGTGTTCCTGAAACAGCTGATTTCTTGGATGAAATCAAAGAATTAGGATATCGTTTCGCTTTCCAAGGTGGATTATCATTTAGTTTAGGAGATATTATCATCCCTGCTGAGAAGCAAAGCATGATTGACCGTGCCAATACACAAGTTGACGGTATCATGATGAACTATAACATGGGATTGATTACCAATAATGAGCGTTATAACCAGGTGATTGATATTTGGACTTCTACCAATGCTGAATTGACTGAATTGTCAATGAAACGTATTAGAGAAGATCAACAAGGATTCAACTCGGTATATATGATGCTTGACTCTGGTGCAAGGGGATCTAAAGAACAGATTCGTCAGTTAACTGGTATGCGTGGTTTGATGGCTAAGCCTAAAAAATCAACTGCTGGTGGTGGTGAAATTATTGAAAACCCGATTCTTTCTAACTTTAAGGAAGGTCTTTCAATTCTTGAATACTTTATCTCTACCCACGGTGCTCGTAAAGGTCTTGCGGATACGGCTCTTAAAACGGCAGATGCTGGTTACTTAACCCGTCGTTTGGTGGATGTGTCTCAGGATGTTATTATCAACACTGAGGATTGTGGTACGTTAAGAGGAGTAGAGGTTTCTGCACTTAAGAAAAATGATGAGATTGTTGAGTCATTATCTGACAGATTAATTGGACGTATTTCATTGAATGATGTATACGATCCGTTAACTGATGAGTTATTGGTTTCTTCAGGTGACCTAATTGATGAGAAAATTGCCAAGGCTATTGAAAACTCTCCATTAGAGTCGATTGAAGCACGTTCTCCATTAACATGTGAGGCACAACAAGGTATCTGTTCTAAATGTTATGGTAGCAATTTAGCTACTGGTAAGATGGTTCAAAGAGGTGAGGCTGTTGGTGTTGTTGCAGCACAGTCCATTGGTGAGCCTGGTACTCAGTTAACACTTCGTACGTTCCACGTAGGAGGTATTGCAGGTAACATTTCAGAAGAAAATAAATTGATCGTTAAGTTTGATGGTGTTGCTGAAATCGATGACCTTAAAACTGTTAAGGGAGAAGATAATGAAGGTAATGAAGTAGATATCGTTATCTCTAGAACATCAGAACTTAAACTTGTTGATAAGAAAACAGGAATTGTTTTAAGTACAAACAACATTCCTTATGGTTCTAGCATCTTTATTAAAGATGGTCAAGATCTTAAGAAAGGAGATGTAGTATGTCAATGGGATCCATATAACGGGGTAATTATCTCTGAGTTTGCTGGTAAGGTGAAATATGAAAACATCGAACAAGGTGTGACATATCAAGTTGAAATCGATGAGCAAACAGGATTCCAAGAAAAAGTAATTTCTGAATCTAGAAATAAAAAGTTAATCCCTACACTTCATATCGAAGATTCTAAGGGAGAAACTATTAGATCTTACAACCTACCGGTTGGCGCTCACTTGATGATTAATGATGGAGAGAAGATTAAAGTAGGTAAAATCTTGGTTAAGATACCTCGTAAATCTGCTAAGGCAGGGGATATTACGGGAGGTTTACCACGTGTAACAGAATTGTTTGAAGCACGTAATCCTTCTAACCCAGCAGTAGTAAGTGAAATTGATGGTGTTGTTTCTTTCGGAAAAATCAAGAGAGGTAACCGTGAAATTATCGTTGAGTCCAAATTAGGAGAAATTAAGAAGTACTTAGTTAAACTATCAAATCAAATCTTGGTACAAGAGAATGACTTTGTGAAAGCTGGTATGCCATTGTCTGATGGATCAATTACTCCAGATGATATCTTAAATATCAAAGGACCATCTGCTGTACAACAGTACTTAGTGAACGAAGTTCAAGAAGTATACCGTTTACAAGGGGTGAAGATTAATGATAAGCACTTTGAGGTTATTGTAAGACAAATGATGCGTAAGGTACAAATCATTGATTCTGGTGATACCACGTTCTTAGAAGATCAATTAGCTCATAAATCTGATTTCATTAACGAAAATGACAAGATTTTCGGAATGAAGGTTGTTGAAGATGCTGGTGATTCTGATAACTTGAAGCCAGGTCAAATTCTTACTCCAAGAGAATTGAGAGATGAGAACTCTATTTTACGTAGAGAAGATAAGAATCTGGTTGTAGCTAGAGACGCTAGACCAGCTACAGCTTCTCCGATTTTACAAGGTATTACAAGAGCGTCACTACAAACTAAGTCATTTATCTCTGCAGCTTCCTTCCAGGAAACTACTAAAGTTCTTAACGAAGCAGCTGTAAATGGAAAAGTAGACTATCTTGAAGGACTAAAAGAAAATGTTATTGTAGGTCACAGAATTCCAGCTGGTACTGGTATGAGAACCTATGACAATATAATAGTTGGTTCTAAAGAGGAGTTTGAAGAGATGATGCAAGCCAAACAAGAAGTAAATTATAACTAAAAAGAATTCCCGCGTTAAGCGGGATTCTTTTTTTAATTCATATCAAAGTATTATGGCAGAAGATCAAAAAAATAAAAAGCCAGGACAAATTAATATTGAATTGGATGAAAAAGTAGCAGAAGGAACTTATTCCAATCTGGCTATAATAAATCATTCGGTTTCAGAATTTGTAGTGGATTTTATAAGTATTATGCCAGGAACACCTAAGAGTAAGGTGAAATCTCGTATTATTTTGACACCACAACATGCCAAACGTTTGTTGAAAGCCTTAGCCGATAATGTGCAAAGATTTGAAAATAATCATGGTGAAATCAAAGATTATGAGCAACCACCGATTCCATTGAATTTTGGGCCTACAGGTGAAGCCTAATTAAAACAAAAAACCCTTTGAACATTCAAAGGGTTTTTTGTTTTTTAAAAGTTAGTTAGCTTGCTTGTTTCTTTGTGTTTCTACAATACTTCAAAGCCTTTGAAGGGCATTTCTTGATTTGGTTGATAATTCTTTCAGACTCAGCACCATCGAGTTTAACCCATGGAATAACTGATGTTCTAAAAACATCCGAAAGTTCTTTAGCACATCTTTCGGCATGAATACACAACCTAGGTTCGTAGGTTACAGTAATGTCTTCATTACTGTACACATTGGCATGTGTTTCCATAAGTAGATTATTTTTGGGGTTTATAATCAAGTATGAATTTACAGATTGTTTTTAATATTTTCATAAAAAAATCGACAATCAGCATCTTTATTTTTAAATATTCTCAATTTCGTATAATAATTCTTACGGAATTGATATCGTTATTTAAATTATTAATTAAATTCTGATGTTAAATGAAACTTAATACTAGGATATTTTTGTTGTGTCATTTGTAATGAAAACATCGAGTCTGCCAAAAATACGAGTTGGCCTCTTTTATCTTTAGCCAAATAGCGTTGTTTTACTCTTAAGAATTCTTTGTATTCTTCATTTTTTGGATCATTAGGATCTACCCAGCATGCTTTGTGTACCGCAACACTTTCATAAGTACATTTAGCCCCATATTCATGCTCCAATCGATATTGTATGACTTCATATTGAAGTGCTCCTACAGTTCCAATGACTTTACGACCGTTGAGTTCCAATGTAAATAACTGGGCAACACCTTCATCCATTAATTGATCAATACCTTTATTTAGTTGTTTTGATTTTAGTGGATCAGCGTTATTGATGTATCTAAAGTGTTCCGGAGAGAAACTAGGAATTCCTTTGTAATGGATTTCTTCTCCTTCCGTCAAGGTATCTCCAATTTTAAAGTTTCCTGTATCGTGAAGTCCTACAATATCTCCTGGAAAGGAGATATCTACAATTTCTTTTTTCTCAGCAAAAAAGGCATTCGGACTTGAGAATTTTAATTTTTTACCATGGCGTACGTGTAGGTAAGGTGTATTGCGCTTAAATTCTCCAGAAACAATTTTTATAAAGGCCAATCGGTCTCTGTGATTGGGATCCATGTTGGCATGGATTTTAAATACAAATCCGGAAAAACTTGTTTCATCAGGTTGTACCAAGCGTTCTTCACTTTGTTTAGGTCTGGGTTTCGGTGCAATCTCCACAAAGCAATCTAAAAGTTCACGCACTCCGAAGTTATTAAGAGCAGAGCCAAAAAATACTGGTTGCTGTTCTCCATTTAAGTAAGCCTCCTTATCAAATGTAGGGTAGATACCTTCAACCAACTCAACCTCTTCCCTTAAAGTATTGGCGGCTTTTTCTCCTACTAATTTATCTAATTCGGGAGCACCAAGATCATTGATTTCTATAGTTTCCTCTATATCCTTTCTACTATCACCTGTAAATAGATTGATATTTTTCTCCCAGATATTATAGATACCTTTAAATTCATATCCCATACCTATAGGAAAACTTAATGGCACTACGTGAAGCCCTAATTTTTGTTCGATTTCATCCAATAGGTCAAAGGCATCCTTTCCTTCTCGGTCTAATTTATTGATGAAAACAATCATAGGAATGTTTCTCATCCTACAAACTTCAACCAACTTTTCAGTTTGTTCCTCAACCCCTTTAGCCACATCAATTACTACAATCACACTATCTACAGCCGTTAAGGTTCTAAAGGTGTCTTCGGCAAAATCCTTGTGCCCGGGAGTGTCCAAAATGTTAATTTTAAAACCATCATATTCAAAAGCTAGAACAGAGGTTGCAACGGAAATTCCACGTTGACGTTCAATTTCCATAAAGTCACTAGTTGCTCCTTTCTTTATTTTGTTGCTTTTTACAGCACCTGCTTCTTGAATAGCACCTCCAAATAAAAGTAGCTTCTCTGTTAAGGTTGTTTTACCTGCATCTGGATGCGAAATAATTCCAAAGGTTCTTCTTCTGTTGATTTCTTTTATAAAACTCATATTTTCACTCAAATGGGTTGCAAAGATACTATTATTAATGTCATATCGATAGTGAGTATGTCTATGATTTAATTTTAATATAAGTTTGATTAAATTTTTAAATCAGGATTGGTATTTTTACACTATGAAAGAGGAGAAAGTTATTTTAGTTAACGAAAAGGATGAACCCATTGGGTTGATGGAAAAAATGGAAGCACATGAAAAGGGTTTGCTTCACAGGGCTTTTTCAGTATTTGTTTTTAATGATAGAAATGAACTTATGTTGCAGCAAAGAGCTGCCCATAAATACCATTCCCCATTTTTATGGACCAATACCTGTTGTAGCCATCAAAGAGAAGGGGAGAGCAATATAGAAGCTGGAAAGAGAAGGTTGATGGAAGAAATGGGGTTTTCTTGTGATTTAGAGGATACAATATCCTTTATTTATAAGGCTCCTTTTGACAACGGATTGACAGAACACGAATTTGACCACATTCTAATAGGGCACTATAATGAAGCTCCACAACTCAACCCGGATGAAGTTATGGATTGGAAATGGATGACGTTGGAAGAAGTTCATGCTGACATAGCTTCACATCCTGAAAAATATACAGCGTGGTTTAAAATAATCTTTGATAAATTTTACGAACATATCAATATTTCAAAGGCATGAGATTAACGGTTAGTAGAAAAGCACATTTTAATGCAGCTCATAGATTATTCAGAAAGGATTGGAGTGATGAAAAAAACTTTGAGGTGTTTGGTAAATGTAGTAATCCCCATTTCCATGGTCATAATTACGAGTTAATTGTAAGTGTCACTGGGCGAATCAATCCTGAGACTGGATTTGTAATAGATATGAAGTTTCTTAAGGAATTGATTAGAGAAGAAATAGAGGAGGCTTTTGATCATAAGAATCTCAATCTAGAAGTTGAAGAATTTAAAGATTTAAACCCAACCGCCGAGAATATAGCTGTCGTTATTTATAAAAAATTACGTCCCAAATTACGAGAACAAGTAGATTTGGAAGTTACCCTTTATGAAACCCCAAGAAATTTTGTAACCTATACAGGTAGTTAATTATATGAATGAATTATTATACCCCATTAAATTTGAACCTATACTTAAGGAACGAATTTGGGGAGGTACCAAGCTTAAAACGTATTTTGGAAAATCCAGTAAATTGGAAAAAGTAGGAGAGAGCTGGGAAATAAGTGATGTAAAAGGGGATACCTCTGTGGTATCCAATGGACCTTTACAAGGAACAACATTGAAGGAATTACTCACTAAATATAAAGGGGGGCTTATTGGACTTCAGAATTATAAAATCTTTAATGACCAGTTTCCTTTACTAATCAAGTTTATTGATGCTAAGGAAGATTTGTCAATTCAATTGCACCCAAATGACCAATTGGCAATGGAGCGTCATAATTCTTTTGGAAAGACCGAAATGTGGTATGTGGTACAGGCCGATGAAAATGCCAATTTGATTGTGGGATTTAATCAGAAGGTGACTCCAGGAGTTTACTTGGAAAATTTGGAAAATAAAACCTTACCGGCTATTCTGAATACTGAGAAAGTGAAAGCAGGTGATACCTTTTTTATTGAAGTAGGTAGAATACATGCTATAGGTGCGGGAGTTATGGTAGCTGAGATCCAACAAACATCTGATATTACCTATAGGGTTTATGATTGGGATCGCCTAGATGACCATGGAAATTCCAGGGAGCTTCATAATGATTTGGCTATAGATGCCATTAACTATGATATGCCTGATAATTTCAAAATATCATATGAGAAGACGGTTAACCAAACAAATGAGATGGTAGAATGTCCCTATTTTAAAACCAACTTCATCCATTTGACAGATACCTTAATTAAGCATAACAGTAAGGATTCCTTCTTGATTTATATGTGTGTGGAAGGGGAAGCAGAAATTCAAACCCAAGATTACAAAGAAACCATTAAGCTAGGAGAAACCGTGCTTCTTCCAGCGGCTGTAGAGCATTTTAAAATATTGGCTAAGAATGCAAAGCTATTGGAAGTTTATGTATAATTTTGCAGATACATTAAAATTATAAATTATGGCAAGTAAAAGAGACCTTAAGAAAGACATCAATTATGTTTTAGGTGATATTATTGAAGCTGTTTACGTTTGGGAATATTCCAATCCGGAAAAGGACACTAAAAAAAGTGAGGCAATTATTGATGAAGCAATTGAAACTTTTGATTCATTAATGGCAAAGGTTAGTGATAGAAGTGTTGAAGATAAAAAAGCACACTTTAAATCTATTAACCAAGAATTGGAAAGCAAAGGAAAAGAACTGATAGAAAAAGTAAATAAACTGAGCTAAGATTTAAAAAAAATGTTTGCAGATGTCAAATCCATGATTGATATTTGCAGCCGTTTTGCCTCCATAGCTCAGTTGGCTAGAGCAGCTGATTTGTAATCAGCAGGTCGTGGGTTCGAGTCCCTCTGGAGGCTCATAAAAAAATTCCACCTATTAGGTGGAATTTTTTTATTCTTTATTGTCTGCTATATGCTTTTCAAGCATCTTCCCGTATTTAGAGGCCTGCACTTTTGGAGTGAGTGATTGGTAAATGGTATCCAGCCATTTGGTTTGGGCATCGTAAATCTCGGTTAAGGTAACATAAGGAGCTACTTCACTGTCTTTATTATTGATCGCAAAGTTTACGGTAAATAAATACTTGCTTTTTAGTAACTTCTCCCAATCTTGAATATTTTTTTCAATCAAGGCACTATCTCCAGCTTTTTTGGCTTCAAATTCTTCCTTGATCAATTCCAGATTTTTATCCTTATACCTAGTAATAACCTTTAGGTAATCTTCATACAATTTTTGTTGTTCAGACCCATTAATTTTGGCATCTACCATAAAGTTTTTAAGGGTAGAGTTTATTTCGGTAATCCCCTTGTCTGCAAAAAAGACAATTTTTTCATCTGGTTTACTTTGGTTGTTCTTATCTAAGCTTAGATAGAAAGCTTCTGGAGTATCTATATCACTATAAAGTATAAAATCTGAGGAGCCATTCAAGGCAACAGAGTCCACAGTTACAATGGTAGAATCTTGTTGTTTTTCTAAATAAATGGTTCCTTTTTTTAGTCCTTCAATATGTCCTTTTACAGTAAGATCACGTTCCTTACTACAAGAGAGAATGGCTAATAAACAGATAAGGGCTGCTAGATGTTTCATTGAGTTAATTCAAATTTTAATGGAAGCAAATATCTTATAATTATTGGTTTTTTACTAACCTCCCGAGGCTATTTTCATTAATTCGGCACAAGCAATGGCGCCATAGGTTCCCACCACATATCCAAAGACAGCCAAAAGAGCACCAACTGTCGCCAATGAGGGATGAAAAGCGGCTGCAACTACTGGGGCCGAGGCTGCACCACCAACATTGGCTTGACTACCAACGGCCAAGAAAAAATAAGGGGCTTTTATCATTTTAGCTACTACAATCAAAAGAATAACATGAATTAGCATCCAAACCAGTCCAATTAAAATAAGTCCCGGGTTTTCAAACAATTTGGTGAGATCCATTTTCATTCCTATGGTAGCCACCAATATGTAAATAAAAACACTTCCAATTTTACTGGCTCCGGCGCCTTCTAAATTTTTTGCTTTTGTGAAAGAAAGGAGGATACCAATCAAAGTAGCAATAGAAATTAGCCAAAAGAACCCGCTTCCAAAGGATGATAGAGCACTTTTAGGGTCGCTAATAATTTCGAAATGACTACTTAAAAAAGTGGAGATTTTTTCTGAGCCAAAATGCGCTAATCCTACCGCCACAAAGGCACACATTAATATGAGCATGTAATCGGTTACCGTGGGAATTCTTTTTATTTTTTCACTAAAGTTTTCAACTTTGTGTTGAAGTTCGTCTATAGCTGTGTTATCAGCTTGTAACCAAGAGTCGATTTTTTTTCGTTTCCCGATTCCCAATAGGATAACTGCCATCCAAATATTGGCCACCACAATGTCAACTAAGACCATGCCGCCGTAAAGTTCTTGGTTGAATTCATATATTTCCAACATGGCTGCTTGGTTGGCTCCACCACCTATCCAACTTCCTGCCAAAGTAGCCAATCCCCTCCAAACGGCATCAAATCCGGCACCACCAACCGTTTCGGGAGAAAATATGGAAATGATTAAAATGGCGATGGGTCCACCAATGATAATTCCTATAGTGCCAGTAAAGAACATAACTAGTGCTTTCCAACCCAGATTAAAGACCGCTTTTAAATCGATGCTTAGAGTGAGTAAAACCAGAGATGCCGGTAGAAGATATCTACTGGCGATGAAATAGGTTTTGGAAATCTCATCAGAAATTAAATTTAAAGAACTAAAGATGGCCGGAATAAAATAGCACATTAAGAGTCCTGGAATGTATTTGTAGAACTTAGGCCAAAAACCTGTTTTTCTAGATTCAGTATAAAATACAAAGCCTAAGGCCAACATTAATAAACCAAAAACGATGGCATCATTGGTAAAAACAGTTTCCTTTATCATAAATAAAAAGTTAAAGTGGCAAATTACCGAATACTTTATAAAACAAAAAACGACCTACCGGTCGTTTTTATCTTTTTTGGGTTCTCTTTTGGCTTCTTTCAGACTTTGCATGAGCATCCATTCTATTTGACCATTGGTACTTCGAAATTCATCCGAAGCCCATTTTTCTATGGCTTTCAGCATGTCTTCGTTGATTCGTAACGCAAAGGCTTTCTTTTTGCTCATAGTACTGGTTTTAAATTTCGTACTCTTTCGACTTGAATTTTCTTATGGCATTGTAAAATTCTGAAGCTTTCTGAGTTCCTATTAAAATGGGTTTTTTTGAATTATAATTTATTTTGATTGCTTTATCTGTGCCAATGGAAGTGATACTATCCGTTTTAGAAAAAAAATTCCACTTACCTACACCATAGCCATGATTCATGCTGGAATAATTTTGAATTTGAAAATCATTGATATTTTCAAAAGGAATAAGCTTCCATTTTATGCAAAACGGTGGATACTTATAAGAAACTCCCTGGGCATCCACTTTGGTGTACAAAGCGGAAAATCTTATAAAAAGAGCAATGAAAACATTTAGCAATAAAATCATTCCTAGGCTAAACATAAATTCATTCATACTCATATTACCTTTTTTGACATCATTGTAAAGAATAAGTGAAACGACAAGTAAATCGGTGCTTAATAATATGTAAATCCAATTCCCGACGCGTTGGGTTTCGTTAAATTCTTTAATCATGTTGCTACTATCTGTTTTTATCGCGTTCAAAGATGGCCACTGAAAAAGTTTGATGCATAAATTTTAATTCCCAACCTTCTCGAGAGTATTGATTTAGGAGTGTTTCCAGCTTTTCATTACGCTTGATCACTCCAGCCTTTGTATTGACTACTTTATATTCTTTCATTTCTAATGGTTTAATGTGCCCGCATTTACTACAGGAGAGGCATCTTTATCTCCACAAAGTATCACCATGAGGTTACTCACCATAGCAGCTTTACGCTCGTCATCAAGTTCCACTATTTCTTTCTTTCCAAGTTCGTTTAAAGCCATTTCTACCATGCTTACGGCGCCTTCAACAATTTTATGTCTGGCTGCTACAATGGCTGTTGCTTGTTGGCGTTTCAACATGGCGTTGGCTATTTCCTGAGCATATGCAAGGTAGCCAATTCTGGCCTCCAAAACTTCTATCCCTGCTATTGAAAGGCGTTCGTCTACTTCTTTTTCAAGAGCTTCACTCACCTCGTTAACGCTTGACCGAAGGGTAATGTCTTCTTCATGGCCGTCATCAGCAAAATTATCATAGGGATACATACTTGCCAGTTTTCTCACGGCAGCATCGGTCTGAACCTTTACGAAGTTCTCATAATTATCTACATCAAAAGCTGCTTTGTAGGTGTCTTGAACTCTCCATACCAAAATGGTACTTATCATAACTGGATTTCCCAATTTGTCATTTACCTTTAATCGTTCACTATCAAAATTGCTAGCTCGTAAAGAAATCTTCTTTTTAGTATATAACGGATTAACCCAATAAAATCCATTTTGTTTCACACTACCTACATATTTTCCAAATAGCAATAATACTCTGGAACCGTTAGGCTGTACCATAATAAAACCTGGAGCTACGAGTAAGGAAAGTACAATGATTAAAAGAAATAACGGATTTTGAGTAATAATGGTGCTTGCAATACCTCCAAAAAATAGAATAAGGAAAACAAACAACATGAGATAACCGTTGGCAGGAACAATAGTTTTTTCTTCTTTCATGATTATGATATTAAAATGATATCATAAATATATTAAAATTAATTAATAGGTGCTAATAATTTCTTAAAATTTTGTACTTGGTAACTTTGGCACGGGAATTGCCTTATACAAGATGTTACTACACATTGTGCTTGGACAGTGTGGTTACTTGAAAAGCGTGTAGTACTTTTTCATATTTTTTGGTTGGTTAGTTAAGTAAAAAAGCACCTTTCGGGGTGCTTTTTTCGATTTACTTGGAAGGGTTTTTTATAAACTTTGTCAGGGTAGTAAGCAATTCGGGGTTTACTTTTCTAAAGGTTTCTGCATAAGATTTGGAATTTTCCAAATCATCACCTTCTATGGTAAACAAAACATGGTTCATATCGTCAATAATCACCAATTTTGAATTTTTTGATGCTTTGTGCAAAGATTCTGCTTCTTCAATGGGGACTTGTAAGTCTTTGGAGCCATTGACAATCAAAATAGGAATAGATAATTGAGACAAAACTTCTGTTGGTTTGTATTGAAACCAACTGCTCATAAAAGGCTGAATACTTTCATTGAATATAGAAGAAAGCTGTTGCGGGTAGTCGCTGGTTGTTTTTCCTTCCTTTAAAATGGCAATGACTCTTTCTGAATCTGCCTTATACATGGGAGCTGTTTTTTCAATTTCCTTAATAAGAACGTCATCAAAAGATTTTCCCGATCCAGCGAGTGAGATAAAACCATCTACATGCTGTTCGCTGGATAGCATTCCAACCAAACTTCCTTGTCCGTGACCTATTATGAAAATTTTATCAAAGGGACGTTCACTTTTAAAGTAATGCACTATAGCTTTTGCATCTGTAACAAAATCATTAAATACAATATCAGAATCTAGATTGCCTCTTCTTATTTGTTTAACGGTTCTCTTATCATATCTAAAAGTGGCGATACCATTTTGTGCTAAGCCTATAGCCAATTTTTTTAAGGAGTTGTTCTTTTGGAAATTTTGATTGCCATCTCTATCGGTAGGGCCAGAATCAGCAATAATGATTGCCAGAGTCTGGGTGGTTTCTTTTGGAGATAACAAACTACCGTCAATCATGGCATTGATAGCAATGTTTTCTTCCACTAGATCCACATTTTCCTGTGCCTTTATAGTGGCGGACAAAAAGAAAAGGACAATGACAAAATATTTAATATACATAAAACAATAATAAGGATAGACTTAGCAACTACTTCTATAACGTAAATATCCTACCAAATAATTTATTTACCATGGAATTTTATGATAAATTATCATTCTATTTTTTATGTAATTCGTCGATTAAAAGCGTTATTTCACCTACATATGTTAAAAAAATATGTATTTCATCGAAAAAAGATGTATTTAAACGTTTAAAATCAAATTAAATAATACTTTTGAAATGTACTAAAAGACATACTTTTTAGTTCAATGGATTAATTAATTAATATTTGCATTATGTTGTTGATACTAGAGACCCTAAATCTAACTACATTATAAAAGATGCAAATAAAACTAAACCGAGGTTGAGGGGCCTCGGTTTTTTTATGCAATTTTCCTAAAGGTTAAATTAATTCTTTCTCCTACTTCTTTTTGCGTTTTTGGAATTTGATGCAACCAAAATTGTTGCATGGGAGGTTTCATGATTAATAAGCTTCCCGAAGTTAAATCCAATTGATGTTTTTCTGTTTTTAAATTTCTGTGCTTAAATTGAAATTTTCTTGTTTCTCCAAAACTTAAGGATGCAATCGTAGGTGAAGAGCCCAATTCTTTCTCATTATCGGCATGCCATCCATTACTATCCTTACCATGTCTGTAAAAGTTTAAAAGGATGGTAGTGAATTTTTCATTGGTTGCCGATTCTACATCCTTTAAAAGCTTCAACAAAAGTTGAGTCATTTTATGGGGCCTCATAGTAATATTTGAATAGGAGTAAGGAATGCTATTGGTGGCATATAACGATGTTAACCGAGGTTGTTTATGAATTTTACCAAAAAGTGCGATCTCGTCTTGCTGCCAAAGAATCTCTTCTTTTAGTGAATTGAAAATTTGAAGAGCTGTGGTTTTATCATAGAAACAAGGGTTATATATTAGCTCAGCATCTGGCAATTGGAATGTCTGTAAATCCTTAGGAAAAAGAGTCATACATTTTATTTAAATTAGCTTTCTATGAAATATACAATAAGTGTTTTAATCTTTGCGATTTTCGGTTTTTTTTCCGCCCAAAAGGAACCAATTCCTGAAGGCTTTGTTTATGTTGATGAAATCATCCCTGATTTAGAAGTTGAATTACGTTATTATTCCACCCATAATTTTGTAGGCGATACCATTGCCGGATATCATGCAAATAGATTGATTCTCACCTTGGAGACGGCAGAGGCCTTAAAAATGGTTCAAGAAGATTTAGAAAATGAAAATTTATGTCTAAAAGTGTATGATGGTTATAGACCACAACAGGCGGTTAATCACTTTGTGCATTGGGCAAGGGAATTAAATGATACTATAAATAAACAGGAATTCTATCCAGAGGTCAAAAAAGGTAACCTTTTTAAAGAAGGTTATATAGCTTCCAAATCGGGACATAGTAGAGGGAGCACTGTAGATTTGACCATTATTGATGCAGAGACTTTAGAACCCCTTGACATGGGTAGTCCATATGATTTTTTTGGTGTTCAATCTTGGGTGTCTTATCAAAATATTTCGGCAAAACAAAAGGAGAACCGTTTGCGTCTACAAAGAGTCATGCAGAAACATGGGTTTAGAAGCTATTCCAAGGAATGGTGGCATTTCACTTTGAGAAATGAACCTTTCCCCGACACTTATTTTAACTTTTCTATTAATTAATACGATAAATCGGGTAATTCATGTGGGCAAGCTCGTAATTATCGCTTTTTTGAAATAACCATTCCAATTGGGCATACCAATTTTTTGCAAAGTTACCATCGGTATACTTTTTGTTTTCAAATTCCCGTTTCAAATCGGGGTTCTGCTTCAGCATTTTGGAAGCTTTGTCTTCCCAAACATAAGGTGAGAAGCCTTCTTTTTGCTGCAGAATAGTATCAAAGAAATTCCAGTTGAAAAAGGAATCTGGTGCTTGAGGCTCAAAAGTTTCCAACAAATATCTGATTCCTTTCTGTTGTGTATTGATGATGAAATCTCCTGCTCTAAATGTTTTTTCAACTTTTGACAAAAGAATTTGAGTGTTGTAATGAAGGTAATGACCTTCATAAGGAGAATTTCGTGTTTCGAAAGATTGGATTCTATAACTTTCTACAGAAATGGTGGTATCCTTTTGAATCTGGGTCATTTCTATTTGATTCAGTTTTAAAAGCTCAATCACATGATGCCAACCTTGAGGAATGACATAAGCTCTTGGGATATCCACTTCAACCGAAGGAACAAAATAATTTTGATAATTGACCTGTTTTGAAAAAGGTTGGTCGCGATGGTATTTTAAACGACTTAACCCCGTGACTTCACTGGTAATAATTTCTCCTTCATAACCTTTAAATTCAAGTGTCGAAAATCTGGTAGTATCGATTTTGTAATCTAAAGGGTAGCTTTCGTTAGGCTTGTATTTAGTAGTTTGTTGTTCTTTAAAAACTCGAATTTTTTCTCCATGTGTCTCGGTCAAGTTCACAACGGTCTGCATGAATAAATAGGTACCTTCAACACGTTGCTTGTAGGGTTTGAGCATGTGGGTTTCAAGCATCATTCCCAGTGTGCCCCATAAAGTTGTATAGCCTGTGGAATAGCGTGGATAGTCCATAAATTGACTGAATCCTTTTTCGGGGACTGCGTTAAATACATTGACATAAGGCGTTATGTCCCATGATTTTGATGCAAGTTCTTGCTCCAGTTGAGGTCTGAATGTTTCATTGATAAAGGCACCCATGGGGCCTCCCATTTTATTGTGTTGTGTAAATAAATGCGTGAGAACATATTGATAATCGGCACCATTACTCACGTGATTGTCTATAAACACATCTGGATTTACCAAGTGGTATATTTCTGCAAAGGATTTAGCGTTTTCGGTGTCACATTTAATAAAATCCCTATTGAGGTCATAATTTCTACTATTGCCTCTAAAACCATATTCCTTAGGTCCATTTTGATTGGCCCTGGTTCCTGAATTTCTATTCAAACTACCGCCAATATTATAAATAGGAATGGTGGCTATAATCGTATTTTTAGGAGCTTTTAGCTGGCCACTGGCGTAATCTCTAAAAAGCATCATGGTAGCATCAATACCATCTGGTTCACCAGGATGAATACCATTATTAATTAAGAGGATACTCTTGTTTTTTCTGTTTGATTCAAAATCAAAATTCTTATCAGGATCAAAGGTGACTAGGTGAAGTCGCTCCCCAGAATCGGTAATGCCCATACTGTCCACAGTAATTGTTGGATAGGCCGCTGCCAAGTTCTGGTAATAGGCAATGACGTCATAGTAGGCAGCTGTTTCCAATCCATTGGATTTTTCAAATTGTGTAACGAAATTTTCTTGGCAAAAACCATACTTAAACGAAAGGCATAAGATTCCTGTAATGATGTAAAAAAATCTTTTTTTCATGGAATTCCTTTTTGAAGAAAATAATTAGGGACTAAAATTGTAAATTTTATTTCAGATAGGCAATTTTGAATCTTTATTAAAGGCATTCTAGAATAGAGGAGCAGACTACTATGTTTGCTTTTAAAACTTGTAAACTTGGATATTAACCTTATTTTTGCAGCTTAAACCAACTTATCATGACGGAATTCATCAGAAAGAGAGCGGCAAATGCTAAAAATGATATTTTAAGTGGAATTACGGTAGCTCTGGCTTTAGTGCCAGAAGCGGTTGCTTTTGCTTTTGTAGCCGGAGTTGATCCATTAGTTGGTTTATATGCAGCCTTTATGATTGGTTTGATCACATCAATTTTTGGAGGCCGTCCTGGAATGATAAGTGGTGCCACTGGGGCACTGGCTGTAGTGATGGTTCATTTGGTTGCCGAAGGAAATGCGATGGGGGCAGAAGGGGAGAACTTAGGATTATATTACCTGTTTGCAACCGTTATTTTAATGGGGATCATTCAAATGTTGGCTGGTGTTTTTAAACTTGGAAAATTTGTAAGACTGATTCCACACCCCGTAATGATGGGATTTGTCAATGGTTTGGCCATCGTTATTTTTATTGCCCAACTTGGGATGTTTACATCCATAGAAAATGGAACGGCAGTTTGGATGCATGGAAAAGAATTATGGGTAATGATTGGGCTGGTAACTCTTACCATGGGAATTATGTTTGGGTTGCCTAAATTGACCAAAAAACTTCCAGAGGCCCTAATAGCTATATTAGTGGTATCGGCCATTGTTATTTTTGGCGGTTTGGATGTTGCTACCGTAGGAAGTTTTATTCGTGAAGGTGGAGGTAGTGGTCTCGAAGGTGGACTTCCTTCTTTCCAATGGGATATTTTTAATAAAGTACCTCTTAATTTACAAACCTTAAAATTCATTGCGCCATATGCACTGATTTTAGCAGCGGTTGGGTTAATAGAATCTTTAATGACTTTAAATCTTATTGATGAATTAACCGAAACTAGAGGAAATGCCAATAGGGAATGTTTAGCTCAAGGAGGGGCAAATATTGTAACTGGCTTATTTGGCGGAATGGGAGGATGTGCCATGATTGGACAATCCATTATCAATATAAAAGGAGGAGGAAGAACACGATTATCAGGAATTGTGGCCGCTATAGGATTACTCATGTTTATTCTTTTTGGTTCTTCGCTTATTGAACAAGTGCCAATTGCAGCTTTAGTAGGTGTAATGTTCATGGTAGTCATAGGGACCTTTGCATGGAGTAGTTTTAGAATCTTCAATAAAATTCCTCGAAGTGATCTTTTTGTTTTAATTCTTGTTTCTGGGTTAACTGTAATTTTTGATTTGGCCATAGCGGTTTTTTCAGGAGTGATAGTCAGTGCCTTGGTTTTTGCTTGGGAAAACGCCAAACGCATTAGAGCTAGAAAAAGAATGCGTGCCGATGGTACTAAAATTTATGAAATTTGGGGACCGCTTTTCTTTGGATCTATTAAGGCATTTAATGAAAAGTTTGACGTTAAAAATGATCCAGAAAAGGTAGAAATTGATTTTGTGGAATCTAGAATTAGTGACCATTCTGCCTTGGAAGCAGTTTACAATTTGGTTAACAAATATGAAGAAGCAGGAAAGTCAATCAAGTTGAAACACTTAAGTGAAGATTGTAAAGAATTGCTTTATAAATCCAGTCCTAAATTTAGGGAAGTAGTAGTAGAAGATATTGATGACCCCAGATATCATTTGGCTGCCAATCCTGAAAAATTCACCAAATCTTTATCTGAATACGATTTCTAAAAGGTTTATTTAATGACTACGCTATCGGGAACCAATTGGGTGTAGTTTCCATTGTTTTTGATAACATCCCTAACAATGCTAGAGCTGATGTAGGAGGTCTTGGCTGCCGTTAAAAGGAAAACAGTCTCAATGCCTCCAGAAAGATGTCTGTTGGTGTGTGCAATGGCCTTTTCAAACTCAAAATCAGCTGGATTTCTCAGACCTCGCAAGATAAAGGGAACTTCTATTTCATTACAAAAATCAATAGTAAGACCCGTATAGGTTACCACTTTCACCTTGGGTTCATCTTTAAAGGCATCTTCAATAAACTTTTTTCGCTCTTCCAATGAAAACATATACTTCTTGTCGGAGTTTATTCCAATGGCAACAATAATTTCATCAAACAGCTTGACGCCTCTTTGAATAATATCATAATGGCCTAATGTGATTGGGTCAAAAGATCCAGGAAATATAGCTCGTTTCATCGATTAATATTTTGTAGCAGATTTTGATTGATAGTTATAAACCTTCGAGGTTATAAAATTACAGATTTTATTTCAAAGCTTCTTCAATGGCATTTTCAAAGAGTTCAGACAAGGATATTCCAGCTGCTTTGGCTTGTTGAGGTAAAATACTCTCTTTTGTTAGGCCAGGAACGGTATTGATTTCCAACAAATGCGGCTCTCCATCCTTAAAAATAAATTCACTTCTAGAAAAGCCAGTCATTTTTAAAACTTGATAAATCTTTTTGGCTTTTTCCGAAACCTTGTTGGTCCACTCCTCACTTATTCTGGCTGGGGTGATTTCTTGAGATTGTCCCAAGTATTTAGCTTGGTAATCAAAAAAATCATTGTCGCTTACAATTTCAGTAATCGGCAATACTTTGATTTCTCCCCGGTAGGAGATGACTCCTACTGAAACTTCGGTGCCATCCAAAAATGATTCAATAATGATTTCATCATCTTCCTTAAAAGCAATATTAATAGCGTCTTTCAATTTTTCCTTTTCATAAACTTTGGTGACTCCAAAACTGCTTCCGGCTTTATTAGCTTTTACAAAACAAGGTAACCCAACTTTTTTGATTATAGCTTCTTCATCAATATCATCCCCAAAATTCAAATAGAAGGATTCTGCTGTTGCGATGCCATATGGTTTTAAAACACTAAGACAGTCTCTTTTATTAAATGTTAAGGCTGCTTGATACATCCCACAGCTGGTTTGGGGAATTCCTAATAAATTAAAGTAGGCTTGCATAAAACCATCTTCACCAGGGCTACCATGTATAGCATTGAAAACACAGTCAAAAGTGATTTTTTCTCCATCATGGATAATTGAAAAATCATTTTTATCAACTGGAAATTCAATGTCATTGTCATTCACATAAACCCATTTGTTTTTGAAAATGTGAATTCTATAAGGGGTATATTTATTGGAGTTTAAGGTTTCGTATACTACGTTACCGCTTTTTAAGGATATTTCATATTCACTCGAATATCCTCCCATTATGATGGCTATGTTTTTTTTCATAGAGATAAGAAACGATGGTAAAATATCGTTAAGCTAAAATATCACTAATAAATCAAAAGTAAAAACAGTTCGGTTTTTATATATTTGTTGGGTAAAAAATTATAAATGAGTCTGATTAATTTCCTAAGAAGTAAAGCTTTTTTAAAACAAATTGTCTTGGCTGTAGTAGCCATTTTTGTTATCAGCTTTTTGTTGTTGAGATGGTTGAATAGTACCACCAATCATGGTGAATTTGAGACCGTTCCAGATTTAACGGGGAAATCCATAGAAGTTGCTAAAATAGCCTTGGATGATAACCACTTGCAAATGGAAGTATTGGATTCTTCAAATTTTAATCCCGATTATCCAAAGTATTCGGTTATAGAACAAGATCCACCAGCTGGGAAACAAGTTAAGGAGGACCGAAAAATCTATTTAACGTTGAATCCATCCGGTTACAGAAAAGTTATGGTTCCAGAGTTAAGGGAGAGAACCTTAAGACAGGCCAAACCAACCTTGGAGGCTTTGGGTTTTGAATTGGGGGAATTAACGTATAAAGACAACATTGCGAAAGATGTGGTTTTAGGAGTGATTTATGATGGAAAACCTTTGGAGGCTGGTGAAATGCTGCCCAAAAAATCCAAAATAGATTTAGTATTAGGAAACGGAAATAGACCAGAATAGTTTATGGCTGAGGTAATCAATGATATCGATGAGCAGGATGATGAGCTCTATGAACACTATGCTTTTACTGCAGAGAAAGGGCAACAACCTTTACGTATAGATAAATACCTTATGAATTTTATTGAGAATGCAACCAGAAATAAAATTCAAGCGGCCGCAAAGAGTGGAAATATCTATGTCAATGATATTCCTGTAAAACAAAATTACAAGGTCAAACCTTTTGATAAAATTAGGGTGATGTTTGAACATCCACCTTATGAATATTTATTGACGCCGGAAGATATACCGTTGGATATTGTCTATGAGGATGATGAGGTATTGGTCATTAATAAACCCGCTGGATTGGTTGTACATCCAGGCCATGGAAATTACTCTGGAACCTTAATCAATGCCTTGATTTATCATTTTGAAAATTTGCCCAATAATTCTAGTAATCGACCAGGCTTGGTTCATAGAATTGATAAGGATACGAGTGGTTTATTGGTCATTGCCAAAACTGAAGAGTCCATGACACATCTTTCCAAACAGTTTTTTGATAAAACCAGTGAACGGGAGTATGTAGCCTTGGTCTGGGGAAATGTGGAGGAAGATGAAGGAACCATAGAAGGCCATATCGGGCGTCACCCAAAGAATAGATTACAAAATACAGTTTTTGAAGGCGATGAAGCTGATAAAGGAAAACCAGCTATCACCCATTTCAAGGTATTGGAGCGATTAGGTTATGTAACGTTGGTATCCTGTAAGTTGGAAACGGGAAGAACCCATCAAATCCGTGTGCATATGAAACATATCGGACATACTTTGTTTAATGACGAACGTTATGGAGGACATCTTATTTTAAAAGGGACTACTTTCACAAAATATAAGCAATTTGTAGAAAATTGTTTTAAGACTTTGCCTAGACAAGCGCTTCATGCAAAAACACTTGGTTTTGTTCATCCAAAAACTGGAGAAACATTGCGTTTTGATACAGAGTTGCCTGAAGATATGCAGTTGTGTATAGAGAAATGGCGCAATTATGCAAAACATCAGGAACTATTATAATTTTTCCTTATTCCTTTATTGTAAAACTCTTAAGAATGTGGTTGCTGAATCGCCTTTCCATTTGTATTTTTGGAGTAAATAAATCAATTTATGAAACTGGTATTATCACCCGCTAAATCTTTAGATTACGAAAGTCAATTACCTACAGACAAACACACGGAAGCCTGTTTTTTAAAAGAGGCAGATAGACTGAATAAATTATTAAAAAAGAAGTCGGCCAAAAGTCTTTCAAAATTGATGCATATATCCGATAGTTTAGGGCAATTGAATTATGAGAGAAATCAAGAATGGGAATTGCCGTTTACACCAGAAAATTCTAGACCGGCTGTATATGCTTTCAATGGTGATGTGTATCGTGGATTGGATGCTTATGAGATTTCTTTAGATAAATTGGATCGGGTACAAAATACAGTGAGGATTTTATCAGGTTTGTATGGGGTTTTAAAGCCTCTGGATTTAATTCAGCCTTATCGTTTAGAAATGGGAACCAAAATGCCCGTTGGCAAGAATAAGAACCTTTATGAGTTTTGGAAGAAGAAAGTAACCCAAGCGCTTAATGAGGAATTAGAAGATGACGAATTGTTTCTAAATTTGGCTAGTAATGAGTATTACAAAGCTGTTGATGCTAAAGCGTTAAAAGTACCTGTGATTACAGCAACCTTTAAAGAATTCAAAGGAGGTGAATATAAAAACATAGCTATTTTTGCGAAACTAGCCCGTGGGTTGATGGCAAGATATATTATTGAAACAAATGCTCAAACCGTGGAAGACCTTAAAGGATTTAATTATGAAGGCTATGGTTTCAGCGAAGAACTATCTTCTAAAACTGAATTGGTTTTCACTAGATAAGATAGTGAGATAAGTACCTAGGATTCTTACTGTGCTTTTTTGTTAACGTTTATCTTATCTTCAGGTTTTGGTTTCTTTTTGATTCGGGGTCTCCTTACCCCGTGTGAACCTCTATTAATTTTACCGCGTTTGGTTTTTTTGTCTCCTTTGCCCATTTTATTTTTTTAGCATTGTGTGTCCTCAAGATAATAATTTTTTTATTTTCACTGTTGTAATTATCGTTAGAAGTGAGTTATTATTATTTAGTCATTGCCGTTCAGGGCTTTTGTATATTTCATGCCATAAAAAATCATAAAGAATACTACTGGTACTTAATTATTATGTTTTTACCTCTTGTAGGAGGTATTATTTATTTGCTTACTCAAGTTTTGAACAGGAGAGATGTGAGTAAAATAAATAGCAATGTAACTTCTATTATTAATCCCACTAAAAAGGTAAAGGATTTAGGAAAACGTTTGGAGTTTTCTGATACTTATAAGAACAGGGTGGATCTTGCTGATGCTTATATGGAAATAGGAGATTTTGAAAATGCTATTTTTCATTT
The DNA here is from genome assembly GCF_021245805.1 of Mangrovimonas futianensis. Lineage (NCBI taxonomy): Bacteria > Pseudomonadati > Bacteroidota > Flavobacteriia > Flavobacteriales > Flavobacteriaceae > Mangrovimonas > Mangrovimonas futianensis. Next base: position 210,536 of record NZ_JAJJNF010000003.1, read on the forward strand.
TAAAAGGACCTTAGAAGACCATAATGAAAATGATGTTTATGTCATAGAAAACCTCATTCTGGCCTTGTTTTTCAATTCAAATTATAACGAAGTTTTATTATATGGTGAAAGGCTGAAAAAGGATTCGAGTTTTCAAGGTTCAAAAACCCAATTCATATTTGGACAGGCTTTAGAAAAACTGAATAAAATAGACGAGGCTGAAACAAACTTACGTCCTATAGATGTAAGATATTCAAATTATGAGGAAAGACTACTTTTAGCCAAGTTTTTGTTGAGGAATAACAAGGTTGAAGATGGTGAAGAAATAATTGAAGAAATTTTTCAGGAGTCAAAATATATGAATAAAATGAATAGAAGGCTTTATCGCTCTACTATTGTGGAGGTTGAAAAAATGAGAGCTGAATTTCATGTTCATTCATAAACATCCATATAAACCATTCATTCCAAAGCAGGCTACAAAACTAATAGTAGGTACACTGCCACCTCCCAGATTCTCAACAGGCAATCTAAAACCAGACGACGTGGACTTTTGTTATGGAAGTAGAGATGGGCAATTGTGGCGAATTTTAGACCAATTGTTTGATTTAAATCTAGTCTATGAAAACACCAAATATGCCATTGATCAGCGTAAAAATTTTTTGAAATCACATGGCATTGGTATTTGTGATATGGTTGAAAGTGCGCTTCGAGATAAAGTAGATGCCTCCGACATAGGCATGCAGGATGTGGTGTTAAGAGATCTTCTGGGGTATATTAAAGTTCATCCTAAAATAGATACCTTATTGTTTACTGGGGGGAACAGTAAAAATGGTCCGGAATATTTTTTTAGAAAACATTTAAAATTGAATGGATTGAAACTTACACCGGTAAGTCAAGAGGTTCCTAGAATTCATATTTTTGATATTAAGGATAAAAAAAATATGACTCGAACTATAAGAACAGTTTCGTTGACGGCGCCTTCCGGTAGTGCTAATAGGGCAGTTGGTAGTATGCCATTATACAAACAAATAAAACAGCGAAACCCAAGTTTTACAACCTTTGATTTTAGGGTGATGCAATACCGAGAGTTCTTTTAATTAAAAGTAATAAAAAGCCCAATACATTAAAAAAAACTGTAAAGGTATCCTTAAGATTAAAATCCATTTTGGGATTTTCGCACTGATTTTTTCATCGTTCAACATATAGAAATGAACCGTTAAAAATACCAGTAGCATGCAAATAATTCCTAAAACAGCAAAAGGTCTGGTGGCCTTGATGCAAACAGTAATGCCTAGAAGGATTTCCATGATACCACTCAAATAGACCAGAAGTTTATGGTTAGGTAAATAAAGAGGAATAATCCTCATATACATCTTTGGTTTGATAAAATGCATCAATCCTGCTAGGATGTAAAGACCTCCCATGAGGTACAGATGCCATGGGTTACTATTCATCTTTATATTTCCTGTAACTTATTCCCATGCCGTAATTGTTTTTACCCGCCTTTAAAAGGGTAGACCCTTGAAAGCTTCCTTTTTGGAATGGTGACCATTCATTGGTATATTGAAACACCCTTTTTATAAAGGTTCTTGTTTCTCGAATTTCATCTGTAAAAGGCAACAAAGGTCTAAAGTTGGTAGGTATTTTAACCATACCACTTCTTGATTTGATTTCTTTATATTGTTTGTTAGGAAGTAGATTTCCCTGTTCATCAGTATAACCCATCACCTGAATGGAAATAAACAAACCGTTTTCTGGAATAAAGATTTGGTTAGATGTGACATCCAAGTCATATTGGTCGCCATCTTCCTCGGTAACTCTAAAAGTGACTTGTTGGTAAGTCAATGGGTCTCCTGGATAACCACCTTCGTTTTTATAAAATTGGGCTTTAAATAAGGTCGAAAATTCTTTTTTATCAGCATTGGACCGTTTCCGTTTGTTCCAATCTTCAGATTCCAAGGCAATGGGAAACTGTACAGAAGTTAATTGCTTTAATTCGGACCCCTCATTCTTGAAAAACACGGCAATTTCTGATTCCAAAGTTGGAAGCCAGCAACTGTAATAGTCATCATCTAAATAGGGTTTTAGTTTTTCTACTTTGTATTTGCGATCTTCTAAATTAGCATAAATTACCACTTCGTCTAGGTGATCTATTTCTTCCTCCATAAAGATGGTCTCTGGGAGTGGTTCAGCAGGAATATTAAGGTCCTTATAACCTAAAGCAGAAATGTATAAAGTGTCAATATCGGGATAAAGTTTTTTTGTAAAAGTAAAGCTACCTTGATCATTGGCAAAGACTCCAAATCCATCACCAAATGATATGGTTGCAAATGAAACAGGGTCATTGGTTTTTTTGTCAATTATTTTGGTTTGTGCAAAGTTCAATCCAAAGCTTAAAAGGACTATTAAAAGGATGCATTTTTTCATAGTCAAAAGATATTAATAAAATATGGTCAAAGTCAAATCTGATGTCGATTCTTTTATAGTGTAAGTTTTAAAAAACACATTTGGGAGATTTAAAATTTCAAAGTGTGTTTCAAAAAATGAATCCAAAAAGTTAACATCTGTCAAATAAATAGTACATTTGATTGACGCTCAAAGAGAAACGTTTAGCAGCCTTACTGAATTTAAAGTATTAGGCTCTAAATTCGAAATTATATGAGGCCCATTGGGGGATAATTTGGAAACAAGTTTTTATGAACAATTATTGTATGAAGTCTTTATTTTCAAAATGCTTGCTTGCCGTAGCACTACTATTTGGATATTCTATTTATGCCCAAGACGAGACAAGCTCTGCAGATGCCTTAGCTAAGCAACTTCAAAATCCTGTTGCTAGTTTGATAAGTGTTCCGTTTCAAGGGAATTTGGATTTTGGTTATAATCCCGAGAATGGAACAAAATTCACTTTGAATATCCAACCAGTCATCCCTATAAGTATTAGCGAAAATTGGAATTTAATAGGTAGAGTTATTTTGCCTGTTGTTTCTCAAACCGACATTTATGGTAACAGCGGAAATCAAACAGGGTTAAGTGATGCCGTAGTAAGTGCGTTCTTTTCGCCTAAGGAGCCGACATCAGGTGGATTAATTTGGGGTGCTGGACCCGTGTTGTTGGTGCCTACAGCAACCGATGATTATTTAGGAACTAAAAAATTTGGGATGGGACCCACGGCAGTTGTCCTGAAGCAGTTAGGTACTTTAACTGCCGGTGCTTTGGTAAACCATATTTGGTCTGTGGCTGGAGATAGTAATCGGCAAGATGTCAATGCTACGTTTTTACAACCGTTTCTTGCTAAAAATTTTGCGGGAGGTTATGCTTTGGCACTTAATACAGAATTGACCCAAAATTGGGATTATAAATCGACATCGGGCTCTATAAATATTGTTGGATCTAAAGTAATCACTATGGGAAGCCAAATGGCACAGCTTTTATTGGGACCTAGAATTCATTATGGCAATGGTAATGCTGCCGATTTTGGTTTTCGGTTTGGACTGGTATTGCTTTATCCTAAAAAGCAATAACTTTCATTAGCCATCCAAATAATAAATGTTAATCAATAATCAATCTATAAAATCATTCAATGAAAAAATTACTTATTTTGTGTATTAGTGTGTTACTAGTTTCCTGCGGGTCATCAACAAAAATTGTAGGTGCTTGGACCAATAAAGATAAATTGGCCACTAGGACTAAAGGTTCTGTGTTTATTTTGGCAATGACCAATAATACTCAGGCCAAAAATGTTATGGAAGAAGAAATTGCCTTTCAAGCTGGTCAACGAGGTATTAAAGCAACCAAGAGTAAGGACATCTTTATACAAAAATTCACCAAAGAGGATATGCCTTCCAAAGAATATCTTTTAAGGGAAATTAAGGCTACTGGTGCAAAGACTATTTTTACGGTCAACCTACAAGACAAGGAAACCACAACAAGATACCATCCTGGAAATGAAATGTATGTGTCTGGTTATTCACCTTATATGTATGGCTATTATAACAGCTTTTATGGCTATTATAATTATTCCTTTCCCATTACATATACGCCAGGATATTATGATACAACCAAAACTTTTTATTTGGAAACCAATCTTTATGATGTAGAAACTGAAGAGTTGCTTTGGTCTGCACAGTCAAAGACCTATGATCCGGCAGATATGGAAGATTTCATCAAAAGTTATTCGGAAGCTATCATACATCAGATGATTGAAGATGGTGTATTAAAATCAGAATAGAGATTGTCTTATAAAAATTAGAACTCAGAAGACCACTAACATTTGCGTTAGTGGTTTTTTTTATTTTAAAACTTTGATTTACAGTTGTTTTTGTGTTTGAGGTTGATGTGATTTTTGTTACCTTAGATGAGCTATTTTTTAATCCTATATGCTTAATACTGTAAACTTAAATCCTCTTAAATCATGAAAAAATCATTTTTAAAGCCAATATTCTCAGCAATCGCTGTCCTATTCTTTTTGAGCTCCTGTAAATCATCAAATGAGGAACCAAAATCGATTCAAGAGGAAACAGTTGGTCAACAAGAACAAATAACGGATGTCTTACCCTCTTGGAACGATACGAAAAATAAACAAGCCATTATAGATTATGTGAATGCGGTTACTAAAGAAGGAGGAGCTGAATTTATTCCAATAAAAGATCGAGTTGCGGTTTTTGACAATGATGGTACCTTATGGAGTGAGCAACCCGCTTATTTTCAACTATTGTTTGCTATAGATCAGGTAAAAAAAATGGCCAAAGACCATCCAGAGTGGGAAGGGAAGCAACCATACCAAGCCGTTATTGATGGAGATATGACTTCTCTATCAAAACAAGGCATGAAGGCTATTGTGACTTTGATAATGACAACCCATGCTGGTATGAGCACAGATGATTTTGAAGAAGAAGTTGTCAACTGGATTGCTACAGCAAAACATCCCAAAACAGAGCAACCCTACAATCAAATGATTTTTCAACCCATGTTGGAACTTTTAGAATTTTTAAGAGCTAATGGTTTTAAAACCTATATTGTTTCGGGTGGTGGCATAGACTTTATGAGGGCTTGGGCCGTTGACGCTTATGGCATTCCAGAAGATCAAATAGTAGGAAGTGTAATAAAAACTCAATTTGAAATGACCGATGAAGGCCCTCGTTTGGTGCGTTTGCCGGAATTGGATTTTATTGATGATAAAGAAGGGAAACCGGTGGGAATACAGCACTTTATTGGGAAAAAACCTGTTTTTGCTGCTGGAAACTCTGACGGAGATCTTCAAATGTTACAATGGACAGCGTCTTCCGATTATAAAAACTTCGAATTGTATATTCATCATACCGATTCTGTTAGGGAATGGTCTTATGACAGAGGTTCCCATATTGGTGGTTTTGACAAAGGTTGGGATGAAGCAGTTAATAAGGGGTGGACTATTGTTGATATGGCCAAAGATTGGTCTATAATCTATCCTTTTGAAAAATAAAAAAAGAAATTTTTATAACGAATGAAAACATTTGGGTGGTTTTACACCTAAATTTAAACTTCTTTTAATTTAAGTGTTATTCAAATTGGTAAGCTATTCATTGCTAAAATATTATAAGCGAAATTCATATTTGGTATAGTCATATTTATTAAATTAGGGTTGTCTAATCTTAAGTCTTTTAAATAATGAAAATCTTCAAATTCTTTTTACTGCTATTCTTTGTGTTGATTGCTCAACATGGTTTTTCTCAAAAAAAATCGGCTAAACAATTAGCTCGAGAGGAATATAAGATTGATACCTTAATAACTCAAGAAGAGCGCTGGAATAGGCAAGTTTGGTTCAACGATCAAGTTGAGAAAATGAATATGAACGATAATTTGCGAGATGATTATAATTCCATCATAGGCTATCATTATTACAAAGTAAGTAGGTTGAACGATTTAGATCAGAACTTAAGCCTTCCAGAAATGAAAGAAAAGTTTGATGATGAAATAAAAAAATTAAATACAGAAGCCAAGGGCCTATTAAATGAAGAACAATACCAGATACATTTGGAAAGTGTCGAAACCTTTGTGCATTCTGTTTACAGAAAAATGGATTGGACGGAACAAAACTAAAATTTAAGAAATCAAGTTTTAGGTTTAAATATCATTTTCTTCCTTTTTCTGAGGAAGGTTTTTGATAAAAATATCCCTTTGTGGGAAAGGAATTTCAATATTGGCTTCCTTGAACTTGTTATAGATAGCAATAGATACATCACTTTGTGCCTGAAGACTGCCCTCATAGGCAATCCAAAAGCGAAGGACGAAATTGAGAGAACTGTCACCAAATTCCATAAATAATGCCATGGGAGGAGGGTTTTTTAGGACCTCAGGAGTTTGATCTGCTATTTCCTTGAGAATATCAATGACTTGGTTGGGGTCCGAATCATAGGAGGTTCCTATCGGTATTTCTACCCGTTTGATGCTATCAGAAAGGGTCCAATTGATCAGCTCGTTGGAAATTAGATTGTTGTTGGGAACAATCACTTCCGCGCCATCAAAGGTTCTAATGTTTGATGAGCGAATGCCTATCCGGCTCACTGTTCCCAAGAGGTTGTTCACTTCAACGGTATCACCTGGTAGTATAGGTCTTTCAAAAACCAAAATGAGTCCGGAGAAAAAGTTGGAAACAATAGATTGAAGCCCCAAACCAATACCCACCCCAAGTGCTCCAGCCATTAGGTTGAATTTACTTAAACTAATTCCTAAGGATGAAATAGCCAAAATAAAACCAAAGCCCAAAATAAAATATCGAATTACCAAAGAAATAGCCGCGGGAATTCCTTTTGGTAAATTAAGTGGTTTTAATACCCCTTCACCGTCGTTGATGATAAATGAAATAAACCTTGTAACTAGAAAAGATATGGATAAAATGAGAATAAAACCTACAATCCCTCCAAAAGTAAAGGTAAGGCTTCCTACGGTGTAAGATTCAGAAAATATATCTCCTAAAAATGTAAATAAGGGTTTTAAGGCACCCAACATAGCAAGAAAGAAAAACGTCCATAAAAAGAAAACAACGATTCTTACATTCCTAAGTAGTTTAATTTCTATAAACTGTTTTTTTTCATAATCAACAAATGATTTGACACTAAACCTATTATGAATAACTCCGATTGAAACTCCTTGAACAGCTAGTAAAAAGGCGTAAATCATCATGGTAAGGGCGCCACTTTTGGTGCATAATTTTAAACTTAGGTCGGTAAGGTTTGTATAACCCAATAAATTGGAGATAATAGAAATAACAGTTAAAACATAAAGTACGGGAGTTAATTTTATAAAGAATTTACTAAGCTTACTAACCTCAAGTTTTCTGATTTTTAAATAGGGGTGTGTAAAATAGTAAAGGCAGATGACCACTAAAAGGGCTTCTATGATTAAATAAACTCGATATGAAAGTGATTGAAACCAAACAAAGGTTTTTATGGAATCAATAATAAAAAAACAAATAAGTGCGTAGGGCAAATACTTGAATTTTGGTGCTAAACTAGTTTTTAAAATTTCAGAAACAGCTATTAATAATAATAAGGAAATGAAAATGGAAAGTAGTTTTGGGCTATCCAGAAATAGGATATGAAATAATGTAAACGACAACAAAAAGGTACAAGCAATGTAATATTCACTAATGACGTTTTTGGCTATATCAAGATTCTTATTTGGAGCATGATATGGGTATTTGGTATAGGCCTTTTTTAGATGTCTTATTAAACCGAATAATAATAGGCATAAAATAAAATAGATGACCAATCTGCTTATGTTCTCTTTCAGATATTTAACCACCGATTTAAGATTGCCTACAATCGACTCTTCTTTATCAATAGGATTTTGAAAGGTTGGCTTTTGAAATGATAAATTCCAAATAGCAGGATGTCGTTGGTAAAGAATGTCATAAACTTCAGCATCCTTTAAGGATAAAAGGTCATTCATGGTTTGGTCAATGTCGATACCCAGATTATCCAAATTGGCTTCCAATCGCAGCATTTGGTTACTCTGTTTGTAAATCCGACTTCTTAAACCCTTTATTTTATCCCATAATTCTTTGATATTGTTCAATAATTCTGGAGGCACGCCTTCTATTTGCGCATTGGTATAGGTGAGCTCAATTGTTTTTTCGTCAAAATCCACATCCTGAGCTATCTGGATCAATTTTATTTCTTCGTCATTTAAATCAGCGAGCCATTTTTTTAAAGTAGTTGCATAGTTGAACCATTTGGAATATAGATTATCTATTTTTTGGCTGTTGGGATTGGCCTTGATAAATTCTACAGCATAGGTTTGTTGCTTATCTATATTTTTTTTGAATTCAGGTAAAACCGTATCCAACTTTGTTATGATGTGGTTGTTGTTTAATTCTCTTTCTATTTTCTTTATCTGAAGATTTTTGGATCCAATCCATTGAATCACATGAATGGTTGGGATGGCTTTAGGAGTATTAACTCCAAGGCTGTCTTGAACCATATAATTTTGAGAATCCTGAGAAAATGATGTTGAAAAACAAAAGAACATTCCCAAAATAAAGGTGAGTTTTAGGAAGGTATGGTATTTCGGTTTCATAAGGGGTGAATTTTTCAGCTTCAATAAATGTAATCATTTATTTTTGATACTAACCATCCTAAAAATTGTAAGTGTGATTATTTGAAGGCTCGTACTGTCGTAATTGTCATTTAGAATGTTTAAGTTTATAGTATTCCAATTAAATAATAGCCATAATCACGTGTAATTCTTTAATATCCCAGTCAATGAAAAACGTATTTTTGGTATTCTCATTTTTTTTGGTTTCAATCCAGATTCAAGGCCAAAATACCCAAAAGGATAGTTTGAGCGATGTCAAGCAGAAAGTTAAAAAAGTTGACTTGACCATCATGCCATTTATAAGTTACAATAGAAATTTAGATTTCATGATTGGAGTCATTCCTATGGTCATGTATCGTCTTCAAGAAAATGATACCATTTCTCCTAAATCTTTATCTGGTGCTTCAGCAGTTTATACGACTAATAAGTCATATGTAGTGGGTATCTTTAATAGATTTTATTTTAAAGAAGACAATTGGAGAGGAACTTTTTATCTTTTTAACGGAGATGTTAACTCCCAATTTTTTATGGATGGTTTTGATAATGCTGGTTTTTACAATTATACAACAAATGCCACCATGTTAAGTGTTGGTCTCCAAAAGAGGATTATTAAGGGTTTTTATGGGGGACTTAGCTATAACTATGCTAAATATGATACAGACTATGAAGACCAAATCTTGGAGGCAACTACTACCATTACTCACGGTTTAGACTTCAACTTATTGTACGATACGAGAGATAATGTGTATTACCCGCATTCAGGTGTAAAGGTGAATGCGAAATGGATTACATATCCTACTTGGTTTGGAAATGATGAGGTAACCAATCGAATTAAAACAGATTATAACACCTATTTCCCAATGAGACATGAAAAAGATGTTTTGGCAGCTCGATTTTCAGGGGACTTTGGTTTGGGCAGAGTGCCTTTTGAGCAACAAACAGTAGTGGGAGGGAAAGATATAAGAGGATATTCGGAAGGAAAGTACCGAGGCAATATCGTTATGGCACTTCAAGGCGAGTACCGTTACAACATAAATCGAATGGGCTTTGTTGGATTTGTGGGGGTTGCAACCTTATTTGACTCCGACAATGAGGATTTCAATGGAGAGTTTCTTCCTGGCGGAGGAATAGGTTATAGATATCAGGCCTTTAAACAAACCAAGTTTAACATTGGTTTGGATGCTGCTTTGGGTAAAGACGACTGGGGTATATATTTTAGAATTGGAGAAGCTTTTTAGTTCAATATTATTCGTAGACTAGTTCGATGTCATCTATAATCAATTCACTATCAACGGCACCTGCAAAATGAGCGCCATCAAAGCTTGATGAAGCCACAAAGGTTATATGGGTAGAAAGCCCAAATTGCGCCAGATCATCACTTACAAAAATGCCATTCTCCGGGAACATATAAGCTGGGTAACTGGCATCTAATTCGCCATAGATAAAGTCCACTTCTTGTGTAGTAAGACTTCCCTGTTCTGCATCACTTCTAAACCAGGCAGTTGCCAACCTTTGAATATTTCCAGATTGCCTTATTTCCAAAAGGGCATAAATGTCGCATGCATCTCCATAATTTAAAGGATTGCCATCTTGATCTTCGTTTTCCGGTCCAGGTGTGTATTGGTATTTAAACCGAAGCTTGGTAGGTCTGGCTGCAAAAGGGGTCCCGAATTCAATAGCAGCTTCTGGATCACTTATTTCTATATTATCCGGATTGAAATAACCTGTAAAAAGAGATCCAGCTGCAATGGGGGTTCCAAAGGTTCCTGCCAATGGTCCTAAGTCCAAGGTGATTAATTTGGCTGCCAAATTACCGCTACCCAAATTTTCTGGGAAAGTGGCTAAATCACCTAGAATTTGAGTGCCTTGGTTTCCCGTTCCCCAGATGGTTGTGTTGGCATCAGAGCCAGGTTCATAATAATTTGATGAAGTGAGATACCATTGATTTAAATCTCCATTGCTTAATTGAGGCGTTTCTGAAGCGACAATGGCTTCAATGGTCCAAGGATGGACAGAACCATCCTCTGCAGTAACCACTATCATTTGATTTTCCTGAAGATTCAAAACATCCCCTACAGATTTATCGGCATAAGCAAAAGATGATATTTCTAATGTTTCAAGAGTAATTTGGGTTAAATCCACACCGCCTGGAATTTCTACTTTAACTAGAAGACTGTCGGTTAATATAATGGCATTTCCAGCTTGGTTGCTAACCAAAATCTCTTTGATATTACCGTAGGAAGATGCTCCAAAATAATCTTCTTCAACACATGAATTCAAGAATGAGCTAGCTAACGTAATTAAAAAAATAAAGATGATCTTTTTCATGATTCCCAATGTTATTTTCCAGCTCCAAAAAAGTAAGCAAGACCTAATTGTAATGATAAAATATTAATTTCGAAATCAACATTTTGAGTGGTTCTTCTTGATTCCTCGATGTTATTGACAGTCCTTTCACGTATATTTATTTCATACCCAAGGACATTTAGCCCAATCTCAAGGGCAAAGTTTTCCATGGCAAAAAAAGTGATGCCCGGACTTATACCTATTCTAAACCGGTTGTTAGTCTCATAGATTTTATTGATTTCATCCGCATTTGAAATATCTCTAGTTAGGCTCGTTCCTTTTCCATAAGTTAGACCTAGTTCTGTGAAAAAGCTTAAACGCTCGTTGGGTGTAAGAGGGACAGACGATCTTATAAAAGGGGTGATGGCAAAACCTCTAGACAACGAGTTGGAACTTATGGTATCACCCTCGTTCAGGACGAGCCCGGTAAATTTATCTTGATTATAATTGAGATTGATCCCTACCATGGCATAGTTGCCAATAAAATAACCACCTTTCAAGTTAAGATCATATTTGGTTTGATCGCCATCCAAGATCTCCCGTACCAGAAAATTAGTATTTTCCAGTTGTCTATCTTCAAACGACATGGCAAACCCAACATAGACATTGCGCTTTTTAAATGGTTTAAAATGGGTATTGTAATAAGTTGAAAGTAATTCGTAAGGGGTATAGGTACTGTCCTTTTTTATATCCTTTTCCTGAGCTAAAACTAAAGCTGGAATTAGAAAAATAAACACGTAAATGAGGAAGCTCTTTTTTCTGTAAGTTTTAAAGGAATTGAACATGAAATGCAAAGATTTTTAACAAGATAAAAGATACGGAAATTCATTGTATGTGTTGATATTATTCTTTTTTTACTTTTAAAAATGAGGAGGATAGGGATGATTTTTAGGGTGAAATTAACTTGTATTTCATAATAAAATGTAAAATGAACGCAGCTATAAACCTACATTGATGGTTATGACATGAATGATTATTTATCTGGAAAAACCGCAGAATCTCCAAGACATGAATTTTGGTATGTTAATGATGATGGTCAAATTGTAGCAGCTCGATATGATGATTGGAAGGTTGTGTTTCTAGAAAATAGAGGGCTGCAATTTGGTGTATGGATGGAGCCATTCACAGAATTGCGAGTTCCGGTTATTGAAAATTTAAGAAGAGATCCATTTGAAAAAGCACAACATAATGCTAATGTGTATTATGATTGGTTATTGGATCGGGCCTATGTTTTAGTGCCTATTCAGCAATTGGCTGCTGATTTTTTAATGACTATGAAAGAGTACCCTCCTAGTCAAACCCCGGGTTCATTTAATTTAAGTTCCATCGAAGAAAAACTTAAATCAACCATGGGAGGTCGATAAAAATCCATCTCATTTAATAAAAAGGGGCATAATTATGACCCTTTTTTTATTCATTCATATAGATGATTTTGTTGAATATACTTACAATAAATGACTGTTAATATCATTTTTGTTTCTATTTTTAAGGTAGTATTTGTTTGATTTTTATTAACTTCATGCTCCTTTTAATTTAATAGCAATCAAACGAGTTCATTTAATTATAAAACTTATATAAACTTAACTCTTATGAAAAAACATGATGCTATTAAAAGATTAGTGATTCTAAATCTACTGCTGTTTTCCATTTTATCATTTGCTCAAGACAAGAAACCCAACATTTTAATCATTTTTCCAGATGATGTTGGTTGGAGTAATGTAAGTGCTTATGGCAATGGCGTTATGGGATACACAACACCAAACATAGACCGCATTGCTAAAGAAGGTGCTAAGTTTACCGAACATTATGCACAACCAAGTTGTACAGCAGGACGTGCCGCTTTAATTACTGGTCAATACCCTATTAGAAGTGGTATGACTACTGTTGGTAGACCGGGTGGTCCGTTAGGATTAAAAAAAGAATCGCCAACTCTTGCCGAAGTACTTAAAGAACAAGGTTACGCCACAGGACAATTTGGTAAAAATCACTTAGGTGACCTTAATTCACATTTACCAACAGTTCATGGTTTTGATGAATTCTTCGGAAATCTATACCATTTAAATACACAAGAAGAATACCAACAAAAAGACTATCCTCAAGATCCTGAATTCTTTAAAAAATATGGGACTCGAGGTGTATTACATACCTGGGCGATCGATAAAGATGACACGACTGAAGATCCTCGTTTTGGAAAAGTTGGCAAACAACGTATTGAAGATACAGGACAACTTTCAAAAGAACGCATGGAAACCGTAGATGAAGAGTTTATGGCAGCGTCCATCGATTTTATTAAAAGAGCTCAAAAAGATGGTAAACCTTACTTTGTTTGGTTTAATCCAAGTAGAATGCACATGTATACCCATTTAAAACCAGAAAACCGCTATTTAGCACAGCCTTATACTACAGAACACGACTTTTATGGTAGTGGTATGATGGAACATGATATGATGATAGGTGAAATGCTGGATAAACTAGAAAAAATGGGTGCTTTAGAAAACACCATTGTTGTCTATTCTACTGATAATGGACCAGAACACAGTGCTCGTTTACATGGTGGGACCACACCATTTAGAGGTGAAAAGATGACCACATATGAAGGAGGCGTTCGCGTTCCTATGATGGTTATGTGGAAAGATCATATTCCTGCTGGTAAAACACTTAGTGGCATTCAATCGCATATGGACATTTTTACAACTATAGCAGCCGCGGCAGGTGTTCCTGATGTAGCCGATAAAATGATGAAAGAGAAAAAACAATATATCGATGGGGTTAATAACCTAGATTATTGGTTAGGTAAAAGTGAAAATAGCAATCGTAATAACTTTATATATTATCACGAATCTACGATAAGAGCTATTAGAATTAATCAATGGAAACTACACTTTGAAACAAGCGAAAACTATTACGCACCATATGAAAAACAAAAGTTTCCTATTATGTATAACATCCATTTCGATCCTTATGAAAGTTTTGATAACCTAACAGATCGTTCAGATATCGTACAAAAGAAACAATTCTTAAATGAACCTGTTCAGGAAATTCTAGGTGAACATATCAAATCACTTCAAGAATATCCGCCGGTACAAAAAGCAGCCACGTTAGATTTCTCTGAACTAGTAAAACAATTAGGAGAAGGTAAACAATAAAACACGTTATATCAAAAATCCTGGGCAATTACCTGGGATTTTCTTTTACTTTTTTTATAAAACAGCAAATAGTAATTTCTTTGAATTTAATATTCTGATAATAAGCTGCCTATTGCGTTTAATTGTTATTATGCGTATTTTTAAGAATTATACTACAAATCATGATTAACATTTAATTCCTATTATTATGATTAAATCCAAAATTTTATTTCAACGGATACTATTATTAGTATTCATTCTTCCTTTGTTTGCATCTGCACAAAACAAAAAGAAGCCTAATATTTTAATTATATGGGGTGATGATGTGGGTATGTGGAACTTAAGTGCCTACCATCGCGGTATGATGGGAGGAACGACTCCTAACATAGATAAAATTGCCGATGAAGGTATGTTGTTTATGGATCACTACGCGCAACCTTCCTGTACTGCCGGTCGGGCCGCGTTTATTACTGGACAATATCCTATTCGTGTCGGTCTTGCCACAGTGGGACTTCCTGGTGCTCCTCAAGGGATGAGTGAAAAGGATCCAACATTAGCAACGTTACTTAAACCTATGGGTTATGCAACCGGACAATTTGGTAAAAACCACTTAGGTGACCGCGATGAGCATTTACCAACAAATCATGGATTTGATGAGTTCTTTGGAATTTTGTACCACTTAAATGCAGGAGAATACACTGAGCTTTACGATTTCCCGAAAGACCCTGAAGTCGCTAAACAATTTGCACAACGAGGCGTTATTCATTCCTGGGCACAATCAGACGGTAGCCAAAAAATAGAAGACAAAGGTGGTTTTGGTGCAGAACGTCAAAAAACTTTGGATTGGGAAATTTTAAAAGAATCAAAACGGTTCATTAGTGATGCGGTAAAAGATGATAAGCCGTTTTTTGTTTGGCATAATTTAACGCGTATGCATATGCATACCCACCTTTCTGAAAAATACGATGGTATTACAGGATACGGATTGTATGCCGATGGAGTTAAGGAAATGGACGATATTGTTGGTGAGCTATTAGGCTTGTTGGAAGAATTAGATGTAGACGATAATACCATTGTTATGTTTTCTACGGATAATGGTGCTTATTCTTTTGTGTGGCCCGATGGCGGAAACCATCCTTTTCGTGGTGAAAAAGGAGTTGGTGGTTATGAAGGTGGGTTTAAGGTACCTGTAATGGTCAAATGGCCTGGTGTTATTCCTCCTGGAACTACTACAGGTGAGTTTATGACTATGGAAGACTGGCTGCCAACCATCATGTCTCAGTTAGGCGAGCCCAATCTTAAAGAAAAAATGCTTAATAGTTATAAAGCAGGAAAAAGAAGCTATGAAAAAATTCATCTTGATGGATATGATCAAACAGACCTTATTACCAAAAAAGGCCCATCTAAACGTAAAGAGTTCTTTTATTTTACCGAAACCACGCTTCACGGCGTTCGTTATGGGGATTATAAATTTTTATTCAAAAAACAAGATAAGTGGTTTAATGGGGTGCAGCAAGATATGGTAACGCCTATTGTTGTTAACCTAAAATTAGATCCTTTTGAGCGCTTTATTGACTCCAGAGGCTATAACGAATGGTTAGAGGACCGAGCTTGGACATACGCCCCTGCATTTGGAAAAATAAGCGAATTTATGCAATCTCTAAAAGAATATCCACCCCGAATGAAAAGTATGGAATTCAATGTTGATGAAGAGCTTAGAAAATTAACACCGACGAGTAAAAACTAGATTAAGTCAAAAGCAAAGCAAATTGGAACTGGACATGACCAAAATATTCCAGTTCCTCTAAGCTCGAAATACTGACGACTACTCTTTCCGATAATTAAAGAACCGGATTGCAGAGGATTTAAATCTCGCATATCGAGTAAGAATTAATAATCCATGAACCATGACAAGAAAATCAGGTCTTATTATCATTGCCCTTTTAACGCTGTTTTCGTGTAATCAAAAAAAGGAAAAGGAACCAGAAGCTATTTCTTCAAACCAAACCATGTATTTCAATGGGGATATCATTACCATGGAAGGAGATACTCCTGACTATGCCGAAGCCCTAGTGGAAGAAGATGGTAAAATTATTTTTGTTGGAGCAAAAGATTTGGCTTTAACCAATTATGAAAATGCCAAACAAGTCGATCTGGAAGGTAAAACCATGGTTCCTGGCTTTGTTGATGGCCACATTCATTTTTCAGCGTTAGGATCTCAGGCATTGGCTGCTAATTTACTAGCTGAACCCGATGGAAAAGTTGAAACGGTTGATAATTTGGTTGCTGAGCTCATAAATTGGTCCGAAAATAATGATACTTCTTTATTTGGGGGCTGGATTGTTGGTATTGGTTATGATGATGCCATCCTTGGAAGGCACCCCAATAAAGACGACCTCAACAAAGTTTCAATCGATATTCCGGTAGCGGCAACCCATATTTCTGGTCATTTCATGACTGTGAACAGTAAGGGGCTCGAAGTACTGGGTATAACATCCGAAACAAAAGATCCAGAAGGGGGGCAAATAAGAAGGGTCAATGGTACAAAGAAACCAGACGGCACTTTAGACGAACTTGCTGCAATTCCTCATATGTTAAAGATACTTTCGCCAACCGAGCCTGATAAGATTGATAAATTTACGGATGCCGCTCAAAAGTTGGCTTTTAGTTATGGTTATACAACAGCTCAGGAAGGCAGAACTACCTCTAGCCATGAAGCTTTAACAAGTTTTGCACAAAGTGGCAAACTTAAAATTGATGTACCTGCTTATATTGATTACTCTAGGCCAGAACTCATGGCTACCGAATGGTTCAGTAAAACCTATAAAAATCACTATCGTATCGCTGGATATAAACTTACCTTGGATGGATCACCACAAGGAAGGACAGCTTGGAGAACGCAACCTTATTTAATGCCTCCTCCTGGGGCAGATAAGTATTATAAAGGGTACCCAGCATTTCCAGATGAGGAAAAAGTTCAGAAAATAGTTGATACCTGCTTTGCAAATAACTGGCAGTTATTAACTCATGCCAATGGAGATGCCGCCATTGATCAAATGATAAACGCCATATCAAAAGCTGCTGAAAAATATGGAAATACAGACAGAAGAAATGTTTTAATTCATGGTCAGTATCTTAGGTATGATCAAATTGACAGCTTAGCGAAATATGATATCATACCATCGCTTTTCCCAATGCATACCTATTATTGGGGAGATTGGCACAAACAAATAATTGGAGAAGAGCTAGGTGATAAAATCAGTCCTATCAAAACTGCCTTGGAAAAATGTGGAGTCGTGACGAGCCATACAGATGCTCCGGTGGCACTGCCTAATTTAATGATGATTCTTTGGACTACTGTAAACAGGGTTTCTAGAAGCGGTAAAGTAATTGGAGAGACTGAAAAATTGACGCCCTATGAGGCGTTAAAGTCCATTACCATTTGGGGAGCCTACCAACATTTTGAAGAAGATAGAAAAGGAACCCTTACACCGGGCAAAATGGCTGACCTTGTAATTTTAGATAAAAATCCATTGAAAGTTGACCCCATGAAAATTAAAGACATAAAAGTGTTTAAAACGATTAAAGAGGGTGAAGTAGTATTTGAATTGAAATAATGTTTTTTGATAATGTTCAATATCATAAACTCAAAGCTAATAAATCAAGTTATTAATTCTAAAGTTAAATTTATGAGTACTTTTTTACGTAAATGGATTATTATCCCAATAGTGTTTTTATTGCCACTATTGGGATGGAGCCAGCAAAAACCCAATATCTTGGTAATTTGGGGGGATGACATTGGCTGGCAAAATGTAAGTGCCTATGGTATGGGGACTATGGGGTACACCACACCCAACATTGACAAAATTGGGAATGATGGAATTAAATTTACCGATCACTATGCACAACCCAGTTGTACGGCGGGAAGGGCTGCCTTTATTACTGGGCAGTATCCCATAAGAAGTGGGATGACCACAGTGGGGCAACCAGGGGATGCCTTAGGCTTGCAGGCTGCATCTCCATGTTTGGCTGAGGTGTTGAAGGCAGAGGGATATGCTACAGGGCATTTTGGTAAGAATCACTTAGGAGACCGTAATGAACATTTGCCTACGGCGCATGGTTTTGATGAGTTCTATGGTAATTTATATCATTTAAATACTCAAGAGGAGTCTGAGCAACGCGATTATCAAAATTTTGCCAAAGAGTATTCTGGAGATTTAGAAAGTTACGAAAAGAAATTTGGAACCCGTGGTGTTATTCACTCGTGGGCCACCAATAAAATGGACAATACCAATGATCCTAGATTCGGTGTTGTTGGGAAGCAACGAATTGAAGATACGGGACCTCTCACCCAGGAGCGCATGAAAAATTTTGACGCAGGTGAGGTTATTCCTGTTGCCGAAGATTTTATGAAACGCGCTAAAGCGGATGGTAAACCCTTCTTTGTTTGGTTAAATACTTCAAGAATGCACTTGTATACGCGCTTAAATGAGGAGTGGCGTTACGCCGCAGAGAAATATACTTCAGAAGCTGATTATTATGGTAGCGGGATGATGCAACATGATCATGATGTGGGATTGGTATTGGAATTTTTAAAAGCCAATGGTCTTGATGAAAATACCATTATTTGGTATTCAACAGATAATGGTCCTGAACACAATTCTTGGCCTCACGGAGGAACTACTCCTTTTAGAGGGGAAAAAATGGGGACTACTGAAGGAGGAGTAAGAGTACCAAGTATGGTAAAATGGCCAGGAGTTATTGAACCCGGACAAGTCAAAAATGGAATTCAGGCACATATGGATATGTTCACTTCTTTAGCTGCTGCTGCAGGTGTACCAGATGCGGCCGATTTGTTGATGAAGCAAAAGAAACAATACATTGATGGCGTCAACAATCTGCCGTATTGGAAGGGGGAAACCAATAGATCGGAAAGAGATATGTTTTATTATTATTATGAGAGTAAGCTGAATGCCGTAAGAATGGGACCATGGAAATTCCACTTTATATATAAGGAAACTTATTATGGAACAGCTGAGGCCAGAACGGCGCCATTAATATTTAATTTAAGAATGGATCCTTTTGAAAGCTACGACTCTGAAGATGCTTATGGGCATCTTATGCAAAAGGTATCTTGGTTAATGGCCCCAATGGGAGAGCAAATGAATAAACATATTAAAACACTTTTGGATTACCCACCAGTACAAGGCGGTAAAAGTTTTGATATGTCTAGTGTGATGGATGCCGTTGTTAAAAAGGGACATCAGTAACCTTAATATTCAAGTAATAGAAAAGTCTAAGTTCTAAACTTAGACTTTTTTATTTTGTAAGCAGCAATTATTAACAATTCTAAACAAAGATCTGGTCTTGAAAAAATATACGGTTCTTATTTTTTTGGTTCTCTTTCTTGTATTCTCAATTGGTTGGGCTCAAGTAGAAAATGATGACCCCATAGAGGATCATGATTTTACTCGGCAATTATGGTTTGACTTGGAGCCATCTTGGCATTTAAGTGAGCAAAGTAAATTAGTTGGAGAAGTGAGCTATCGAACAGTTGAACCCAAAAGCTGGCATAGATTGATTTTTCGGGCTTCCCAACGCACCAGTAAAGACAGTATTTTATTTAAAGGCTTTAAACATAGTGAGGGGCTTCAGTATGGGGTGGGGACTTTTTTCTTTATGAGCGATTATCAGCCAAATAGTTTTGAAATCAGACCATTTCAAGGTTATAGTTTAGGATTTAATATCAGTCCACGTTTCAATTTGGGACAGCTGGTAAGAGCAGAAGAACGCTTTTTGTTTACTAACAATGAAACCCATAAGTTTTTTGGCTTGAGATTGCGGTACCAAGTAACCGGAACCATTGATCTTAAGGGGGTGCTTTTTCAACAGGGCCGTGGGTTTTACTTGCCTGTTTCCATAGAGGCTTTCTTTAATTTAGTAAAAGTGTCCCAGTTTAATGATGTCATAAGGATTTCCCCTGGTATCGGGTATCAAGTTAATCCAGATTTTAAATTCCTATTCAGTTTGGCCTACCATTATACAAAACAGGGAGCAGACGACAATAAATTGATAAGAACTAATGATTTGGTGGTTCGTTTCAGGATATTGAGAACTTTTTAAGATGCTTGTTTACTTTCTTTCTTCGAATATTCTAATTGATGTCTGAATTGGTTTAGGGAAGACTTAAAATCTTCGAATGGTATTTCTGAGTTTTTAAAGACTATTTATAAATCAGAAATTATTGCTAGATGTTAACTTAATTTGTTTGTTTTCAAATGATTATTTACCTAATTTTAATATCCCTTTTAAAGAATTAGTTCACCACGACGTATTATCTTAAACTTTAAACTAACCCATTTATGAAGTATTGTAATTTTAAAGTCAAACTCTTTATTCTGGGAGTTTGCCTTTGTCCCAGTTTTCTTTTAGCACAAAACGAAAAACAGAAAGATTCCACTGCTATTTACATTTTGGATAAAATGGCAGATGTCATAGGAGATCTGCAGGCTGTTCAATTTTCTATGGAAACATCTGTAGATGAATTAAATGCTCATGGAGAACTATCCACCTATTTTGCGCATAGTGAGGTTTCAATGGTGGGGCCGAATAAATTTACGGCCATTGTTCAAGGAGATAAAGGGGAATATGGTTATTGGTATGACGGAGATTATTTGTCCTATTATTCATATAACGAGAATAATTATGTGACGTTGGAAGCCCCAGATACCATTTTAACCATGATCGACAGTATGCACGTTGCCTATGATTTTAAATTTCCAGCTGCCGATTTTTTCTATCCAAACTTTACGGATGATATCATAGAAGGATATGATACTGTGAGATATATGGGTAAGCGCTTAATAGATGATACACCTTGCTTTTATATAACAGCAGCTAATTCAGAAATGCAAGTCCAATTATGGGTAACCAATGATAGTCAAATGCTACCTAAAAAATTATTGATTGTTTATAAAAACGACCATTCCTTGCAATATGAAGCTACGTTTGAAAAATGGATTTTGAATCCTGATATTCCAGAATCGATTTTTTCTTTCACACCGCCTCCCAATGCGAAGTTGATCAGTATCCTAGCTAAATCCTAATTTAAACTCTTTCAAATGGTATCTAAATTAAAATTCACATTCAATTATAAAGTATTATTGTTTGCTACCCTACTAGTTTTTATTCTGCCTTTAAATATGGAGGCTCAAAGAATGCGACATGGAGCTTCAAGAGGAGGGGCTAGAACCATGTCCCATTCTCCAAGTAGAAGTATGCAACGACCCGCGGCAAGACCTACTAATAGGGGAGGCTCCATTAATGGCGGACACCAAAGAACTAGTTCTAGAAATTTTACAAAACCGTCAAACAACAGAGCTACTCAGAATAGAACCCCTTCAAGAACGACCAATAATAATAGGGCTAATACCAAAATTAAGACACAAGAGAAAACGGTAAACCGGGGGAATGCAACTACTAGAAATCGTCCAACCTCAAATATTAAAACCAAAGATAGAAATAAGGTAAACATTGATCGAAGTAGAAATAGAGGTGATGTAAACATCAATATCAATAACAGCAGGCATTACAACGTGCGAAATACCAGAGTAAGAAGTAGCTCCGTTCGTTATGTGAGACCGCCTTATATCTTTGGTGGCTTTGGGTATTATTGTCATAGACCTTATTTTTATCATCCTTATGTGCCTTTCTATTGGGGACCTTATTACCATCCTTGGGGGTATTTTGTTACCTCTTTGGCAACTACGGCAATCATAGTAAGTATTATCCATGAAAATGAGGAAGATGAAAAAGCTGAGTACCACTATGATAATGGAACCTACTATCTTAAAACAGAAGATGGGTTTGTCGCTGTGCAGCCGCCTGTAGGAGCGCAAGTGCCTTCATTGCCTGAAGAAAAGGAAAAGGTGACGGTAAATGAGACTACAAATAATTACTATTATGGAGGCGCTTTTTACGAAGAAAATGATCAAGGGTATATTGTTGTTCCTGCAACCGCCGGAACTATTGTTCCTCATTTGCCTGAAGGTGGAGAAGAAGTTAAAATTGGAGAACAAACGTATGTGCAGTTTGGAGAAACTTATTATCAACCTATTCAGGTGGATGGCAAGAATATGTATGAAATCGTAGAAGTCAAAGAAGAAAAATAAATTTCATTTATGTTTTGTTTTATGGTAATGCCTTCAGTATATGATACTGTGGGCATTACTTTTTTATGGCTCTTGTGAGAGTTTTGGGAATTTTAAGAATTTGGAACCCTTGGTTTCTAAATCCAATCTTAATCCAGCCGTTAATACATTAAAATCACTAACTCCAAATTCATCTGTGGCATTAGAAATTCGATATTCTAAGTAAACAAATCCAAACCGAAAAGGTTTGTATTCCCCTCCCAGAATGATATAATTATGTTTTAAGTCTGATTGAAATTTAACATTTGAAATTTTGGGTTGATACGTATTAAAACCGGCTATTAATGAATAGCGTGGTTGTTTAAATTTGGTAAAAAGTTCCAGACCAATAGCATCATAAATGCCAATAATCAATTCATTTTCAATTACAGTATCTGCATAATCACCATTTTCTTGATAGGCATAAACAAATCCAAGATCCCAATGGGAATTCTCAAAGGAAGCCCCAAGACTCCAATAAAGAGGGTTGCCATCGAGTCCTAGGGTATTTTCTCTAATACTTCGTGAAAGGTGTTTTTTATTAATGGCAGAACCTATTTTTAATCCATCTAATAGCTCGTATTGCAAACTTATTCCATATCCATCTACTAAATAGTTGTTAGAGGTGCTGTCAAATTGCCCTTGAAGACCCAAAAACCAGTTGTGCCAATGCAATCGATAGGTAACGGATTGGTTAGCTCTTCCTGTTCCTGAACCACCCCCATCTGAATTGCCTACATAAGTGGCGCTTCCTTGTCCACCAAACACATTAAATTTATCGGTAAATTGAGTAATGTCGTAATATACACTCCATTGCTTTCCCATCTGGATTGTTCCATATTTTTTAAAATCAATACCCACGTAACCCAGTCTAGTGGAAAATACCTGACGGTTTTGGGAATTTTGAATAGCCAAAAAACCACTATTGGTATTTCCATCAGTATTAAACTGAACAGGACCCTTAAATAAATTCATCGCTAATTCAGCACCAACAAAAAAACGAAGCCCTTTGTTATTTGTGACGCCAATTTGAAAACCAATTCTAGAGACATTTTCTTGAAGTTCCAACTCATCGTCGTAGTATGCCATATGGGCTCTAAAGCTTCCGTAGGGGTGAAAATCGAGAAGCACAGAATCTTTAGGTTGCTCTTGGGCATTGCTAGCAAGACAAAAAAATGAAGCTATAATTAAAAGTCCTATGGTTAAGGTGTTTAGGCTCATAATTAAGGTTTTATTCCACGTGATGATCCATTTTATCAGAACGATTTAGATAAACCTACACCCAGTGTAAGGGTGTTGTAAGCATCAATTCTGAAATCATCTCCAAAAGTCACTTCAAACTCCAGTCTATTATGGATTTCTAATGTGTATGCAACCTCGGCCCTTATTAAAAATAAATTGTCCCCTTTGGCAAATTCGCCTCCAGCGCCCAATAAAAAAGCAAAATGCTCTCCCGGTTTATAGACGCCCATTAAAGCCGGTGCTATAGGTCGTTCTCTTTCTAAAAGTGACTCTTCCTCTGAGCTTAAATATTTCTCAACTTGAAAGGTTTCATTAATGAGGTCTGTATGTAAACCAATAGCCCCATGCTTATTGAACCAAAAGTTGTAATAAAGGGAAAAACCGGGGAGTGCCCGCCATTGTTTTTTATCGCCACTATAAGTGTTTGGAGTATGGACATGGGAAATCAACAAACCTATTTGATGTCTTTCAAATGATTCATTTTCTAACTCCATTTCGCCCTCTTGAGCGAAACTACAAACTGTAAAAAACAGTATTAAAAAACTAGAATAAAGTGATTTTTTCATAGGATGATAGAGTACCTGTTAAAAGGACATGGAATTAAATTATATTTTTATAAAGAATTGATATTTAATTGTTTATTTTTAGTAGTAAGTTACATGATATTTACTAAACATTAAAGTTACTTGTGTTATTTTTATTTTCTTCCACGTTGCTTGTAGGATTGAGGTTGTCTAATAAAATATTGAAGTTGGAAGATCAAACCTTAAATTCTTATCTATGAAAATTTCATTTCGTCGCTTGGTCATTATTTCTATGTCCTTTGCTTTTTTTTTCTAAACTTAATGCTCAAGACACCCATTATGGTTCTCAACAATTTGGAACAAGAACCGCTTTACTTTCAGGAGCCATTTTAGGGGGGATTGATGACAATTCTATGGTGTTTTATAATCCTGGAGGATTGGGCCTGTTAGAAAATACTTCCTTGTCAGTAAATGCAAATGCTTATCGTATTGAGAATATAAAAATCTTTAATGCCCTTGGTGATAGAGCTGATTTTAAAAGCAGCAATTTAGGAACAGTACCATTATTGGCTGGCGGAATGATAAAATTGAAGGATCCTAAATGGAAATTAGGATATGGTTTTATGGCTCCTACAGATTTTAGTTTTAAAGGGATAGCTCGTGTTGATGGGGATTATGATGTTATAGAAGAAGCTGAGAGTCCGGGACTGGAAGAGTTAGTAGGTGAGAGTAGCTTAACTTCCAAGTTAAGTGAAGTTTTATTTGCCTTTGGAGCAGGTAGGGTCATCAGTGAAAATTTTTCTGTGGGAGCAAGCGCTTTGTTTACGGTGCGTTCTCAAACCTATAATAGAAACTATTCGGCCTATATTTTCTTAAATGATGTAGAAGAATCTCTCGTGGGTGGGAATCTTTCCCAAAATGTGGATTATTATAACATAAGGATGGCTTTAAAATTAGGAGCTATTTATAAAATGGAATCTTGGAGCTTTGGAGCAACCTTTACTACACCTTCCCTAAATATTGGAGGTCAGGGAACAGTGGCTTCCAATATTGCAGCTAGGAATGTTAAATTTAATGGTGTTGATAGGCAAAGCGGTGTGGCAACAGATAGGCAAGCAGAATTAAAAACGAAGTTTAAGTCGCCACTTCAAATAGGGGTAGGTGTTAATTACGATCAAGGAAAATCTTTTTTAGGGTTATCGGTTAATTATTATTCGGGATTGGATTCTTATGAAATCATGGATGTTGTAGCTAGGACATTTGTTCGTCCGGCAGATTTAGCTCCTGAGTTGAGTAGTGATCAATTTTTGAGTGTGAGGGGTGGAGCACGTTCTGTTGTAAATGTGGCCTTGGGTTATGAATATCGTTTAAAGGATCATTTATCGTTATTGGCCAGTGTTCGTAATGATATGTCATATTACGATAAGGATAAGACAGGAGCAGATAACGGTGGTATTAAAACAACAGTAAGCTCTTGGGACTTATTACATTTTACTGCTGGGGCTATTTTTAAAAGAGAGAATAGTAGCTTGAGCCTTGGTTTACTTTATAGTACTGGAACTAAGGATGATTATGAACAAAAAGGAAATTTAAATAATCCTACGGAAGGGAGTTTGCTTAAAGGAGCTACCACCATTACCGAGGCTAAATACAGCTCTATTGGTTTATTACTAGGTTATACTTATTTTTTCAAAAAGTTCTAAATAAAAAAACCATCTTTGATAAAAGATGGTTGCTTATTAAGAGTTTACGTAACTTGATTTATTCCTGATCTAATTTTTTAGTCATATGGAAGCCTATAAAAAGACCAACTCCTGCCATAGTAAAAATGGTAGCTGGGTAAATGGCATCAGAAGCTAATGATGAATATGTGTCTAATAAGGACGCTAGAAAAATACCTATACCAATACCCATAAGTAGTAGGGCTAAATTTAGAATAACAACCTTCCAAATGGGAGCTGTTCGTTTTTTTCCTTGGATAAATATACTAGCATCGGCTCCTTTTTCTATAAGAGCCATACGCTCTTTATTTCTGGTAGAATAAAAAAGATAAAATACTCCAAAAACGGCCGCTATTAAAAGAGGCATGATGATAAATTCTGATCCCATACTGTTTGTTTTTAATTGATTAATTTTAATTGTTTATAGCCTATGACGATATAACTTTTCTTGTGGTTACAGTTTTTTCAAAAAATATTTTTATTTCATTTGTAACCGTTTGAGTAGTGGTGTCGTCCAAAGAAAACATGACACCAACCAGCGACGAAATAATCATCAATCAAATTAATGCCGGTGACAGTAAGCAATTTGCTATACTGGTAGATCGCTATAAGGATTTGGTTTTTACTTTAGCTTTAAGAATGATGAAACATCGTGAAGAAGCTGAAGAGGTGTCTCAAGATACGTTCATTAAAGTATATAAGTCTTTGTCAAATTTTAAAGGAGACTCTAAATTATCAACTTGGATTTATAGGATAGCTTATCATGCTTGTTTAGATAGATTGAAAAAGAACAAAAGACATTATTTGGATGTATCTATGGATGGAGACAGACCTATACAGGTGGAAGTAATGGAAAATGCCTTTAATCAGTTGGTGGAACAGGAACAAAAGCAGAAAATACAATTTTGTTTAGAACAGTTGCCTAGTGAGGATGCGTTTTTGATTACATTATATTATTTTGAAGATTTGAGTATGGACGAAATTTCAAAGATTGTTTCACTCGAATCAAATCATGTTAAGGTTAAGTTATTTCGAATTAGGAAAAAGCTGGCGTCAATTCTAAAGAGCCAACTGGAACCAGAAATTATTGAAAGTTATGGAAGAGCGAGAAAATAAAGAATTGGATGCATTTGTTAAAAGAATCATGTCATCAACAGAGTTGGACAGTCCCTCTAATGATTTTTTATCACATGTTATGGATAATCTTCCTAATAAGAGGGAGAAAGAGTTAATTCAGTACAAGCCTTTAATTTCAAAGCCTGTTTGGTTTGTAATTGGTGGTTTGTTTCTGGCGTTTATGGGATATTTGGTTTCTAAAACAACCCTGGTTAATAGTTCATGGTTTAGTCAAATAGACTTTGATCAATTCTTTAATCTTCCAGCAATTTCTTTTTCTACAAACTGGCCTCAAGTAGTCATGTACGCCTTATTGGTTCTAGGTTTGATGTTGTTGGTTCAAGTAAGTTGGATGAAACATTTTTATAACAAACGACTTGGTTTTTAATAAAGAACTCAAAAGCACACCTCTTTTAAATTTGTGTGAATAAAAGGTGAAAGAAACACCTGTTTTTTTATCAACATAGTTTAGTTGAATTCCCAGCCGAAAGTTGTTTGAAAAATATAATCACTCGTAGAAGCTCCAGCTACTGGTTTGCTATCATAGTTATAAGTCAGACCCAATTTTATAAAAAAGTCAAGAGGGAGATCATATTTGAGGTCTAATGTGTAATCACATCTTATACGACTACCTTCCGTTAAGCTAGGATAGACTGCCAAACTGGTATTCAAACTAAAATCTTTAACATCAAACATATTGAAAACCACTGCACCATAGGCTTCCATTGAATTTTGAACACTTTGATTGGCCTCTGGAATAAACTGTTCGTTGTTCCAAGCTAAACCTACACCAGCACCTAAATAAAGTTTATTATTTCTTATAAAATATTGTCCCAAACCACTTCTGATAGTGGTACGTAATTTTAACAATTGTTCATCATTGGATAACCAAGCAGAGGTTAATTCATAATACCTGTTTTTATTCATGAAATACTTGTAGGTAACATTGGCATCTGTACGATGTGTTTCGCTCACATTGTCTTGATTGCTTCTTACCGAGTTGTAGCTTCCTGTAAGTAACCATCTGAAGGTAGTGTAACTAATGGTGCTTCTAACAGTGAATTGTGATAGATTATTACTTTTAGTGTAGTTAAAACCTACCGAAAGAGATGCGGTCAATCTGGATTTAAAACTACTTTTCACAGCTTTAAGAAATACAATATCGGAAATGTCGGCTTCAAATTCCTCACCGTCTCCTTTAATTAAAACTTTACCAAAATGATCATCTATTGTATGAATGGTGCCACTAATTCTTCTACCATCCGAAAGGGTAATTAAATAAGATTGCGAACTAAGAATTTCTCCAACCTCAACCCAAGTAATGGTAAAATCATCTTCACTATAATCGGTTTCGACAGTCAGGACGCCTTTCTCCATTTGTTTTATTTCTCCAACCAATTTGTCTTTGTTTTTAAGAACAATGGTATCATTTTGTCCCATTAATTGAAAATTACAAAGCATAAATAGTAGAAAGTAAAGAAACGGAGATTGAATTGGATGTCTTTTCATAATGTTGCTGGTCAGGTAATTGCGAGTACTAAAGATAAAAAATTAATAGGGAGTTTTGTCAATTTTTTCCTTCCAATTTTCAAAGATTTTTATGCCATTTTCTTGTAAGATTTGTTGAAATGGTATCAATCTTTCAGTTGTCTTTTTATCTATTTCTTCATAAATAAAATGGTCATCAAAGCCAATTTCACGAGCATCATCTTTATTGCATGCGTAAAAAACTTTTTTGGGACGAGCCCAATAAATGGCACCTAAACACATAGGGCAGGGTTCACATGAGGTATAAATAACACAATCTACAAGTTGAAAATCGTTTAAATGTTGACATGCATTCCTTATGGCTGTTACTTCTGCATGGGCCGTAGGGTCATTGGAGGATGTAACACAGTTATGTGCCTCGGCTATGATATTTCCATTTTTCACAATCACACAACCAAATGGGCCTCCTGCATTTTTGTCCATGCCCTCTTTAGCTAAGTCAATAGCTCTTTGCATAAATTCTTTTTCTTGAATGGTCATCAGGCTTTATTCAATTTTTTTGGCATTCTGAATGACGCCATTTTGGTGTAAATCAAGACTGGTAATTTTACCTTGAGTGTCTTTTTTAAATATGATTTTCGCTTCAACTACTTTTAGAAAAAAGGTGTCTTTACTTTCAGGGAAAACTTCAAATTGCGGCTGTCCTGTAGCTTGGGTGAAAAGTTTGTTTCCATTTTTGGTAAAGGTAAGTATGAATCCAGGCATCAATTCATATTTACCAACATAGGGCTCTATTTCTTTTTCGGTCAAGGTGATAGTTTTTCTTTCCGCAGGAGGAAGTTTGTTTGTAAAGATGCCTATTTGGGTATTGGATGGTGATTTGAATGTAACCTTTTTGACACCGTCTTCCTCAAAAAAATCATACGTATAAATAACATCTTCAAATAGATATTGATTTTCTGATAATGGAAAAATAGGAAGCTTGGTGCTTCCCTCTCTTTGACTGTATAGTTTGCCTTCGTCTAAAGTAATATGTCTTACAATATCATTTTCAAATTGATAAGCTCCTAACCATTTATTTAATTGGGTCTCATTTAAAGTAATAGCGTCGTCCACATTAGGAAACGGTTTTCCAATCGCGATGGCTGCAATTTTATTGGCTAAACCAGTTACATTTTTACAGGAACAATTACTTAAAGCAGAAACAAATATGTCTTCTTTTGGAAAGTAAATTCCCATGGTTGTATAACCAAAAATACCCCCTCCGTGTGAAATGGCTTGGGAACCTTGAATAGTCATTTCACTTAAGCCATACCCGTAATCAATATGCTCACCATTGTTAAGGGTAGAACCGTGAATGGCAAGTTCATAAGAGGCATTGGTGATAAGTTGGTGAGAATTTAAAGCATTTTGCCATTTCAATAAATCTGTGGTGGTAGACATCAAAGAACCGGCTGCATAAGGAATGGTCATGCTAATATAATTTGAGTTGGCAAACCCTTGTTCCACTTGTTGGTATCCAGAGGCCCTATTCGTTATAATTTCTAAGTTGGAGCCATAATAGGAACTAGACATGCCCAATGGTTTAAAAATATGGTTGTCAATAAAATCTTCATAGGTTTCACCGCTTGCTTTTTCAATGATATAGCCTAATAAAATATATCCAGAATTATTATATCTAAACTTTTCTCCCGGCTCAAAATCCATGGGTTCGTTTTTAAAGGTGTCGATCAATTCCAGCGGCGTGAAGTCGGTTCGTGCTTCTTGAATAAAACTGGGCATATCTGTATAGCTTTTGATGCCCGAGGTATGATTAAGAAGATGGTGAATCGTGATTGAATTTCCATGTGTTGGGTAATCTGGAAGGTACTTTGTAATGTCATCTTCAAGGTTCAGCTTTCCTTGTTCTTTTAACATAAGAACAGCAATTGCAGTAAATTGTTTGGTAATAGAACCAATTTCAAATACATTTTCAGGGGTCATTGGAACGTTTAATTCGATACTGGCCATTCCAAATGCTTCTTTATAAATGGGTTTCCCATTTTTGGCTACTAAAATAGATACCCCTGGTCCTCCTTCGGGATATTCTTTACTAACTAAGGCGCTTATGTCATCTTCAATGGATTGGGCAAAAAGACTGGCATTTAAAATTGTTGACAGAAAAAGGAGCAGTAGAAATGGTTGAGGGATTTTTGAAATGGTCATGAGAAAATTGTTTAATTAAAAATACAAAAATTAGGGACAATTTACTTCAAGTGGTTTAAAAATAGAGGGTTGTGGTTTTGGGATTTCATTCTCATTTATTTTAAACGCTACCCTTTCAATAATTAAACAGGTTCAGAGATTTTTTATTTGTTATCTACCTGTACAGTATGGGTGGCCACTATGTCATCGCCAACTTTTAAATGGACATCATAAGTGCCTTTATGTTTAAAAGTATATTTAAAGGAAATCTTTTCGCCTTCATTTTTTATGTCATAAATAGAAAAGGGTCGTTGTTCAACACCCACAAAATGGACCAAGGAAATGGAATCTTCAAATTTAGGATTTAGAGGATGTAAGCTAAACGTAACTTCCTGACCCTTCTTGGTTGAAATATGGAATTCCCTTGGATAAACTGGGACTACTTGGTTTTTAAAGGTTTCTCCATAAACGATAGGGGCGGGAGTAAATGGATTTTTAGTCAGATCATCATTTAGTAACCATTGGTTGTCCAACGGGCGATGGCTAAGAGAAAAAAGCACAGGATCTGCTAAAAAGTAACCTTCATTAAAATCTTTAATGAATACATCCCTTATAAAATATCCACTGGACCAAGTAGCGTCACATAGATACCACTTATTATTTAGTTTCACTGCATTCCAAGAATGATTAGCGATGTCAAGTTCTTCAATATTGGCCTCGGCTGTTCGTGCATATCCATTAATAATCTGACATTCAATATTCGCTAAAAAGCATAACTCCTTTATTAAATAAGCATAACCCGTGCACATGGTTTTTTTATTTTTGAGAAGCTGTTTAAACGCCTTTTTTTTGAAGGAGTCATTCCAGTCTAAATAGGAAATACTATCATTTTTAAATTTTTTCCGTTTCCTACTAACCTTAGAATCCTGAGCAGCATCCCCTTGAATATTATAACATACCCACGTATAAATAGCTCTAAATTTTTCAACATCAGTGGTGAGATTGGAAGTTAAACGATGTGCAAGTAATGGCAAATTGTCAAGGCTCCTGCCGTGATTCAATTTGGCCATGTAATCGGCCTTTGAAAAATCTACCGTATGGAAATCTAAAATTTGCCCAAAGCTTAACTTCCAAATGAAGAACAAGCCTATCAAAAAGGAATACTTCATGGTTTACTTGGATTTATAAACTTCTTTTACAGCAACTTTTCCCATTAAGATATAGGAATCGGAATTCATGTTGACTTTTAGTTCTAATTGAGGTGAAGATTCGTCCTCTATAACCACCTTTTGGGATTCCATGCCTATAAAGCTAAACAAAAGCACATCGCCTTTTTTTAATTTTTTAGGAAACTCAAAATACCCATCAAAATTTGAGGTTGTTCCAATGTTCGTTCCCTGTAAAAGAATGTTTACACCGGGTAATGGTATTGAATTTTCTGTAACCATACCTGAAACTGTTATAGGATTATTTGCAACCTGGTTTTGAATGTTGGTGCTATTGTTCATGGAGTCTGTTTGTTTGATTACATCTTGGGCTTGTAAATTGTGTAGAGAGAAAAAGGAAATACAAGCCAATCCAATGCCTTTAAAGAAATTAATCTTAGTCTTGCTTACCGGAATTGTAAAAGCGGCTAATTGTGATTGCTTAAATCTACCACAGGTATTATTATTCTCTTTTGAACTGAAGTAAAGAGAGATTTCTTTATGGTCCATAGTCGTAAAATCGACTACTTCGTGCTTGCAGGATTGACAAAATCCACCGTTAGGGGTTTTTCTAAATGAATTGAAATTCTCTTGGCAAGGTGTTTTGATGTTTAAGTTAAATTGATTTTTCATGATTTAGAAATTTAAAGTTTCTCAAACCTATTCAAGAATTACCCATGATAAAATCCATACTTAGCAAAAGCTCCCTTTGGTTGAGTTAAGGGGGCTATTTAATGAGGCTGTCGCCAATAAAAAAGCCACTTCGTTGGGAAGTGGCTTTTATTTTTCATTTATGTAAAGACCATTTACTTGATCATTTCATAACTTCTTTTAATGAAGTTAGTCAATTCTTCACCCTTAAGTAAACCTTGGGACAAGCGCGCTAAATCCAAACTTTGGTTGATTAAACGTTCTTGTTTCTTACGGGTTTTGGTGCTAATGATTTCTCCAACTAATTCTGAATTTGTGTTGACAATTAGGTTGTACATGTCTGGCATGTTACCCATTCCAAACATACCA
Organism: Mangrovimonas futianensis; assembly: GCF_021245805.1. NCBI lineage: Bacteria > Pseudomonadati > Bacteroidota > Flavobacteriia > Flavobacteriales > Flavobacteriaceae > Mangrovimonas > Mangrovimonas futianensis. Next base: position 243,249 of record NZ_JAJJNF010000003.1, read on the forward strand.
CCACCAGTCATTTGCATTTCTTTCATTCGACGCATAAATTCTGGTTGGGTAATCATAAATGGTGCAGCATCGCTATCCATGTTCTCTAATTTCACGGTAAACTTCTCCGCCGGAATTACCTCTTTTAATAACTCATCCAATTCCTTTTGTTGGTCTTCTGTTAATTTAGAGATTTTATTTTCATCCTTTTTGATCAAATTGTCAACGTGATCTGCATCCACACGAGTAAAGGTGATATTTTCCTTAGATCCTTCCAATTTCTGCATTAAGTGAGAAACAATAGGTGAGTCAAGGAACAATACTTCATAGCCTTTGGCTTGAGCTGCTTCAATATAACTGTGTTGGGCATCTTTATCAGAGGCATAAAGGATGACTAATTTATCGTCCTTGTCAGTTTGTTTGGCCTTAATGGCGTTATACAATTCTTCATATGTATAATATTTTCCATCAACTGTTGGATAAAGTGCAAATGCTTCAGCTTTTTCAAAGAATTTTTCTTCTGAAAGCATTCCATATTCAATAACAATTTTGATGTCATTCCATTTCTTTTCAAAATCTTCACGATTGTTGTTGAAAAGAGATTTTAATTTATCGGCTACTTTTCTGGTGATGTAAGAAGAAATTTTCTTAACCGCACCATCTGCCTGTAAATAAGAACGCGAAACATTCAAAGGAATGTCTGGAGAGTCAATAACCCCTCGCAACATGGTTAAAAATTCAGGAACAATTCCTTCTACATTATCGGTAACAAACACTTGGTTTTGGTACAATTGAATCCGATCCTTTTGAACGTTTAGGTCATTGGTCATTTTAGGGAAATAAAGGATTCCCGTTAAATTGAAAGGATAATCTACGTTCAAATGAATGTGGAACAAAGGCTCCTCAAATTGCATTGGGTAAAGCTCACGATAGAAGTTTTTATAATCTTCATCTTCTAAATCGGTTGGTTGTTTGGTCCAAGCCGGAGTTGGGTTGTTGATGATATCATCAACCTCTTGGGTTGGAGCTGGCTCATCTTCTTTAGCATCCTCTGGTTTTGGTAGGGTTTCCGTTTTTGTTCCAAACTTAATTGGAATAGGCATAAACTTGTTGTATTTCACCAACAACTCCCTAATTCTTGAATCTTCTAAAAATTCTTTGTCTTCATCATTGATGTGAAGAATGATCTCAGTACCTCTTTCGGTTTTATCATGCGGTTCAAGGGTAAATTCTGGAGACCCATCACAAGTCCAGTGTACAGCTTCCTCATTTTCTAAATAAGATTTAGTAATGATTTCAACTTTACTGGCCACCATAAATGCTGAGTAAAAACCTAATCCGAAGTGCCCAATGATGCCACTATCTTTGGCAGAGTCTTTATACTTGTTTAAAAACTCTTCGGCACCCGAAAAAGCAACCTCGTTTATATATTTTTCTACCTCTTCTGCCGTCATACCAATACCTTGGTCAATGATGTGAAGGGTTTTTTGATCTTTATCTACTTTTATCTCAATAAGAGGATTGCCATATTCAACCTTGGCTTCTCCTATACCTGTAAGATGCTTTAGTTTTAAAGTCGCATCTGTCGCGTTACTGATTAGCTCACGCAAAAAGATTTCGTGATCACTGTACAGGAATTTCTTAATTAATGGAAAGATATTTTCAACCGAAACATTAATATTTCCTTTTGCCATAGTATCTAAAATTTAATTTCTGTTTTTTAATAATTTTCGAAAAGTGGTAGTCAAAAAAAATACCAACCGAAAAAAGATGACAAAGTGACATTTTGTATATGTTATGCATGCATAACGATAGCTTTTGTTTTATTGATAAAATAGGGGTGAATTAATTAAATTGCACAAGCAAATATGTTCTAAATTTTATGTACAATTCAAAAATTAGTGGGTTAGGTTATTATGTGCCAGACCACGTAGTCAGTAATGATGATTTGACCCAATTGATGGATACCAGTGATGAATGGATTCAAGAAAGAACTGGAATTCAAGAACGTCGTTGGGTGAAACCCGGTTCTGGGGAAACAACTTCTTCTATGGGCGTTAAAGCAGCTAAAATTGCGATTGAACGCGCCGGAATAGATAAAAATGACATTGATTTTATTGTCTTTGCGACCTTAAGCCCTGATTACTACTTTCCAGGTCCAGGTGTTACTGTTCAAAAGGAATTGGGTATCAAAACGGTGGGAGCACTTGATGTGAGAAATCAATGTTCTGGATTTGTTTATGGATTATCTGTGGCAGACCAATTTATCAAAACAGGGATGTATAAACATGTTTTGGTTATTGGTAGCGAACTTCATTCTCATGGTTTGGATAAAACCACACGAGGACGAGGCGTTTCGGTGATATTTGGAGATGGGGCTGGAGCAGCCGTTTTATCGAGAACGGAGGATACAACAAAAGGAATATTATCCACCCACTTGCATTCTGAAGGGGAACATGCTGAAGAATTAAGTCTTATCGCTCCCGGAATGGGGAAAAGATGGGTGACCGATATATTGGCTGATAACAGTGAGCAGGATGAAAGCTACTATCCGTATATGAATGGACAGTTTGTTTTTAAAAATGCAGTGGTTCGCTTTAGTGAAGTGATCATGGAAGGATTGAATAAAAATGAATTGACGCCTCAGGATATTGACATGTTGATTCCGCATCAAGCCAATTTGAGAATTGCACAATTCATTCAAAAGAAGTTTAAATTGTCTGACGACCAGGTTTACAACAACATTCAAAAATATGGAAATACCACTGCGGCTTCCATTCCAATTGCCTTGACAGAGGCATGGGAAAAAGGGAAGATTAAGGAAGGAGATACGGTTGTGTTGGCAGCCTTTGGAAGTGGTTTCACTTGGGGAAGTGCCATTATAAAATGGTAAATTTCAAAATAAAATTAAAATAAATAGAAAAACCCGGGGCATTTTAAAATTACCTCGGGTTTTTCACTATTAACCAACTTAACTAACACTAAATTTATAAAACGAAACTGTTTTATTAGAATGTTCTATAAATCCTTAATTACTTAAAACTTATCACTCATTTATATAGACGGTAAAACCTTGAAATTATTTCAAACATTAACACATTTAACTAGGTTTTAACAAACCTTATACAAATCGAAAACCCAAAGCAGTGACACTTTGGGTTTTCTTATTTAATAGCCTGACATTAACACTAACCATCAACTATTATGTATTGGCTATTAAATATCTTACATAAATCCACCTTCACCAGATTTAACGTTATTGTCACGTTGCTTTCTGCTTAAGGCTCTATATTTTCCACCACCAAATCTATAGGCTAAACTGACATTCCAGGTATTGCTTTCCCAGTTGAACTCACCAGTAGATGGATAGGGTGTGTCCCCGTCAAACCTAAACTGCATGGTGTTGAATATGTCATTGTAATTAAAGCTAAAGGTAGCACGTTGATCTTGTAAAAACGAATACCTTAACCCACTATTAACAAAATACATGGGTTTTCTGTTAAGCTGAATGCCTTCTTCACGTCCACGATACATCGCAAACAACGATAAGGCAAGTTGTTTAGTGACTTTAAAATTATTGAAAACTCTAAAATTCCATACCACATTGTCTGCAGTAACTGTTTGGGTAGAAATATCATCAATGGTTGCATTATCTACCGTTGTTGAAAGGATTTCGGTTACGCCTTTTTGTTTTCTGGAGTACAAATCAAAACTGGCATTAAAGCTCCACCATTTGGTTGGTCTGTAATTACTGGATAGTTCTAGACCATAAGCCGAGGTGTTGCTAAAGTTATCATAAGACAGGATGACTTTTTCCAAATCTAATCGGTCAATAAAAACCGCACGGTTGATTTCGTCTTCAATAATTCTGTAAAAAACACCTGCCGTCAAAGAACCATTTTTAAGCTTTCGGGTGTAGTTACTTTCTATGGAGTTCGTAAACTGTGGTTGTAATTCTGTATTCCCATAAGAGGAAATTAAAGGCGTACTCCATTCCCTAATGGGATTGACTTGTTGTAAGCCAGGTCTATCTACACGTCTGCTAAAACTTAACTGATAAGTATTTTTGTCGCTAGGATTATAAGTTAAAAAGGCTGAAGGATACACTTGGATGTAATCATTCTCAAAAGGGATTACTTCTGTGCCTGATTCTGTATAGCGTAATGCCTCGGCATCAACAGTGACACTTTCAAAACGAGCACCAACTTGATAGGTCCATTTTTCGTAGTTCTTCCCAAAGGTAGCATAGGCCGAATAGATGTTTCTGCCATAATCAAAATCAGTACTTGGAGTTGGGGCTATATTACCTTCAGAATTAAAAGTAAACCCAGAGGAGTCATAATAAATGTCACTATTAAACAAACGCACTTCACCTCCCAATTCCAATTTGGTGTTGTCATTTAATGGATTGACATAATCTACGTTAATAGTTGTTTGGTCTCTATTGGTATCCACATGATCCGTATAATCCGTAGTTGGAATATTGGTGAAATCAAAGTTGGCCGTTTGGTTTTGATCAAAAACATTGTAGTCAACTTCGATATCCAGTTGCTCACCTTCCTTTTTAAATTCCCTTTTATAGGCTAGGTTATATTGTGAGGTATTATTATCTGTTTCGTCATTGGAATCTTGGATTTCTGTAGGGGCATTGTCATAAAAGATAGTTGTAACTCCATTGCCTTTGCCGTCATAAAGGTTTTGATTGGTAAAAAACGAAAGCGTGTTTTTATCGTTCATGTAAAAATCCAAACCAACTTTATATAAATGGGATTTATTGTTATTAAGGAAGTTGACATTCTGTTCTGACTCGTTAAATGCTCTATAAATAGTCCCGTAATTGGTGTTGCTTCCAATATTGTTTCCGTAATTACCATATAAATTAAATTTCCCATTTCGGTAATTCATATCGATGGAGCTGTTGAATCGCGCATTGATTTCTTTGGTCAATCCAAAATTCAAATTTCCATTAAATCCAAGTTTGGTATTTTTATGAAGGATGATATTGATGATCCCACTCATTCCCTCTGGATTGTATTTAGCCGAAGGGTTCGTAATCAATTCAATGCTTTTAATGGATGTGGAAGGGATTTGTTTCAAAAGTTGGGCCACAGGCACATTAGAAAGTTTTCCATCTACCATCACTCTTACATTTTCATTCCCTCTTAAACTAATGTTTCCAGTTTGTTGATCCACGCTCACCGATGGGATGTTGTTCATGATATCAGAAGCCGATACCCCAGAAGTAGTTAAATCTTTTCCCACATTGATCACTTTTCTGTCTACTTTTTGTTCGATTGTAGAAGTTTCGGCCACGATAGTCACTTCATTGAGACTCGTTGCTTCTTCCTCTAGGAGAATATTACCTAGCTCAATGTTTTTATTGTTTTTATCAATGGTAATGTTCCTTGAAACGGTTTTATATCCTATATACTGCACACTTACTACCAAATCTCCATCAGGAACGGATGTGATTTTAAAGTCGCCATTGTCATCGGTGATGCCTCCGGTAATGGTTACACCTGATTTGTTTTTTACTACAATGGTTACATAGGGAAGGGGTTGTTGGAGTTTGGAGTCTAATACTTTTCCGGTAATGAGTCCTTGTTTATCCAATAAGTTTACTGAAGTTTGGCTATAGGTAAATGTAAAACACATGAACAAGCCAAGAAATAAAATAAATGATTTCATTCTTTGATGATCGATTTTTTGATTGATTGTTTAAAGTATAGACGTCTGTTGTGGATGGATGTTACTATCTTTAAAAATCCTTAACAACACTTTAACATATGAGCAAAAAAACTTTAGTGATGGGGGCATCGACAAAACCTAACAGATATTCCAATTATGCATTGGAACGTCTAATAGATAGAGGATATGATGTGGTCGCTTTTGGTAAAAGAGAAGGACAAGTGTCTGGGATATCTATCGAAACAGAGCTAGTTCCTTATGATGATGTCCATACAATAACATTATATCTTGGTCCTAAAAATCAAACGGCATACTATAATTATATCGTTTCCTTAAATCCGAAGCGGGTTATTTTTAATCCAGGAACCGAAAATCCAGAGCTATATCAAATATTAAGAGAGGCAAAGATTCCTTTTGAGGCGTCTTGTACTTTAGTGCTCCTTTCTACGAATCAGTACTAAGCCCAAAAACATCAACAACCCGTTGATGATCAAAATTTCAAATCCTATTTGATAACCATTAAACATGACGGTGGAATATTGGTTGATAAAATAGGAAAGAATCGGGGCTACTATGGCTATGATCCATACCCAGTGATCTTTAATTTGTTGCTTGGTGAAAATACCAAAAGCGAATAATCCTAATAGTGGTCCATAGGTGTAACCAGCGGCTTTAAAAAGTTCCCAGATAACAGATACATCTTTAAAAATGAGGTCGTAAATAAGAATGACCAATACTAAGACAAGACTCATGCACACATGAACAATCTTTCTAATATCTTTTTGTTTGGATTGCGGTTTTTTATCCAATTCTATAATATCAATGCAAAAGGAGGTTGTCAAGGATGTTAAAGCTGAGTCGGCACTGGAGTATGCCGAGGCAATCAAACCAAGAATAAAAAAGGCGGAAATGGCCAGTCCGATATCTGGTAACATAGCAATGGTAGGGAATAAATCATCTTTGTTGACATCAAAGCCATTTTGTCTCGCATATTGGGTCAATAATAGTCCCAAGGTTAAAAAAAGAAGATTCACAAAAATCAAGATCACACTAAAGGATATCATGTTCTTTTGTGCTTCTTTTAGATTTTTACAGGTCAAATTTTTCTGCATCATGTCCTGATCCAAACCAGTCATGGTAATGGTGATAAACATTCCAGATAAAAAGCTTTTTACAAAATATTGGGCATCGTTAATGTCATCAAAGAAAAACATTTTGCTCATAGGGCTAGCAACCACCGTTTGGTAAATATCTCCAATGCCATTTAGGTTCATTTTACTAGCCACAAAAATGATGGTAACAATAACTGAGACCAGCATGAATAGGGTCTGTAGGGTATCGGTGAAAATAATGGTCTTTATTCCTCCTCTAAAAGTATAAAGCCAAATAAGACCTATGGTAATCAATACGGTTACCACAAAAGGAATGTTGAACTGATCAAAAATCAATAGTTGCATGACATTGGCTACCAAAAAGAGCCTGAAAGCAGCTCCTACAATCCTAGAAACCAAAAAAGCAATGGCACCTGTTTTATAAGAAACGTTTCCAAAACGGTCCCTTAAATAGGTGTATATGGAAGTCAGATTGAGTTTGTAATAAATGGGTAAGAGTACATAAGCTATGGCTATGTAACCAAACAAATAGCCAAAAACTACTTGCATGTAACCAAATTGTTTGTCTTCAACGGCACCAGGGACCGAAATAAAGGTGACTCCAGAAAGAGAAGCTCCAATCATACCAAAAGCAACCAAATACCAAGGGGCTGATTTGTTGGCTTTAAAAAAGGCTTCGTTGGTGTCTTCTTTTCCTGTAAAATAGGAAATGGCGATTAAAACAATAAAATAACCTAATATAAGACTGGCAATAACAATGGGCGACATCAAGCTAAGAATTCCTGGTTACAAATTACAAATGTATAAGTATTTCTTTAATGTAAAGTTGTAACTTCGCACTTATGGAATTTTCATCAAAATTGTTGGCTAAAGCTGTTGACGAAATGTCACAATTACCGGGCATAGGGAAGCGAACAGCGCTAAGGTTGGTCTTGCATTTATTGAGACAGCCAGAGGGGCAAACAATACAATTGGCAGATGCCCTAAAATCGCTGAGACAGCAAATTAAACTATGTAAAAGCTGCAATAACATCAGTGATACGGAATTGTGCGATATATGTTCCAATCCCCGCAGAAATCCAGAGATTATTTGTGTGGTGGAAGATATACGCGACGTCATGGCCATTGAGAATACCAGCTCCTTTAAAGGGCTTTATCACGTATTGGGAGGTAAAATTTCTCCTATGGATGGTATTGGCCCCAATGATCTTAATATTCAACCTTTGGTAGATAAGGTAAAGCAGGGTGAGGTGAAAGAGCTTATTTTTGCTTTGGGATCTACTATGGAAGGCGATACCACAAATTTCTACATCTATAAGCAAATTCAGGACTACGAAGTTCAAACAACTACAATTGCTAGAGGAATTTCAGTAGGGAATGAATTGGAATACACAGATGAAATTACTTTGGGAAGAAGTATCATAAACCGTATTCCTTTTGAGGTGTCTATAAAATCGTAACACCACATTTTTGAAACTTTCAGTTGTCATATTAAACTATAATGTTCGCTATTTTTTAGAATTATGTCTAAAAAGTGTGGAGTCCGCTATTAGGCATATGGATGCCGAAATTATTGTGGTGGACAATCAGTCTTCAGATGAGAGTTGCGAGATGGTTAAAAAACTATTTCCTAATGTAAAGCTTATTGAAAATAAAGAAAATGTAGGGTTTTCAAAAGGGAATAACATTGGAGTGGAGCAGGCTCAGGGAGAGTTTATCTGTATTCTTAATCCAGATACGGTTGTTGCAGAAGATACTTTTGAGAAGCTATTATCCTTTTCTGATTCTAAAGAAAATCTCGGTATTGTAGGCTGCAGATTAATAGATGGGAAAGGTAAATTTCTGCCAGAAAGCAAAAGAAATACTCCGAAACCTTTTGTTGCTTTGAAAAAAATGATTGGAAAATCCAATGCCTATTACGCCAATCAATTGGAGGAAACCCAGCAAGGAGTGGTGCCTATTTTGGTGGGGGCATTTATGTTTTTAAAGCGAGAGGTATATCAAGATATAGGCGGATTTGATGAAGATTATTTTATGTATGGAGAAGATGTGGATATTTCTTATAAGGCGATAAAGAAAGGGTATCAAAACTTTTATTTTGGTGATACTACTGTCATTCATTTTAAGGGAGAAAGTACATTAAAGAATTTACATTATGCCAAAAGGTTCTATGGAGCAATGCAGATTTTTTATCAAAAGCATTTTAAAAAGAACCCGTTGTTTAACGCCGTTGTTTGGTTGGGCATCAAATTGGCCTTTTTAATGAGGCGAGAACCCAAAGAAGAGAAGAAACAAGTGGAGCGTTATGTACTGTTTTCTGATAAAATTCCTTCAGACTTAAGGCAGAAATTGAATAAACCGTTAAAGTTGTTGGAAGATATAGGGAATTTGCAGGAAGAGGATGAAGTAGTGTTTGATACAGACTTTTTGACATTTAAGGAAATTATAGGATTTCTTTTGGAGTGGCGGGAAAGTAAAAGTCTTACCTTTAAGTTTTTAATGCAAAAATCACACTACTTAGTAGGTAGTAATAGCTCAAAAAATCGGGGCGAATTAATCTATTTAAAAAATAATGATTAGCAAAATTTCAGTGAATTGGATATTTTTTCAGTAATTTTGCAGTCGAAAAATAAAAAAACATCATTTTATTGAGGATATGGCAAAATTCGAATTAAAGCTCCCTAAAATGGGTGAAAGTGTTGCAGAAGCAACCATCACATCTTGGTTAAAAGAAGTTGGTGATACCATTGAAGCCGATGAGGCAGTATTGGAAATTGCAACTGATAAAGTAGATAGTGAAGTCCCTAGTGAGGTGGATGGAGTTTTGGTGGAAAAATTATTTGAAGCCGATGAGGTTGTCCAAGTAGGGCAGACTATCGCCATTATTGAAACCGAAGGGGAAGCAAGTGCACCAAAAAAGGAAGAGACCCAAGTTGAAGCCGAGGAAGGTGTTGATGCTGATGTAGTGTCTGAAATTAATCAAACCGTTGAGGTGGCAAAAGATACGGCAGCACCAGTAATTTCATCTGGAGATCGTTTTTACTCACCTTTGGTGAAAAATATAGCTCAAAAAGAAAATATTTCACAAGAGGAACTGGATGCCTTACCAGGAACAGGAAAAGACGGTCGCGTTACCAAAAATGATATTTTAAGTTATTTGGAAAATAGAACTGATGCGACGCCAGTAAAACAGCAAGCTGTTTCTGCTCCTCAAAAATCAGAACCTGTTAAGGAAACTCCTAAACCAGCTCCAATTCCTTCAGGAGATGATGAAGTAATTGAAATGACGAGAATGGGGAAACTCATTTCACATCATATGGTTCAGTCGGTGCAAACCTCTGCCCATGTTCAAAGTTTTATTGAAGCCGACGTAACCAAAATTTGGAACTGGCGTAAAAAGGTTAAAGACAGTTTTGCTAAGCGTGAAGGCGAAAACTTGACGTTTACACCAATCTTTATGGAAGCTATTGCAAAGGCTCTTAGAGATTTTCCAATGATGAACATTTCTGTTCAAGATGATAAAATAATTAAAAAGAAACATATCAACTTAGGGATGGCGGCAGCTTTACCTGATGGCAACTTAATTGTTCCAGTGATCAAGGATGCTGACCAATTGAACTTGGTAGGAATGACTAAAAAAGTCAATGACTTGGCTAATAGATCTCGATTGAATCAATTAAAGCCAGACGAAATTCAAGGGGGAACTTACACAGTTACAAATGTAGGAACCTTTGGTAGTGTCATGGGAACGCCTATTATCAATCAACCTCAAGTAGGGATATTGGCTTTGGGAGCTATTAGAAAAGTGCCAGCTGTGGTAGAAACACCAGAAGGTGATTTTATTGGTATTAGATACCGCATGTTCTTATCGCACTCTTATGATCACCGAGTGGTGAATGGAGCTCTGGGAGGACAATTTGTTCAAGCCGTAAAAAATTATTTGGAAGCTTGGGATCCTAATCGAGAGATTTAAATTTAGAATATATAGGGCCTTAATGTTGATTAAGGCCTTTTTATTTATTTATCTTTACCAAAAATTGTAGCATGTCTCTTAAATTAAACAAACCTATTTGCTTTTTTGATTTAGAAACAACAGGAATCAATATTTCAAAAGACCGAATTGTTGAGATTTCCATTCTAAAAGTCCATCCAAACGGCAAGGAGGATATTTATACACAGTTGGTCAATCCAACCATTCCTATTCCTGCAGAAACAACTAAAGTACATGGTATTTCAGATGCTGATGTAGCAGATAAGCCTACCTTTAAAGAAATTGCCAAGGAGGTGAGTCAAATGATTAAAGATGCCGATTTGGGAGGTTTTAATTCCAATAGGTTTGATATTCCATTGTTGGCCGAAGAGATGCTTAGGGCTGAAGTAGATTTTGATATGAAAAACAGATTGGCCGTGGATGTTCAGGCTATATTTCATAAAATGGAACAACGCACACTTAGTGCAGCCTATAAATTCTATTGTGATAAAAACTTAGAGGATGCCCACAGTGCTGAAGCAGATACCAAAGCAACTTATGAGGTTTTAAAGGCTCAAGTAGAGCGTTATGAAGCCTTGGAAAATGACATGAAGTTTTTAGCCGAGTTTAGCTCCAGAAAACAATATGCCGATTTTGCAGGTTTTATTGCCTTTAATAAAAAAGGAGAGGAGTGCTTTTCCTTTGGGAAACATAAGGGCAAAAGAGTCGAGGACGTACTTACAGAAGAACCAGGCTATTTTGGTTGGTTGTTAAATGCCGATTTTCCGTTGTATACCAAAAAAGTGCTAACAGCTATTAAATTGAGAAACTTTAATAATAAATTGAGTTAGAATGAAGCTCATTTGTATTGGTAGAAATTACACCGATCATATTGCAGAGTTGGCAAATGAAAGACCAACAGATCCGGTCATCTTTATGAAGCCAGATACATCTATTTTGCCTGCTAAACACCCCTTTTTTATTCCTGATTTTTCTGATGACGTACATCATGAAGTTGAAATTCTTGTAAAAATCAGTAAAGTAGGAAAACATATCGATAAAAAATTTGCTCATAAATATTATGACCAAATAGGTTTGGGAATTGATTTTACGGCTAGAGATTTGCAGGCACAATTAAAATCCAAAGGATTGCCGTGGGAAAAGGCTAAGGGGTTTGATGGCGCTGCCGTTATAGGAGACTGGTTGCCAAAAGAGCAATTTGAAAACTTGAATGAAGTCTCGTTTTCATTAACCAAAAACGGAAATAAGGTGCAAGAGGGCAATACGAGTCTTATGCTCTGGAAAATTGATGAGATAATAGAATATGTGTCCAAATATTTCACTTTAAAAATTGGAGATATTATCTTTACAGGAACACCTGCCGGTGTGAGTAAAGTAGAAGCGAATGATGAATTAATAGGTTACATTGGTAATCAACCTATGTTTACCGTAACTGTAAAATAACTATGGAAGCGCATTATAAATTATATAGAGTAAGGGAAATGGCCGATGGCGATGAAGATTTTGTTGCTGCATTGGCTGCAGCTTTTTTGGAGGAAGTTCCAGAAGATGCTGAACGATTGAAAAAAGCAGTAGCAGAAAAAGATTATTATACGGCTTATCAGGCTGCCCATAAAATGAAACCAACCGTAGATTTGTTTGAATTGGGTGTTTTGTCAAACTTGATTGAAGTTCAGGATTGGGGAAAGTTTGAAAAAACGGGTTTGGATATATCGGATGAGTTGGACATTGTTTTGACTGCCGTTGACCAAGCTGTTGAGGAAATCAAGTCCGATTTTGGATTGTAACCCATGCAAGCAGAAATTATTACCATTGGCGATGAGATTTTAATCGGCCAAATCGTTGATACCAATTCCGCATTTATTAGTAAAGCCCTTAATCAGATAGGGGTTTCGGTATATCAAATCACCTCTGTTCAAGATGATCGGGAACATATTCTAAAGGCTTTAGCTGAAGCTGAGGAGAATGCCGATATTATTTTGATTACTGGTGGACTGGGACCCACCAAAGACGATATTACCAAAAAAACTATTGCAGAGTATTTTGATGACACCTTAATTAGGGATGAAGCTGTTCTTGAAAACATTCGTCGCATCTGGGATACCTATATAAAAAAACCGCTGATTCAGGTTAATATCGATCAAGCTCTTGTGCCTTCAAAAGCAACCGCTTTAATGAATGTAAACGGGAGTGCTCCCGGTATGTGGTTGGAAAGGAATGGGAAAGTATTTGTTTCCATGCCTGGAGTGCCATTTGAGATGAAGGCTTTAATGACTGATGAGGTATTGCCAAGACTCCGAAGGAAATTTAAGTTTCCATATATAGAACATCAAACAGTTCTAACCCACGGTATAGGGGAGAGTGCTTTAGCAGAACGAATTGAAACATGGGAAGACCATTTACCTAAGTTTGTCAAGTTGGCCTATTTGCCAAATTTGGGAAGGGTTCGATTACGTCTTTCCGCAAAGGGAATGGATAAAACCATAATCCAAAATGAGATCAAGCAACAAATCGATTTGTTGATGCCTCAAATAGAAGATGTGTTTGTAGGATTTGAGAACGATGGAAGTATTGAGGAACTAATAGGTGGGGCTTTAGAGGCAAACCATCAAACAATAGCAACTGCCGAAAGCTGTACAGGTGGAAAAATTGCTGAAATGTTTACAGCACATCCGGGAGCTTCCCACTATTTTAAGGGAAGTGTGGTGACTTATGCGACGGAAACCAAGGTGAAGGTTTTGGGGCTTTCGGAAGAATTGATTAAAAAATATTCGGTAGTGAGTGCCGAGGTAGCCCAAGCCATGGCAGAAAGAGCTCGACTACTTTTTAATACAGATTACGCTATAGCCACCACGGGTAATGCAGGTCCAGATAAAGGAGACTCAGAAGCAGAAGTGGGGACGGTATTTATTGCTATTGCCACTAAACAAGGGGTTTTGACGCATGAATTTCATTTTGGGAGCCATCGGGAACGGGTTATAAATAAGGCTGCAAATAAAGCTTTGGAATTATTACATAAAGAAATTTTAAAAAAGTAATAATATTAGTTTGTTGATATAGATAAGTTTTACTAAATTTGCACCCTGTTTTGAAATAAGAACAATTTAAAGTCAGAAAAAGATGTCTAGAGTTTGTGAACTTACTGGTAAGAAAGCAATGGTTGGGAACAATGTTTCTCACGCGATGAATAAAACAAAACGTAAATTTGATGCAAATTTGATCAAAAAACGTTTTTATATTCCTGAAGAAGATAAGTGGGTAACCTTAAAGGTTTCTACAGCCGCTTTGAAAACGATCAACAGAATTGGTATTTCTGCCGCTATCAAACAAGCGAAAGCTAAAGGATATTTAAAATAATAGATAACGCGAAAAAACACCTACAATGGCAAAGAAAGGGAATAGAATACAGGTTATATTAGAGTGTACAGAGCATAAAGAGTCTGGAATGCCAGGTACTTCTCGTTACATTACTACTAAGAACAAAAAGAATACGCCAGATAGAATGGAGATTAAGAAATTTAATCCAATTCTTAAGCGTATGACAATTCATAAAGAAATTAAATAATTAGGATTTTTTACATTTTGTAAAAATTTCAAAGAACATTTGAATCATGGCAAAGAAATCAGTAGCATCATTACAAACAGGATCTAAGAGATTAACTAAAGCTATCAAAATGGTTAAATCTCCTAAGAGTGGGGCATATACATTTGTAGAATCAATTATGACTCCTGAAGAAGTTAACGATTGGTTAAGCAAACAAAACTAAACCAAGCAGTAAGTTTTTTAAGATATACAAGCAGCTTTCAATATTTTGAAAGCTGCTTTTGTTTTATATTTGCTCTTCAACTAATGACAAATTTTCACTTTTGAAAATTAGGCAAGCATTTTGACTTGCTTATTGCCAATAATCAACAGACCATGAGTTTTTTTAAAAAAATATTTTCTTCAGAAAAAAAGGAAACTTTAGATAAGGGACTTGAAAAGTCCAAAACTTCATTTTTAAATAAATTAAGCAAAGCTGTAGCTGGAAAGTCCAAAGTAGATGATGATGTTTTGGATAATCTTGAAGAAGTATTGGTAACAAGTGACGTGGGTGTAAATACGACGCTTAAGGTCATTGAACGTATTGAAGAACGTGTATCTAGAGATAAATATCTTGGTACCGATGAGCTTAATCAAATCCTTAGAGAAGAAATTGCGGCCTTGTTGAGTGAAACCAACTATGGAGAAGCTACCGAATTTGTTGTTCCTGAAAATAAGAAACCTTATGTCATGATGGTGGTAGGTGTCAATGGTGTTGGAAAAACCACAACCATTGGTAAATTGGCTTACCAATTTAAGAAGAAAGGATTGAAGGTGGTCTTGGGTGCCGCAGATACGTTTAGGGCAGCCGCTATTGACCAACTTCAGGTATGGGCAGATAGGGTAGATGTACCTATTGTAAAGCAAGCCATGGGAAGCGATCCGGCATCGGTAGCTTTTGATACTTTACAAAGCGCGGTCAACCAAAATGCTGATGTCGTTATTATAGATACGGCAGGTCGTTTGCACAATAAAGTGAATTTGATGAACGAGCTCACCAAAGTGAAGCGCGTGATGCAAAAAGTGGTGGGTGATGCACCTCATGATGTTCTACTTGTTTTGGATGGTTCTACAGGTCAAAATGCCTTTGAACAGGCCAAACAATTCACCGCTGCTACAGAGGTTACCTCATTAGCTGTTACCAAATTGGATGGAACTGCTAAAGGCGGTGTGGTGATAGGAATTTCTGATCAATTTAAAATCCCAGTGAAGTATATAGGCGTGGGTGAAGGAATTGAAGATCTTCAAGTTTTCAATAAGTATGAATTTGTAGATTCATTTTTCAAGTAAAGAATTTTGTATCTTTAAAGGAATAGTTGCTTATGTCATCTCATTCCATATATCATAACTTCATTATTAAAGCTCCACAAAAAGAGGTGTATGACGCTGTGTCACAACCACAACATTTGGATAATTGGTGGCCTCTAAAAAGTTCTGGCGAACCAAAACTTGGGACAACCTACAATTTGAATTTTACTGATGCGTATGATTGGTATGGTGAAGTAGTGGTTTGTGAACCAAATAATTCTTTCCATATTAAAATGACCAAGAGTGACAAGGATTGGGATCCTACTACTTTTGGATTTGATTTACAAGAACACGACCAAGGAACCTATGTCAAGTTTAGTCATGTCAATTGGCCCGAGATGAACGATCACCTAAAATTCTCTTCGTTTTGTTGGGGCATGTTACTCAACGGACTTAAAGACTATCTTGAAAAAGGCACCGTAATTCCTTTTGAAAATAGAAACTAACTACTGAATCACCGCATTTATCTTTTCCCATAAGTCATTGTCAAAATTAGATAAGGCAAAATTACTGTCATCGGCAGATTCTCCCATTCTTATAATGACCAATTGCTCACTGGGAACAACATATATCTTTTGGTCATTTTTCCCTAGACCAGCATACATATCGGCTGGTGCATTAGGAATAAGCTCTCCTGGAAATTCTAATTGCGATTGAGGCAGATGAAAACTAGACTTACCATTTAACCACCATAAATACCCGTAAGCTAAATTAATGTCTTGTGAGGTGTTGGTCGCTTGTTGTAAATAGGATTCTGAAACGATTTGTTCATTCTCCCATTTTCCATTGGCATAAATCATTAGTCCAAACCTAGCCATACTTCTTGTGTTACTGAAATAGACATTTAAATTGTCCAGATCAATCCAACTTCCCGACATCCCTACTTTATTTTTCAATTGATTTTCAAAATAGGTGTCCCAATTTTGGTTTGTGGCAGCTGCAACCACATCCTGAATTTTCACATAAACATTGTGGTAGGCCCATCGGCTACCAGCGTCTGCCAGGTATTGCAAGTTTTCTGGAGAGACATCATCACTCAAACTGTCATCCAGACCCGAGGTCATGGTAAGGAGGTGCTTGTTGGTTATTAAATTTTCTTTTTCCATAGGGGCACTAGTCCATCCAGTTCCCAAGTAATTGGAAACAGGTGTTTCAATATTTAAAAAGCCTTGATCTTGTGCGATGCCGGCAACCGTTGCAGATAGTGTTTTACCGGCACTTGCCCAATACCATGGCGTACCTGCTTGGTGACCATTCATGTAAGCTTCCAGCACAATTTTACCATGGTGGAGCATGATAAAGCTTTTGGTGTTTTTTTCTTCTAAAAAATCCAACAAGGGTTGAATTTGACTGTCATGATACCCCAATGAAGTTGGAGGAATAGATTCCCATTCTTCAGAATTCAAAGGCGGGAAATAAAGATCTTGAGTTTCGGGAAGATTGTTTTCTGGGTCTGTATTGGGTGCGTCGTCATACGATTGACAACCAAATACATATAGGGATAAGATTAAAAATAGGTAGATAAGGCGCTTCATAACAATGTTTTACATTTAGATGTATAAAAATATAAAAGGTTTAATTAAGGTTGTATCTTTGCATCCTTAAAATTTATTATGAGAACCAAGTCACTTAAAAAGAATAAAATCAATGTGGTAACCTTAGGCTGTAGTAAAAATGTTTACGACAGTGAGGTTTTGATGGGACAATTAAAGGCAAGTGGGAAGGAAGTTGTTCATGAAGAAGAGGGAAATGTCGTTGTTATAAACACTTGTGGTTTTATTAATAATGCCAAGGAAGAGAGCGTCAACACCATTTTGGAGTTTATGCAGAAAAAGGAAGCAGGTGAGGTGGATAAGGTTTTTGTGACCGGTTGTTTAAGTGAACGCTATAAACCAGACTTACAAAAGGAAATTCCAAATGTGGACCAATATTTTGGTACCACAGAACTTCCTCAATTATTAAAGGCACTTGGAGCAGATTACAAGCATGAGCTGATTGGAGAGCGCTTGACAACCACTCCAAAAAACTTTGCCTATTTAAAAATTGCTGAGGGTTGTGACCGTCCGTGTAGTTTCTGTGCGATTCCGCTTATGAGAGGAAAGCACAAAAGCACACCTATTGAAGATTTGGTCATTGAAGCAGAAAAATTGGCAGCAAGTGGCGTTAAGGAGTTGATACTGATTGCACAGGATTTAACATATTATGGCCTGGATCTTTATAAAAAGCGCAATTTAGCTGAGTTATTGGAAGCTTTGGTAAAAGTGGAAGGAATTGAATGGATTCGCTTGCATTATGCCTTCCCTACGGGATTTCCAATGGATGTATTGGAAGTCATGAACCGTGAGGAGAAAGTGTGTAATTATATTGATATTCCTCTACAACATATTTCTGATCACATCTTAAAAAGTATGAGACGTGGTACCACCAAAGAGAAGACCACCAAACTGCTTCAAGAATTTAGAAAGGCAGTTCCAGGAATGACCATAAGAACGACTCTAATTGTTGGATACCCGGGGGAAACTGAGGAGGATTTTCAAGAATTGAAACAATGGGTTCAAGAAATGCGTTTTGAGCGTTTGGGTTGTTTTACCTATTCGCATGAGGAAAACACACATGCCTTTAATTTAGAAGATGATGTGCCAGAAGAAGTTAAGCAAGATCGCGCCAATGAGATTATGGAGATTCAATCACAAATTTCTTGGGAACTGAATCAGGAAAAAATTGGTCAAGAATTTAAGGTGGTAATAGACAGAAAAGAAGGGAATTATTTTGTGGGAAGAACCGAATTTGATTCACCAGATGTCGATAACGAAGTGTTAATCGATGCTTCAACAACTTATTTGAAAACAGGAGAATTTACCAAAGTAAAAATTACGGATGCCGCTGATTTTGATTTGTACGGGGAAGTTGTCGTTTAAACTTGTTTAAAGATATAATATTAAACCCATCAATTCAGATGGGTTTTTTTATAACATATGGTTAGCAATATTTTGAAATAAATAATGAAATTATCAAATTCACCTAAGGATTGGACTATCTTCTTTTATTTAATCTCTAAATTTTATTGTATTTAAAATATTCATCAATTCTTCCTTATTAGATTCCTTAACAAAAGACACAATGATTGAAAACCCAAATCCGTTTAAAGTAGTTGAATAGTATATTTGCTTAATGTTTAGTTCCATATAGTTCATTTCGGCATTCATACGGTAAAATTCTAGACCATCAATTTCAATTTTTTCAAATTCCTCATCAATATGGTCATACTTAATTTGAGAGTTTTTCATGATTCTTCGAGCCTGATATAAATATTCATTTCCACTTTTTATCCCCGGGAAATTTTTTATATTTTCTACCACGATACTTATTCCTGGATTGTATTCTACTGCTGATCCAAGCTCATATTTGAATGCCCCTAAAAGGATGGCAGAATTAATTTCGGAGGCCTTCAGGATAGCTTTCATTTGCGCGTTGTCACCAGCCATTAAAGCTTCTCCGTGCCTTTTCATGGCTTCAATTTGTTCCTTATTTTGAATGGCCCAATCAGTTGGTATATTAATCGTAAAGTTGAAAAATGAATTCTTATAAATATTATTATCGATTTCTCCATAATCAAAATTTGTTTGTTCAGTTTGACCAGACATATTATTGATTAAAAATGAAAATAATAAGATGCTTAATAGATAGGTTTTTAATTTCATTGGGACGGTTATCAGTTGTTTATAGAAATCACAACACAATTGTGATTATATTAAAATGGAATTTTGAAGTGTAAATATAAATCTTTTGTTAGTAAAACTGATTATGATTCATTCAATGTTGATTATTGATTCAAGTATCTAAGTTTTAAACTTTTTTTACAATTCGTTTTCTAGTTCTGAATTTTTTTAATGTCCACCCTCAGAAGGCTCCACATTAATTCCTAATTTTTTAATCAAGGTTCCTACACTCAAGCCTTGTACCACGATTGAAAATACCACCACGGCATAGGTAATCACTAAAAACAAATCACGGTGCATATCTTGAGAAAGCGACAAAGCCAAGGCGATGGATATTCCTCCCCGTAATCCGCCCCAAGTCATCACCAAATTGGTGTTAGGAACAAAATCAAGTTTTTTCTTCAGAGCATTTACCGGAATCAATAGTGATAGAAACCTTGAAGCTAACACTATAGGGATCATTAATATGCCCGCAAGAACGTAGTTTTTTTCAACTGATAGAATTAAGATTTCCAATCCAATTAATACAAATAAGATATTGTTTAAAAGAACGTCAATAAGCTCCCAAAACTTATCCACATAGGTTTCGGTGATTTCAGACATGGTATGTTTTCTAACGGTGTCATTACCTACAATTAAGCCAGCAGTAACCATAGCCAAAGGGGCAGATACATGTAATTGTTGTGCGATAACCGTACCCAACATCACTGCAGCTAACGTTATAATCACTTCTATATCATAATTATCAATAGACTTCATGAGTCGGTAGCTTATAAACCCTAAAACACCACCTAATAAAATACCACCAAATACTTCTTCAACAAATAGGAGCAACACTTCGCCAACTTCAATATCGGTTCCTCCAGAAGCAATTTTGAAAATGGTTAGAAATACAACAACACCCACACCATCATTGAACAGCGATTCACCTACGATTTTGGTTTCCAATTTTTTTGGAGCACCTGCTTGTTTTAATATACCCAAAACAGCAATGGGATCGGTGGGGGAAATTAGGGCGCCAAAAAGTAAGCAGTATATAAATGGGATATTAAAATCCAATAATGCCAGTAAGCCATAGGTCAAACCACCTATCAAAAATGTGGAAGTAACAACGCCTAACGTAGAGAATAATAATATCGGCCAGCGTTGTACTTTTAGTTGTTCGAAATTGGTATGTAAAGCTCCGGCAAACAACAGAAAGCTCAACATGACGTCCATTAGAACTGTTTCAAAATCAATTTGTTTCACAAAATTTGTTTCCGCATCTAGTATGGTATCATCAAAATAGCCTACCAAAAAGGCAAAAAAGGTAAAGATGATGGTCACAAGCATGAGACCAATGGTATTGGGTAATTTAATAAATCGAGTATTGATATAACCGAATACGGCTGACAGGGAAACCAGAATGGCCGCGATGATATATATATTCATAAAAGTGATCTTTAGAGTTTAGAACAAGAAATGATTAAAGAGAAAAGAAATGACTTTGAACGTTATTTTATTTCTTTTTTCTCCTATCCATCATCAATCCAAATGAAATGCCTATGGCAATTCCAATGGCTAGTCCAACACTTGTTTGATCAAAGAGAGAGCCAATAAGGGTGCCTAATCCAACGCCTAGAGCGACACCTAGCCCCATATATTTGTTTTTCATGAGATGCTAATTTCTCATAATAATAAGAAATTACACCCATACAACCTAATTTGAATATCTACTGAACAAACTTTACACCCACCGTAATGATATTAGAATTAAAGGATGTGTTTCTGTCGTAATGATAGTATTTTAAGTCGACGCTTTTTAAACCAAACTTCCAAATATGGGCCTTGGTGAAAATATCGGTGTATGAGACTCCAAAACCGTATTGGTTGGCCGAATATTTTGAAAGGTCATAATCTGAGGTATAATAGTTTTGAGTGGATAAATGGGTTTCGTAAGGTGCAAAATAATCAGCGGCGGTTTGATTGTAATAGCGATATGAAGGGTAAAGCGTAAATTTATCTGATATCTTAACTGGCACTTCCAAACTGGCGGTATGTGAACTGATTCCCCAATCATCAGAATAATAGCGGTAATAGGTACGCAGTACCAGGAATTCATTGATGAAGTAGTGCAAACGGCCACCAACGGCTATTTTGAATCGCGAATCCGGTAATTGTTCGATATCGTCGGCTAATTGAAAATTCTCAATATAGGAATTGGCTACATCGGCAAAGTAAACCCTTTGGAAAGGCGTTCCTAATTGGCCTTGTTGTTTTACCACATCCAAAGCGATGGACCCCTGCATATTTTTTGACAATATCTGTGAAAAGTTCAATCCACCGGAATAGGAGTTTCGTCCCTTGCTATCTATTTCATGTAAAGAGGGGGCATAATCTGGATTACCTGTAATGATGCGACCCTGATAAAATTCATCATTCAAACCTGGTCCGTTATCAGCAAATGGCCTTAATTCATACGGGTATAGTATTTTCCAAGTATCTAGATAGACACTAGCATGTAAACTCAGTTCGGTATTTTTCTCCTTAAATAATTTGGTGATGCTTCCACCAAATCCCAAAGAGAAATAATCAAATTCTGAGGCTACCGATACTTTTCCTGAATAAATGGTATTTCTATCATCTGAAGAATGACTGTAACCAATATTTCCGTTAACCCAAATGTCGCCTGAGGATGCTCCAGAACTTGCTGTGAAAGGATCTGCCGGATCGTTACTGTCAAATGGATTGATATTACTTGAAGAAGCAGAAGTATATGCTGAAATTCCGGCATCAATAGTCAGTACATCATCATCATTAAGTGGAATTGACACAATGATGGTTCCTGTTGCATCGGTAAGTTCTTCGGTTCCGATACCTCCTGAAACGGCGGCATTGTCTCCGTCTTGACTGTAGTAACTGCTTAAAATATCCACTTCAGTACTTTCAAGAACTCTTTTTTTGTAAACTCTTGTAGAATCTGAAACGGGCGAGTTTTGTGCTTGTACAACTCTTCCAAATCCCAGACTGATTACAGAGGTAAATATGAGAGATTTAATTGTCATCTTTTTTTGAATTAAGGTTAATTACATCCGCAACCGCCTCCTGTTTTTCCTCCGTTGGCTCCAGAAGCGGCTTCTCTGTAGGAGTGGAAGGTGGTCACGTTACGATCTGCAGGTTTGTCCGAAAGGGCCATATCTGGATCGTTGATGTTTATTTTTTCATATTCCTTAACGGTCATGCAAGAAGTGACAGTTGAAAGAATAACAATAGCAAGACCTAATTTTTTCATAGCTACTAATTAATTTTAATGTTCTTTGAGGTAAAAACATGGCCGTTTTCGTCCACGATAATACATTCAATTTGTGGTAATTGATTGATTCGATTTAATCCAACTTCTTTTCCCATAACAAAAATGGAAGTTGCCAAGGCATCAGCCAGTTCGGCTTTGGGTGCAAATACGGTGGCACTTATAATACCAGTAGCAGGGTACCCAGTTCTGGGGTCAATAATATGGGTATATCTGATACCATTGAAGGTGACAAATTTTTCATAATTCCCAGAAGTTACGACAGCTCCATGCTCGATTGGCAATAGTCCAAACGCTTTATCTTTGTCCATAGGATTGGTGATAGCCACTTGCCATGGCTCTCCATTGGGTTGTTTTCCCCAAGTATTCATATCGCCAGAGGCATTGATGATTCCAGACACAACGCCTTTACTTATTAATAAATTTTTGGCTACATCTGCGGCATAGCCTTTTCCTATAGCGCCAAAGCCAATTTTCATCCCCTCTTGATCCAGGTAAACCGAAAGCTCCTTTTCATTCAAAACGATGTGCTGATAACCCACTTTTGAAACCGAATTTTTAATGGCTTCCGGGGAAGGCATCTCGGTCATGCTACCATCAAATTTCCAGATTTTATCCATGGAAGCATAGGTGATATCAAAGGCGCCATCAGTAATTTTTGATATTCCAATAGCCCGTTTGATTAAATCAAATAACTCTTTGTCCACCTGAACAGGTTCTATCCCGGCCATGGCATTGATTTTGGATGTTTGGGATTTTGGGTCCCATGAGGAAATCAGTTTTTCAATCCGACTCATTTCATCAACAGCCAGATCTATATATTGGTCTGCCTCGTTTTGAGAGTTGGCCACTACAGTAATTTCAAAGCGGCTTCCCATCAATTTCAAAACCCTTTTGAAAGGTGTCTGGGCTTGCAGGGAGGTAGCCAATAAAATTACGAACCCGATGAGAACAAGTTTTCTCAATGATATGATTCTAAAAGTTTTATAAATTCTTTGGGTGTTGTTTTTTGGTAGCCCGTACTTCCTTTGACCAGACCTTTTTCATCTAATACTAAAACATAAGGGAAAAATCCATTGGGATTGTACCTTTCAGCCAATTCACCATTTTGTTTTTGTATTTCTGGAGAAAGGGTATTCTTTTTTTTCCGTGGAAAGTCTGCCTTGAGCATGACAAAATGATCTTTGGAATACGATTTAAATTCTTCGGTACTCCAAATTTCTTTATCTAATTTGATACAAGGAGCACACCAATCTGATCCTTGAAATACAAGAACAATTGGTTTATGTTCTTTAGCTGCTAAACTCTTTGCTTGGGTAAAATTGGTCATCCAGTTTTGACCGATTGTCATTTGGGTTGCTAAAAAGAAAAAGCAACCAATCCATATGTGTTTCATGAGGATGAAATTAATACATATCAAACGTAACTTGTGTAACATGTATTACATTAAAAATAAGTTTGTTGGTAATTTATAATCATATCAGATAAAAATAAGTATTAGAAGTATAATATGTAGGTTTATTTAGAACGGTATTTAATTAATAGCTTATTAACGTTTAGGTCTTTTCTACCTCTTTGAAATTCCGTAAATTAAAGGTGTTTTATGAGGTTTATATCGATATAAATTTTATTGATTGAAAATTAGATTTCATAAGAATTGATTATTATAATTTTAAGAAACATAAACTAAAACATATTAAATATGGGAAATCATATGCATTCAAATGGGCATGATCAAGGAAATGCCTGGGAAGTTAATGAGTCAAGTGCCAAATGTCCTTTTTCTGGGGCAGCGCCTCAAAAAGCGGCTGGTGGAGGAACTCGAAACCGAGATTGGTGGCCTAACCAATTGCGAGTAAATATTCTACGTCAGTTTTCTGAACTGTCCAATCCAATGGATAAAGATTTTAATTATAAAGAAGCTTTTGAAAGTTTGGATTATGATGCATTAAAGAAAGATTTGAATGATTTGATGACCGATTCACAGGATTGGTGGCCAGCAGATTTTGGACATTACGGAGGACTTTTTATTAGAATGGCTTGGCACAGTGCCGGAACCTATAGAATAGGTGATGGTAGAGGTGGAGCAGGAGCTGGACAGCAGCGATATGCGCCTTTAAACAGTTGGCCAGACAACGCTAATCTAGATAAAGCGCGAAGATTGTTGTGGCCAATCAAACAAAAGTATGGTAATAAGATTTCTTGGGCAGATCTAATGATTTTAGCTGGAAATGTGGCGTTAGAGAGCATGGGCTTCAAAACCTTTGGATTTGGTGGCGGTCGTGAAGATGTGTGGGAGCCAGAAGAAGATGTGTATTGGGGCTCTGAAAAGGAGTGGCTAGGGGATAAACGTTATTCGGGTGAGAGAGATTTGGAAGACCCGTTAGCAGCTGTGGTTATGGGATTGATTTATGTAGATCCTGAAGGACCCAATGGAAATGGTGATCCGGTTTCAGCAGCAGTTGATATTAGGGAAACATTTAAAAGAATGGCCATGAATGATGAAGAAACCGTTGCTTTAATTGCAGGCGGACATTCCTTTGGGAAAACACATGGAATGGCTGATCCAAGTAAATATGTGGGAGCTGAGCCAGAAGCCGCTGCTATAGAAGAAATGGGATTTGGATGGAAAAGTAGCTTTCAAACAGGAAGTGGAAAAGATGCTATTACCGGCGGACCAGAAGTGACCTGGACACAAACGCCTACACAATGGAGTAATTTTTTCTTCAAGAATTTATTTGAAAATGAATGGGAGCTGACCAAAAGTCCAGCTGGTGCTAAACAATGGGTAGCTAAAAGTACAGAGGAAAGTATACCAGATGCATTTGATCCAAATAAAAAGCATCGTCCAACCATGTTGACTACAGATTTGTCCTTAAGGTTTGACCCAGAATATGAAAAAATATCTAGAAGATTCTATGAAAACCCAGATGAGTTTGCCGATGCCTTTGCTAGAGCATGGTTTAAATTAACTCATAGAGATATGGGCCCTGTAGAGCGATATTTAGGTCCAGAAGTGCCGCAAGAAGAATTAATTTGGCAAGATCCTGTGCCTGAAGTTAATCACGATTTGATAACTAGTGATGATGCAGAATCACTTAAATCAAAAATTTTAGAAAGCGGTTTGTCCGTTTCGGAATTGGTTGGTACTGCATGGGCTTCTGCTTCAACATTTAGAGGGTCAGATAAACGTGGCGGGTCTAATGGCGCTAGAGTTCGACTGGAACCTCAGAAAGATTGGACAGTAAATAATCCGGCACAATTATCTAAAGTGTTGGGTGTTTTAGAAGGTATTCAAAAAGATTTTAATGATTCCCAAAGTGGTAACAAAAAGGTATCACTGGCCGATTTGATTATCCTTGCTGGTAATGCAGGGGTAGAAAAAGCTGCTAAGAATGCAGGTAAAAATGTGTCAGTGCCATTTACCCCGGGTAGAATGGATGCGTCTCAAGAACAGACTGATGTTGAGGCTTTTGATTATCTAGAGCCATTTGCAGATGGATTTAGAAGTTACAGAGGGACCAAGTTTCCTGTTAGTTCAGAGGAATTGTTGATTGATAAAGCGCAACTTCTAACTTTAACAGCTCCTGAGCTTACTGCTTTGATGGGAGGATTAAAGGTCATTAATATTAATTATGACGGATCCAGCCTTGGTGTATTAACAAATAGTCCAGGAACTTTAACCAATGATTATTTTGTGAATATCTTGGATATGGGTACCAAATGGAGCCCTATTTCTGAGGACAATGAGTTGTTTGAAGGAAAAGATAGAGCCACAGGAGAAAAGAAATGGACTGGAACCAGAGCTGATTTAATTTTTGGATCTAATTCTGAATTGCGGGCATTGACCGAAGTTTATGCCAGTGCAGATGCCAAAGACAAATTTGTAAATGATTTTGTAGAAGCATGGGCGAAAGTCACTGACTTAGGAAGGTATTAATTGAAAACTAGTTTAATAAAATAAAAAAGAGGCTGTCATGAATTTTGACGGCCTCTTTTCAGTTTTTGGTAAGTATTGAAATTAGTTTTTAGCCATTTTTTTACTGATTTTTTCAATGGCTGATTCTATAGACTTTTCAGGTTCGATAATATTGTACTCTCCCCAAAACTCGGGATCAGAAAATCCAGAGGCTTCTTCCATTAAAATCATGCTAGGTTTAAAGCTTTCGCCAGAAGACAATCTTTTAGAAGCATCTTCTTTCCAATCGGTAATGGCCATTTCACTATTAAGCGAATACCTACTATTAAATAATTTTCCTTTCCAATCGACCACAAACATGAGTTGCACATTACTATATCTGTAATGCCACTTTCCATTATGTGTTCTGTAGTCTACACGATAGGCGGCTTCCTTAGGATAAACGTCAACCCTTGCTGGCTTTTTCTTGACAAAGAGCTTACTCGCTTCTTTCTCATCTTCCACATTTAAATTATAGACGGCACTTACTAAGGCATAATTTTCAGTGTCTATAAAGAGCTTACCATAATAAAGAGGAGAATCGACCTCAGGTTTTTGCTTGAAGTTGACCACGAAAACATTTTGATCATTGATTTGAGTAGAATTATCAAAACTGAAATCATAGTATTTCATCGTGTCAAAATCAAAAATAAACTCGTTGTATTTAATCATATCAACATACAGGGTGCTAAAAGGGCCACCTTGAAGTTTAAGAGCTAAGGTGTCTAATCTTGAGTAGTCTACATCTTTTCTTGACTTAATGACTTTTACTTTATCCTTTTTATTGGAATTGTAGGGTTGTTTGTATATTTCTACAACGGCCTCTGAGAGGGAGGCGTTTTTGCGACGTTTTTTAATAGTTTCCCTATAAAAACCAGTCATAATATTTTGTTGGTTGATGTAGTTTTCACCTTTCTTTTTTAAAGTAGCCTCAACCAGGGCTAATGCTGTTTCTGGTCTGTTGATGACCACTTCACTTAGTTCTGAAACGGAAGGTTCTAAATAGATTTTAGAATTGTTTTTAAATTCAGTTAAGCTTAATTCTTTCTTGGTATAGCCCAAGAATGAAATTTCAATGATACCATTGCTTTGGTCCTTTGGAACTTTTAACATAAACTCACCTTCAGTATTGGTGATGGTGCTTATATTGGTTCCTTTCAAAGTGATATCTGCAAAAGTGAGCGGATCTTTAGTTTTGGCATCATAAACACTTCCTTTGTATTCGTCATAATTTTGTTGAATTAAGGTTGTGTTTTCAGTTGAAAAAGCAGAAACGTTAAAATAACATGCCGAAAGTAAAAAGGCAGCTAGAAGGAGCAACGATTTGGGGAAATGTGAAGTTACGCGTAAAGTTTTCATGAGACTTCATAGATTATTAGTTTTGTCTACCTAATTTTCTTTTGATAAGATACGGAATTTTTCTGAATTTGATAATGTTTTTAGGTTTTCGTTTGCAATTCAATAATATAAAGATGTAATCCTGTCAAATGGATAAAGGTATTCTCTTAACTTATTTTTTAGAATTCTCAAATTGGAATAGCCGTATATTTACAGAAATTTTGAATTATTATATGCCAACCGACTGTATTTCCTTTAAAGAGAGCAATTATTTTTCTGATTTAATAAACGATTATCTAGACCAAAAGGAAGAATTAAAACACTTTTACAATCATTTCCCAAGTAAAGAGAATTTTTCAAAACAAATTGAAGAAAAGCAATTAAACTACCCAATTGAAAGCAGACGAATTTTACTTGAATCATTAAATAGGCAATATAAGGGTTTGAACATATCAGAACAGACCCAGCAAAATATAACTGCCTTAGGAAATGAAAATACTTTTACAATTACAACAGGGCATCAATTAAATTTATTCACAGGACCCTTATATTTTTTATATAAAATCATTTCAACGATTAATCTGTGTAAAGAATTAAGAGAGACCTACCCAAATTATAATTTTGTTCCCATTTATTGGATGGCCTCAGAAGATCATGATTTTGAAGAAATCAATTACTTCAATTTTGAAGGTAAAAAAATAAAGTGGGATAGAGCATCTAGTGGCGCTGTGGGTGAATTGCGTTTGGATGGTGTAGACCAAGTTTTTGAGGTATTCTCAAATCAATTGAACTCTAGTAAAAATGCAACGTATCTAAAAAAGCTGTTTCAAAATGCCTATTTGGAAAGCAGCAGTTTGGCAGATGCTACTAGATACTTGGCTAATGAGTTGTTTTCTGAATACGGTTTGGTGATTATAGATGCCAATAGTCATGAGTTAAAAAACTTGTTTGTTCCTTACATGAAAAAGGAGCTATTGGAGCAGTCCTCTTTTCAAGAAGTTTCAAAAACAAATGAATCCATCAATCAATTACCCAAAAATTATAAGATTCAGGTAAATCCACGTGAAATCAATTTATTCTATATTCATGGAGGAATACGCGAACGTATTGTAGAGCAGGAAGGTACTTATTCTGTTTTGGAAACCAATATGTCGTGGGATAAAGATGGTATTTTAAATGAACTTGAAAACTATCCTGAAAGATTTAGTCCTAATGTTATTTTAAGACCATTGTACCAAGAAGTAATCCTTCCTAATTTATGTTATATTGGAGGTGGTGGTGAACTAGCTTATTGGTTTCAGTTGAAGTCTAATTTTGATAAAAATCAAGTGGTATTTCCTGTTCTTTTACTTAGGAACTCTGTTTTAATCACCAATAAAAAGCAGCGCCTTAAGTTGGATAAACTTAATCTCAAGATTCAGGATTTATTTTTAAAACAGTCTGAATTAAAAACAAAATTAACCAAGCAGCTTTCCGAGGTTGACATCGACTTTTCTGAGCAAAAGCAGTTTCTTCAAAATCAATTTGAAGAGCTTTATAAAGTAGCTCAGCAAACAGACCCTTCGTTTATTGGAGCGGTTGGAGCACAGGAAAGAAAACAAATAAAAGGTCTGGAGCATTTGGAGAAAAGACTTTTAAAAGCCCAGAAAAGAAAATGGCACGATGTTTTGGACAGGGCTTCTAACCTGCAAAATGAACTTTTTCCTAGCCAAAGTCTTCAAGAACGCCAAGCTAATTTTTCAGAGTTTTATTTGGAGTATGGAGACCAATTAATCCAACAGTTAGTGTTAAATTTGCAACCTCTGTCAGGTGAGTTTTTAATACTAAACTTAGATTAAGCATGCACAAAATAGATTTTAATTTGGTTGCCATGACCTTAGACGTCATGAAATACGCTATTGATAGAATTACCGTCGCCGACCAACCCATAGGTCATCCAAAATCAGAAAAGGAACTAAAATCTTTAGTGGGTGAAACCATTACCGAAAAAGGGATTGGGGGAGAAAATGCCTTTAATCTATGGAAAGAACATTTATCCAAAGCCAATGTACCTGTCGATCATCCTAGGCATTTAGCCTTCGTTCCAGCATCGCCATCGAGAGCAGCGGTTATGTTTGATTTGGTGACTTCGGCCTCTTGTATTCATGGAGCCTATTGGATGGAAGGAGCTGGTGGTATTTATTGTGAAAATGAAGCCATGAGGTGGATAGTTTCTTTAACAGGTTTGCCTGAAGGTGCCTTTGGGGTTTTTACCAGTGGTGGTACAGCTGCTAATTTATCGGCAATAGTAACAGCAAGAGAAAGTTGGAGGCAGAAGGAAGAATTTAAAGGCGAAAAAGGATTGATCATTACCTCTATAGGAGCGCATTCATCTATTAAAGCTATGGCCAAGGTTGCAGATGTTGATATTATGTTGGTTGATTCTGAAGAAAAGCTTTCAGGTAAGGAATTAACTGAAATGATTGATTCACTTTCGGAGGCTGAAAGGAGAAGGTTATTTGCCGTAGTAGCAACAGGCGGAACAACCAATGCAGGAATTATTGATGAACTTGATGAAATCGCAGATGTCTGTGAACGTGAAAATTTATGGTTTCATGTTGATGCTGCCTATGGAGGTGGAGCACTGGCGGCTGATTCCGTAAGACATTTGTTTAAAGGAATTGAGAAATCTGATAGTATTACTATTGACCCTCATAAATGGATGTTTTCTCCTTATGATTGTGGAGCTGTCATTTACAAGCAACCAGAACTGGCTAAATTAGCGCATCATCAAGAAGGATCCTATTTGGAAATATTTAATGATGAAGGTGCTATAGGTTTTAACCCTACAGAATATCAAATTCAGTTAACACGCCGTGTGAGAGGATTGCCTTTGTGGTTTTCCTTGGCAATGCATGGAACAAATACTTACAAAGAAGCTATTGAACGTGGATTGGAGCTAGCTCAAATAGCTGGGAAAATGATTGAAGAAATGGATCATGTGGAGCTGGTTAGGGAACCTAGCTTATCCTGTGTATTATTCAGAAGAAAAGACTGGGAGCCTCAAGATTATAGGGAATGGACCTATAAAAACCATAAATCTGGGTTTGCATTGGTGACACCAACTAAGTGGAAATCAAAAAGTGGATTTGAAACTGTTTCCCGTTTTTGTTTTATTAATCCTGATACAACCGAACAAGATATCCAGTCGATATTGGAGTCTATGATATAATTTTAAAAAGTAGCTGGCTATTTCAGCTATAAATTTTAATTTTGCGCATGCAACACAACAAGGTACTTATTTTAGATTTCGGGTCCCAATACACGCAGTTGATTGCCCGAAGAGTTAGAGAACTCAACATTTATTGTGAAATCCACCCGTTCAATAAAGTTCCAGAAGATATTGATGGTTATAAAGCTGTAATCCTTTCAGGAAGTCCTTCATCAGTGAGGTCAGAAGAAGCTCCACACCCAGATCTTTCAAACATTCGAGCAAAAAAACCTTTATTGGGAGTTTGTTATGGAGCACAATATTTAGCACACTTTTCTGGTGGAGAAGTAGCTCCTTCAAATACACGGGAGTACGGTAGAGCAAACTTGTCATTCATTAAAGAAGATGCATTTTTTGAAGGTGTATCAGAAGGAAGTCAGGTATGGATGAGCCATAGTGATACTATTAAACATTTACCAACTAATGGCGTTCTTCTTGCCAGTACTCACGATGTGGAAAATGCTGCATATAAAATTGAAGGGGAAACAACGTATGCCATTCAATTTCATCCAGAGGTCTATCACTCCATGGATGGTAAAAGAATCTTAGAAAACTTTTTAGTTCAAATAGCTGGTGTGAATCAAGACTGGACACCACAATCCTTTGTAGAAGAAACCGTAGAAGAGCTGAAGGAGAAATTAGGAGACGATAAAGTGGTCCTTGGTTTGTCTGGAGGTGTAGATTCTTCTGTGGCTGCTATGTTATTGAATAAGGCCATAGGTGAAAACCTATACTGTATCTTCGTTAATAACGGGTTGCTAAGGAAGAATGAGTTCCAAGATGTTTTGGAACAATACAAAGGAATGGGGTTAAATGTAAAGGGAGTTGATGCTTCGGCACGTTTTTTGGATGCTCTTAAAGGTGAAAGTGACCCAGAAGGAAAAAGAAAAATTATTGGTCGTGTGTTCATTGAAGTTTTTGATGATGAAGCTCATGCTATAAGTGATGTAAAATGGTTGGCTCAAGGAACTATTTATCCAGATGTGATCGAGAGTGTTTCGGCCACTGGAGGTCCTAGTGCTACCATAAAAAGTCACCACAATGTTGGGGGATTGCCAGATTTCATGAAATTGAAGGTTGTAGAGCCTCTTAAACTGTTATTTAAAGATGAAGTAAGACGAGTTGGTGCTTCTATGGGAATGAGTCCAAATTTATTGGGAAGACATCCATTTCCAGGACCAGGTTTAGGAATCAGAATATTGGGAGATATCACAGCGGAAAAAGTGAGAATCCTTCAAGAGGTAGATGCCATTTTTATTAGTAATTTGAAATCATGGGGTCTTTATGATTCTGTGTGGCAAGCTGGAGCCATGTTACTTCCTGTAAATAGTGTGGGTGTGATGGGAGATGAAAGAACTTATGAGAAGTGTGTGGCCTTAAGAGCTGTAGAAAGTACAGATGGAATGACAGCCGATTGGGTTAACTTACCCTATGAGTTTTTGCAAAAGACTTCAAATGAAATCATTAATAAAGTTAAAGGTGTGAATAGAGTAGTATATGATATAAGTTCTAAACCACCGGCAACCATAGAGTGGGAATAGAACGTATATTCATTAAATTTTGAATTACCGGATATTCCATTAACTTTATCAAGAAGTGTAAAACCTCATTCATGAAAAAAATATTTTTAGTAACTATTTTCATGCTTGGACTGGGGGTTTTGACGTCTATACAGGCTCAAAACTACGGAACCCATAAAGTCAAGCAGGGAGAGACTATTCAAAGTATTGCAAAGACCTACAATGTTTCAACTTCAACGCTTTATGCACTGAATCCAGATGCTAAAAAAGAGTTGAAGCCAAACACCGTTCTTATTGTCCCAAAATCAGGAGCAGAGGTTAAAGCAGAACCAAAAATAACCAAGGAATTGGTTGGTTTTAAAGAGCACCGGGTCAAGAAAAAAGAGACTTTGTTTAGTCTTTCTAAGGAATATCAGGTTGAGGTTTCAGAAATTAAAAAACACAATCCAGATTTATATGCCAGTAACTTGAAAAAGGGTGATAAAATAAAAATCCCAGTCTATAAAACGGTGGTGGAAGTTGTTGAGGTGGTAGATAATTCAAAAACAAAAAAATACACCGTTCTTCCTAAAGAAGGTAAATGGCGAATCGCATATAAATATGGTATTTCTGTTCAAGAGTTAGATGAACTTAATCCTGGTATAGCAGATACTTTGGATGTGGGGCAAGTGATTAATGTGCCAAATATCTCTGCAGAAATTGAAAAACCAATAGACAATCAATACTCTTATTATAAGGTAAATCCAAAAGAAGGTTTTTATAGGTTAAAAATTAAATTGGGATTGGATCAAAGTCAATTGGAAGCCTTAAATCCAGATTTGAAAATAGATGGATTGAAAGAAGGTATGATTTTAAAGGTGCCTTACGATCCAACGTTGGAAGCGAATGGTGTTGCTATTGATACACCTGAGGTTAGTTTGGATGAAAAACTGTTATCAAGAGAGTTAAAGCATATTGCTGTGATGCTGCCATTTAAGTTGAATAAACTTGAAATGGATTCTATTCAGGATACTAAGGAGCAGATGCATACTGATCCTTTTTTAAATATGTCGTTAGACTTTTATTCGGGGGTTGTCGTAGCCTTTGATTCGCTTCAAAAATTAGGTGTTAATTTAAAAGTGGACACCTATGATACCAAAAATCAAATTAGCACCATCAATGAGATTTTAAGAGATCATTCTTTTGAAAATGTTGATGCTGTTATTGGTCCATTGATGCCCTCAAATATCGAAAGGGTAGCATCTGAATTAAAAGCATTTAACGTTCCGGTTATTTCGCCGGTAACAAAAAATGTTCAGTTGTTTGATAATGTATTCCAATCAAGACCATCCGAAGATTTGTTATACAATACCGTATTAGACTATTTTAAAGCAGATAGTCTCATTCAGAATACCATTATAATTTCAGACCAAAAACATACTAAGGCAGCAGATGAGTTGAAGCGTCAGTTTATGTATGCATCACAGGTATTTTCAAGAAAGGACAAGGAAGGGAAGGATGCTTTCTATGTTTTGGATGATGATATATTGAGTAGATTAAAGGAGGGTGTCAACTTGGTTTTCCTTGAGTCTGATAATCCAGGATTTATTTCAAACGTGACCAGTAAATTGAATTCCATGACTAATTTGGAAGATAAATCCATTATTCTTGCAACCACTAATATGAATGATGCTTTTAGGGATGATGAGGTTTCAAATTACCATTTGTCTAATTTGCAATTCCATTTTCCATCCATTGCCAAATCATATAGTGAAGATGACCAAAATCCATTTGTTAAGGCTTATGAAAAGCGTTTTGATATTACACCTAACAAGGTGGCGACAAGAGGTTTTGATTTAACAATGGATGTTGTTTTAAGATTGGTGACTTCGCCAGATCTATATCAGTCGGTTATAGATGCTCCTATGACAGAGTATGTGGAAAATAAATTCGCATACAAGAAAAAATTGTTTGGGGGGTACTATAACGATACGTCTTATTTAGTAAAATATGATAATCTTAAGATTGTTGTAGTCAAGTAATAAAGTTTGATGATTGTTCGTTTTTAACTAGTAAATGGTTTACCTATGAAACTAGTTTTTTGGATATTGCTTTGCTTGTCTCCCTTTTTCATATCAGATAAAAGTTCAGAGCCTTCCATAAAATGGAGTGGAGCTCAAAAGTTGCAATGGGACGATTTTAAGGGGAAACCCAATAACAATACCAAGGCAGTGGCACTTACCGCATCAGGTATTGTGTTTGAATACGCTCTAAAAACATCAGATGATAACATAATAGGATTTGAACCCAAGGTGAATGCCTTTTTTTATCCTGAGAAATCTTGGGTAAAACTAGCTGATACTACCTCGGTTATTTTGAATCATGAACAATTGCATTTTGATATTACGGAATTACATGCCCGCCGTTTTAGAATGGAATTGGATGCTGTTAAAATTTCACGGCAACTAGTTCAGGACATAGATAGATTGCACGTACAGATTAATAGGGATTGGGCCAAAATGCAAGAAGACTATGATCGTGAAACCAATTTTTCTCGAGATTTGGCCAATCAATTAAAATGGCAAGCGTATATTTCAACCCAATTAAAACAATTGGAATCGTATAAATGAATTTAGGACCAAGCAAGGAGTTTTTAATTAAGTTGGCTCATACAAAAATGCCCTTTGGTAAATATAAGGATAGATACCTAATAGATTTACCCGAGTACTATGTGGTTTGGTATCATAATAAAGGATTCCCAAAAGGTCAGTTAGGGGAGATGCTTCAAACGGTTTACGAACTTAAAGTAAACGGCTTGGAAATTTTGGTGAGAAACATTCGTGAGAATTATCCCAAGTAAGTTTCTAAGCGATTGATATTTAATTGGATGGTTTCAAAATGACCAGTGTTAATAAATCTTATTTTTCTACTGCTACATTCCTTTATTAACGGTTTTAATTTTGTAAATTTGCCTGCGTTTAAAAGCGCAACATGACAACAAATACGAATACCAAGTACATCTTTGTAACCGGTGGTGTGACTTCCTCGTTAGGAAAAGGAATCATAGCTGCCTCTCTAGCCAAATTACTTCAAGCCCAAGGATATAGAACAACCATTCAAAAGTTGGATCCCTATATTAATGTTGATCCAGGTACCTTGAATCCTTATGAGCATGGGGAGTGTTATGTAACCGATGATGGAGCCGAAACTGATTTGGATTTAGGTCATTATGAGCGTTTTTTAAATGTACCTACCAGTCAGGCTAACAATGTGACTACAGGTAGAATCTACCAAAGTGTTATTGAGAAAGAACGAAGAGGTGAATTCTTAGGGAAAACTGTTCAGGTCATTCCTCATATTACAGATGAAATCAAGGAACGCATTCAATTACTGGGTAAATCTGGAGAGTGGGATATCGTTATCACAGAGATTGGAGGAACTGTAGGGGATATTGAATCTTTGCCATACATTGAAGCAGTTCGTCAGTTAAAATGGGATTTGGGAGAAAACAATGGTATTGTGATTCACTTAACTTTAGTACCATTTTTATCTGCTGCAGGTGAATTAAAAACCAAACCTACCCAACATAGTGTAAAAACTCTAATGGAAAGTGGGGTGCAAGCAGATGTTTTGGTTTGTAGAACTGAACATGATTTACCAATCGAGCTTCGCACCAAATTGGCTTTATTCTGTAATGTAAGGGAAGAAGCTGTAATTCAATCTATCGATGCGTCTACCATTTATGATGTACCAAACTTAATGTTGAAGCAAGGTTTGGATAAGGTAGTTTTAAAGAAACTTGGATTGGAAGCTTCTGATCCAGACTTAACGCAATGGAATAAATTTCTTCAAAGACATAAAAATCCAATTACCGAAATTACCATTGGTCTGATTGGTAAATATGTAGAACTTCAAGATTCTTATAAATCTATATTAGAGGCCTTTATACATGCAGGTGCTGCCAATGAAGTAAAGGTTAAAGTGGAGCCTATTCACTCAGAATATTTAAATGAGGATAATGTAAAAATCAAACTTTCTCATTTGAATGGTGTGTTGGTAGCTCCTGGATTTGGAGAACGAGGTATTGAAGGTAAAATTGATGCCGTAAGATATGTTCGTGAAAACAACATTCCTTTCTTCGGAATTTGTTTAGGAATGCAAATGGCAGTTATTGAATATTCTAGAAATGTTTTGGGATTGTCTGAGGCCAGTTCTACCGAAATGAGAGCAGATACCCCAGACCCGGTCATAGATATCATGGAAGAACAAAAGCATATCACCGATAAGGGAGGTACCATGAGGTTAGGAGCTTGGGATTGCGAAATTAAAGATGGGTCTTTAGCTAAACAAATTTATAAGAAAGACCTGATTCAAGAGCGTCACAGACACCGTTATGAATTTAATAACGATTACAAGCAACGTATCGAAGAAGCAGGTATGATTGCTACGGGATTGAATCCAGATACTGGATTGGTTGAGATCGTTGAGGTACCAGAACACCCATGGTTTGTAGGTGTTCAGTACCACCCAGAATATAAAAGTACGGTGGCCAACCCACACCCTTTATTTGTAGCTTTCGTTAAAGCTGCATTCAAGCATAAGAAAAATAAAAGTGTCAGTATGGCACAAAAATAAAATTGGACAACTTTTTGAGTTGCACAATGCTGTTATTAATTCTCTTCAAGGAGAATAGGACTAATTATACTTAAATGGAAGAAAAGAAATTAGACATTAATTCGATAATAGGGTTTGTACTTATTTTCGGAATTTTATTGTACATGTTCTACATGCAAACACCAACCCAAGAGGAGTTGGAGGCTAAACAAAAGCAAGAACAGGTAGAACAACAAAAAAAGCAACAGGAACAAGAGCCTAAAGTTGCAACTTCAGAAGATTTCTCGACCGCTAGTGCACAAGATTCACTAAAGTTTTTGGAATTACAAAATAAACTGGGAGCATTTGCATACTCAGCTACTTTACCATCGGCTAAGGATGAATTTACGCAGGTAGAAACCGAGTTATTGGATTTGAAATTCAGCAATAAGGGTGGGTTTTTAAAAGAAGTACGCCTAAAGCCTTTTGTAGATTATGATTCCATTCCTATCTACTTGATCAAAGAGAATAATAGCTCCTTTAATGTTAATTTTGGAACGACTGATAGCAGAATTTTAAACACCAAAGATTTATATTTTGAACCATCTGTAACCAAAAATGGTGAGAATACAGTGGTTTCAATGAAATTGAAGGTTTCTGCAACTAAGTATTTAGAGTACCGATATGTTCTGAAGCCCAATGACTATATGATGGATTTTTCAATCCAATCGCAAGGGCTTAGCCAAGTAATCAATGGCTCCCAAGAAGTAAATTTGGATTGGAGTCTTAAAGGTTTCAGGAATGATAAGAGTATCAGTTATGAAAATCGATATACGAGATTAACCTATCAACATGATGATGGTAAAATTAGCAAATTATCACCTACAGGATCTGATGATGAAAGTGTAGAAGATTTAACTTGGTTATCTTACAGACAGCACTTCTTTAGTTCTATTTTAATTTCTGAAAAACCATATAAGTCTGTAAAATTGACTTCAGAAGATATGGTGGAAGATGAGGATGTTGATACACTATTTACCAAAACATTCGGTTCTAAAATACCTATGGCTTTAAATGCCGGTGAATTGAATGAAAATTTGAAATTGTACTTTGGACCTACAGATCACAAGGTTCTAAAGAATTATGATTATGACCTAGAAGATTCCATTCCACTAGGTTGGGGTATTTTTGGTTGGATCAATAGATACTTATTTATCCCTCTATTTAACTTCTTGATTACTATTTTGCCTTATGGGGGAGCTATCATTGTCATGACCATTTTGATCAAACTTTTGATGTCTTTCGTTCAGTACAAACAGTTCTTGTCTCAAGCTAAATTAAAGGTGATCAAACCAGAATTGGATCAAATTAGAGAAAAGCACAAGGATAATAAGATGAAAATCCAACAAGAAACTATGGCTTTACAAACTCAGGTTGGTGCCAGTCCGTTAAGTGGGTGTTTGCCAGCTCTGATACAGCTACCGGTTTTTTATGCACTGTTTCAGTTTTTCCCATCTGCATTTGATTTGAGACAGAAAAGTTTCTTATGGGCAGAAGATTTATCTTCTTATGATGTGGTAGCTCAATTGCCTGTTAAGATACCTTTTTACGGAGAGCACGTAAGTTTGTTCCCTATTTTGGCGGCTATTGCAATTTTCTTCTACATGAAAATGACAACAGGCCAACAGACTGCCATGTCACAACCACAGCAAGAGGGGATGCCTGATATGCAGAAAATGATGAAGGTGATGATTTATTTCTCTCCTTTATTAATGTTGGTGTTCTTTAATAACTATGCTTCGGGATTGAGTTTGTATTACTTTATATCCAATTTGATTAGTATTGGAATTATGATAGTCATCAAAAACTACATTTTGGATGAAGATAAAATTCATGCACAAATTCAAGTTAAAAAGGCTCAGCCTAAAAAGGAAAGCAAGTTCCAGAGGAAGATGAAGGAAATGATGGAACAGGCGGAACAACAGCAACGAAATCAGAATCGCAAAAAATAATTAAAGGAGCTGTCAAATAAATTGGCAGCTTTTTTGTTATTTAAGGATATAAAAGAGAACAATATGACAGGAATGAAATCAATAATTGTTGTGGTATTAATATGTTTCTTCACGGGAACGATGGTTTTGAATGCCCAAGATATAAACCAAATGGATGATAAAGGGCAGCGACATGGAGTTTGGAAGAAAAAGTTTGAAGACTCTGATGTGCTAAGGTATGAAGGTGAATTTAACCATGGTAAAGAAGTAGGAACCTTTAAATATTATAAAAACATCAATGGAAAGGCTGTGTTGGCTGCTACTCGTGAATTTTTGCCAGATGGTAAGGCTAAGGTGACTTTTTACTCATCGAAAGGTAAAAAGATAAGTGAGGGCAAAATGAAAGGAAAGCTTCATACAGGTGAATGGATTTATTATCATAAGGATAAAAATGCCGTCATGAACCGAGAGAATTATAATGAACGAGGTGTATTAGAAGGAGAGAGCATTGTTTATTTCACCAATGGAAACATTGCTGAAAAACGCATGTTTAAAAATGGAAACGTAGACGGGAAGGCTACATGGTATTCAGATCAAGGGGTGGTGACTAAGATCTACCATTACAAAGATGGATTATTGCATGGAGAGGCAAAATTTTATGATGGCTCTGGGCAGTTAGTTCAAGAAGGAAGATATAAAAATGACAGAAAGGATGGTATATGGAAATATTACGAAAATGGTGAATTGAAGGAGGAAAAAGACTTCACTAGAGTTAGTAAAAATCCTTATAAAAAAAAGTAGGTATATTAAATTTATTAAAAGAAAAAGCTCCTTGAAAAAGGAGCTTTTCTTTTTTAGGTATCAATTATCACATTTTTGAATAAGCTATTAATCAATCTATTTGTGGGAAGTTACCTAAAAATAACGATTCCGAAGATATGTAATTGTTACATCACACCCAAATTTTTAATCAGGCATTTAATCGAAAATAATATAACAATCTAATTAACAGCGTTTTTAATTCTGTTATTTTTTATAAAGGTGGTAAAACAACCTTATCTAAAACATGTATTACACCATTAGAAGCTTGAACATCCACAGCTATTATATGGCAAATTCTTCCGTTTGCATCTACCAAGGCAGCACCACCTTCTAATTGTGCGGTGATATTTCCACCTAAGGTAGGTATAGTCATTCCATCCATTAAATCTGAGGATAATACATTGGCTTGAGCTACGGCATGGTGATCTAAAGTTGCTTTTAAAACTGGTTCAGAAATATCATTTAAGCCTGAGATTCCCAGTTCGTCTAATAAAGAAGCGAATGCATCATTTGTAGGGGCGAATACTGTGAAAGGTGCGGGTGCAGTTCCATTAGGTGTAGATAAAGCTCCTACATAATCAAAAGTCAAATCATCGCGAGTTAAAGCGCTTACTAAAGAGGTAAAGTTTGGATCTGCCAAAGCAAAATCAACAACAGTTGGTAATCCTATAACACCATCTACAACATGAATAATACCATTGGTCGCCACAATATCAGGTGTAGCAACGTTAGAAACACCGTTAAAACTAACACCATCGCTTGTATTAAAGTAAAGACTTAAAGCATTCCCATCTGGTGCTGCGGTAGCACTTGTGGTCGTGTAACCTGCCCCTGCTTCTACTAAATTGGAAGATGAGATACTTCCGGATAAGACATGGTTTAATAACACTTGTGCCAAAATGTCTGTAGGTACTTCATCTAATGAAGCAAAACCGGTATTAGTTAAATATGTTCCGAAGGCATCGTTACCTGGAGCGAGTATGGTAAACGGACCATTGTTGCCAACGACATCCACAAGATCTCCATCTGCAGCTGATAGGGCTCCTACCAAATTGGTGAAGTTAGGATTGGCCAAGGCATGGTCAACTAAATTTGGTAAGCCTATCACAGCATCCACAATATGAATGGTACCGTTTGAAGCTTCTATATCCGCTTGTTCTACTGAAGATATACCATTGAACATAACACCATTGCTTGTATTAAAATAAAGACTCATGGGCATTCCTCCTGCACCATTGGTACTTGTGGAGGTATATCCTTCGCCCAAGGCTACTAAATCGGTGGACATAACATTTCCAGAAATAACGTGATTCAATAATATTTTTGAAAGGATATCAGTAGGAACCTCGTCTAAGGAAGCAAAACCGTTTGCACTTAAAAAGGTTGCAAAGGCTGCATTAGTTGGTGCAAGGACAGTAAAGGGTCCATCACCACTCAATACGGTGGTCAAATCACCATCAGCTTGTTGCAAAGCTGCCACAAGAGAACTTAGTTCAGGTGTATCTATAGCTAAATCAACAATAGTAGTTGCCGTAGGAGTAGGAGTGTTAATTGGAGTCATGTCATCATCGTCACTACAATTAGTTACGAGGAAAGGAGCAATAAATAAGATTGCTAATAGTTTTAATGTTTTCATAATCAGTGATTTTAAATTGTTGTTCAACAAACTTAAGAAAAGATTAAACAAAAAGATGTTAAATGTTTAATAAATTATAAAAAACTTAAACAGTTTTAAATTTTGGATTTCTAGAGGAGTCCAAATTTGATGTTTAAAAAATGTATCTTTGCACTTAAATATGGAAGGAAAAAGAGTCATAGTTGGATTGTCTGGAGGTGTTGACTCCAGTGTAGCGGCATACTTGTTAAAAGAGCAGGGTTATGAGGTTATCGGCTTATTTATGAAGAATTGGCATGATGAATCTGTAACTATTTCAAATGAATGCCCATGGTTAGATGATAGTAATGATGCCATGTTAGTGGCTGATAAATTGGGGATCCCATTTCAAACTGTAGATTTAAGTGAACAGTATAAGGAACGGATTGTCGATTATATGTTCAATGAGTATGAACAAGGAAGAACCCCAAATCCGGACGTTCTTTGTAATAGAGAAATTAAGTTTGATGTGTTCTTGAAGATTGCCTTAGAACTTGGAGCAGACTACGTTGCAACTGGTCACTATTGTAGAAAAGGAACTTTGGTACAAGATGGAAAAGAAATCTATCAACTATTGGCAGGAGTGGACTCTAATAAAGATCAATCCTATTTTCTTTGTCAGTTGAGTCAAGAGCAACTATCACGTTCTTTATTCCCTATAGGAGAATTAACAAAACCAGAGGTTAGGGAAATAGCATCACGTTTAGATCTCATTACAGCAGATAAAAAGGACTCTCAAGGGTTATGTTTCATAGGAAAGGTTAGATTGCCCGATTTTCTCCAACAACAGTTAAAACCAAAAGAAGGCGTTATTGTTGAAATTCCGGAGAATGATGAGAAGTTTCTTCAGGAGTCTGTAGATTTCAATTCAGAAGAAGAAAAGTTGGCTTATTTATCTAGAAAGCATCATTTTGCCTTAACCGATGGCAAGGTTGTTGGCAAACATCAAGGGGCTCACTTTTTTACTAAAGGCCAAAGAAAAGGACTAGCCGTTGGTGGAACAACTGAACCACTTTTCGTTATAGATACCGATGTCAAAGAGAATATCATTTTTACCGGGCAAGGG
Organism: Mangrovimonas futianensis; assembly: GCF_021245805.1. NCBI lineage: Bacteria > Pseudomonadati > Bacteroidota > Flavobacteriia > Flavobacteriales > Flavobacteriaceae > Mangrovimonas > Mangrovimonas futianensis. The sequence goes on from NZ_JAJJNF010000003.1 coordinate 286,089, forward strand.
AAATCGCATCCAGGCCTATTTAAAAGAGCTCTTTTTATTAAAAATGATGAAGTGCATTGGGTACGGGAAGATTTAAAGCTACCTATTGATGGTCCTATGAAAGTTATGGCTAGGATAAGATATCGACAAAAACTTCAGGAAGCCAAATTATATCAAGTGGATTCAGGATTATATATAGAGTTTGTTGAGCCACAATCGGCTATAACAGAGGGACAGTTTGCTGCATGGTATCTTGGTGATGAGTTGATTGGATCTGGAGTGATATCCTAAATTGAATTAAACGCTTATGATGAGAAAAATTACACTATTCATTTTTTGTATTTTCAGTATATCTAATTTTGCCCAACAAGATGCTTGGGTTTATTTTGTGGATAAAGAAAATGTTACTGAGTCTATAGCAAATCCTATTAGCATTTTAACTCAAAGAGCCATCGATAGAAAGGCTGCTCATGGCGTGCTTATTGATGCCCGTGATGTTCCAGTTACTGAATCTTACATATCCGAAATCAAAAATCAAGACGGTATTACGATTTTAGCCAAATCCAAATGGATGAACTGTGTTCATGTAAGAGGAGAGTTTGAGGCCATATCAGAGCTTCTGAGTTTAGAAATTGTAGATGAAATCGTTTATGCCGATGGTAGTTTGAATGCACGACCAGGTGAAATATCTAACAAATTTGAAACTGAGGAAGTGATGGTTGATTTTGTTTATGGCAATTCAGGAAATCAAATTGAAATGTTTAATGGAGATGTGCTTCATGAAATGGATTTCACGGGAGCGGGAATGGTTATCGCCGTTATAGATGCAGGCTTTCCCAACGTTGATACCATGGATGGTTTTGATAGGTTAAGAACCAATAATGGCATTTTAGGAGGATATGATTTTTATGATAGAAATGAAGATGTTTATGCCAATACCTCCAGTTCACATGGTACTTTGGTTTTAAGCGATATGGCAGGTTATGTAGAAGATCAATTTGTAGGTACAGCGCCTGATGCTGAGTATTATTTATTTCGAACTGAAAATGCCCCAAATGAAAACCCAGTAGAAGAAAGTTTGTGGGTAGAAGCTTTGGAACGTGCCGACAGTTTAGGAGTTGATTTAGTAAATTCCTCTTTGGGGTACAAAGATTATTATGATAATGCAGCCTATAATTATAGCTCTGAAGAGATGGATGGCGAGACAGCTTTCATTACACAAGGAGCCAACATAGGGTTTGAAAAAGGACTTCTTATTGTGAATTCGGCGGGTAACGCTGGTGAAAATGGAGTTAATGCACCCGCAGATTCTGAATTTGTGTTTTCAATTGGAGCTGTTAATTCCAGTGGTGTTTATGCACTCTTTAGTAGTCAAGGAAGTGATTTTCAACCGGTCATCAAACCCGATGTAGCCGCTCAGGGTCAAAGCTCTACTGTAATAAATTCTAATGATCAAATTGTAACTGCTAGCGGTACCTCATTTAGTTCTCCTATTTTAGCAGGGGGAATCGCTTGTTTATGGCAAGCCTTACCAGATTTAGATAATGGTGAGATTATGCAATTAGTTAGGGAATCGGCCTCACAATTTGACTCCCCAGATTATTTATTGGGTTATGGTATCCCTGATTTATCACTAGCCTTAAATTTAGCCTTGTCCACTGATAATAATACTATTAACCTTCCGGAAGTTAAGGTATATCCCAATCCAGTAAAGGCTAATTTGAATATTTATTTACCCGATGAGTGGGCTTCGGCCTCAATAAAACTTTATAATGTCTTGGGTAAAATGGTGATGCAACAAAAACTTACCAACACCAATAATAGCATTAATGTGAAGCATTTGGATCGTGGTATTTATCTATTACAGTTAGAGTCTGGAAATTATCATAAAACCATCAAACTCGTTAAAGATTAATGTCTCAAAATAGAATCACACAACTTTTTGGAATTCAATACCCCATTATACAGGCTGGAATGATCTGGAATAGTGGTTGGAGGTTAGCATCTGCTGCAAGCAATTCTGGTATCTTAGGTTTAATTGGGGCGGGGAGTATGTATCCCGATGTTTTAAGAGAACACATTCAAAAATGCAAACAAGCAACGGATAAACCTTTTGGGGTGAATGTGCCTATGCTATACCCCAACATAGAAGAAATCATGAACATTATCGTGGAGGAAGGTGTGAAAATCGTTTTTACATCAGCTGGTAACCCTAGGACCTGGACCTCATGGCTTCAAGAAAAGGGAATTACGGTGGTTCATGTGGTAAGTAGTGTGAAGTTTGCCCTCAAGGCTCAAGAAGCTGGAGTGAATGCTATCGTGGCCGAAGGTTTTGAAGCTGGTGGACATAATGGTCGTGATGAAACCACTACTTTAACCTTGATTCCTATGGTAAAAGAGCAGTTGGAAATTCCTTTGATAGCAGCTGGTGGTATTGCCACGGGTAAAGCTATGTTGGCAGCTATGGTATTGGGAGCAGATGGTGTACAGGTAGGGAGCCGATTTGTGGCGAGTGAAGAAAGTTCGGCGCATCCAGCTTTCAAAGAAGTGGTCGTAAACACCAAGGAAGGGGATACCATGTTAACATTGAAGGAATTGGCTCCTGTCAGGTTGATCAAAAATAAATTCTTTAACGACGTTCAAGAACTTTATAAACAAGCACCAACTGTAGAACAGCTCAAGGAACTTTTGGGAAGAGCTCGATCAAAAAGAGGTATGTTTGAAGGCGATTTAGAAGATGGCGAACTCGAAATCGGACAGATTGCAGGATTGATTCACGATATCAAACCTGTATCAGAAATTGTAGATGATATGATTTCTGAATTTGAACGTGCCAAAAATGAAGTTAAGAACCTTTAGGTTTAAAAAGCAGGTTCAATAGTAAAGCGGTTATGATCAAACCCATGCCGATCAGACTCCAAAGGGAGTAACTGTCTCCAAAAAATGAAATTCCAATGAGCAAGGTAAAAATGGCTTCGGTGTACTTTATTGGGGCCACCTTATTTATTTCTCCCAATTGAAATGCTTTGGTCATGTTTAATTGTCCAACATATCCATAGAGACCTAAGCTCAACAATGGTATATAATCTTCACTCTGTATAGGCTTCCAGTGGAATATGGAAACCATACCGCCAACAAGGGCACAAAGCAGCATGAAATGATTGACAATGGTATAAGGATGCTCCTTGTCACCAATTAACTTAATGGAATTGTAAACCAGTCCACCACAAACTGCTGATCCTATAATGACTACTAAGCCAATTATGTTAAATTGAAGATCGGTAAGCTTTAAGATGAGTACTCCCACAAAGGCAAGAATGAAAAATAGCCAGCGAATGGGAACAATTTTTTCCTTTATCAGAAAAACTGAAAAAATAGCGGCAAAAATGGGGGAAAGATACCTTAGGGTAACTGCTGTTCCTACGGGAAGGTAGGATAAGGATGTAAAGAACAATAACATGGAGGTCATACCCGCGATAGACCTAAAAAACAATAATTTTTTATGGGTTCCCCAGTAATTGATTTTATTATAGACGAGGTAGGACGAAGTGAATACTAAGGTTCCTAATGATCTAAAAAATACCATTTGAAAAGGAGAATAATGGGCCATTTTTTTAGCAGTGATATTCATCAGTGTAAATGCTAATGCACTTATAATCATGAATAGGATGGCTTTTTTTGGCATTTTTTGGAATTTCAAGCGAAGTTACATAATTAAAAAATGTGGTAATTGGGAAATTCTAATTAATAAGGAGGAAAGAGAGGGAAAACAAATACTATCTCTTACTTTTGCACAATGGTTTTAGAAAACTACACCAAAGAATTTAAATACAACTGGAAATTGGCGGCTCCAGTAATGTTGGGTATGCTAGGTCACACTTTTGTGAGCTTTATAGACAACATCATGGTAGGGCAATTAGGAACCGCAGAATTAGCTGCCGTTTCTTTAGGTAATAGTTTTATGTTTATTGCCATGTCTTTGGGTATAGGTTTCTCTACTGCTATTACCCCATTGGTTGCCGAGGCGGATACAGCTAAAAATTTTGCGCAGGGAAAATCCTCATTTAAACATGGGTTGTTTTTGTGTACCGTTTTGGGTATCAGTCTGTTTTTAATGGTATTTTTTGCCAAACCCATTATGTATTTAATGAACCAGCCAGAAGAGGTTGTAGCTTATGCAATTCCCTATTTGGATTTGGTGGCTTTTTCCTTAATTCCACTGGTGGTCTTTCAAGCCTTTAAACAATTCAGTGATGGACTTTCATTAACAAAGTATCCCATGTATGCCACGTTGCTCGCCAATGTGGTCAATGTATTTTTTAATTACATTCTTATTTTTGGAAAATTTGGTTTTCCAGCGATGGGAATTGTAGGTGCTGCCTATGGCACCCTTATTTCTCGGTTTGTATTGGTTGTATTGCTTTGGTGGTTATTAACTAAAAACAATAAATCAGTTAATTATGTCATCCAAATCAAGTTTTTCCAATTGGATCGTTTGATGTTGAAAAAAATTATTCATTTGGGCGCTCCCAGTTCCATGCAGATGTTTTTTGAGGTGGCGATTTTTACAGCAGCTATCTGGTTAAGTGGTTTATTGGGCAAGAACCCACAGGCTGCCAACCAAATAGCCTTAAATTTATCATCCATGACCTTTATGGTGGCTACAGGTTTGAGTGTTGCTGCCATGATTCGCGTTGGAAACCAGAAAGGATTGGGAAATTATATCGAACTCAAAAGAATTGCATTTTCTATTTTTATTATGGGAACCTTATTTGCCATTCTATTTGGGCTATTTTTTACGGTCATGCACCAATTCCTACCAAGACTGTATGTAGATCTTGGTGATTTAAATAATCTGCAAGACAATTTGGAAGTGGTAAAAATAGGAGCAACCTTATTATTGGTAGCAGCCGTTTTTCAAATAAGTGATAGCATACAAGTAGTTGTTTTGGGTGCGCTTAGAGGGTTGCAGGATGTTAAAATTCCAACCATTATCACTTTTGTAGCCTATTGGGTTATCGGTTTTCCTGTGTCGATACTTTTGGGAAAAGAAGACCGATTGGGAAGTGTAGGGATTTGGATTGGATTATTGGCCGGATTGACATCGGCGGCAATTTTATTGTATATTAGATTTCACTTTTTAACTAATAAATTAATCGAAACAAAACATGGAACTTCCTAAATTTTTACTTGGTGATAACACCGATTTTCCTGATGCTATTTTTGTGATTCATACAGATTTTCCAAGATTCATTATTAATCTTGAAAATGATGATGTTGAATGGTTGGAGGATTTTGATCAACATGATCAGGAAGAGCTAGAAATGGAGGCTGAAAACTTAATTCAGCAGGCCATGGATTTTTATGATAGGGAAGTAGAACGTTATGAAGAATAGATATGTTAGATCAAATTATTGAATTAGATAAACAGCTATTTTTATTTTTAAACGGCCTTGGTACCGAGCGATGGGATGGATTTTGGATGGCTTACACCACCAAATTCTATTGGATTCCCCTGTATGCGCTTTTGGTGTTTTTCATATTCAAAAAAGAGCATTGGAAAATGTTTTTGGTGACTTTGGTTATTATTGCTGCTTTAGTCACTTTTACAGACCAAGTGTCCAATTTTTTTAAGCACAATGTTATGCGACCTAGACCTTGTCATGAAGAAGGTCTTATAGATTTAATGAGATTGGTGAAATCGTATTGCGGTGGTGCTTATGGGTATTTTTCGGGACACGCGTCTAATGCCATGGGAGTAGCTATTTTTAGTGGTCTACTCCTTAAAAGTAGGTTTAAATATCTTATGCCTCTTATGATTTTATGGGCAATACTTATGGCCTACAGTAGAGTTTACATAGGGGTTCACTACCCTTTGGATGTGGTTAGTGGTCTCATTTTTGGAGGACTTGCCGGATGGATGTTTTATAAGCTCAATGAGTTTGTTAGAAAGAAATACCAACTTTAAGGTTTTCTTTTTAGCAAGTAATATTCATTTCGCAAACGGTCATTGTGACGACTTGAAGAAACTTCCACACGGTTCATATCAAAAACCATTTTTTCTTCAATAGTATAATGTTCTTGTATCTTCTCCATTGAAGATTCACTTAAGGTTCCTGTGATAAAGCCAAATTCCTCTTCATTAGGCATGTTATTCAAATCGGCAAATGGGATTGTTGTGCCGTAATGCCAAATTACTTCGGGTGAGACATTATTGCCATAAAGTTTGAGCTTTTGCGATTCTAATTGATTTTTTAGATTCCAAATGGGCTTAAAATTTTCAGTAGTGGTTGCTTTACTTAAAGGTAATGCCGTAACCAGAATACCGGCAAAGAACGTAACCGTCAAATAAAAAACCATTTTCATATTTTTCTTAATCAGAAAGACATAAATCATGAGCCCCAGTCCAAAAAGAACTAAGGATGCCAAAAGGTAAGAAATCCAATAGGAATGGAAATGTCCCTTTAAAAGGATATATCCTAAAATGGGAAATGCGAGTCCGATTAATCCAATAAGTCCAAAATTGAAATAAACAGGAACTGTTTCTTTTTTGTTATTAAGTTCCTTAAAATGTGTGATTAAATACTGAATGTAAAACCCAATGTTGATTGCCAATGGAATTAAAACAGGCATTAAATATCTGGATTTTTTTTCTGGAATTATGGAAAGTAATACAACGGCAAATAATGTCCAAAGTAAACTAAATTGATAGGCTTTTAAATGAGAGACGCGTGATTTTAAATAAGGGTATAAAAGGCTAATAAATGCTGGAATAGTCCATAGTCCACTTTGTACAAAAAAGCTCCAATAATAGTAAAAGGGTCTTACATTATAACTTCCCCAATTGGAGGTTTCTTTAGTAGCAATCGATTCAAAAGTAGCTGGGTCTGCTTGTCTTACATAAATAAACCACCAACCTCCAATGACTAAAGAGAGGGTTAAAATTCCAAGGAAGGTTAAAACTAATTTACCAGACCATTGATATTTATAGGTAAATCCATAGGCGATTAGAAATGGCAACATTAAAGCGTAATAGGAAACAGGACCTTTGCATAAAAATGATAGTCCTAGGAATAGGGTGGCTAAAGCAATCCATTTTATTTTTAAATCATTGAAGCTGAAAATTTTAATTAAAAAATATATTCCAGCTATCATAAAACCATGGGTGTAAATGTCCCAAGGTGCCTCCATGGTGATTCCAATAACATAAAAGGAAGTTGCCCCAATAAGGCCGTTTCTTAAACTATGTGATTTATTTTTCACGAGTAAAAGGGATATCTTATAGATAAATATACCAATGAGCATGACAAAAAATACAGTAGGAAGTCGTAAAGCGTAAACACTGCTGATTCCAAATAGGGAACCTGAAACAGCTGTTATCCATGTGGGCATTGGAGGTTTTTGATATCGAGCTTCACCGTTCATGGTCGTTAACAGCCAATGGCCATCCTGGACCATTTCTCTGGCGGAAATAAAATTTCTAGCCTCCATGATTGTCACATCCATGACATGTAGGTTGGGTAGAAGCATCACTGCCGTGAAAAGACAAATGGTTAAAATGGGATGTTTTTTAAGAAAATCAGTCATGTTGTTTATGAAGAATAATCAAATTTCTGGTGTAAATAATGGCTCCCAACAAATGCCCAACAAATAAAACAGGGTCTTTTCTAAAGATGGCATAACTTAAAATTAACAAAGATCCTGTGATGCTCAAAATCCAAAATCCTAAAGGCAGGGAAGATTCCTTATTTTTTTCGGAATATAGCCATTGATAAATAAATCGAAAAGTGAAAACAGTTTGCGAAATTATACCAAGTGTTAACAACCATAATGGGATGCTCTCATTTTGAAATAACCGTTCAATATCAATGATGTTATTGTTATAATAATAAATGACAATCAATCCTGGGAAAATCCATAAAATCCATCTCCCTAGTCTAGGTAATTTATTCCAATGCCCCTGTAATTGTAAATTTCTTATGTAGATGTAATAGGTGAGGGCTTGGCCCAACATTATGGCAAAATCATTTCTGAGATACCCATAAACAAATAACAGAAAAGAAGCGATCAAACTCAGCACCCAAAACAAACTAGGTGTTATGACTCGTTTTTGCTTTTCAGAAGTGATCCATTGGATGATCAATCGGGAGGAAAATAATATTTGAGCCAAAAATCCAACGCTATATACCAACCAATGATTTTCCATTATCCTTTTTTGGCTACCGTATAATTAATGTATTTTTTCTTCATCCATAAATAGGCAAAACAATCCATTAAAGGACCCAATAATCTGTTCCAAAGTCCAAAATTAGCTGTACCCGCTATCCTTGGGAAATGTCGCACCGGAATTTGCTTGATTGTCCCATGTTGCAACAAAATCATCGCCGGTAGAAAGCGGTGTAACCCTCGAAACATTGGGATGCGTTTAGCATATTCTGTTTTAATCACTTTAAGCGGACATCCGGTGTCGTCCATGCCATCATGAGTGAAAGATCTTCTAATGCCGTTGGCAATTTTGGAGGACATATTTTTTACAAAGGAATCTTTTCTATCGGAACGAACACCTGTCACTAGGTCATAAGACCCGATATGTTCCAATAATAGGTTGAAATCCTCTGGAGCTGTCTGTAAATCAGAATCAATATATCCCAATAGAGGCGTGTCCACATGATCAAATCCAGCCTTAATTGCAGCACTTAGGCCTCTGTTTTCAGCAAAAGAAATGTATTGAAAATTAGGTTGTCTTGAACAGATATCCTCAATAATATCTTGACTTCGGTCTTTAGATCCATCGTTAACAAAAAGAATTTTTGTGGGTTTTGAGGCTATTTTTGAATAATCAGAAAGTTCCTTTTCAACTCGGTTCAAATTGGCTTCTTCATTATAAACAGGAACAATAATGGTGAACTCGTATGTCATGAAATATTAGTTACGTTACAAAAGTATTCTTTTTTGAATAATTATATTCTTTAGAAAAAAAAATGTTTCTTTGTTAGACAATCAATCATTATGAAAATTCTTGTTACAGGGGCTGTTGGGTTTATAGGCTCACATACTTCGGAAAGGCTTCAAAAATTGGGGCATCAAGTTATTGGGGTTGATAATTTCTCTCCTTATTATAGTGAGGAATTAAAAAAACTGAATGAAAAAGCTCTTAATGATTTAGGAATTTCAGTATTACAATTAGATTTAAGAGAAGCTAATTTAATTGAGAAGTTACCTACGGATGTGGAATACATATTTCATTATGCAGCTCAACCAGGAATTTCGTCAACATCTACCTTCGAAGATTATTTTTCAAACAATATTATTGCAACAAAAAATCTGATTGATTATGCGTTGCAATTGCCCAATTTGAAAATGTTTGTAAATATTGGTACTTCTTCCATTTATGGTTTGGAGGCAACCTACCCAGAAGAGCGTGCTCCCAAGCCAGCTTCCCATTATGGTGTCACTAAATTGGCTGCCGAACAATTAGTGCTTCAGAAGTCCAGGGAAAAACAAATGAAAGCATGTTCCTTGAGATTGTATTCAGTGATTGGTCCAAGGGAGCGTCCTGAGAAGATGTATACTAAATTAATTGCCAACGGTTTGAATGACGAGGCTTTCCCTCTTTTTGAAGGTAGTGATAAGCATTTAAGAAGCTTTACCTATGTTGGTGACATTGTTGATGGCGTGGTTAGCGTTATTGGTAAAGAATCTCAAGTAGATGGTGAGGTTATTAATCTAGGTACTGAGGTTGAACATACTACACAAGAAGGTATTGAAGCCGTAGAAAAGGTGCTTGGTAAGCAAATTGAAATTAATGTTATTCCAAAGCGTCCAGGAGACCAATTACGAACTAAAGCTAATATTGATAAAGCAAGAAAATTGTTAGATTACAATCCGCAAACAACACTTTTAGAAGCTGTTGAACAGCAGGTTGCCTGGTATAAAAAATATTTTTCTTAAGGAATTAGTTGTAGGTTTCAATAGGGACTGCCACCTTGATGTCATCCCAAACCATGGTTAGCGATAAATCATCTAAAGAATTATCAAAACCAATAGTAAATTCCTCAACAGTGGTATTAATCATTTCAACAGGAACTTCCACATTTACTACATCAAATTGAGGTTCTCTCATTGGATTCATTTCCATATCAACACCCCAAGGATAATCTTTGGAGTTAAACATGACATGCCAAGTTGAATCATTAGGGATGGTCCAAAGGGTATATTTTCCTGCGGGAAGGGAATCATTTTTGATTTTTAAAGCTTTGTTTGTTTTAAAAGTGGTTGCTTCATTCGCCCCTGTACGCCATACCTTTTCGTACGGTACTAAGCCCCCAAAAATTTCACGACCTCTTTTGGAAGGTCTGTTGTAAAACACTTCCATTTTCAAATCGTTTTTCACCAAAGAAACAGTGTCCTTAGGACTTAGACGTTTTTGAAACAAGCTATCATCCACAAAATAGGCATATATAAAGGTTCCAACGGCTACAAAAACCAAGAAATACAAGACCCACTTTAAAAATCTATTCATTTTAGAAAAATTTTTTGATTGATAAAGATACTTAATTACACGACCAAGTTGTATTGGCATTCAATAATCTTTAACAGATTTTACGTAACTTAAAAAAACTTTTAATTTTTTGCAACATCCGTTTTTTTCTATCGTCTTTCAAGTGAACTAATCATAAACCAAAAGTGATTTTATGCTTCTAGATAGCATTATTGAACAATGCAAGGAGAATAATCGTTTAGCTCAAATGCAGTTATATGACCAATATTGTCATGGGATGTACATTGTGGCTTATCGATTTATGAAAAATGAAGCAGAAGCTGAAGATGTGGTTCAAGAAGCCTTTATAAAGGCTTTCAGAAAACTGCATCAATTCAATGCCGAGGTGACTTTTGGGGCTTGGTTAAAACGTATTGTCATCAACAGATGTATTGATGTGCTGAAATCTAGAAAGCAACAGCTTATTGAGTTACAGCAAAACCATTTAAAAGTGGTCGATACAACCTATGAAGACAAATGGTTGGTAGAAGATGAGATTACCAAAGAGAATGTTCAGAAGGCAATAGACCAATTGCCAGACAAGTACCGGTATGTCGTTTCACTTTACATTTTGGAAGGATATGATCATCAAGAAATTTCAGAGATTTTGGACATCACGGAAGTCGCTTCCCGAACCCAGTTATCTCGCGGACGTGCAAAATTACAAGAACTTTTAAATCCCTTAAGACATGGCTCAAGATATTAGAAAACTCTTTGAAGAAAACCAAGGCAAAGAGGAGGTGCAAATGCCAGAAGGTCATAGAAACCGATTCATGGATCGTTTGGATCAGGAATTTCCAAAGGAAAAACCAGTTAAAAATCGATCTTGGATGTATGTGGCAGCAAGTATCGTGGTGCTTGTTGGGTTGGTGTATTCTGGATTTAAGTGGATGGATAATGAACCATTGGATACCAATCCACAAGTTGTGGATACACCGTCAAAAACTAATGAAGAGGAAACAAAATCTTTGGGAGATGTGTCTCCAGAATTAAAGCAAGTGGAGGACTATTATTTGGCGAGCATCAATTTTGAATTGTCAAAAGTGAAGGTTACTCCTGAAAACAAAGAATTGTTTGACGGCTATGTTAAAAGATTGGAAGAGTTGAATAGTGAATATCAAAAACTTTCGGTTGAACTGACTGAAAAAGGACCAAACGAGTTTACCGTGACAGCACTTATCAATAATTTAAAGTTACGTTTGAATTTGTTGCACCGCCTTAGAGAACAATTAAAATTATTAAACGAAAATCAATACAATCAAAAAACGAGTTAATATATTATGAAAACACTATTGAACCTATGCATCTTTTGTATTTGCTTGAGTATGTCGGCACAGCAAAAGCTTGAAAAGATATCGCAGTCTATTAATGTTAATGATGAGGTGGTCATCGACCTCAATACCAGTTATACCAATTTGGTTATAGATACCTGGAATAAAGACATTATTGAGGTGGAAGCCTATATTGAAAGCGATAAACTTTCAAAAGAGGAACTGAATGAAGTTTTAAAAGATTGGAAAATCTCTGTAGATGGATCCAAAGATCAAGTATCAATCACTACTGAAGGCATGTACGGCTCTTGGAACAACAGGCTTGTATACTTTGATGACGAATCTTCAGATGCCTTAAGGATTTTGGAATTAGAACTGGCTAGGTTACCTGAATTGGTCGTAGCACCTACCTTAGAAGGGTTGTCTGATATGCCACCTCTTCCTGCAATGCCTAAGCTTCCAAAATTACCAAAAGGAGTGAGTGAATATCAATTTGATTATGAAAAATATCAAAGGGAAGGAGAGACCTATATGGAACAATGGAGCAAGGAATATGGAGAAAAGTATGGTGATGAATATGCCAAAAAAATGGAAGAATGGGCTAAGAAATGGGAAGAGAGTCCAGAAATGCGTGAGTTTGAAAAACAAATGGAGGCGTGGGGAGAACAATTTGGTAAAGAATTTGGTGAAAAGTTTGGGAAAGACATGGAGAAATGGGGTGAGCAATTTGGGAAGGATATGGAACGATGGGGAGAACAATTTGGTCGTCAAATGGAACAACAAGCTCATAGACTGGAACAAAGAGAAGCTATAAGACAACAGCGAATTCATGAACGAGAAAAAATGCAAGTGGAGCGTGAAAAAATGCAAGAGGAAAGGCAAAAAATGAGAGAAAAGTCTAGGAATTATAAATTAAGACATGTTGGTCCAGATTCCCAAGGTGTAATTAAGACGATAAGAATTAAGATACCTAAAAAGGCCAAATTAAATATGAATGTAAGGCATGGTGAATTGAAATTTGCTTCCAATATTCAGGATTTAAAAGCAGATCTAACTTATACGGCTTTAGTAGCCAACAGCATTGATGGAAGTAAAACTTCCATCAATGCCTCCTATTCCCCCGTAAAAATAAACCAATGGTTGGCTGGGGAACTAAAACTTAAATATGTGGATGATGCCCAAATTAATCAAGTGAAGCAATTGGTTTTAAGTGCTAATTCTTCAAACATTATTTTAGACAAACTTTCAGGTAGCGCTATTATTGATGGGAGCTTTGGAGATTTGGTTATAGGTGACATTGATTCTGGGTTTCAGAATTTAAATATTGTTTTAGAAAACAGTGATGCTTTAATTTCACTTCCTCAAACAAATTATAACCTACAATTCAAAGGGAAAAACTCTAGTTTTAAGCACCCAAAGTCAACCAATGAAGCCATGGTGTCTTCTTTTTCTACTGGAGATTTGGGCAGTGGTAAAACCATTGTGGTAAACGCCAAGTTTAGCCAAGTGGTTATGAAATAGTTTCCTACCTTTGGGCTATGGACCCAAACACATTCAACTCCTTTTTATCCCAGATTTCTCCAGAACCCCTTAGGGTAATTGATGACACGATTCCTTTGTCATCCTATGTTTCCATAGATATTTCTGAAAACCAAGCACAATTGCATCAATTTGATGTCACCTCTTCAAAGGATTGGGAAGTCTTTATCAATGATTATTTAAAAAAGCATGAGGCACAGGTAGCTTACGGAGGCTATTTGGAAACGAGAGATATATACAAGCGTAGCAAGCATTTTAATAAATCTGATAAAGAGACAGAACGAAACATTCATCTAGGTATGGATTTCTGGGCAGCTGAAGAAACCGCTATTCTCGCACCTTTAGATGGGAAAATACATAGCTTTAGGGATAATATTCAATTTGGGGATTACGGACCAACAATTATTTTGGAACATCATATTCAAGGAATTCGCTTCTTTACTCTTTACGGACATTTGATTAGGGAATCTATTACCAATTTGGAAGTGGGTCAATCATTTTCAAAAGGACAAATTATTGCTGCTTTGGGAGCCCCAGAAGTAAATGGTGATTATGCGCCTCATTTACATTTTCAAATTATTAGGGATATGCAGGCATATTATGGTGATTTTCCTGGTGTTTGTAGCAAAAAAAATCTGGACAAATTCAAAGAATTATGCCCAGATCCAAATTTGCTATTAAAAGTTTTTAATGGGACACCGATATTTTAAAGGTGGCCTGTTCATCTGAATGGGAAATGACTTTTACCAAGTAGAAGGTACTTGGGATGTTCTGTAGTTTTAAATGAATTTGATTATCCTCTACATCCAATTGATCAAAAGTTTTTACCAATTTTCCTTCTAAGGAATAAAGATTGATTTGGGATACTTTTGAAGGTTCAGATAGTTGAATAAAGAGATCTTTGTCTGCAGGGTTTGGAAAGACTTTTAATTGGGCTTTCCATTTAGCGTTTAGTGATAAAGTTTCAAGAACCACATCATTAGTAGTTCCAAGTACATTGTCGCCTTCAGGGTCTGAAACAAACGCTCCGTTAGAAGCATTGGTATCATTTGATATTATGATTGTTTCATCTGCATTAAGAACTTGGAATTCCACTGAAAAGATTGTGCCATTTCCTGTTTGAATATTTCCCAAACTTCCTGCTTCATAATGAACCAAGCCTGGTGTATCCGTGTTTTGAACGGGTACCAAATCAAACAAATCTCCATTTGTAAATGAGTTCACCTGTAACAAGGAAGGATCATAGTTAATTCGAACCCTAACCGCTGTATATTCGGTGCCTGATGATTGGGCTTCTAAGGTATAGGTAAAGGTTTGCCCTATGGAAAGTGGGGGCATAACGTTGACCGAGGCGACCATATCTACTTGCCCAAATCCGCTTTGCATGGTAATGGCAAGAAAAGCCCATAAAATGATATTAAGTATTTTTTTCATAGTTTGATGTTTTTTAATTGTTTTGGTCTTGTCCGGTTGTGTTGTAATTTCCTGAAAACAACCCTAAGTCTGATATATTGATGAGTAAATCATTATTATAATCAGCATTGGTGTTAAAATTTAAATCTCCATTGGCACTGTTATAAGCTGGTGAAAAAATTCCCAAATCTGAGATATTTACTTGATTGTCATTATTGGAGTCACCAGCCAACAACTCTGGAACTATCTCAGATTTGTTTTCTGTCAATTCAACGGTCATAACGCGTTGCAAATACAAGGACGTTTTCACTAGCACTTTATATGATCCTTGCCCAATCGTACTTCCAATAGAAATATTTCCAGAACTATCTGCTGTTTCACTAAAAATGTAGGCAGGTGTTACTAAATCGTTGGTACGGTAAAGTATAATATCATAATCTTCAGAGTAGTCTATTCTTCCTTGAAGTGTTACAGATAGATCCAAGGTATATTGTCCCACCTCCACGGTCACGGTTTGTTCACATGCGTCAGAAGTGTTTCCACTGGCATCTGTCACGGTCCATGTAATAATGGTGTCTCCTAATGGAAACGGATCAGTTAACTCTAGGCCATCAGCTCGAGTTCCTAAATATTCAAGCTGTGACCCTAAGGAGCAGTCATCCGATCCTGCTGGTTCTTCAATAGTAACTAAGCCTTCTATTTCACCTTCATCAATGAATTCTGTAATGTTTTCTGGACAGGTGATAGTTGGATTTTCAATGTCTTCAAATACGGTCCAGGTAAAGGTTTCGGTTGCATCAAAACTGTTGTCTTTTGAAACGGTTACGGTTACATTAAACACGCCGTCACCATTAGGTCCACCTGTCAAAGAAGAAGATGCAATTTGACCAAAAATGATACCATTTGTTGGTTCTATTCCAATACCATCTGGTTGCCCACTTATGGCATAGGTAAAATTGTCTGCTGGATTTCCGCCCGTAGCCGAAGCAGTGATATCTGCAATGGCATTTTCACAACTGGTTATATTTTCAAGAGGATCAATTTCCAAAGGAGGGAAGGTGAGACCTAGTACTT
This sequence comes from Mangrovimonas futianensis, assembly GCF_021245805.1. Classification (NCBI taxonomy): domain Bacteria; kingdom Pseudomonadati; phylum Bacteroidota; class Flavobacteriia; order Flavobacteriales; family Flavobacteriaceae; genus Mangrovimonas; species Mangrovimonas futianensis. Next base: position 301,905 of record NZ_JAJJNF010000003.1, read on the forward strand.
CAATGGCAACCACTCTAGAGCGTTCAATCTCCTCAATAAATTCAATGGTTAAATCATTGTCTGTAACCGTTACATTAAATTGAAGCATTCCAGCTACCGAATGTCCAAACATCGCATTAGGGTCAAAATGTGAAAACACACGCTGACCTTCCATATTGATGCTGAAAACTACTTCACCAGGTTGCGAAGAACCACCATAAAGGGAGGCTTCATAAAGGTTTACAATGTATTTTCCATTAGGCACAGAAATGTGATAGGTCATTGGAACCGTAATATCCAATGAATTTCTATGAGTATGCATAATGGCCTCATAGGTTGATTGATCAATATAATCAGGGATGGAAGGGTCTTTTATACTGTAATCTAAAGGTCCGTTGGTATATGTTCCGCCACCGCCATCAACTACAAATGATTCTCCAATTCCACCATCTCCGGTAGGGTTAGCTTCCCAATTAGGGCCGCCATCTGTGGCATCAAATCCTGGTCCGCCAGAATTTATACGAACAACGGGTGAGTAATTTTCTGTAAGTTCTCCAGCCAAATCAAATAAAATGGGGTTGTTGTTTCCGTCATGGGTAATGGTCAACAGGGCTTCTTTTGTACCAACTGTTCCATCCGCATGGAATAGTACAGGGATTTGCATGGAAGCTGCCGGATTCAGAACAATAGGGGTGGTTGCATCAATACTGAATAAGGCTGCATCTGTTCCAGTGATAGACATATCTGTAATAGTGATTGGATCATCTGTCGGACCTCCATTATTCTGTAATTCAAAGTACTTAATACGATAATTGATATTGTTAGGGGTATGCCCAAAATCAATGGAACTAGGGGTTGTGGATAGGATACCGCTTTCGTTTTCTTCTATATTTATAAAATCCCATGTAGCGGCAAAATAATCAGAACCTCTTGAAGTCCCTATCATTCCTACGGCCAATCCTTGATTATCTGTAGGATCTAAAAAGGAAGTAGGTAGGGTTATTGGCGATCCAAATAAAAATAAGTTTTGCCCTTTATCCAACGAATAATAGGGTTGTGCTGAATTGGTAGCTGGATCAATGGCAAAGTATAAGTCAATGGCATTAGCTGTTAAAAGGTCTGTTACATCCTCTGTATAGTTCGTTGTTACAACGCCATCTTCCTCAAGAACCACTTGTAGTCCGTTAATGTTATCTGCATTAGAAGTTCCGTTCATGATAACTATTTTCAAATAATTGTCTTGATCGCCATTTCCAATTTGTAATCCATAGGATTGAAAATCTTGAGGATTGGTTTGAGAACCATTAATTCCAAAATAGGGGGATTCTATTCGGGTATGTATCGTAAAAGGATTGGAATTGGTGTCTACATTGGCTCCAAATTGAAAACCGTATTGCTGATCATTAAAGGATTCAAAGGAATCACCTGGAGAGATGTAATCAACGGTTGCCTTTCCGGCAGCACCTCCAAAAGATAAATCATTTGGGTCATATTGCGTTAAATAATCAGTAGATCCGGTTGGGTCTAGCATTAATCCTGTAAAACCTAAACCAAACATTCCAGTTCCTGGATCATTATTCCAAAATGGATAAAGAATAGGAAGGTTGGTGGTTGTTCCGTTATCAGCATCTATAGCAAAAGCATCATTCACGTCCAAGATGCCATCATTGTCATCATCGTCATCATTCAAATCTGAAATAAAATCGCCATCATTATCGTTTGGCTTACTTCCTTGTGAACAATAGTTGGTATTGTTATCGATTTCATCTTGATTGGTAAATCCATCACCATCATAGTCTGCCAAGGGGTCAAATGCTGGATCCAGAGGATCTATACAATCAATATCCTGAGGTTCAAAAATGGTGATGCTGTTTGAGCCATAGGTAGCCGCCCAAACAGTTCCTGGAAAAATATCAGCATCGCCTTGAGCAATGACATCCAATGGGATGCTACCAAAACCTGAGAAAATGGCTTCATATTCGATGACTTGGTCTCCTGTTTCATTAAAAACATACCTGTTGATATCACCTCCAAAAGAAGCTGTAAGGATACTTCCTTGCATAGCCCCTTCAAAATTGGTCGCTGTATATTCAGCAATTCCATTTGTTGAAAAGTTGATCACATCCAAAATATTATTTTCAGGACTGGAAACAGGTAAATCACATTGGTATTCTCCTAGTTCTGGTCTTACTGGGAAATCCTCTATAATGAAAGAGGATTGAAAGTATCCGGTAACACCTCCTAAAAGAGATTCCAATGATCCATTGTATTCTTCTATCCAGGTACCTCCAGAATTGAGGTAACCAATGATTCCTGCTTTATTTGGGAATGCTAAAATAGGGTTTGGATGCCCGCCATAATAGGTGAAATTGGCATCGTTTATGGTCCCTACAAAATGAAGCGGATCTCCATATAAAGAACTGTTCTCTTCGCTTAACTCGTTAGTGATATAATGGTTGGCAGGATCATAATCTACGGTGTTTTGGTAACCTAGAAATTCATCGGTATTGATATCGTAAATTTTAGGAGTTCCACCCCAGGTGTTGTTTGGACCATTATCAGATAGATAGATTCTTCCGCTCTCTGTGACCACGATGTCATAGGTGTTTCTAAAACCGGGAGCAAAGACTTCAATCGGTGAACCTGCCTCAAAAATAGCTTGATTTAAACTGTTATGTCCACCAAAGGGATCGTTTAAATCGATGGTAGCGTTATAAAGAGGGTGACCAGAAGGATAAGGAAAATAAGGGCTTGTATTATCAATGTCAGCTCTTGTTGGGTCGTTTAAAGTGGGCAAATCATAAACAAAATCAGTTCCTGTTCTTGGGTCATTATAAATGGGCATGGATTCCAATTGGTCCATGTCAATAATCAACACATTACCTGAATAAAGATATTCAGGGGTTGCAGCAAAATTGTTTGAAGGAGCCCCTTTATTGGTATTTCCTCCTTGGCAGAGTAACATAAATTCGGTGCCCTCACGTTCGAAAAGGGTCATACCATTGGTAGAGTGGTTTTCTTCACATCTTGGTAATCCTCTTATTAAATCTACTTTTATCCAGTTGGAGCCGTCCCAAGTTAATCTGGAAAGTACTCCAGAGTTGGTATCTAAATTGGTGTCTTCTCCAGCACCACCACCACCGATGAGGTTGTCTGATGAAGAGGCATAGATAATTGGGTTTTCAGCTGTTCCGGAAAGTTTAATTCCAGTGATTTGTCTAGTGATAACTGGTGTTAATTCACCCAAATCTGTGTGGTTTTTCGTGTAGTCACGAATCATGGTAATTTCCTCAACATCTGTAACCGTGTAGGTGCCATTTCCCGCAGGTGCATTATCGCGCTCTATGGTATAAGCCCAAATAGTTCCGTTTTGTTGGGAAACATACAAGCGGTCATCAGGGCCAAATTCTAAAGAGGTAGGATTTAATACTCCTTCACCAATGAGGCCGGTAGAACCAAAACTAATGGTTTGTGAATGGGTGTGTTGGGACCAAAAAATACTTAGTATGGCTAGGAATGCCCATCTAGCTAAATGGTTTGTTTTTAAACAATTAAAAGACATTTTACAATTTTTTTCAAGATTTGTTGTACTGGCGCTATTAATCGAAAAAAATTATCAGGGAGGATTGGAGTGTGAATTTAGTAAATAATTGAGGAATTTTAGGAGTGAAATGTTAGCTTTTCGTTAAAACGATTATTTTTCGGACATCATGCCCATAAACAGAAAAGCCAAGAATCAAATTCTTGGCTTTTCCTTTAAAATGAAGTGTGTATTAATCTTCTACAATCACCCAATCACCATTGGAAATTAAAGGTTCTGCTTGTTTGAATTTTAGGGTTTTATTTTCACCGCTCATGACATGTTTAATCGTCACTTTTTCATTTCTTCCAATCTTGGGTTGTTGTCTAACAATGGTTTCTACAACCTCGTGTTTTTGAGTGTTTCCAACGGCTCTATTTTGAGCAGCTCTTTCGTCCATATTTGGAATCTCCTCTTTGGAAGTTTCTAATTTCTCTTTCGGTTTAGACTGTCTAGCTTCACTAATTGCAGTTGAGTCTTCAGATGGTAATTCTCCTTTGAAAAGGAAAGAAATAACATCCTTATTAACTTGATCAATCATGGATTTGAACAATTCAAATGCCTCAAATTTATAAATCAATAAAGGATCTTTCTGTTCGTGAACAGCCAACTGAACCGATTGTTTTAATTCATCCATTTTACGTAAATGGGTCTTCCAAGAATCATCAATAATGGCTAAAGTGATGTTCTTTTCAAAATCGGTTATAAGTTGTTTTCCTTGAGTTTCATAGGCTTTCTCCAAGTCTGTGACTACTTGTAAGGTCTTAACCCCATCTGTAAATGGCACTACAATACGTTTGAATTTATCGCGTTGGGTCTCGTAAACATTTTTGATTACTGGAAATGCTATTTCTGCATTGCGTTCCATTTTCTCACGATAATGTTGGAAAGCTGCTTTGTAAACTTTACCTGCCATTTCCATAGCAGTCATTTTTCCGAATTCTTCTTCAGAAATAGGCGAGCTCATGGAGAAGAAACGAATTAATTCAAATTCGAAGTTCTTAAAATCATTTGCCGCTTTATTAGATTCAGCAATACCTTCAGAAGTGTCATAAATCATATTGGCTAGATCCACACGTAGGCGTTCACCAAATAATGCGTGGTGTCTACGTTTGTAAACCACCTCTCTTTGCGAGTTCATGACGTCATCATATTCCAATAGACGTTTACGGATCCCGAAGTTGTTTTCTTCTACTTTTTTCTGGGCTCTTTCAATGGATTTAGAAATCATGGAGTGTTGAATCACCTCACCTTCCTGCAGTCCCATACGGTCCATCATTTTGGCAATACGTTCACTACCAAACAAGCGCATCAAGTTATCTTCCAGTGAGACATAGAATTGAGAACTTCCCGGATCTCCTTGACGTCCTGAACGACCTCTTAACTGACGGTCAACACGTCTAGAATCGTGGCGCTCAGTACCAATAATAGCTAAACCTCCAGCATCTTTAACGGCCCCTTGTAGTTTAATGTCAGTACCACGACCCGCCATGTTGGTGGCTATGGTAACCTGACCTGCCTGACCAGCTTCAGCTACAATATCGGCTTCCTTTTTATGTAATTTGGCGTTCAATACGTTATGAGGCACCTTACGGATGTGAAGCATCTTTGATAGCAATTCACTGATATCTACTGATGTGGTACCAATCAAAACAGGGCGACCCGATTGAGAAATTTTGGTGACTTCATCAATAATGGCATTGTATTTTTCACGTTTGGTTTTATAAACCAAATCGTCTTTGTCATCTCTTGCGATGGGTCTGTTAGTAGGAATTTCCACCACATCCAATTCATAGATTTCCCAGAACTCTCCCGCTTCTGTTACCGCTGTACCGGTCATACCAGATAGTTTGCGGTACATTCTAAAGTAGTTCTGAAGTGTAACGGTTGCAAAGGTTTGGGTGGCGGCCTCAATCTTTACATTTTCCTTGGCTTCAATGGCTTGATGTAATCCATCACTATAACGACGACCGTCCATAATACGTCCGGTTTGCTCATCTACAATCATTACCTTGTTATCCATAACCACATACTGCACGTCCTTTTCAAATAAGGCATAAGCTTTCAGTAATTGGTTTAAAGTATGGATACGTTCTGATTTGATTCCAAAGTCACGGAATAACTCTTCTTTTTCTGCGGCTTCGTCTTCTTTGCTTAAATTTTTATTCTCTATTTTGGCAATTTCCGTTCCGATTTCAGGCATGACGAAAAAGTTTGGATCGTCTGCACCTGATAAGAATTCAACCCCTTTATCGGTTAATTCGATTTGGTTGTTTTTCTCGTCTATTACGTAGTACAACTCGGCATCAATCTTAGGCATCTCACGGTTGTTGTCCTGCATGTAGAAATTCTCGGTCTTTTGAAGTAATTGTTTCACACCTTCTTCACTCAAGAATTTGATCAGAGCCTTGTTTTTAGGCATCCCCCTGTACACGCGTAACAATTGGAATCCACCTTCCTTAGTATCTCCAGAAGCAATCAGTTTTTTAGCTTCGGCTAAGACTCCTGTTAAATATTTTCTTTGAACCCCAACAATACTATCTACTTTGGGTTTAAGTTCATTAAATTCATGTCTATCTCCTTGCGGAATGGGACCCGAAATAATCAATGGGGTTCTAGCGTCATCCACCAATACCGAATCCACCTCATCGACGATGGCATAGTGATGGGGGCGTTGTACCAAATCATTTGGTGAATGGGCCATGTTATCCCTAAGGTAATCAAAACCAAACTCGTTGTTGGTTCCGTAAGTAATATCAGCATTGTAGGCTTTCTTTCTGGCTGCGGAATTCGGTTGGTGGTAATCTATACAATCAACACTCAAACCATGGAATTCAAAAATAGGCGCCATCCAAGCGCTATCCCTTTTTGCCAAGTAGTCATTCACCGTTACAAGGTGAACCCCTTTTCCTGATAGGGCATTTAAATAAACAGGTAAGGTCGCAACCAAAGTTTTACCTTCCCCTGTTTGCATTTCGGCAATTTTACCTTGGTGAAGAGCGATACCTCCAATTAACTGCACGTCATAATGCACCATATCCCAAGTCACCTCTTTTCCAGCGGCATCCCAAGAATTGGCCCAAATGGCTTTGTCATCATCTAGGGTTACATAGGCTTTGGTTCCTGAAATCTCACGGTCAAAAGCACTAGCTGTTACTGTAATTTCGGTGTTGTTAACAAAACGTTTGGCCGTTTCCTTAACCACTCCAAAAGCTTCTGGAAGGATGTCGTTTAACACCTTTTCAGTAGCTTCAAAAATATCATCTTGAATTCGGTCTATTTCTTGGTAGATTTCATCGCGTTCATCGATATCTTCAGTGGCTTCCGCTTTAGATTCCAGTTCAGCAATGTGATCCATGAAGGGTTTTCGTGCTTCGGCAATTTGGTCTTTGAAATAGGTGGTTTTGGCTCTCAGTTCGTCATGGGATAACTTTTCCAAGTCTCCCTCAAAGGATTTTATTTTGTTGACGATAGGCATAATAGCCTTGACGTCTTGTTTTGATTTGTCTCCGACAAAGATTTTAAGTACGGAATCTAAAATACTCATATTATTGATGTTTTTATGTTTATGGTTGTCTCCAACCATGATAATAAGATCTTACCGCTGTAAAAATACGGCGATTTATAAGTTACTGTATGGTTTTTAGGAATAGTTAACAATAAAAAAAAAGTCTCTTGAAGAGACTTTTTAAACAGTGATGTTATTAATATTCATCCTCGTTCCAGAGGTAATCTTCGTCTGTTGGATAATCTGACCAAATCTCTTGGATGGATTCATATTGGTCTCCTTCATCTTCAATAGACTGAAGGTTCTCAACAACTTCAAGCGGTGCTCCAGTTCTAATGGAGTAATCAATCAATTCATCCTTAGTTGCTGGCCATGGTGCATCACTTAAATAGGAAGCTAATTCTAAAGTCCAATACATGATTCATTAGTTTTTTTAATTTCTGCAAAAATAAATTTTTACTTCAAAAAGTCAAGAAAAAAATGAATTATTTATACATTATTATTAAGAACGTTTGAAAGGTGCCGTAAAACAAGGGTAATGCATTCGTTTTTAACGGTTTTATACCCCGGGCATTAATGGATTAATATTTTTCGGGTATCCATTTTACTTCTTCGGCATGCACATGATGAGACAATTTCCGTGCCAACACAAATAGATAATCTGAAAGCCTATTTAAATACTTTAAAGTGTTTGGATCAACAGGTTCTACCTCGTTTAATGACACGGCTAATCGCTCAGCCCTTCTGCAAATACATCGTGTTATGTGACAGAATGACACCGTTTGGTGTCCGCCGGGTAACACAAAATGTGTCATAGGAGGCAAGGACTCGTTCATTTGGTCCATTTCATGTTCCAACCGCAGGATGTCTTCCTCTGAAATTTTTGGGATGTTTAAACGGTCTTTACCATTTTTTAAGGTCGCTTTTTCAGGGTCTGTGGCCAAAATGGCTCCAACGGTAAACAAGCGATCCTGAATATGTATTAGAAGCTCCTTGTCTTGGATAGGGATGTCTTGATCTCTAACTAGACCGATGTATGAGTTCAGCTCATCAACAGTACCATAGCTTTCAATGCGGATGTGGTTTTTGTTTACCCGTGTTCCTCCAAATAATGCGGTGGTGCCTTGATCTCCAGTTTTGGTATATATTTTCATAAAATTAGTTTCGAATGTTCGTGGATTCAAAGGTACGTTTTATGGTAGGTAATTCAAAGAAGTTATTGGGCAGTAAGTAGTAGACGGTAGACACCAGTCAGTGGACAGCAGAAACTAGACAGTATGTAGGATAAATTAAATCCGGATGGTGAAATGTTCTTTTTGTTGTTCTTTTCTAAAGAATACCAACCCCCAGTAATATGTATCGATTGTAACGGTCACTTGCGGATGGCTTTTAATGATTTCCCAAGCTTCGGTCATTTCTGGAGACCAATAAATATCATCAAAGATGAAAACGGAGTCTTTGTGTGCAGAAGGGAGAAGGGTTTCAAAATATTCCAGAGTGGCTTTTTTGGTATGATTCCCATCAAAGAAAATGGCATCCCACTTTTGTTCTTTTAAATTTGGGAGGTGTTCCTCAAAACTTCCTTTAAGAATATGGATGTTCTTCCATTTGGCCAATTTATTTGCCGCATAAGCGGCCACTTCTGTGTTTCCGTCCACAGAGGTTATTTGAGCTTTTGGATTTCCTAAGGTCATGGCATGGGTTGCCATTCCTAGGGAGGTTCCCAATTCCAAAATAGTCTCAAAATGAAAGTAATTGGTTAATCTTAAGAGGAGTTTGGCTCTTTTTAATGAGGTTCCAGCTGTTTTGGCCAATTCTGATGGGGTACGAAATTGCGATTGGGTTTTTCGGGAGCCCTTTCCCAAATCCAGCATTTCTAGAGGTTGTTTGTCTTTGAGCAAGGTTTTGCGATAGGCTTTCAGTCTTTTATAATCGTAAAATGGTTGTTTTAGGTAAAAGCACTTGGTGACCAAATCATAGACAAATGGCGAATGCACCCCATGCTGGTTGGTGGAGCGCTTCAGAAATTTTAAATAAGAAATAATTTGGTAGATCATTTACAATTAGCAATAAACAATAAACAATTAGTAATGATTCATTAGTATTTAGGATCAACAACCAACAACCAACAACCAACAACCAACAACCAACAACCAACAACAATACACTATACTAGTCTTCCATTTTTTCGGAGAGTTCTAGCCATCTCAGTTCCTTTTCTTCAATATCATCCAATAGGGATTGGAGTTTTTGGGATAGCTCTTGGATTTGGACAGTGGTTAGGCTGGTATCATGAAACTGGCTTTCTAATTCCAACTTGTCTTTTTCCAAAGCCTTTATTTTGCTTTCCAGATTGTTGAACTCCTTTTGCTCATTGTAAGATAGTTTGCTATTGCTGTCTTTTTTCCACTCCTTTTTCTCCTTTTTATCACTTTCCGTTTCTTGTGGTCGGCTATCTTCATACACTCGGTAATCGGTATAGTTACCTGGAAAGTCGTCAATTTCTCCCTCTCCCTTAAATACCAGTAAATGATCCACAATTTTATCCATAAAATACCGGTCGTGAGAAACCACTATAAGGCAACCTGGAAAATCTAAAAGGAAATCTTCTAAGACATTTAAGGTGACAATATCCAAATCGTTGGTAGGCTCATCCAGAATCAAAAAGTTGGGATTTTGGATTAAGACGGTACAAAGGTATAGGCGCTTCCGCTCTCCACCGCTCAACTTCTCCACAAAATCATATTGTTTCTTTCGGTCAAATAGAAAGCGCTCTAAGAGTTGTTGCGCACTGATTTGTTTTCCTTTTTTCAAAGGAATAAACTCCCCAAACTCCTTGATGACTTCAATTACTTTCTGCTGGGGTTTTATGTTAATCCCTTGTTGGGTATAGTATCCCAATTTGACCGTTTCTCCATGCACAATTTTTCCGGCATCTGGAGCAATGGATTTTGTTAAAAGGTTGAGGAAGGTAGATTTACCAGTTCCATTTTTTCCGATGATACCCACCCGTTCGCCTGGTTGAAAATTGTATTCAAATTGGTTGAGAATGGTCTTGTCTTTGAAACTCTTGGAAACCTTATGGAATTCCACCACCTTGTTTCCTAAGCGCTCCATATTCAATTCCAATTGCACTACATGGTCTTTTCTACGTTGGTGCGCTTTTTGTTTGATATCGTGAAAATCGTCTATTCGGGATTTTGATTTGGTAGTGCGGGCCTTAGGTTGGCGCCTCATCCAGTCCAATTCTTTTTTATAAAGTTGTTTTGCTTTTCCAGTTTCAACCGTTTCACGATCGATACGCTCTTCTCTTTTCTCGAGGTAATAAGAATAGTTCCCTTTATAGCTAAAGAGTTGCCCATGGTCTAATTCTATAATTTCATTACACACGCGCTCTAAGAAATAGCGATCGTGGGTTACCATGAAAAGGGTGAGTTGTTCTTTGGCAAAAAAGGACTCCAACCATTCAATCATTTCCAAGTCTAGGTGGTTGGTGGGCTCATCCAAAATCAAAAGGTCTGGCTTTTTTAATAGGGCCATGGCCAAGGCCAAACGTTTTTTTTGTCCTCCGGAAAGCATCCCAACTTTTTGATCCAATTGTTCCAATTTCAATTGAAACAGGATTTGTTTGTATTGGGTCTCAAAATCCCAAGCTTGGTGGCGGTCCATGGCTTCAAAAGCCTTTTGGTATGCTTCGGTATCTTCCGGATTTAAAAGCGCCTTTTCATAACGGTTGATGACGTCCAAAATGGGATTGTCTCCATCAAAAATGGAAGCCTCTACTGTAAGTGTATCATCTAGCTCTGGTTCCTGTGGTAGAAAGGCTACCTTTAGATTGTTTCGGTAAATGATGTTTCCAGAGTCGGGGACATCCTTTCCTGCCAACATGTTAAGGATAGAGGTTTTACCTGTTCCGTTTTTGGCAACGAACGCAATTTTTTGATCTTTATGGACACTAAAGGAGAGGTCTTGAAACAAGGTGACTTCCCCATAGGATTTGGCTATATTTTCAACCGTTAAATAATTCAAGGGTGCTATTTTTTTGCAAATAAACGTATAAAACCCAAATTTAGCTCCTTTAGTTTTGATATTAGTATCTAAAACTTATATTTGTTACTAAACTAGGCGCTTTCAAATGAAGAACGTGTGTATGCTTGTAGGGGTGGTGATCACCCTTTTTTTTACTTCCTGCATTCCCCATAAGGATTTGGTGTATTTACAAAATAAGGAACAGGCTTATGGAGCCGATACGATTCCTCGTATTACAGAAACCCAGAAACCCTATCGGGTTCAAATCAATGATGTGTTGAACATTCGTGTACGGGGATTGGATCAAGAGAAACTGACCATCTTTAATCCGGTGGGTGAAGAAAACCTGAATGCCGATAGTGATCAAAGAGCCTATTTTGATGGGTTTACGGTGGACTTACACGGAGAAATTCGTATTCCTTTATTAGGTAAAATGAATGTGTTGGGCTATACCTTGGAGGAGATTGAAGGCATGATTAAGGAGAAGTTATTAACTGAACATTTTAAGGAGACTGCCCAAATTTTTGTGACTGTAAAATTAACCGGATTACGATATACCGTCAATGGCGAAATAGGAAATCCAGGAACAAATACTTTGTTTCAGGAGCGTGTTAATGTGTTTCAAGCCATTGCCAACGCGGGGGAGATTCCTATGACTGGAAATAAAAAGGATGTGTTGATAATTCGTCAATACCCCCAAGGACAACAAATTCATCACATTGATTTGACAGATTTGAAAGTGATGGAGTCTCCTTACTATTATATCCAGCCCAATGATATTATTTATGTGAAACCATTGAAACAAGTCAGTTGGGGTTTTGGAACCACTGGGAAGGATACTTTCTTGACTGTTTTTTCAATTATTACAGTTGTGTCAACCACACTTCTTTTAATCGATCGTTTGTAAGATGTCCCAATTTGATATACAAGATTTAGAAACCCAAGAATCTCGAATCACTTTTGATTTTAGAGGGTATTTGTTTAAAATCTTGAATAATTGGAAGCTGATTTTGGTATGTATTGGTCTAGCCATGTTAGTGGCCTATATGGTGAACGTGAGAAAGCCCAATGTCTATGCTTTGACCTCCTTAATATCTGTGGAAAACGACCAAAGCCCGTTTTTTACAACGACTACCAGTATTTCCTTTAATTGGGGTGGTGTCTCTGGAAAAATGGGGAAAACCATGACCACCTTGGGAACCCGTAATCACAATGAAAAAGTGGTTGACTCCTTGCAGTTTTATATGGAGTATCTCAAGGAGGGGAAATACCGCAAAGAGGATATCTACCATCAGGCTCCCTTTCGGGTGAGTTTGGATACCACGGGAGGGCAGTTACTAGGACTTCCTTTGGGATTGCGCTTTTTGGAAGGTAACAAGGTGGAACTGTTTGCTACTTTTGAAAACTCAGGTGGAACTGTTCAAAATTATACAACGAAGGAAAAGGCAGGAGTCACTCTTCCTGAGGGGGAATACAAAGAAACCTTTGCTATAAACCAACCCATTCACCTGCCATTTTTCAATGGAACCATCAAATTGGTGAAGCCGGTCAAACCCGGAAGTGAGTTTTTTGTGCAGTTTTTGAATTTTGATGGTATAGTCAATAAATATAAAACTTTTGTTAAGGTTGCTCCTTATGAGAAAAATGCTTCCTCAGTAATTAAATTATCCTTATCAGGTACCAATAAAGCCAAGATTGTCGATTATTTGAATACCACCGCTGCTATTTTAAGTCGGGAGGAGTTGGCACGAAAAAACCTTTATGCCACCAATACCATTCGATTTATAGATAGTACCCTAAATAAGGTCAATACCGACTTGGTTCAGGTCAATGACCAGATGAATGAATTCCGGAAAAAGAATCAGGTGCTTACGATACAGGATGAAATGTTGGAGACTTCGTCGCGCCTAAAAGGGTTTGAACAACAAAAGCGTGAGGAGGAGGCTAAGATTTTGTATCTAGACAATTTAGAAAATTATTTAAGAACCAAAGACAACTATGTCAATATTGCGGCTCCCACTTCGGTAGGAATCAATGAAGGGAATATCCTAAGCAGCGTCAGTAAAATTACGGGACTGGCCATTGAACGACAAAATTTGGAATATACCACCCGTGAGGATTCAGAATTGTTTGATGAACTGGATCGACGGATTGATTCTGAGAAGAACGTGCTTTTGGAAACCATTGATGCTACTAGGAATACCATTCAACTTAATTTAAATAGTATTTCAAAGGAAATGGGGCGTTTGAATGGCAAACTTTCTAACCTACCTGAGGAACAGCAGACCTTTTTGAAAATTCAAAGGGAATTGGATTTAAGCCAGGAAGCTTATGATATTTATTTGAAGAAGCGCAGTGAAGCAGCCATTATCAAAGCAGCCAATGTATCGGATATTACGGTGATTGATGAAGCCAAGGATATTGGTGGCGGACGTATTGGTCCCAATCACAATTTGAACTATATGATGGCCTTGATGATGGGAACCTTTATTCCTTTGGCTTTTATTTTTGTTCTCTTTTTATTGGATAATACCATCCATGGGTCTGATGAAGTGGAAACCCTTTCCCGAATTCCGATTATTGGTTTGTTGGGTAAGTACCGATACCACAATAATTTGGTGGTGTTTGAGAAGCCGAAATCGGCAGTCGCGGAATCCTTTAGGGCCATTCGTTCTAGTTTGCAATTTATCCTGAATAAAGAGGAGTCAACTGGAGGAAAAACAGTTATGGTTACCTCCTCAGTCAGTGGAGAAGGAAAGACCTTTTGTTCGATTAATTTGGCGACGGTGTATGCGCTTTCTGGAAAGAAAACCATCTTGTTAGGTCTGGATTTAAGGAAGCCTAAAATCTTTGATGATTTTGATTTGACCAACGAATATGGGTTGGTTAATTATTTTATAGGGGAGAGGAGCTTTGAAGATGTAAAGAGTGCTACCCATATCGAAAATTTGGATGTGGTCACTTCGGGACCTATTCCGCCCAATCCTTCGGAATTGTTGATGAGTCCGAAAATGGCCACCTTGATGGCTGAACTCAAACAGAATTATGATATCATCGTGTTGGATACGCCACCATTGGGATTGGTAACAGATGCTCTGGAATTGACAAAATATGCCGATACGACCTTATTTATGGTGCGGTTGGATTACACCAAAAAAGGGATGTTGCAATTGGTAAATGCTAAGTATCGCAATGGAGAGATGAAGAATGTTCATTTTGTGCTTAACTTTTATAAGCATAAATCCAATCATAATTATGGTTACGGGTATGGCTATGGTTACGGGTATGGCTATGGCTATGGTGTTTATGGAAATGCCTATCATCAAAATGGACGTGTTTCGAAATGGGAAAAGGTTAAGCAGTTTTTAAAAAGAATTTAATAACGATATACAATAAAATGAGTAATAAAAAGATTGCAGTAATTGGTTTGGGGTATGTGGGACTCCCTTTGGCTGTTGAGTTTGGTAAAACATACCCTACTGTAGGGTTTGATATCAATCAAAAGAGGGTAGCGGAATTACGTTCAGGAACTGACCATACTTTAGAAGTATCTGATGGAGAATTAAAGGAGGTGCTTGCTAATACTGTAGATGATAAGGGCTTATTTATCACCGATCAGACAAGGGATTTGGCGGATAGTCAAATATTTATTATCACGGTTCCCACACCCACTGATGTTCTGAAGCGACCTGTACTTATCCCCTTGCAAAAGGCAAGTGAAACCGTGGGGCAAGTGCTTAAAAAAGGCGACATTGTTATTTATGAATCGACCGTGTATCCTGGAGTTACCGAAGAGTTTTGTGTCCCTATTTTGGAACAGATGTCTGGTTTGACTTTCAATCAGGACTTTTTTGCTGGCTATTCTCCTGAGCGTATCAACCCTGGAGATAAAACGCATACGGTTACCAAGATTTTAAAAGTGACCTCTGGAAGTACACCCGAGGTAGCCCAAGAAGTCGATGCTTTGTATCGTTCCATTATCTCAGCAGGCACGCATTTAGCCCCCTCCATTAAAGTGGCAGAAGCAGCTAAGGTGATCGAGAATTCCCAAAGGGATATCAATATCGCCTTTGTCAATGAACTTTCTAAAATCTTCCGTCTTTTGGATATTGATACCCAAGCGGTCTTGGAAGCAGCAGGAACCAAGTGGAATTTTATCAAATTTACCCCAGGATTGGTAGGAGGTCATTGTATCGGGGTGGATCCTTATTATCTGGCACAAAAAGCCATTGAAGCGGGTTATGATCCTGAGATTATTTTAGCTGGTCGTAAAATGAATGACAGTATGGGCGGTTATGTAGCGACCGAAACCGTGAAAATGATGATCAAGAAAGGAGCAACTATTAAAGGAGCTAAGGTCTTGGTACTCGGTATTACCTTTAAAGAGAATTGCCCTGATATTCGTAATTCGCGAGTAATTGATATTATTGAAGAACTTCAAACCTATGATATCGAAGTGGATGTTTATGATCCTTGGGCTTCTGAGGATGAGGTGCGTGAGGAGTACGGGCTTCCCTTAATAAGTGACGCTTCCCAATTGGCAGCCACCTATGATGCTGTTATTTTGGCGGTATCACATAAGGAGTTTTTAGATTTGAATATAGCCAGGATGAAAGCAAATAAAACGGTTGTTTTTGATGTGAAGTCTTTACTGCCAAGGGAGTTGGTGGATGCGAGGTTGTGACAGTTTCAATTAACAATTAACAATGAGCAATGAGCAATGTGTTGCTTAGTGGGCATTAGCCAGCCTAATGTTTCAGGTTTAAGTAGCAAGAACCAAGAGTCAAGAGCCAAGATAGATTGGTTTTTAAGATTATAGAACAAAGAAAATAGATAATAGACTTCTCGATACAATTTTGCTCTCTACTGTCGCAAAACCACTCGAATTGCCAAGCTTCTCGATACAATCGTTCTCCGTTGCTCTTCGAACGATCACTCGAAGTGACAAGAAAGTGAATTAAAAAGCCGTCTGTCAGTTCGAGTGCCGACTGTAAGGAGGTGTATCGAGAACCAAAAAGGGCTACCTGTTTTCTTCAAACATTCCTTGTCATGCTGAGCTTGTCGAAGCATATTTGCTCATTTTTATTTGGATTTACTTTTTTGCATCGCCCAAAAAAGTAACAAAAAATGCTAGACTTACTTTTTACACCTTGAAAATCTTACAAACCTGCTTAATCATGCGCGCCACAATCGCTACGCTTGTCCGGCGCTCCTTTACCCAAGCAAAGCAGGTTTTTGATTTTACTACGGTTTAAAAACTAGGTCGGTGGTTATTCGGCTTTGCCAAAATGATTCTCCAATATTACTTCAAACATTCTTGTCATGCTGAGCTTGTCGAAGCATATTTGTTCATTTTTATTTGGATTTACTTTTTTGTATCGCCCAAAAAAGTAACAAAAAATGCTAGACTTACTTTTTACACCTTGAAAATCTTACAAACCTGCTTAATCATGCGCGCCACAATCGCTACGCTTGTCCGGCGCTCCTTTACCCAAGCAAAGCAGCTTTTTGATTTTACTACGGTTTAAAAACTAGGTCGGTGGTTATTCGGCTTTGCAGGAAAGGGGTTCAAGGAGATTCTGAAACAAGTTCAGGATGACAGGCGTTTTTATATTTAAAAGTTAGTTGTCAGGTCGAGCGCAGTCGAGACCTCTTGGAAGAATAACGGTTTTAAATTAACCCCTCCACTGCGCTCGGGGAGACATTGTGAATCATTATTTTTTATGGAATCATGATATGCTTCGTAATTACCTTAATCCAAAACGATTCAAAAACATCGGTTTTTCTGCTTTGCCGAAATATGGTTTTGACTTTTTATACGGATAAAAACTATTGCAATGGGTTTTCATTGTAGTCTTAAGGATATCAGATATGGCTCCTCCCTTTAACTAAAGAGGGGAGCTTTCAGGTTTAGTGAAGATAATGAGTGAATATAAAGGGATAGGGAACTTTCTTCATTCCATAATTTCGATTAAAATCTGGCTAGATGATTTTTAAAGCCTATATAAAGCGCTATCTTTACGTTACTTAAAGACAAGGTATGGTAACAGATCTAATCAAGGAATGTTCATTTTTAGTGACTGGTGGTGCAGGTTTTATCGGTTCTAATTTAGTAGCCTATTTATTGGCCCATGGAGCCAAGAAAGTGCGCGTGTTGGATAATTTTTCCAATGGATACCGGGAGAATCTTACCGAGTTTATGGAGCACCCTCAATTTGAGCTATGGGAAGGGGATATTCGTGATTTGGATATGTGTCATAAAGCCATGGTAGGGATGGATTATGTCTCTCACCAAGCAGCTTTGGGATCGGTGCCTCGATCGATTGATGATCCAGCGACTACCAATGCCGTGAACATTTCAGGATTTTTGAATATGTTGATTGCCTTGAAAGATAGTCCGTCTGTGAAACGAATGGTCTATGCGGCATCTAGTTCCACTTACGGCGATAGTGCCAGTTTGCCCAAAGTGGAAGCTATTATTGGAAAGCCTTTATCGCCCTATGCTGTAACCAAGTATGTGAATGAATTGTATGCCGATGTGTTTGGTAAAACCTATGGTACTGATGTCATTGGACTGCGCTACTTTAATGTGTTTGGTCCCAAGCAGAGTCCAAATGGTGCCTATGCCGCGGTTATTCCTTTGTTTATGCAAGCGCTGAAAACAAAGCAACCGCCTAAGATTAATGGCGATGGGGAGCAGACCCGTGATTTCACTTATGTAGCCAATGCAGTACAAGCCAATGTAAAAGGTTTTTTTGCTGGCAAGGAGGCTGCCAATGAGGTGTTTAATGTAGCTTGTGGGGAGCGAATCTCGGTCAATACTTTGTGGCATACTTTAAAGGAAGCCGCAGAATCAGATCTTGAAGCCATTTATGGTCCGCCACGTATGGGAGATGTGCGGGATTCGTTGGCAGATATTTCTAAAGGTCAGCGCTTGTTGGGCTATGAACCCGAGGTAACTGTGAAGGAAGGGTTGGGCTTGACCTGGAAGGTTTTCAATGAACAATGACCGATTAGCAATTAACAATTATCAATTGGAGATACAGGATGCTAGAGCTAGGAGTCAAGACGGATTATTTTTAAGAGAAAAGAATATAGAGCATAGAAAATAGAATAGTGAATGGGGAATAGTGAGTCCTTTGTTAATTGACTTCTCGATACAATCGTTCTCCGTTGTTCCTTGAACGATCCCGACGATGAATGTCGTGACAAAGCTCGAAGTGACAAGCTTCTCGATTCAATTTTATTCCGCTGCGCTCCATAAAATCACTCGAAGTGACAAGAAAGTGAATTAAAAAGCCGTCTGTCAGTTTGAGTGCCGACTGAGGGAGGTGTATCGAGAACCAAAAAGGGCGCCCTGTTTTCTTTAAACTTTCTTTGTCATCTGAGCTTGTCGAAGCATATTTGCTCATTTTTATTTGGATTTACTTTTTTGCATCGCCCAAAAAAGTAACAAAAAATGCTAGACTTACTTTTTACACCTTTAAAATCTTACAAACCTGCTTAATCATGCGCGCCACAATCGCTACGCTTGTCCGGCGCTCCTTTACCCAAGCAAAGCAGGTTTTTGATTTTACTACGGTTTAAAAACTAGGTCGGTGGTTATTCGGCGTTGCCGAAATGATTCTTCAATATTACTTCAAACATTCCTTGTCATGCTGAGCTTGTCGAAGCGCCTTACATTTTGTTCCTTTTTATTGGAATTTACTACTTACTTTTTACACCATGAAAATCTGACAAATCTGCTTTATCCTGTGCGCCACAATCGCTACGCTTGTCCGGCGCTCCTTTACCCAAGCAAAGCAGCTTTTTGATTTTACTACGGTTTAAAAACTAGGTCGGTGGTTATTCGGCGTTGCCGAAATGGAGTTCAAGGAGATCCTGAAACAACACTTCGACATGCTCAGTGTGACAGTTCTGGACGACAGGCGTTTTAATAATTAAAAGTTAGTTGTCAGGTCGAGCGCAGTCGAGACCTCTTAGAAGGAAATTGATTTTAAAGTAACCCCTCGACTGCGCTCGGGGAGACACGGTGAATCATTATTTTTTTTGGCTTAGGGTCAAACACCCCGTTCAGCCCCAAGTATGCTTGGTGCTGTCCACCCCTCTTTGTCTAAAGAGGGGAGCCTTTTAAAAAAAAAAGACCGCCTTGATTAGGGGCGGTCTTTTGGAGCGGGAGTCTTTTTGGTTATAAGACTTCCATAATTTCCAGGGCATTATATGCCCCATTGTTTAACGGGTATTGGATTCCGTTTACTTCTTGATAAAAGGCCACTTTTAGGAAATACCCTTGGGTGCCGGTTCCTGTGGGAACAGCGGCAGGGGTTAGGGTCACCGTGGTGGTTGTATTATCAATAGGTAAGTTGGAAACTGGACTAAGTTGTAAGTCCTTATCTCCCGTTTCGAAATCCAAATTTAGAAAACCACTTGTTAAGCTTACATGGGTTGCTCCCACTGGAACCGATAGGTTTTGAGCTGGGATGAAATCGGTTAAAGTGATTTCTCCTGTGGCTGTATCTAAACCTACATCACTCAGCAGTACCGTGCTAAGAATGGCCCGGTCGTTAAAATTGAACCCTTTTAGGGTTTGTTGACCTGAAGGAGTAGTAATTCCCACTTCCACAACACGTTGTCCACGAGGACTGGTGGTATCCAAATTTTTAATCTGGGTCATCACTTTGGTTAACCGTGCGGTGACCTGACTGTCTTTGGCATCTTCCATCAATGGTAAAATGGCTCTTCTAAGTATTTTACCACTAGAAGCCGATTTTCCAAATTCGGATCCGTTCTCACGAGTTCTGGCAAAAGCAGGATCGTTTTTGATTCTGTTTGCACTCACTCCACTTTTGGTTTTCACCAAATACCCCTCTTTGCCCTTGTAAAAGGTAAGATCGTCCAGGGTTCCCTCGATCTTTATTAAGCTGCGAAGTTTCGCCATGTTAAAATTATTAAAATTAATATATAAACTTTTGAAAGGAACTGCTCGCTTTCTTACCCTGGCGCCTTTGGGACTATGGAGCTGTTCTGTTTCGAGAAGCAAGTTGGGAATTAAAGGGCAGTGGATTTTTCCAGATGTCCGAATATGACCTTTTTGGGGTTTCTTGTCCGAAACAGGTCTTAAAATTTGGAAAACTTTCTTGTTTTATGGCTCAAGGACCTTGTTGAAAGGGTCAAATTGCTTTGGGGTTTCATACACTTACCATACACTATCCGTACTTGAGCCATACTTAAGCTATACCGCATTTAAACATGAAATTGTAAATTGTAGGATGAATTATATTTTATCGATGTTTGTATATGTTAATCGATGAAGCGTTTTAAAAAGTAGGTTAATACGTAAAATTTCTTACAAATATTACAATATGTCAGAAAAAACATGTTTAAATAATGTTGTTTGTCGAAAGTTTTTGCTTTCTATATTTTTTAAACGTATTACTTATTAGCTTGGGATTCATTAGTTAATTTATTGAATTTTAAAGTCTTATGTTATGAGCATGTCCCCTAAAAAAAAGAAGTTATTTATTGATTCTACGGACGTATCCCATATGACAGGTCAATGCATTCGATCTGCTAGAAGGATGTTGAAGTATGTGCGTGATGAACGTGGATTGACTTCCCGATCGCCTGTTAGTATTTATGATTTTTGTTATTGTTTTTCGGTGCCCTTGAATGTGGTTTTTGAATATATTAACTCCACGCGATTTGAAAATTTACCTTCGATGACCCAAGAAGAATTGCGTCAAGGTTATATGATGAAGGAAGGAAAAATTGATGTGAATTCTTATTTACACCATCCCGATTTTGATATTTTTTGTAGTCCGAAGTCTTTAAAGAATAGGGATCAGGAGTTGGAGGATGATGAAGCTCAGGAAATAGCTTAAGCAATTAACAATTATCAATTAACGATTAGTAATGTGGTTTTAATTCCTGATTTCTGATTAATGTTTAGTTGTGAGAGCCTAGAACCAAGACTATGTTCAATGAATAATTAATAATGAATAATGAAAAACGAGGTTGCGCTAGTAAGTTGAAAAGACATCTGTCAACTTGAAATTGGAGGTTCAGCGTAGTTAATTAACTGTTTTAGTGTTTGGTTTTTAGTTGTTGGTGTTTGGTGACTTCTCCATACAATCGTTCTCCGTTGCTCTTCGAACCATCCCGACGATGAATGTCGTGACAAAGCTCGAAGTGACAAGCTTCTCGATACAATTTTATTCCGCTGCGCTCCATTAAATCACTCGAAGTGACATGGGGAGGTTAAAAAGACGTTGTCAGTTCGAGTACCGACTGTAGGGAGGTGTATCGAGAACCAAGCCAAGTGGGATTGAGTTGTGGTTATCTTATTTGCTTAAACATCACTTAACTTCTACCTTCAATTTCATACTTTTTCAAAAACATTCATTTTATTAACAACTTCATCCATTTTTCACCAAAACATTTTTATAAGGTTCTGCAATTCTTATCTTAGCATCAACCTATTAATCAAGCTATTTTTGAATACCAAGCAAGAAGCCCCTTGGCTTTATACCATATCTTCTAAGCATTCGTTGTTGGATCTCAATTTGAAGGAGATTTGGCGGTATCGCGACTTGTTGTTTTTGTTTGTGAAACGGGATATTGTTACCGTTTATAAGCAAACCATTTTAGGACCTTTATGGTATCTTATTCAGCCATTGTTCACGTCGGTTATTTTTACTTTAATTTTTAACCGTATGGGAGGGATTCAAACGGGTCCTGTTCCACCATTTCTTTTTAATTTGGCAGGTATTACTGCTTGGAACTATTTTAAGGAATGCTTTATGGGGACTTCAAGTACCTTTTTGAAGAACCAAGGGATTTTTGGGAAGGTCTATTTTCCAAGGGCTATTATGCCTTTATCTATTACCTTTTCCAACTTGCTTAAGTTTGGCATTCAATTATTTATTTTCGGTTGTTTTTATCTTTATTATGTTATTGATGGGAAAACCATTAGTCCCAATTTTTACTTGTTGTTGTTTCCTATCTATGTACTAATGATGGCTTTGCTGGGATTGGGATTGGGGATGTTGGTTTCCTCTTGGACCACCAAATATCGAGATTTGAATGTTTTATTGGGTTTTGGAGTGTCTTTATTGATGTATCTTTCGGCGGTACCTTATCCTATTGCTGAAGCCCATAGAAAATTCCCAGATTTTGTAGCTCAGTTTGTTGCGTATAATCCGGTTTCTCAAATTGTGGAAGGATTTCGTTTTATGTTTTTAAGTTCGGGAACTTTTGATTGGGATAAGTTGTTGCTTACTTTTATCATAAGCGTTTTTACTTTCTTTATTGGGTTGCTTGTTTTTAATAAAACTGAAAAAACCTTTGTGGATTCTGTGTAGTTTATGAGTCAAGTTATTTTAAAAGCCGAAAACATTAGCAAGCAATACCGCCTAGGAACGGTGGGTACGGGTACTTTGAGTCATGACCTTAACAGGTGGTGGCATAGATTGAGAGGAAAGGAGGATCCTTATTTGAAGGTAGGTTCAGTTAATGATAGAAGTACGGAGGCTGATAGCGATTATGTATGGGCGTTGCAGGACATTAATTTTGAAGTACAACAAGGCGAGGTGTTGGGAATTATTGGTAAGAATGGTGCCGGTAAGAGTACGCTGCTTAAAATACTATCACGGGTGACGTCGCCTACTACAGGGGAGATTAAGACCCGAGGACGGATTGCCAGTTTGCTGGAAGTAGGAACTGGGTTTCACCCCGAGCTCACGGGTAGGGAGAATATTTATTTGAACGGAGCAATTTTGGGCATGACCAAAAAGGAAATACGTGCCAAAGAAGATGCCATTATTGATTTTAGCGGGTGTGCTCGGTACGTGGATACCCCAGTGAAGCGTTATAGCAGTGGGATGCGGGTTCGACTGGCTTTTGCAGTAGCTGCTTTTTTAGAGCCTGATATTTTGGTTATTGATGAAGTTTTGGCTGTAGGAGATGCCGAGTTTCAAAAAAAAGCTATTGGGAAGATGCAGGATATAAGTCAAGGTGAAGGGCGTACCGTTTTGTTTGTGAGCCATAATATGGCAGCGGTTAAAAGCTTGTGTACTCGGGCTATTATGCTAGAATATGGTAAACTTGTATTTGAAGGTACATCAGAAGAAGTGGTAAATAGATATTTGAATGATGGCGTCATTAATTTCGGTTTAAATAATACAAAATTGTTGAGCTGTGAATCTCAGGAAATTAAAATTGAAGATATTTCCCTCAAATCAAAACACAGAACAATACAGTCTGGATTTGACCTTCAAATAGAAATCGTTTATTCATTGAAAAAGAAGGTAATAAGTCCATCCTTTGTGGTGCAGATAATGAATGAAAATGATGTAGAAATGATGAGATTTAGTAACTTTCCAATAAGTGGGAAGCCTATCGATTCACTTTATGAACAAGGTAAAATGATTTTGGAAATAGATGAATTACCCTTAACGGGTGGACAGTATTGGTTGAATTTAGGATTTACAAGAGCTAATATGAACTGGTTTTTTAAGGTAGATAATGTACTTTCTTTTGAAGTTGAACCATTCGATGTATATAATAGTGGACACCTTTTGACCAATAGTAAGGGGTTTGTTTGGACAAGGCATGATTGGATTCACGAAAAATTACTTTAAAAGTTATTGTTGAAAATTGGAAGAGTCAAAGCTCATATTTATTATTTCACAACCTAGGAGTGGTTCAACCTATTTGCAGAATTTGTTGTCTAATAACAACCAAGTAAATACTTGTAGCGAACCATGGATTATGCTCAATTTCACTCCATTTTTAAAACCTAAATTGATTCAGTCAGGGTATAATCAGCGTTGGACTTATGATGCATTTGAAGAATTTTTATTAAAGTATCCAGAGTTAGATTTCAACGAGAGGTTGAAATCATTTGTTTTGCAACTATATCAGCCTATGGCTTCAGGTTATGATTTTGTAATAGATAAAACTCCAAGGTATTGGGAGATAATTGAAGAACTCATGGCATTGTTTCCTAAAAGCCATTTCATTGTACTAAAACGTAATCCATTGGATGTGGGCAGGTCAATCATAAATACTTGGAATACAACATCTATAGAGAAACTTTTTAGATTTCAACGAGATTTATTGTTGGCACCTAAAGTTCTACATGAATTTCTACAGAAAAACAACAACAACCCTCAAGTTTTTGGGTTGACCTATGAAGAACTAATATCAGATTTGAGCGGAACGACTCAAAAACTATACAAATGGTTGGATATTGAGTATTCAGAAGAAGTTTTAGAAACCACTAATAATATTAAGTATAAAGGGAAGTTTGGTGATCCAAGGCAAAATTCTGTAAAGCCGGTTAAAAAAAGTACGGATATTAATAGGGAATCTTATTTTACCAATCAATTTTTATTGGGGTATGAGGCTTATTTAACGGAGGATTTTTTGTTTGAATACGGAGGTTATAAAAGTAATGGAGGACAAGAAACAAAGACCTTCAATACCTTTTTTAATA
The DNA here is from genome assembly GCF_021245805.1 of Mangrovimonas futianensis. Lineage (NCBI taxonomy): Bacteria > Pseudomonadati > Bacteroidota > Flavobacteriia > Flavobacteriales > Flavobacteriaceae > Mangrovimonas > Mangrovimonas futianensis. The sequence continues at coordinate 326,496 of NZ_JAJJNF010000003.1, forward strand.
TGGAAGATTTGATTTGGAAATTGAACAGGCAATTAAATGACATAAGGTCTTCTACTACTTTTCAAGTTGGTGATTTAATATTGAAACCTTTAAAGGCGGTTCAACGGCTATTTAAAATGAACTAATTAACTGTCATGACTATTTCCATTATCACCATAAATTACAATAATGATGAAGGTTTGAAAAAAACCATGACCAGTGTGTTGGAGCAAACCTATGATTTAATAGAATATATTGTGATTGACGGAGGCTCTACCGATGGCAGTGTGGAGGTTATAGAGCAAAATAATGACCAATTGGCCTATTCGGTGAGTGAACCTGATAAGGGGATTTATCATGCCATGAACAAAGGCATTGAAAAAGCTACTGGGGCTTACCTATTATTTTTAAATAGTGGCGACTGGTTAGTACACTCTAAAGTCATAGAAAATTTTGTTGCCTTTAAACCTGTAGAAGACATTGTTTATGGCGATCCTTTGGTAAGAAGTGGTAAAGGATGGAGTAGGAAATATATGCCCACAACTTTAAACATTGGAACTGTTTTGGTTAATACTCTAGCTCATCAAGCGGAGTTTTATAAACAATCGTTGTTTCAAGATGGTTTGAGATATGATACTAGTTATAAATGCAGCAGTGATAGGAATTTAACCATCCAAGCAATAATTTTCAAAAATGCCTCTTCTAGGTACATAGATTTGGTTGTTTGCTATTTTGAAAACCCTGGCATAAGTAGTGATTTTGAGTTAAGACATCAAGAACGTAAACGTTATTTACGGGAAAATTTTGACCCCTATTTTTTGAAACTCCTCAAGGAATACAAAAAACAGAACAAAGCTTATAATAAATTGAGGGGTCATAGAATAGTTAAAATTGCCTTATGGCTACAGAAGCGAAAAGAAAGCCTACTATTAAAGAAAAGAATATGATTCAAAGTAATGTTTTAGTAAGCATTATCATCCCAACCTTTAATTCAAAGAATTATTTAAAGCAAGCAGTTAATAGTGCCCTAAACCAAACCTTTCAGCATATTGAAATAATAGTGGTGGATGACGGTTCTACCGATGGCACCCTAGATTTGTTTCCTGAATTTCAATCTCAAGGGGTTCAATGTTACAGTATCCCTAACGGTGGCGCTTCTAATGCTCGAAATTTTGGTTTAGGCAAAGCTACTGGGGACTATTTTCAGTTCTTGGATGCCGATGATCTTTTGGTGCCAACTAAAATTGAAAAACAGATAAACCTCATGCAGCAGCATGATGCTGATTTATGTTATAGTCCTTGGATAAATTTTAAAAACACTTTGGAAGATGCCCAAAAGCAATTTCGTTTTACTTACTTAGAACATGATCAGGTTCGAACTGGGAAAGAACTAATGATTAGTTTTGGGATGGAGAACTGGTTTATACTTACCGTTTCTTGGCTGGTTAAAAAGTCCTTGATTACTAAAGCGGGTATATGGGATGTTAACATATTGAACAATAATGATGGTGAGTATTTTTCGAGAATATTATTTTGGGCTGAAAAAGTAGTTTGTTGTAACGAAATCTTAGCTTACTATAGGCAGTTGCCTAATAGCTTGGGGAAATTAAATAGTGAAGCTAAGGTAAAATCATCTTTTAATAGTTACATTAAAATAGAAGCGTTATTGGTTGATTGTGATCCTTTATTGTTGAGCTATCCCAAACGCTTATATTACATGCAATATAGGCGAATAAGGAAAAGGTTTCCTAAATTAGCTAAGCGGGCTGCTAAACGGTTTGATGACATTAGGGCTCCCAGTTTTTTAAGTGAAAAAACTTATTATTGGAGGTTTATCCAATGGTTTGGACTTTATCGTGGGGCACAATTTTATAATTGGTTGCAACCTATTTGGGCTCTTAAAAAAAGAGCTTTCTATTGATTATTTGAAGTTATTTTAAATCTCATGAAAACCATTTGTTTTGTTGTGCCAGACTTTCCCAGTGTATCTGAAACTTTTGTGGTCAATCAAATGATAGCGGCTAAAAACCGGGGATTTAATGTACAGGTCTTAACCCATAGGTTGGGATCTTTAGAACAATCATCACAGAAAGAACTTCTTGAAGCTCATGATTTATTAAAGGATACTTTGATGATTAATTATCATATTCCTGAAACAAAATGGAAACAGTTATTGTTGGGAGGGATTTTGGCTGTTCGATTTTTTAAATATTGGCGGCAATCTTTCAAGGGAACCTTAAGACATGGTCTATTAAACAGACCTTACTTGATTAGATTTTACAGAAAGCTTCAAGGCATTGATGTGTTTCATGTGCAGTTTGCCTCGGGAGGTATAGGTCTTTCGGAAATGAAGGAGGCAGGTCTCATTAAGGGCAAAATTATCACCACCTTTCATGGGCATGATGCCCATGTTAAAAACGCTAATGAACTAAATCATCTGAAACGTATATATAAAACCTTGTTTCAAGAAAGTGAACATGTAACGGTAAATACTCCTTATTTGGAGGATAAGGTTCTCGCATTGGGATGTAAAAGGGAAAGAATACACGTTATCCCAATGGGGGTTGATCTGGGTTATTTTAAGGGGGAAATAGGCAAGGAATTACCGCTTAAAGGAGCTGTAAGATTAATATCAGTTGGAAGATTCATTGAGTTTAAAGGTTTTAATTATGCCATTCAAGCTGTTAAATTGTTGATTGATCAAGGAGTTGAGGTGGTTTATACCATAGTGGGTGATGGGCCTTTAGATATTAGTTTGCGGCAACAAATAGAGGCTTTAGGCCTCAAAGACAAAGTGAAATTAGAAGGGAGGTTGTCTCAACAGGAGATTAAAAAAGAATTAGAAACCCATCATTTATATCTAATGTGTTCCATAACCGATTCTAAAGGACGTTGTGAGACCCAGGGGGTAGTAACAGCAGAGGCTCAAGCCATGGGCTTGCCCGTGGTTGCCTTTAATAATGGAGGCATTCCCTATACCATACAGGATGGTGAAACAGGGAGGTTGGTTAAAGAAAAGGATGTAGAAGCTTATGCTCAGGCTATTTTGACATTTTTAGAACAGCAGTCTCTATACAAGAAGATGAGTCTAAAAGCAAGAGACTTTGCTATGACTAATTTCTCATTGGAATTGATGACTGAGCGCTTTATTAATTTGTACAAAAATTAAAACTTATGACTAATTGGATTGCTCCAGAAGAAGACTTGTTACCAGATTTTATTATTGGAGGTGCTATGAAAAGCGGAACGAGTACGATTCACCGAATTTTAAGCAGTCACCCTAAAATATTTATCCCAAAAAAGGAGATTGGTTTTTTTGATATTGACAATATATTAGAACATAGTGATTTCAATTTTTACAATAATAAAAAGTGGGTTTTTCAATCTATGGAAGAAAATCCTAGGGTCATGTGGGATTGGTATCATAGCAAGTTTAGGGGTAAGGAATCTTTGTTAAAGGGAGAAGACTCAACTACCTATTTAGCCTCTAAAGTAGCCGCTAAAAGGATTGCCTTACAGAAGAAGGAAATTAAACTTATTTTTGTTTTAAGACAGCCAACCATGAGAGCCTATTCCAATTATTACCACCTATTACGAACGGGAAGAGCTACTTATACTTTTGAGGATACCTTAAGATTTAATCCCTTTTCTATAGTCCATAGAAGTCTTTATAAAGACCAGATTGAAAATTACTTTAAATTTATTCCTAAAGAAAAAATTAAAATTATTGTATTTGAAGACTTAATCAGTAATCAACAGGTTGTTATCAAAGATTTGTGCGAATTTCTAAATATAGAGTTTGCTGAATTTCCCAAACAAGTCTGGGATAACCATACCAATAAGGCTGTGCTACCAAAAAGTACCAAGCTTCAAATTCAAAAAAATAATTTGTTACGTGGCTTGGGTAATATGAAATACACTAATGACTTGCCTTTTATCTGGGCTCAGGAAGAGAAAAACCGGCCATTTTTCGTTAAGGTAGTGAATAAACTTCATTCAAAATTAAATCCGAGAAAAGAGCAGGCGCCACCCGTTATAAACCCTGAAACCAAAAAATTTTTAGACACTTATTTTTATAATGAATTATTGGGCTTAGATGAGCTTGTTGAACAGGAGGTTTTAAGTAAATGGTTTTATAAAAAATAAATTTATCCAAGCATGAAACCTTTTATCTTCAAAACAGGTGTCTTTTTGTTTGTTTCTCTTTTATTACTGTTTGGTATTTTTTCAAAAGCCGATGGATACTCAGATTCTTTTTATATTAAGTTTACTACCCCAAAACAAAGCAGCTTAATTTTAGGTACTTCAAGGGCGGCACAAGGGTTGCAACCAAAGGTATTTGATTCTATCCTTAAAATAAAATTTTCTAATTATTCTTTTTCGGTATTACACAGCCCTTATGGTAGTACTTATTTAAACAGTGTTAAGAAAAAACTAGACACTAGTTCAAAGCAAGGTATTTTTATAGTTACAGTAGACCCTTGGAGCTTGAGTAGTTTTACAAAAGTACCTGATGATTCTTTATCCTTTAGAGAGGTAAAATTGGCACTAGGAAATACTCCCGTTGTAAATATTAAACCTAATCCTTTTTATTTATTATTAAATAGGGAAGGCAGGTACTACGACTTAATAATTGATAAGCAATCAAATATGTTTTTACATGACAATGGGTGGCTTGAAGTTAATGTAGAGCTTGATTCCCTTACTGAAATAGAAAATGTTTCTAAGAAAGTTAAAAAGTACCGAGAAGGGATGCTTCAAAATGCTCAATTTTCACAAAACCGGTTTAAGTATTTGAAGGAAACGATTAAATTTCTAAAAGAAAATGGAGAAGTTTATTTAGTCAGGTTACCCGTGCATCCTAAAATGATGGAACTGGATGATTACTTAATGCCTTATTTTGATAAAGATATTGAAAGTGCTATTGATTTGTGTGACGGCTATCTCGATATGACATCGCTAAATACAGAATTTCATTATACTGATGGGAATCATTTACAAAAAGAGTCAGGAAAGGTTGTATCAACAATCATCGCTAACTGGATTGATGAGAAATAAATAATTCATATTACTCATTTTTTAGAGATTGTTTTTCAAACCAAACCGAGAATTTTCTAGCTCCTTTATAATTTAAATGTTCAGGGTCTTTAAACTCTAAATCATCAACATTGAAGTCCTTAAAATCTAAGAAAGGAATCGTTCCAAAATGCGCTTTTCTATAGGCTTGAAATAGGTCTTCATAGTTGCGAGCATCAAATTTTTTATGGTAGGGTGATCTTACAAAAATTAATTGAATGTTTTTATCCTTTCCCAATGCTACCATTTTTTTAAGATATTTTATGTCATATTCCGAAAGCTGGATATCCGACATTTTATATTGTTTCTTTGGGTTGTATGTAATGGTGTCAAGAATAGCATGTATACGGGAGGCAGTGACATGCCTAAAACCACCAATGGAATCAATGTATTGGTATTGGTTTTCTTTGATGCGTTTTATGTTTTTGACTATTCCTTTTATCAGTTCTTGTTGATAAGCTAATGCATTGCTTTTAGCAAGTAAGTAATGATCTTGCCATTCAAAAAATGGGAGGTAATTTGGTATTTGATGTTTTCGCCATAGCTTGCTATCTTCCCACTTGAGTATGGTTTTGGGATTGAATTCAATAAAAACGGTATCTATTTGGGGATTTTGTTTTAATAGCTCTTTTAATTTTAGGTATCCATAAAAATAACAGTCCCCAGGGTCTGCCAAATTTTTAAAGTTTGAAATCAAGGAATCATTAAACGTGCCTGCAGGATGGGAGTTGCCTAAGACTATTTTGTTGATGTTAGGTTCTAGTTTGAAGTTAGCTTTTGAATTGATGACCCCATTACTCAAGCCCACTGATGCTAGAATACCTATATAAAGAAGGCTAAAAAAGAAGATTGTTTTTTTTGTAAATGCCTTCATTGGTTCAGAACTGAAAATAAATAAACGTTTTTTCGTTTTTACTAAACAAGAAAATGATAATGACCACGATGTAATAAAACGCCAGTCTCAAAGGTCGTTTCCATTTTAGACCCAGTGTTTCAATAGCATACAGATCTCTTCTTCCCAGCCACTCGATCCAAATGAAAATCATAAGGAGAACTAAAATATTTGTTGGTCTTATTTCAGGGATAGAAAACAGGGATTTATTGAATAAACCTTTTATGTATAAAATGGCTTGGTGCATGTTTTCTGCTCTAAAGAAAATCCAGGCAATAGTTGTTAACACAAAGGTCCCCAACATGCTTAAGAATGACTTAAAGGAAGGCCATCTAGAGTGAGATGCCACCACATCCAAATGAGATCTATTTCTATGGGTCAACAATAATGGTAAAAAGTATATGGCGTTTAAAGCTCCCCATATAATGAAGGTCCAATTGGCACCATGCCAAAAGCCACTTATAATAAAGATGATAAATACATTTCTAATCACTTTTATTCTAGAGCCTCTACTGCCTCCTAGTGGAATGTATAGATAGTCTCTAAACCATGTGGAGAGAGAGATGTGCCACCTACGCCAAAATTCGGCGATGTCTCTAGAAAAGTAAGGGAATGCAAAGTTTTGCTTGAGGTTGAACCCGAAAAGTCTGGACGTACCAATGGCGATATCTGAATAGCCTGAAAAATCGCCATAAATTTGGAAGGCGAAAAATATAGCTCCTAAAGCCAAGGTGCTTCCTGAGAAATCTTGAGGCTCATTGAAAACTGTATTAACCACAGCAGCACAGTTATCTGCAATGACCATTTTTTTAAATAACCCCCAAAGTATTTGTCGCAACCCATCTACGGCTTTGGCATGCTGAAATTGTCTTCTAATGTAAAATTGAGGTAATAGGTTGGTGGCACGCTCAATGGGACCCGCAACCAATTGAGGAAAGAAACTAACAAAAGCGGCAAAGGCAATAATATCTTTAGTTGGCTCTAGTTTTTTTCGATATACATCGATGCTATAGCTCAATGTTTGAAAGGTATAAAAACTAATTCCTACAGGTAAAATAATGTTTAAATTTTTGACATTTAATTTGTGCCCAAAAAAGGAAAAAGCGGTTATAAAGTTTTCTAAGAAGAAATTATAATATTTAAAAAAGCCTAAAAAGCCCAAATTAACCAAAATACTTGTCCATAGTAAAGCTTTACGCTTAATTTGCCTGGACTCTTTTTGTAGAGAAAGGCCTATCGTATAGTCGACCAAGGTGCTAAAAACAATCAAGGATAAGAACCGCCAATCCCACCAACCATAAAACACATAGCTCGCTAAGACAATTAAAAGATTTTGTAGCCTTAAATTATTTTTGGTAACGATCCAATAAAGGCAAAAAATAATTGGTAAGAAAATAGCAAAATCGATGGAGTTAAATAGCATGGGTATTTAGTTTCTTAGAAATTTTCTTATTTTCTGAATGATGTAATATTGAATGGAGTGGGAATGGGAATATGTTATTTTTTTAGTTGATGTCTGTTTGGTTTTTTGTGCCCATACCCAATCAGAATCTTCTTGAATTATAAAATTATCGTAATTGGGATGTTGCATAACCAACAGTTCAAAAATTTCCTTAATATGAGGTGTTGTCAATTCTTGTTGAGACATGCTTCTATGGGTTATCCCGTCAGTAGCATCTTTTCTTTTGTTTGCTCTTGCATAGGTCCATTTATAATCGTCCCAAATGATCCAACCGTTTTGATTCAATAACTTGTCACAAAGAAAAAATGAACTACTATCGATGGTCCAGTTTTTTGGCCCATCAATGATGATTAAATCATACTTTGGTTTGCAGATTTTATTTTCATTGGTGGAGCTGGATTTAATATCGTTATGCAAGAACCAATTGTATCCAGAGGTCATTCTGTGAATTTCTACATAAGTTTCCAAATCCAATGATTTAAGTTGTTCTTCTATGGAGGGTTTGAAACTGTCTTTGACCTCTAAAAGGTCTACACAAGTTAGCTCTCCTCCTCCAATTTCATCAAGTGCTGCAGCCATATAGCAACTGGCAGTGCCATGAGCAATGCCCAATTCCAAAATGTGTTTGGGTCTGTTTTTTATAATGAAATCATATAGAGATTTGGCGTTATTTTTTGAGATGTAAGGCACGCCTTTAACTTTTTGGTTTACTTGATCGAAAGTCATATTGAGGTGTTTAATAGCTTTTTTATCTAAAATTGGGGTGATGCTAAGATTTTTAAATATAATAGTTATCTTGTATTGTGATTTGATTTTTATTTCTTTTCTATGTTTTTTGTGACTAACTCATTTGGTTTTTACAATTATTCTTAAAATTCTATAAAGCATCATTTTTTTTCTAATTAAATCCACCTTAGAACTAAACAAAAACTTTGAACTTATTAAAAGGCCTTGTTTGAAATTACCTTTTTGGAATAAGCTTATAGACTCTCTGTAACTATCATAAATTAATTCCTTTTTACGTTGTTTTATAGCTTTCGTTTTTTTTTCTTTAAACCTCCAAGACCTTTTATTCTTTTTCTCCCACAATATTATAGCACTTCTATATAATTCTTCAAATGAGTTTTTTTGTTGTTTCCAATCAAAAGATTTGATTAATAATTTGGTTTGATTGGCATAATCTAAATATTGCTTATTATTATTTTTGAGAATAAGTATGCTTTTAGTAATAGCTTTGATATTTCCTCTAGGGCATAAAATACCTCCTCCTTTAGATAAGGCCACAGATGCCATTCCTACGTCTGTAGAAACGACAGGAATTCCACAAGCCATTGCTTCTAATACAGGTAAAGGACCACCTTCGTAATCGGATGTACATAAATAAAGATGTATTTTTTCAAAAAATTTATGGGCATTTTTGTCAGAGGTTTGCCTAAAATGGGTGTATTTAATATTGAGACTTTCCATAACTTCATATAAATTTTCCCAACCATTTCCTTGTAAAATCAGTTCTACATTTTCATTTTTTTTTATTAATTCACTTAACACATCAAAGGCAACATCCAAACGTTTTCTATTATATTTTCCAGGATAAGATCCCATCATTCCTATTTTAAAAACACCTTCTCCGTGATAAAGGTTTATTTTTCTTCCTTTAAAGGATTCTATATTAATTCCTAAAGAGGCTAAAAATATAGGAGTATTTGTTTTTTGTCTTATAAAGCTTAACCATTCTGGTGCCACTACATGAATTAGAGTAGCCTTAGAGGCCTCTTCAATTTTTTGGAATTCTTCTTTACACACATGATGTATGGTGGAGATTTGAGGAATAGATATTTCCCTAAAAAATAGTTTGTAATTTTCGGCCAGATGAACAACATTAAACAACCAATGTATAACGTCTACTTTTTCTAGGAGTTCATTAAATTCATCAAAACGGTACTTGAACTCATGAATAGAAAAAAAATAGATTTCAAAATCAGGAAGTATTTTAACGATTGCTTTGGCTATAGTACCTTCAGACCAATAAAAATTTGCTGTGACCAATAATATCTTCATAATTTAGAATGAAGCTTTTTCAAATAATGAATAAGGAGAATTTGCAATACAGAAAAATAATACCATCGCTTTTTAAAAACTTCCCAATGTATACGTTTATATTCTGCCTTTTTGAATGTAGTTTTTTTTGGATTATTCCTAACATTCCCGGAATGGCTTCGCATAAAGTTAAGTTTTTCGTTAACATAGCAAAAATTACAATTCTTTAGACATAGTTTAATCCAAAAATAAAAGTCACCTATTGTCTTGTAGTCTTTAACTTTCCTTATCAAAATAGCGTGTTTTTTTTTGATAACCGCACTACTAACATTTCGAATTATGCAATAATCTGGTAAGAAAAGTTTCAAAAAGTCATTTCCTTTAATCTTAAAATCACAAGATAGTAAGTCTTTATATTTACGTTCTATTCGAGTAGTATTTCCAATATCCTTATCATGTTTATCAACATTAGTTGTTTTTGTGAAAACTACGTCAATTTTCTCATCAGAAGTAAAGACTTTCATGATTACTTCCAAAAAATTAGGTGAAGCGTAATCGTCACTTTCAGCTATCCATATGTAATCTCCTTTTGCCAAGTCAATTCCTTTCATCCATTGATTAAAAGGAGAGCCTGAATTTTCTTGATTGTACAGAATATTTGAAACCTTTGGGTGGTTTCTATAGCTTTCTATTATTGTTTTGCTCGAATCGGTAGAACAATCGTCTAAAATAATTACTTCATAGTCTAGATATGTTTGCTTTAAAATACTCTCTATACGCTGCTTTAAATACAGTTTATGATTGTAATTGGGTATTATAACTGAAACTTTAATCTTATTGTTTTTCAACATTATTTTACATTGAGTACTTCAAATAAAACACTTACTCTTTTATAAATTAAGTATTAAACTTAAATTATAATTTATTCAATTCAATGAAACCATTATTTTATGGCACTGAATGTAACTTTTTATTATGCATTTTCCTTTTTAAAATATGTTCTATGGTAGAAATAATGTTCTGATTTTACATTTTTCTTAATATCTGAATTACATAATGTAGGAGTTTGACTTGTAATAGCTATATCTGGCCACTCAATACAAGTTATTTTATACCCTTTTTTAAGAAAAAATTGACTTAATTCTATTTCCCCATTGGTAATAATATGTCTTTTAATTTTCTCCTTTACACCAGGGAATTCATTATCAAGCATTTTTAAGAAATACATTTTTGAAATAAAGGAATAAGTCTGTACATGAGGTAAATCATTTCTTAAGCTTCTAGAAGGATGATCAGTGAAGTTAATTGTACTACCACTTATAGCAATCGACTCGAATTTTTCAAATTGTTCAATGAATTTTTTGTACCAATTTTTTCGAAAAGGACCATATCCACTCCTATTTTGAAAAAATATATAATCATTTTCAGTGGATATAGGTTTAATTTTTTCAAGCATCATTTGATATGAGCTAAAATCTCTACCAAGATTACTTTTATAAAAAATCTGTTTAAGCTCTATTGAATGATGATTCATGAACATAACTTTTATAATACACACAAAAATTTTATCAAAAAAATTCACATTATGAACCTTACTAATACCAATAAATAAAAATACTTTGTCAACCCCAGAGTCCATATTTTTTATTCGATTCAGATTCCTCAAATCTTTTAGATATAAGCGAGAATCATTAGCAGTTGCATAGCAATGAAAATATTTTCTAGTTGTCATTTATATATATTCAATCAATTATTAGTTGATCATAAATTAATAGTTTTAATATTGTTTGAGTCACACAACCAGTTCTATTGCAATTTAATTTTTTCTTAGAAAAAACCTATAAATTTTGAAGGTATTAAGAATTGGTTTTTAGATATCCATGTTTTGCTTAAATATGTTTTTATATTCGTAATAACTATTAATTTAATATGGATATAGCTAGTTAATGAATTACGGTTTAAGTATCATCACTCCCCATTATAATTATATAATGGGGCTAGAGAAAATTTATTCTTGCTTGAAAGTGCAAACTCTTAAGAATTGGCAATGGGTTATTGTGGATGATTTTTCTGATGAAGCTATAGTAACTGCTACTAAAAAATGGTATCAACAAATTAATGATGAGCGTGTGCTTCTTGTTTGTAATTCTGAAAAAACCAATGCATCAGTGTGTCGGAATCAAGGGGCAACTAAAGCAAGATTTGAAAGCCTGGTATTTTTGGATGCTGATGACACAATTTCTAAAGATTTTGTAAAGAATCGACATTTGGTTTTTAATGATTTTGTGGTTTTTAAAAATTGGGCTGTTTTGGGTGCAGATGGTAGTCAAGTAAATAAGGGAACCAAAAGGCAAGACTATTTAAACTGTTTTTTGAATGCTAAATTTATATGGCAAACGAGTACTATTTTGTGGAAGAAATCATTTTTTAATCAAATTGGGCAATTTGATCCCAATTTAGAGCGATTGCAAGATGTTGAGCTCTCTATTAGAGGGTTGCTTCTTGGTAATCAGTTTCAAGTGATAGATAATAAAATTGATTTTTATTACACTCCGAATCCAATTCGATCAAAAACAGACATAGTTGAAAGGTCTTGTCGGTCAGTAAATTATTTGATTTCAAAGATAGAACAGAGATACTCTTTGAATGCTAGCCAGATTAAATTGCTGCAGGCTTACTATTTTGCCTGTGTGAAAAATTTGCAAAGAACAAAGAATAGAAGCGATGTTGTTTTTGTCAAACAAAGTCTAATACTTTTTAGGGAGAAAAGGTTTATTAATTTTTATCAATCCGCCCAAGGAATTATTCTACTTTTTCTGTATCGTTATCAATTAATTTCTGATTCTTTATTTCTGAAATGGAATCGCTATTTATTCAAGTAAGCTGATGAAATAAATTTATGTCGTTGTAGACCTTTGTGTTTGGTTAAATCTCTATTATATTAGCAGGTATGATAGAAGTATCGGTTGTATTGCCAATTTATAACGGAGAAAAAACGCTTTGCAGTACGTTAGACAGTTTATTAGCTCAAACCTACAAGAATTTTGAAGTTATTGCTTGTATTGATGGCAGCCAAGACAATTCTGAACTGATCTTAAGGGAGTATGGGGCTCAGTTCAAAAAAATAACTATTCTAAAAAATGAATTAAACCGAGGTCTCGGACCAACAATGAACAGGTTAGTTCATGAGGCTAAGGGAAAATATATCGCCATAGCTGAACAAGATGATTATTACTATCCTGAAAGATTGCAGCTTCAAGTTGATGTGTTGAATACCAATCCGTCTATTGGCTTGGTTTCTGGGATCGCTGAATTTTATAATGGAAGGAAGGTAGTTGGTAAATTTCCTGGGCTCTTAGTTCGAGGGGAGAAGTATCCACAAGGTGTTGAAATGTTTTTGCTAAACTATAGGAATCACTTAAAGGTTGTGAATAGTTGTATTATGTTTAGGAAATGCCTTCATATAGATAAAGGATTGTATTTTACTCAACACTATCCTAGTATAAGTATAGACTGGACTTACATCTTACGATTTTCGCTTGTTTCAAACATACATGGTCTGCCACAAGTTCTCGTACGTTTGGACCGCCGACCAGACCGGGATTCAGTGACTTCTAATAAAACGAAACAGTTTAAAGCAACTAGGGAATTGCTACGGGCTTTTGCTTATGAATTTCCTCAGTATATTAAACAGGAGGACTTCGACTATGCTATGAGAACACAATATCTATTAGAATTAGGCCGAAAATCCAGCACATCATATCTTTTTAAATGGTTTCAGTATTACTTAAAATGTCCAACAGATAGACGGTACATTAATAACATAACAAGTCGCATTCGTAGTAAATTTTTAAAATGATAAATCCTTTAAAGCAATTTTTAGTTGAAAAGACCAAATTTTATAAGTTAGGGAAGGCCATAGATTCAGACGTTTATTTCAACAAAACTAAAGAGCTTTCTCAATTAGAGATTTTGAAAGCCCCGAGACGTACCGAAATTATCAATTATTTTATCGGTTTCGTTGATGCACAGAGATATTTGGAAATCGGAGTTAGAAACCCTGAAAAAAATTTTAACCGACTTCAATGTCCTATAAAGTTTTCTGTAGATCCTGGTGTGGAATTTGAAGAGAACCCAGTTGATTTTAAGATGACTTCGGATTTGTTTTTTGAGAAGCTTGCAAAGAATGAATTAGAAATTAATCCTCAAGAAAAATTTGATGTGATCTTTATTGATGGTTTGCACTTGGCCAATCAAGTGGAAAAAGATATTTCGAATAGCCTTGAATATCTTTCAGAAAAAGGAGTCATCATTTTGCATGACTGTAATCCTCCCACTGAATACCATCAAAGGGAAACCTATGGTTTTATGTGGTCCCCAGCTAGATCTTTTTGGAATGGAACTACTTGGAAAGCCTATTATAAAGTAAGACACCAAAGAGATTTATTTACTATTTGTTTTGATTGCGATTGGGGAGTGGCGGTCCTATCCAAGCATCCCTATCCGTTTTTTAATCAAATTCAGGATGGTATTCAAAACGAATTTTACGAATTTTCAATTTTAAATAAGTTTAGGGAAGAACATTTAAATTTGAGTTCATTTGATACTTGGGTTGAATCAACTAAATTAAAGTAATTTCTAGGTATTAATACTTATGAGAATATCGAGTTTTATGATAATTGCTATATTCGTTGTTTATAAATAGTTATGGTAATTAGTTCTTCTATTCTTCCTCAAGAACATGTTTTTGCAAAAAAGTCAAATGTAAAACACACACTTCATTTAGAGGCTATTTGTGTCTTTGTGGCTACCGGCTTTTTTATGGATGAAGATACTTATTGGAAGGATTTGGTTTGTTTAGCTCCTGCACATGACCATGAATTTGATTCAAATGGACGACTTATTAAAAGTTCCCCAAATTTTCAATGGCATTATACTCCTAGGAAAATTAGTTTTGATCAAGCTTTAGAAGAATATGTTGCTCTATTAACCCAAGTTTTGAAAGAACAAACTAATGGAAGAGAAGTTATCCTTCCATTGTCGGGAGGTTTGGATAGCCGCAGTCAGGCATTGGTTCTTAAAAAGTTAACAAATCCAGTTCATGCATTTAGTTATTCATTTCAAAACGGATATCCAGAACATCAAATAGCAAAACAAGTAGCCTCTGTCTGTGGTTTTGATTTTAAGGAGTTTATAATAAAACAAGGATACCTTTGGAATTGTATTAAGGATTTGGCGACCATCAATGGTTGTTATTCTGAATTCACTCATCCCCGTCAAATGGCTGTTTTAGATGAATTAAAACAGGTCCAAGGAGTTTTTTCCTTAGGACATTGGGGCGATGTGTTATTTGATAGAGGGGTGCCTGAAGGTATTAATGAGTCTGAGATAGTTTCGTTTGTGTTTAAAAAAATGGTTAAACCTAAGGGGCTAGAGTTAGCCCAATGCTTGTGGGAACATTGGGGGTTGGATGGAGATTTCAAATCATATTTAATAGCTCGTATAGAAACAGGATTGAAAAAAATAAAAATTGACAATATAAGTGCCAAAGTACGGGCATTTAAAACAATCCAATGGGGGCATCGTTGGACAACTACTAATTTATCCATTTTCAAGGAAGCTCACCCTATATCGATGCCTTATTATGATAACCGAATGTGTGAATTTATTTGTTCCATTCCAGAAGCCTATTTAGCTGATAGAAGACTTCAAATTGGCCATTTAAGACAAGATAAAACGATCGCAAATATAACTTGGCAAGCTCAAAGACCATTTAATATCAACAATTATTCTATAAATAAGATGCCTTTTAACCTTCCCTATAGAGTTTTGAGTAAATTTAAGCGATTGGGTCAAGGCTTTTTAGGACATCCCTACGTTCAAAGAAACTGGGAATTACAATTTCTTGGTGAAAACAATGAGGAATGTTTGAAAGACTTTTTGTATAATGAGAAGTTTAATGAATGGATTCCAAGAGCTATTATTGAAGATTTTTACAATAGGTTTAGGAAGGTTAATGCTATTCCTTATTCTCATCCAGTAAGTATGTTGTTGACTTTATCTGTTTGGTATCAACGGAATTTTAAAGGTAATTAAATGAGGAGTCAACGGATTAAGATTCTATATACAATCCCCAATTTTAATACCGCAGGTAGTGGTAGGTCAGTTTATGATTTAGTAAAAGGGTTAGATCGCTCTATTTTTGAACCCGAAGTTTGTTGTTTTCATGCAAAAGGGGCTTTTTATAATGAAATTGAAGCCTTGGGAGTAAAGATTCACTTATTTCCTTTTACAACCACTTATAAACCTTATTCAGGTTTCTTTTTTCGTGTGCTAAAAATAAGTCGGTTTTTTAAAAGCAACCAATTCGATTTGATTCATTCTTGGCATTGGAGTTCTGATATTAGTGAGCCTTTAGCGGCAAAAATAGCAGGAATACCTTATGTATACACCAAGAAAGCCATGGGCTGGCATAGCAGGTTTTGGAAATGGCGATCAAGGTTAAGCTCCAAAATCATTGCTGTAAACAAGGATATGATGAAGGAATATTTCACCAATATACCTCATAAGGTTTCTAATTTTCCTTTAGCAATTGATACTAAGGTTTATGCACCAAACTCAGGCACGTTATATTTGAGAAAAGAATTAGGATATTTAGAAAATGATTTTGTTATAATTACCGTTGCAAATTTGGTAAAAGTAAAAGGCATTGAAACCTTAATAGAGGCGGTAATAAAACTAAATAACCCTCAAATAAAGGTTCTTATAGTAGGAGATGATACTAATGAATATGCTTTAAGAATAAAATCTATTTATTCAAATAAGAGTTTTATAAAGTTTATGGGCAAACAATTGGATGTCAAACCTTTTTTGGCGCTATCGGATTTGTTTGTGATACCAACCAAAGATGTAGGTAGAAAAGAAGGTATTCCTAATGCACCATTAGAAGCCATGGCAATGGAACGTATTGTGTTGGGCTCTTGTATATCAGGAATTAAGGATATCTTGGAAGAATTTCAAGATTGTATGTTTATGGCAGACAACATTAATGAGCTGGCACAGAAAATTGCTTATTGGTATTCGGTTGATTTAAAGGCAAGAGAGAAATTGGCCAAAAGGATGCGGAACCATGTTATAGAATCTTTTTCAATTGAAGAATTTATTCAAAATCACCAGGTGTTATATTTGAATCTTATACAGAAATGAAAAGGCCCATGAAAATAGCTGTTTATTCTGGAGAAATTCCAAGCACGACCTTTATTGAGCGTCTTATTCATGGATTGGAAAGGAGTGATTGCCATGTTCTTTTGTTTGGGGTGAAAGCATCAAACCATTATCCAAATAAGAAGAATGTTAAGAATTTTGGCTATAGAAATAACAGGTTTTTTAAGATTGTTTATTTACTAAGTTATTGGTTAAGGCTTACAATTTTTAGAAATAGGGACAAGAAACGTTTACACCTTAAATTAAAAAAGTTATCAAGATATCACTTAAATGTTTTGATAAAAGTCTATCCTGTTCTTTGGTATAAACCTGATATTTTTCATATTCAATGGGCAAAGGGTATTCAAGATTGGATGTGGGTTCAGGATTTTGGTATAAAAATAATTTTAAGTTTGAGAGGTGCGCACATAAATTATTCGCCTCTTGCTGATCGAAATTTGGCAGAAGTATACAAACAAAATTTCCCAAAATTGGATGCGTTTCATGCTGTTTCAAATGCCATTGGAAAGGAAGCAGTCATTTATGGGGCTGATAAAAATAAAATACTAACCATTTTAAGTGGTTTGGACTTAAAAAGCTTTCCATTTTCTAAAAGAAGATCAAAATCTCCGGTTTTTAGAATTTTATCCATAGGAAGGGACCATTGGAAAAAGGGTTACCACTATAGTTTGGATGCATGTAGCAAATTAAAGAATCAAGGAATGGATTTTCACTATCAAATTGTTGGTTTGAATCCAGATTTTGAAGTATTATATCAGCTTAAAGATTCTAATTTGGAATCGCATGTGAAAATAGAATCTCACTTGCCTATGGATTTAGTTCGTTTTTATATTCAGGAGGCTGATGTTTTGCTATTGCCTAGTATTGAGGAAGGGATCGCTAACGTGGTTTTGGAGGCTATGGCTTTGGGCACTTTAGTGGTGAGTTCTGATTGCGGAGGGATGAATGAAGTTATCGAACACAAGGTTAACGGTCTATTGGTGGCTGTAAGAGATCCAGAGGCTATTGCAGAGGCTTTGAAGGAAGTATCTGAAATGACGGATTCAACTTATGAAACCATAGTGATGAATGCAAGGGACACGATTGAAAGACAGCACGATATTGAAGAAATGATTAATAAAATGATAGGTCTTTATTCTAAAACGTTATTTTTTGATAAATGAATAAACCCCAAAGAATAGGTATTGTATTGACGCGTGTTCCCGGTTATTCTGAAACTTTTTTGGTAAACAAAATCGTTGGATTGCAGAATCAAGGCATTGAGGTTATTCTCTTTGTAGATCAAAGTGTAGGAATTCCTAAGGATTTCATTTGTAAAATAAAATGTATGCCTTATGGAGATCCTTTGAAATGGAAGCGATATTTAAAAATGGTTCTTTCGATATGGAATATCCTTTTTTCACATCCACAAAGGTCTTACAAGCTTTTTAGAATGCATCGAAAATCCTTAAGGTCAAGAGTTAGAAGTTTCAAAAATGTTCTTCTTGCTCAACCCTTATTAAATGAATCCTTGGATTGGCTGCATTTTGGCTTTGGAGTTTTGGCTGTTAATAGGGAATTTGTGGCTAAGGTAATTGGAGCTTCCATGGCAGTGAGTTTTAGGGGATATGATTTATATCTTTCACCTTTGAAACAACCCGATATTTATAAGGAATTATTTGCGACTTCATGTAGGTATCATGTACTTTCACAGGAAATGAGATTGGACCTTACTAATCAGGGAGTGAATTCAAATCAAATAGAGGTTATCTATCCTGCTATTGATGTTGATTTTTTTCGTTCAGAAGTAGATGACATAGTGTTTTCATATCCCATAAAGTTTTTAAGTGTTACTCGGTTACACTGGAAAAAGGGTTTGGAATATACTTTGGAAGCATTAGCTCATCTTAAAAATGAGGGAATTGATTTTAAATATACAATAATCGGTGAAGGTGATCAATATGAGCGCCTAGTCTTTGCTGTTCACCAATTGGATTTAGTAAAGGAAGTTCGGTTTTTAGGCAAGCAATCGCCTGCAAAAGTCAAACAGGCTTACAAAGAGGCCGATATCTATCTACAGTATAGTATTCAGGAAGGCTTTTGCAATGCGGTTTTGGAAGCTCAAGCCATGGGCATACCTTGTGTGGTATCTAATGCCGAAGGATTGGCTGAGAATATATTAGACGGGAAAACAGGTTGGGTAATACCTAAAAGAGTCCCGATTATTTTAGCCAATAAAATAAAGGAGATTCTTTTGATGGATGTTAGTAAATTAACAGAAATAAGAAATATGGCAAAAGAACGGGTTTCTGATAAGTTTAATATGGAAGCGCAGCAAAGGAAATTTGTTGAATTCTATAAAAGGTAGTTTGATTTGAGTTTTAAAAAATTTAAAGTCATTGTTATAGGCTTACCCAAGACAGGAACTTCGACTATAACCGTTATGTTACGGATATTGGGATATCAAGTCACTGGACCCGATATTCATTTTGAAATAGGGAAAACACCATATTTGAAAAAACAATTTGAAATTTTTGATGGCTTTCAAGATTACCCTTGGTGTTTTGAATGGTGGCGGTTTCGAGAAGATGATCGGGTTTTGTTTATTGAATTAAAAAGAGAAAAAGCCGCTTGGTGGCGAAGTTTTTATGATTCTTATGGTGGAAAGGATACTAATTATTTGTCATACCCTTATTTTAAGATAGCGAAATCTAAGGAGAACCAAGAGGCCTTTTTGGGATTTTTTGAGCAGTACTATGACCATTTTGTTTCCTATAAAAAAGAGCATCCAGAAAAAGTTTTGAGCGTAGATATAAAAAACCTTTCTTGGCAAGACTTGTGTGTTTTTTTGAACGAACCCATCCCCAAGAACCTATGGGGACAAATTGTTAAAAAGCCACATGTTAATCAATTGAACTATCAGCAAGGTCAGAAAAAAAAGTATCTTTTGATTAAAAGAATTAGGAACTTCTGGATTCCTATCATAGGAGTTAAGCGTTGGCAAAAATTGATGCTTTTTTTGAGAAAAAATGGAATTTAAATAAGGAGCTGTGATAGATAAAACTAAGGTTTTTGTAATAGGTTTTCAAAAGACAGGTACCACCTCATTGGAATTAGCTTTACAAAGGTTGGGCTTTCGGGTGTATGGTGGTGATAAAAACCTAATGAAATTTCAAAATACAATAGAACTCAAGACTTATATCCAGAAAACTTTACAGAATTGGGATGCGGTTCAGGATATGCCCTGGCCCATATTTTATAAACAGTTATTTGAGCTTTATCCCGAAGCGTATTTTATTTTAACAGTTAGAGATCCTCAGTCTTGGATTCAAAGTGTTGTTCAGTTTTTTGGAAGTATTCGTTTTCCTTTGCATCAAAAAATTTATGGAGTGCCTTGTGCCGAGGGCTATGAATCTAGATACTTAGAAGTCTATCAACAGAATAATAAGGAGGTTCAATTCTTTTTTTCTGGCAAGCCCCACTTTTTGGTTATGGACATGAAGAAGGATTTTAACTATGAGACCTTATGTAGTTTTTTAAACATACAAGACATCCCAATTGAAGCTTTTCCACATGGAAGAAATAATGGGAGGAGAACCCTTCCAAAATATAAATGGTACCGGGATTTAAGGTCCCTCTATTGGAATTTAAAAAAAGGGTATTAGTGCATATTCTATTTTTATATACGTTTAATAAAGGTCTGTTGTCACAATTTTATAGTGAATTGGCAACTAAACTTTCCAATGATGGCTATCGAGTCACTTTTTTTAGCTTGAAAGGACAAAGGAAGGTAGATGATTCTCACCCTTTTGAATTGATTATCAAAAAAAAAGGAGGCTATCTTAGGAATTATTATGAGATTTATAATATACTAAAGAGCGCTCAACCAGATGTGGTGGTGTCCAATTTTAGCTATGTGAATCCAGCCCTTTTGTTTGGAAGGCTATTTGGAGTCCCGAAAAATGTTGTTTGGTATCATTCTCTAAATGAGCAGACTGGAGCCTCTAGAAAACAGATTTTCATAAAAAAGCAGTTTTTGAAATTGGCTGATTTGGTCATTGCCAATTCCAAAAGGACCAAGGAGGAGCTCATATCCATTTATGGTCTTTTGGATTCTAGGGTTAAGGCTGTCCCATTTTGGACGCCTATACATCAAATACTAAAAGACGAGATAGAACTTCAACAGGAGCGTTCTAGTGATAGACTTCTTAAAATAGGGTGTCCTGGGCGTTTGGAAACCCATAAAAATCAGAGAATGGTTCTTCAAGCATTAAACCAATTAAAGGATTCCGGAATTGCCCATTTTAAATTGTTTTTGGCAGGCCAAGGTGATGATGAATTTTCCTTAAACCAATTAAGTATCGATCTGCAGTTTGAAGAGCATTTGGCGTTTTTGGGCCACTTATCCCATACGGAAATGATTGAGTTTTATCAGGAAATGGATGTCATTGTTTTGCCTAGTTTACATGAAGCTTTTGGATTGGTGTTTATCGAGGCGCTGGCCATGGGGTGCCCCGTTTTGGTATCGTCGGCCTTTGGGGCATTAGGGTATGTTCAGGAAAGTGAAGAGATCTTGGATCGATTTGTTTTTGACCCAAGGGAGATAGCTTCACTCACTCAACGGTTGTTGCCCTATATGCAAGGACAGGGAATGGAAAGGCATTATTTTAGAGCGCTTTATGAACGATATTTTGATGTTGATATAATTTATAAGCAAATCAAATGTGTATTATTAAACTCATGAAATTTTGTGAGTGATCCAAAGAAATTAGTGTTTTGTGAGCTATTTCCACTTAAAATTGTATCAGATTTTAGGATAAAGGATTGAAGATTTGATATAAAGAATTGTATCTTGAAAGTTTAATTAAAATCAAAGGTTGTTGAAATAATTTAGGATTTTTAAATGCCTGAATGAGTAGAAATAGTTAAAAGGAAATAAGTGTTAAAAGTGAAATATTTTGTAAATGGTATAAAAAAATATATTCCGAAAAGAGAGTCTTCTTTTGTGGATGTTTCCTTATGTGGTGTGCCATTAAAGGTTTTAAAGAACTCTATTAGATTGCAACAAGACAAGGATGATGCTTGGTGGTTTTCTTTGACTAAACATCATAATATTATATTCGACATTGGTAGTAATGTAGGCTATATGTCCTTGCTTGCTCTTATTCAAAACCCTAATAGACAAATCCTGTTGGTTGATCCTAATCCAAAAGCGTTACAAGCTGCTTCAAAGATGTTTTTAGAGAATCAAATAGGGTTTCGTGCCAACTATTATTCCGCTTTTGTGAGCGATACTTGTGACGAAGCGGTTACATTTTATACCATAGGAACAGGAGCAGCAGGCAGTATGTATGCTTCTCATGCCAAAACCGCATCACAAACGAACTCCTTTATGAATGTTAATTCAGTAACCTTGGATTATCTAATGAGCTTTTATGAGGTATTGCCGGATTTGGTCAAAATTGATGTGGAAGGAGCAGAGGCTCTAGTCTTGGCTGGATCTAAAAAGCTTGCAGACAAGTCGAAGTGTGGTTTTTTTATTGAAATGCATTGTAATGACCAACTAACCATGGTAAATAATACTCAAATGGTTTTGGATTGGTGTGTATCGGTAGCCTATAATGCGTGGTATTTAAAGACTGGGACTCTTTTAACGTCACCCAAACCTGTAGAGCATCGTGGAAAATATCATTTATTATTGCTTCCTGAAGAAAAATCTTATCCAGGCTATTTGACAGGAATTGCTGAGGCCAGTACATTACCAGAATCTTTATAATGCTATTTAAACTTTTAAAGTATTTACAGCCCACCCATTATTTTCAACGGTATCGAGCTGATGGTCAATCGGTATTTCCCATAGCCAGTGAATTACCTAAAGAGGTTCTTAACCAATTACAGCCTGATTTGGGGTATGAATCCGATTTGGGAACCCAATATGATTTATCGTGGCAAGCCATTCAATATGGGTATCTTGGTGATGTTTCCACTTATACTACATTTGAACCGGTTCCGCTGTTGGATGAGTATCGGTTTTTGAGGAAGCATTTTCATGTTGCTTGGGTGTTTTATGTGCTATTACTTCGACTGTTTGGGTTACATCCTCCCCTAAAGGAAATAGCTGCTTGGAAGGCTTCGAAAGGCAATAAGCATATTACTTTTGATCAAAAACCCATCCGGTATCCAGATTATGATGCCTATGATTCTAGTTTAATACAGGTCTCACCTTTGGTGAGTGTGGTCATTCCTACTCTCAATCGTTATACGTATCTTCATGATGTTTTAAAGGATTTTGAGGCACAAACCTATACCCATTTTGAAATTTTGGTTGTGGATCAATCCGAACCCTTTCGACCGGAGTTTTATCAAGGGTTTGATTTAACTATCCGTGTTATCCGACAGGAAGAAAAGGCTCTTTGGTTGGCTCGAAATCAGTCCGTCAAAGCTGCTCACGGAACTTACATCGCTTTATCAGAGGATGATGTACGAATTCCCAAGGATTGGATTGAACAGCATTTAAAATGTATGGACTATTTCAAAGCAGATATTTCTGCCGGTGTTTTTTACCCAGAAGGTGGGCATATGCCCAAAGAACGTTCGTTTTTTACTTTGGCTAGCCAATTTGCTACGGGTAACGCTCTGTTGCATAAAGATGTTTTTAAGCTAGTGGGTCTATTTGATCGTCAGTTTGAGAAGCAACGGATGGGTGATGGGGAATTTGGAATGCGGTGTTATTTGGCAGGCCTTAAAAGTGTCTCTAATCCGCTGGCTTTTTGTTTGGATGTGAAGGCTGGTGTTGGAGGATTACGGGATATGGGGAGTTGGGATGCGTTTCGACCCAAGCATTGGTTGGCACCTAGACCTATTCCTAGTGTTATTTATTATTTTAAGAGGTATTTTGGAAATCAGGCAACTATATATAGCCTTTTGCGAACCGTCCCTTTTTCGGTGATGCCTTATCAGTTTAAAAAAAGTAAGTCGATGATGGTTTTAGGTGGCTTAATCAGTTTATTACTGCTGCCCCTTATTTTGTTTCAGGTAACACGTTCCTGGTATTTGGCACGTCTGAAACTTAAAGAGGGACCAAAGATTGAGAGGTTAATTGATGAGTAGATGTGTGGACAATTAACAATTAGCAATGAACAATAGACGGATTAGTTATAGGAGAAAAGAAAATAGAAAATAGAGAATAGAAAATAGTAGTCAGTAGTTAGTAGTCAGGAGTCAGTAGTCACTAGTCAGTAGTGAGTTGTGGTTTAATTGGGTAATCGTTTTGAGTTAGATTCTAGAGGCAAGAACCAAGACGAATTGGTGTTTAGTTTTTGGTTGTTGGTTTATGGTGGTTTTTGCTCTAATTACCTTATTGGTGAAGAAAAGTCGGTTTCGTCCACCTATTATACTATTACCTCTATATAGAGCCAAGAATCAAGAATCAAGATGGATTGAGAATAGAATATAGAGAAAAGGAAATAGAACCTATGGCTTAAAGCATATCGCAATTAAGTAGACAGTATTCAGTAGTCAGGAGTCAGTAATCAGTAGTGAGTTGTGGTTTCATTGTGTAATCGTTTTGAGTTAGATTCTAGAGGCAAGAATTAAGTGAATAGTGAATAGTTCTAATATTAGTTTTCTAAAAAAAAAAAAGTGTGTAAATCGTTGAAAAATAAAAACTTATTGCTTGTGACGTCTGAGTTTCCGCCCTTGCCAGGGGGGATTGGTGAGCATGCTTACCAATTGGCGAAACAACTATATCGATTAGGCTATCACATCACCGTATTGTGTGATCAACGAGTTTCGGAAGGTCTTGAAGAACATACATTTGACGAAGCTCTTCCGTTTCAAGTAGTTCGTACTGCACTTCGAAGTTCTCGGTGGCAGATGTATTTTCAGCGTATTCAACAGTATCGTGAATTGGCAGCCCATACGGATGTGGTTCTTGCCAGTGGGAAATTTTCTTTGTGGTTGGTGGGTTTTACCCAATGGCTTTATAAAAAGCCGAGTATAGGGATTCTGCATGGGTTTGAAGTCAATTTCCATAAAACCGCTTTAAAGAAAAGTATTGACAGAGCATTGCAATCATTTGATCGTTTGGTTGCCGTATCCAATTTTACAGCCTCTAAGGTTTCTCAGTTCCAGGATAAGGTTCACGTGATTCCCAATGGGTATGCGAAGGATAAATGGGCAACCACCCATTTTATTCCAGTTACTTTGAAAGGGAACCCTAAACTGATTACCGTGGGGAACGTTCATGAACGAAAAGGACAATTGCAGGTTATTAAGTTATTGCCTGAATTGCTTCGTGTTTTTCCAGACCTACATTATCACTGTGTGGGACTGCCAACCGAGGTTCCCAGATTTCAAAAAGAGGCCGAACAGTTGGGGGTCGAGTCACATATCAGTTTTCATGGAAGGTTGTCTACAGATGAGGTGGCTTCCTATTTAAAAGACGCCGATATCTTTGTGATGCTGAGTCAGGAGACAGCTTCTGGGGATGTTGAGGGCTTTGGGATTGCGATTTTGGAAGCTAATGGTTTTGGGATTCCCGCCTTAGGAGGCTTGGGTAGTGGGGTGGAAGATGCCATACAGAATGGGGTTTCTGGGAAATTGGTTGATGCTAAAGACCCTCAAGCCATTTTAGAAGCCATTCAGGAGATTTTGAGTTATTATAAAGCTTATTCGGAAGGTGCGAAGGCTTGGGCTCAGGTCCATGCTTGGGAGCAGGTTGTTAAAGGTTATGTGGAGGTGATTGAAGGATTTAGTAATCAGTAAACAGTAAGCAGTAGTCAGTAGTTAGTAATTAGGAGTTCGTGGGAAGTTTGATTCATGAATCAAGCGTCAAGATGATTTTAGTTTGTTGTTTTTAGTTGATGGTTGATGGTTGGTGGTTGGTGGTTGCGGGGAGTGAAAAGAGTCCTTCTAAAGGCTCCGTTTGAAATGAAGGTTTTTGTATGCATCGTCTTCGACAGGCTCAGACTGACAGTGAGAAATTAGGCAAGGATTGCGTAATTTTAAAAGTAGTGATGAATGTTATGCTGATCTTGTCGCAGCATGTTTTATCTCGAATGGCCCATTTTTAATTAGTCGAGTTATTGTAATAATCAAAGTTTTTATGCTATTGGAAATGAAATCGTTTGTGTTCATCGTCTTCGACAGGCTCAAACTGACAGTGAGAAGTTAGGCAAGGATTGCGAATTTTAAAAGTAAGGACGTATGTCATGCTGAGCTTGTCGAAGCATCATCTTCAATAGGTCCTTTTAAACCACCATTTCCATATTCCGTATAATTTTTAGAAAACTTAACTAAATCCTTCCAATTTTCCTGTATCATGGCCTGTTTTTTTCTTCTGGACCAACCTTTTATTTGTTTTTCAATCTTAATGGCCTCGGTTGGATTTTCAACCATACAATGCCAAATTAGCTTTACTGGTAATCGCGAATGTGTATAAGAGCTCTTGGATATCTTAGTTTGATGCTTCATCATTCTCCTCTCAAGGTCATTGGTTATTCCTGTGTAATAGGATTTATCAGAGCATTCTAATATATAAACAAAATAAAATTTCATGAGATTAAGTTAATGAAAATATGGTTGTCAGTTGCTTTAAAACTTTTTTGAAAACACTTCGACAAGCTCAGTGTGACATTAAATTGAAATGCTTATTATGGCAGCCCTTCGACAGGCTCAGGGTGACATTAAATTAAAATGTTTTTTGTATGAATACTTTAATCCTTCAACTGCGTTCAGGATGGACTCCCCTAAGTGAGACAATGAATTGAAATTATTGTATTTGTTTTAATCGTCTTCGACAGGCTATGTGACATTAAATTGAAATGCTTATTATGGCAGCCCTTCGACAGGCTCAGGGTGACAGGGGGATGGTGGCCTTTTATATTTTAATTATGTTTTGGGTAGACTCTGCACAAACCGATATGAGGGGTAATTTTTTATTGGAGCTTTTCCATGCTATAGAGCTTGGTGGTTTGGGGTAATGGGCTATATTTGATTGCCAAACCATTCTTTATGACTTTGACCATTATTTCACATACGGAACATTATAAAACAGCCAATGGCCAGATTGTGGGGTTTGGGCCTACCGTAATGGAAATCAATAGTCTTTTAAACCTTTTTGATCGGATTGTTCATGTGGCTATGTTACACGATGGAACGCCACCTGCTCATGCTATGGCTTATCAGGATAAACGGATTGAGTTTCGGGGGTTGCCAGCCATAGGAGGATCAAAAATGACTGACAAATTAAGAGTGCTTTGGCAAGCTCCTAAGGTGCTACGTCAGGTTAAAAAGGCGGTGGCAGAAAGTGACTGGTTCCAATTTCGGGCGCCCACGGGGATAGGGGTATATGTGATTCCTTACTTGATGTGTACTCAAAAATCAGGTTGGTTTAAATATGCTGGAAACTGGAAACAGGAGGCAGCACCTTGGTCCTACCGTTTTCAACGGTGGCTGCTGATGCATCAAAAACGGAAGGTGACCATTAATGGGCATTGGCCCGATCAACCCAATCAATGTTTGACCTTTGAGAATCCATGTTTAACGGTAACCGAACTTGAAAAGGGAGTATCCGCCTTCCAAACTAAAAAACCTATAACTGAAGGGGTGGTTCTCTGTTTTGTTGGACGCTTGGAGGAAGCCAAAGGCGTGGATGTTTTTTTGAATGCATTGAAGGAATTGCCCGACTCCCTTCTAAAACAATTGGACCAGGTTCACGTGGTAGGCACCGGCCCTGAGATTGCTCGATATCAAAATCTCATGGCAGGTTTTAATATTCCAGTCCTATTTCATGGTCTTTTGTCTCGGGTTGATGTCCATAATATCTATGCAGAAAGTCATGGTATTGTGCTTCCCACTCAATCGGAAGGTTTCCCCAAAGTCATTTCTGAAGCTATGGCATATGGGTGCGTACCTATGGTCTCCTCGGTTTCTGCTATTGGTCAGTATGTGACTGTTGATACAGGCTTTTTGTTGGATGATTTGAAAATTGAAACCTTGGTAAAAACTTTATCATCTTTTTTGGATTTGACTACAGAGACCTATCAAAATATGGGTAAGCAATGTTTGGATGGCGTTAAGAAGTTCTCCTATGCCTCCTATGGTGAACATTTAAAAGAGGTCATTTTATAAAGGTTTAAGTTCTAGAATTTTATTCAGACAATTGAGTGAAAATTGTTGTGTTTTACAAAATTAATCTATTTTAGAGGTGTTAAAGGAAGTTTAAAATGCCCAAAAAGAGTTTTACGCGGTTCATTAAGCGCCACCCATTTTTTTATTTAACTCGATTTCGTTTATTATCTCAAAATGGAAATGAGCAAAGTATGGCGGACATGAATTTTAACTCTAATAATCCCAAAACGGAGATTCCTGCTTATTTTAAGGTTATCAATGATATTATTTTTATGGGAGGTACTTTTACTGACGATTTAGACAATTTAAAAAAGTTGAGTGTTTGGTTGCATGATCATATTCCGGGAGGTCCAGGTTTAAGCAAACCATCAGAAGAAGCTTTGAGATTGATGTTGGCTGGTAAAGGTGGGGTATGTAGTGATATGGCTCAAATTTTTAACAATTTTTGTGTGCTTAATGACCTAGAAATACGGGAGTGGGGAACAACGCGGGCTCCTTTTGATCCTGTTTATGGCGGTCATAGTTTTAATGAGGTTTTTTGCAAGGAATTGGATCAATGGGTCATGGTGGATGTTTATTATTGTCTGTTATTTTATTCTGAAACTCTGAAACCTCTGTCGGTCATGGAATTTTTCGATTCTCAGAGGCGCGGAAATTCTATTTCGGTTGAATGCTTTAAGGAAGGTATGCATGTAGATGATATGGCCCTGGAACGTAATTATTTTCAAAAATCAACGATCCCTTTTTTGATTTGTAATTATTCTAATCGAACTTACGATCGGTGTTTAAAATTGGCGCCTAAAATTGTTCCTGTGTTTGTCATTCACTTTTGGATTTATTTATTGCGAAAGAGCTACTATTATCTATTTCCATTGGATCGGTTTCAAAGAATATTTTCCTAACTTTCTCAAAAAAGTATTATTTTTTGGATTTTAGAAATCAATCATTTTTTGGTTTAGTGATTTTACATGCATTGATTGGCATGGTCTTGTATTTATATGAACCCATAGCTAGGGTTTATTTTCTTATAGCTTTAATAATTTTTCTTTACAGGATAATCACAAGTAGCAATAACGAACGTGTATTTGAGGTTTTAAAAGCTTGTGGTTATTTTGTTGGTGCCGAAGTATTATTCAGAACAACTAGAGGAGGGATATCTTATGAAGCGGGAAAATATCTGGTTATTGCCTTTTGTGTCTTGGGGATGTTTTATAAAGGTGTTTCAGGGAAGGGGTACCCCTATTTTATCTACCTTTTATGTATGATTCCCTCTATCTTTGTGGCCTCTACGACCTTGAGTTTTGATGCCCATTTTCGAACCAATATCGCCTTTGTGTTGAGTGGGCCCGTTTGTTTGGGTCTGGCAGCTTTATTTACCTATGACAAACGTATTACTCAAAATCAGCTTCATGAAATCTTGTTTTTAATGTTGTTGCCTATTATATCTCATACTATATATATCTATTTTTATAATCCAAGTATTGAAGAGGTCCTTTCATCTAATGCGTCTAACAGAGCCGCTTCTGGAGGTTTTGGAGCCAATCAAGTTGCGACAACTTTAGGTTTGGGTATGTTTTTGGTAGCCATTCGTTTTTTTATGAAGTCTCCAAACCTTTTTATGAAGTTGTTTAATCTCCTTTTGTTTGGATTGATTGGGTATCGTGCTTTGGTCACCTTTAGTCGGGGTGGCGTTATTGCAGCTTATCTTACTTTGATAATATTTTTATTTTATTATTTTAAATCTAGTAATTTGAAACGACGGACTGAATTAGTTGTAATGTTATGTTTGTTTTTTGGTATTAGTTTTTCGGTGTGGGTAATCAGTAATTCCGAAACTTCAGGTTATATCGAGCTTCGTTATGCTAATAAGGATTCACGTGGACGAGAAAAAGGGGATATAACTACTGGTAGGAGTACCTTATTTATGGAAGAATTGGAAGGGTTTATCGAGCATCCTTTTTTGGGTATAGGTTCAAGTCGATCTAAGGACCAAAGAAAGGAAGAAGAAGGGCAAGGAGTGACCTCTCACAATGAGGTGAGTCGTACCCTGGCTGAACATGGGATTTTTGGGATTGCCATGTTGGTGATTTTATTGTTCAAACCTGTGTCCATTCGAAGTCGGAATAGGCGCAATGTGTTCTTTTATGCCTTTTTGGCTTTTTGGTTTGCGACCGTTAATCATTCTAGTATGCGTATTGCGGCCCCTGCTTTTGTTTATGCCTTGGCCTTATTAAATGTTACTTATGAAAAACGTCCTTTACGTAGGCAACAACCTGCAGCAATCAAAGAGTAACGTTTCTAGTATCCATGTTTTAGGGTCTAGACTGGAAGCTTTTGGTTTTAAGTTGTGGTATACCTCTAGTAAACGCCATAAATGGTTGCGTTTGCTGGATATGTGTTGGTGTGTTTTAGTGAAACGACGTTGGGTTGATGTGGTTTTGATCGATACCTATAGCACTATTAATTTTTATTATGCTTTGGCAGTGAGTCAATTGTGTCGTTTGTTACACTTGCCTTATATTCCCATACTTCATGGCGGGAATTTGGAAAAGCGACTTCAAAGAAATCCTAAATTATCGCGCTGTGTGTTTGGGCCTGCACATACTTTGGTGTCACCTTCGCTTTTTATGAAAGACACCTTTGAAAGTCATGGGTATCCATCTGTTTATATTCCCAATAGCATTGAAATCTCTAAATATCCTTTTCAACAACCCTCGTTTGAATCCATTCGTCTCTTGTGGGTACGTTCCTTTTCTGAAATTTACCATCCAAGTTTAGCGGTTCAAATTTTAAAGGGCTTGCAAGACTTGGGCTATGATGCCTCTTTGACGATGGTAGGTCCCGAAAGTGATGGGAGTTTTAAGAAGGTGCAGGATTTGGCAAAGGAAATGGATGTTATCGTAACTTTTACAGGAAAGTTATCCAAGACAGACTGGCATCAACTTTCCAAATCCCACAACTTTTTTATCAATACCACCCATTTTGATAACATGCCCGTAAGTGTTATTGAAGCCATGGCCTTGGGATTACCTGTGGTGTCTACGCGTGTAGGAGGGATGCCATATTTGGTTTCGCACAAGAAGGATGGGTGGTTGGTGCCACCTAATGACACCAAGGCTTTTGTAGAGACTTTAATCTATTTATTTGAGCATCCAGAGGTGGCAAGCTCCATTGCTTTGGAGGCTAGGAAGAAGGTGGAGGGGTTTGATTGGGAAGTGGTGAAAGGGCAGTGGGTTGGTTTGTTGAAATGATAAGTTAATTTAGTTTTCATGTTCATTTTACCTTGATGTAAAACGAACCAAAACATCAAGACTTACTTTTTAAGTCTTGAAAATCTGGCAAACTTCCTTTATCATGTGCGCCACAACCGCTGCGCTCGTCCGGCGCTCCTCTGCCCGAGCGAGGAAGGTTTTTGATTTTCTACGTCTTAAAAACTAGGTCGGTTGTTTTTCGGCTTTGCCGAAATGAGGTTTTGACTTTTATTACAGGTAAGAATTAGGTCGTTGTTTTTTCGGTGTTGCCGAGATTTGTTTTGAGGACTCACATGATGTGCTACCCTGCACCATACTAAAAATGGAATGATACTTTTACTTTGATGCAAAAGTATCCAAAACATCAAGATGTTCTGATGCCATTAGCTATCTTTCGATAGCTACCATGAGCTTTGGGCATTTAAACCTATTTCTTTTTAATATGGTTCGGTCTGATAGCTCCTAGTGTTTTTCTGGTAAAAGCTATTTCTGCTCATTATGTCGCAGACCATCGGTTTTTCGGCTTTGCCGAAATGAGGTTTTGACTTTTATTACAGGTAAGAATTAGGTCGTTGTTTTTTCGGTGTTGCCGAGATTTGTTTTGAGGACTCACATGATGTGCTACCCTGCAGCATCCTGAAAATGGAATGATACTTTTACCTTGATGCAAAAGTATCCAAAACATCAAGATGTTCTGATGCCATTAGATATCTTTTGATGGCTACCATGAGCTTTGAGCATTTAAACCTATTTCTTTTTAATCTGCTTAGGTCTGATAGCTCCTAGCGTTTTTCTGGTTAAAAGTATTTCTGCTCATTATGTCGCAGACCATCGGTTTTTCGGCTTTGCCTAAATGAGGTTTTGACTTTTTATATGGGTGAAAACCAAGGTCGATTTGATTGAATTCGTTTTATGGGATTTGGAAGTCTACAAGGGTCGAGGTCCTCTTTTTTAAGGGTTGACTTTATAAAAACACGTTCTATTAAACAAATTTCATACGATTTTATCGATTTGGCTTGGAGTGGTTTGCATTCTTTATATCTTTAGGGTGCTATTAACCAACATTTGTGTCAGCCTTAGATATTCATTTTAATATTTCGGAGCGTAAAATCCTTTTGCGAGTTATCGATTTGGGGGTGGTTTTCTTTACGCTTATGTTGGTGTCTTCGTATTTTGATTTTGACTATTTTACTATTTCTTCCAAGAATTGGATGTGGGTTGGGGTCCTGGGCTTGTATCTTATGGTTTTTGGAACCATTTTTGAAATTTATGATATACAGGGCTCTGCCATGTTGCACCGAGTGATCCCCAATGTGGGCATTACCGTTTCGGTAACGGTATTATTCTATTTGTTAACACCCTTTTTAACCCCCCTGCTGCCATCCAACCGGATGCAGATTCTTTATTTTTTCTTTTCTATCTTGTTGCCAATCCTTTTATGGCGGGTCTTTTATTTGATGGTCGTTACTCGACCTCGGTTTTACAGACGTGTCCTTTTAGTTGGGGAAGTCGATCAAATGGAGCAGATTGTCACGGCATTTAGAAAGGCCGATCCTAATTTCTATATCGTAGGAATTATTAACAGCGCGGGAAACCACAAAGAAGCTTCCCGTTATGGTGGGGTTTCTGAATTTGGCGTGTCTGATTTATCGCGCTTGGTTAATGAAAAAAAAGTTACTGAAATTGTGGTATCCGCTTATAATGCCGATCATATTACCCCAGAATTATACCAAGGTTTGATCGGTCTTTTGGAAAAAGGGGTGTCTATTAGGGAATATAGTCAAGTATTTGAGGAGATGGTTCACCGTATTCCTGTACACTATGTGGGGAAAGATTTTTACCGTTATTTTCCTTTTAGTCGTAGTAATAGAAATAAGTTTTATCTGTTTTTTCATAGTCTGTTCGATTGGTTCATTTCTGTGATAGGTTTATTCGTGGGATTTTGTTTGCTACCCCTTATTCTTATAGGAAATGTATTTGGTAATCGAGGCTCTCTGTTTTACAGACAGGAGCGGGTTGGACAGAATGGCAAGACGTTTCAAATTCTTAAATTTCGAACCATGGTTAAGGATGCTGAGGCCTTAGGAGCTCAAATGGCGAGTAAGGATGATGTTCGCATCACATACTTTGGAAAGTTTTTAAGACGTTCCCGTTTGGATGAGTTTCCTCAATTTTGGAATGTTCTAAAAGGAGATATGAGTTTGATAGGACCCAGACCCGAACGTCCTATTTTTGTTCAAGATCTCTCCCAAGTCATTCCGTTTTATGAAACGCGTCATGTTATTAAACCAGGCCTTACCGGTTGGGCTCAAGTAAAGGTTCGTTATGGAGAAACGGTGGAGGATAGCCTTCTTAAACTTCAGTATGATTTATATTATATCAAACACCGCAGTTTTTTTTTGGATGCCAACATACTTGTGAAAACTTTAAGTACCATTATTTTTTACAGGGGGCAATGAAAGAAGAATAGTGAAAAGTGAATGGAGGATAGAGAATAGAGAACAGAACACAGAATATAGATTTCTTGGAAAGACAATTTTCTAGTAGTAAGGATCTTGAAAATCAATGTTCAGATGCAAAAGATCTGTATTTTCAATAGTGACAAAGATCCAAGGGACTATTATTTTTTCTCCTAACTCCTAACCACTATTCCCTATTTCATGCTTTTTATCAAATACACATATCTGATGGCTAAGGCGAAAACTAATGGTAGCAGGCTAGGAGCAAAGCGTTGCACCCCAATAATCCAATGAAGCCCCATAAGGCAAAGCATAATAACCAAAAATTTAAGAAAGCGGTTCAACCATGGTTTGGGCTGTTTTGAAAGTAGCTGCGGCCATATCAAAAGATTTAAGGGGAATGCCCATAGAAGGTTGTAATTGGCGGCTGTAGCTGAATGATCTGTAGCTAACCAAAGTAATAGTAGTACCAAGCCAATAAATCCTGTAAGAACAAAAATAATGGTGTCTAAATAGCGGCTTCGGGATTGGTTCGTATAGTTCTTGTATGTTTGGAATAAAATGAAAAGTGCTATGATGGAAAAAATAAACATGGGACTCATCCAGAAGGACGTGCTTAATACTTTGTCTGGAGCTTGATACACTGTTTTTTCCTCTTTTACCAGGGGTTGGCTCCCTATTTGAGCCTTTTCAAAATAGGCATGGATGTATTTTGGTAAAAACATCTGCTCTTCTGGTGTAGCCATTTGGTCAATGACCGAACCCAAAGCGATATCTATGCCCAAACTTCCCCAAGTATTCCAATGCAATTCCCTTTGAATAAGGGTTCTGAAAGTTTGGGGTTCGTAGTTGGTTGGTTTTTCAAATTTGATTTTTTCTGGTTGCGCCTTTATTAAAACATCTTTGATTTTGGTGGCGCAGTTGTCGTAAAAGAAATCGTATTTGTAATTGCGGTTTTCTGGTTGGTAATTGTGTTCCAGAAACTTATAAAGTGCTTCTTTTTGATAGGGTTTTAGGTTTAAAACTTGTTCTCTAACCGTTCTTTTTTGCCAAATGTAAAAGCCTAAAAAGTCTGAGTAATTGGTCTTGCCAATGGCATAGTCCAATTTTCCTTGTGCGAATTTAAGATAAAAATTAGGTGCATTAAAATCATAACGACCATAGTCAAAGGTGACATCCAAGCCTTTGCTGGGGTCTTTGACTCGGAAGGCATTGTGGCCAAAGGCATCGTTGAGGTTGTTTCCAGGGCCGACAGTCAGCACACTTATTTCAGTTTCTGGAGATAAAATTTCTTGAGAAAATGCTAATAGCGGTAGAAAGAAAAGGGAAACTAAAAGCTTTTTAAGCATGGGTTGGGAATTTTATCTAAAGATACTAAAATCGAGTTTTAGGGAAAAGACATTGGAATAAAGCGCGACACTTTGGTCCCCAATATCGGTAAAGGCATAATCTACCTGAATGCCTTTGTATTTAAAGCCCACTCCCATACTGGGTTGGAAACCTACTCTTTCGGAGTTATCTAATTGCAACTCGTTTTGAAAATTACCCAATCCGCCTCTTAAATAAATCATGTCTATGTATCCAAATTCCAATCCCAAAGCCGGATTGATGCTGGCAAAAGAGGTAGAGATCACGTCATTGGTTTCAGCAAAACGAACATTTAGATCTATTTCAGCCAAAAGGGAATAATCGTGACGGATCACGAACTTTTTGGCGGCTCCAATTTGCAATTTCGGAATGGTAATTTCTGTGGATTCTGGCAGTTCTTGGTTTTGTCCTTCCACAGCATTTTGAATTTTTGCGAACTCCTCTTCGTTGATGCTCCACGCATTGTAGGTGGTAGTGATATCTCTTGCCATGATTCCGAACTTCCAGTCGTTCTTGGTTTGAAACTGAATGGCAGCATCCAATCCAAACCCCCATGCAGATGCAAAATCACCAATAATTCGTCTGATGACCTTGGCATTGATACCGTAGTTTAAACCTTCAAATAGGAGGTGTCTTGAATAGGAAAAGGTCACACCATAATCTGCCGTAGAAAATTGGCTGATGCGATCATAATTGATGTTTCCTTCATCATCAATTAATTGGGTGGTATCCAAAATGTCATCAACTGCAAAACGAATAACAGAAATGCCCATGGCGCTTCGGTCATCCAAAGGCATCGCAAATCCAATATAATCGTAATTGGCAATGTTAGCAAAATAGCTGGAGTGCATCAGGGCCAATTGGTTATCTTCCAAATGGACTAAACCGGCAGGATTCCAATACCCCGAATTGACATCGGCCGAATAAGCAGTCACTGCATTGGCCATTCCCATAGCGGCTGCATCGACTCCTATATTCATAAATTCATTGGAGTACTTGCGTGCCGTTTGCGCAACGGCACCGTAAGAAATAACTAAGCAAATAGCGGTTAAAATCTTTTTCAAATAGCTCATTCTTTGTGCAAAGATGCACTTATTTTTCAATATAATAAACTTGATTTATTTTAAGATATTGTGCCTGGTTTGGATTAGACGGAAATAGTTTGCTATTTTTACGTTGTAAATCTTTTTTTAATGATTAGACACATACCTAATCTGGTTACCCTTCTTAATTTATTTTGTGGTTGTTTGGCTGTCACTTTGGCTTCCCAAAACAATTTTACAATGGCTGCCTTGTTTTTGGCTTTAGGGATTTTATTTGATTTTTTTGATGGTTTTCTGGCTCGGATATTGGGCGTTCAGAGTCCGTTGGGGATTCAATTGGATTCTTTGGCCGATTTGGTAACTAGTGGCTTGGTTCCCGGGATGGTTATGTTTAGGTTGCTTACTGCCGTCGCGGAACCAGAAAATGGACTTGAGAACTGGCAATATGCCATGTCTTGGTTTGATGTTCCCTTTGTGCCCTATGCTTTGCTTGGATTTGTGATTACGTTGGCTTCCTGCTATCGGTTGGCCAAGTTTAATTTGGATGAGGATCAGCAGACTTATTTTAAAGGATTGCCTACCCCAGCCAATGCCTTATTAATTGTCTCTTTGCCATTGGCAGCGGAATTTCAACAACAAATATGGCTAACCAATTTGATAATGAATCCCTGGTTTTTGATTGGATTAACCTTATTAAGTTCCTATTTATTGGTGTCGCCTATCAAGCTGTTCTCGTTGAAAGTAAAAACATATGCCTTTAAGGATAATTTAGTGCGCTATGGGTTTTTGCTGTTCTGTATTTTGGCTATTTTGTTTTTTCAATTTGCTGCTATTCCCATGATCATTATAGGATATGTCTTAGTCTCTGTGGTATTTGAGCGCTATTGGTTTGTGAAGTAGGGCTCAATTAACAATTAACAATGAACAATGGCGGGTTGGATACTAGAGGCAAGAAACAAGAGTCATGACGATATATTTAATTATGAAAGAATGATGAGATGTCTCGACAGCGCTTGACATGAGACCAAAATGCTCAATCTTGCAACCAACAACCAAGTACCAACAACCAAACACTAAAAACCAAACATTAAAACAATATGGCATCCGGATTTTTTGCACTTTTAGATGATATCGCTTCCCTAATGGATGATGTGGCTGTTATGGCCAAAGTTAGTACCAAAAAAACAGCAGGTATTCTGGGAGATGATTTAGCTGTGAATGCTGAAAAGGCCTCGGGATTTGTATCTTCTAGGGAACTCCCTGTATTATGGGCCATCACTAAAGGTTCGTTCCTGAATAAACTTATTATTCTACCTATTGCCTTTTTATTAAGTGCTTTTGTACCCATTGCCGTAACCATCATTTTGGTTATTGGAGGGCTTTATTTGTCTTATGAAGGTGCTGAAAAAATCTTTCACTATTTTTCCAAACATAAGGAAAGTCATGAGGCTGTAGACTTGTCTGAAACTGTTGATAAGGAAGCGGTTTTGGCATTGGAAAAGCAAAAAATAAAATCGGCCATTGTCACTGATTTTATTCTTTCGGTAGAGATTGTCATCATTGCCTTAGGAACGGTCATGGAGCAACCCATATCTGTGCAAATCATGGTTGTTTCTATAGTTGCAATACTAGCAACCGTAGGAGTTTATGGTATTGTTGCCATGATTGTAAGACTGGATGACTTGGGCTTGCGATTGATTAATTTTAACGATCGCGATGAAAGTTTTACCGATACCATTGGAAATTTCTTGGTATGGGTACTTCCTAAAATCGTCAAAGGTTTGTCCTTTGTAGGAACCATAGCCCTTGTATTGGTTGCTGGAGGTATTTTTACCCATAACGTTCCTTTCCTACATCATTTGTTGGACACTTGGCCATCCTTTATCCGTGATTTTTTGATGGGGTTGGTGATTGGATTTGTGGTGCTGGGTGTTGTGATGCTTATTAAAAAGTTATTTAAGAAGAAATAGTTTTTTGTTGCCTGAAATATGAGAACCAAGAGTCAAGAGCCAGGAGCTAGGAGTCAAGACGAGGATGAATTAGGGTTTGGTTGTTCGTGTTTCGTTTTTGGTGACTTCTCGATACAAATTAACCTCTTTTAAATCGCAAAATTCACAACGGGTTAAAAGGAATATTTTGTAAAAGGAAAAAATAATTTGACCAAATAAGGAATGGTAGATAGAGTTGATGCTTATTTTTTACTAAAAACCAAAAATCTACTAAGTCCTGATTTTCTTTTTACGTAATTCGAAGTTTTGACCCAAGTACACTTTTCTTACCATTTGATCATTGGCCAATTCTTCGGGAACACCTGCTTTTAGGATGCTTCCCTCAAACATCAAATAGGTTCTGTCGGTAATAGCTAAGGTTTCCTGTACGTTGTGGTCTGTAATTAAGATTCCAATGTTCTTTTTTGTCAATTGGGCTACAATTCGCTGAATGTCTTCCACAGCTACGGGATCTACTCCCGCAAATGGTTCATCCAATAGAATGAAGTTGGGGTCGGTTGCAAGAGCTCTTGCTATTTCGGTACGTCTTCTTTCCCCACCAGACAATAAATCTCCACGGTTTTTACGAATGTGGTTTAAACCAAATTCTTCTATCAAGGATTCCATTTTATGAAGTTGTTCCTTCTTGCTTAATTTGGTCAATTGCAGCACACTCAAAATATTGTCTTCAATACTTAACTTTCTAAAAACCGAAGCTTCTTGTGCCAAGTACCCAATTCCGTTTTGTGCTCTTTTGTACATGGGGAATTTGGTAATGTCTGTATTATCCATGAAGATGGTACCCCCATTGGGTTTGATTAGTCCCACAATCATGTAGAATGAAGTTGTTTTTCCCGCTCCATTGGGTCCAAGTAATCCAACGATTTCACCTTGGTTTACTTCCAATGAAACATCCTTTACCACTTTTCGTCCACTGTAGGACTTCATTAAATTGGTTGCTACTAACTTCATGATATTATAATACTTGTTGCTAAAATAAAAAATAATCCCAGAGACCGAAGGAGGCCTAAGGAGTTTATTAAAAGTTTAACGCGTCTCTTCTAAAGCTTCCAAATACTCGTAGGCTCTTCTTAAATGCGGAATAACAATGGTTCCACCAATCAAAGTGGCTATAGAAAGCGCTTCAACAATTTGCGGCTTGGTAAGTCCTTCCTCATGGCATTTTTCCAAATGATACTTGACACAATCATCACAACGCAGTACCGCCGAAGCTACCAAACCGAGTAATTCTTTGGTTTTTACATCCAAAGCTCCTTCCTGGAAGGCGTTGGTATCTAAGTTGAAGATTCTTTTAATGATTTTGTTATTGTCTGATAAAATCTTTTCGTTCATCTTGGAACGGTAACTGTTGAAATCATCTACTATTTGTGACATAGCTTAGGCTTTAGATTTGTTTCTTTTTAAAATAAATGCCGAGATATAAATACTTACTTCATATAGAATTAATACCGGGATTGCTACAATAATCTGGCTGGCAATATCTGGCGGTGTGATGACTGCAGACACTACTAACACAATAACCAAAGCAAATTTTCGGTATTTGCGAAGCATGGTTGGGTTTACCAATCCAATTTTTGTTAGGAAATAAATGAGTATTGGCAATTCAAAAATAATACCTGAGGCCAAAGCTGAAGACCTAACTAACGAAATGTAGGAGCTAATATCTATTTGATTTGAAATCTCATTACTCACGCTGTAAGTACCCAAGAAATTGATTGAAAGTGGGGTGACAATGTAATATCCAAAAAGTACTCCCGTAAAAAACAGCAGGGAACAAATTATGATAAATCCTCTGGAATATTTTTTTTCACTGCTATGCATTCCAGGGCTAATGAACTTCCACATTTGATAGATAACATAGGGGAAGGCAATGACTAATCCGGCATAGATAGAAGTCCAGATGTGTGCCGTAAACTGACCGGCCATGGTTCTGTTTTGAATAATAAACGGAAATTCATCGGCACAAAAGGTGGTATCCATACTTAAGGTCTGCGCCATTTTGCACAGCCATTTGTAAGTTGGGAAGTCCATGTGCTTGGGACCCAAAATAATGGTGTCAAAAATAAAGCTCTTAAAAATAAAGGCGATAATTCCGCCCACCACAATGGCCAGAACAGCCCTTATGATATGCCATCTCAAGTCCTCCAAATGGTCTAGAAAGGACATGTCGTTTACATTCTTAGCTGCCATTATAAAATACCCTCTTTAACTAAATCATGAATATGAACCACTCCCGCGTATTTACCGTCTTTTTCAACCAATAATTGGGAGATGTTGTTTTCTTCCATCAACTCCATAGCATCGACAGCCATTGCATCTCCTTGGATTCGTTTGGGATTTTTACTCATGATAT
This sequence comes from Mangrovimonas futianensis, assembly GCF_021245805.1. Lineage (NCBI taxonomy): Bacteria > Pseudomonadati > Bacteroidota > Flavobacteriia > Flavobacteriales > Flavobacteriaceae > Mangrovimonas > Mangrovimonas futianensis. The sequence continues at coordinate 366,761 of NZ_JAJJNF010000003.1, forward strand.
CCTTAGCTGTTAAGGTATTAAAATCTTCTGCCTTGGAAAGCATACGTCTTAAATCCCCATCGGTAATAATCCCAATGATCTCATCGTTTTCCAAAACAGCAGTCACCCCCAACATTTTTTCTGAAATTTCAATGATCACATCCTTTAAAGAGGTTTCTGGGCTTACTTGAGGTTTTAGATTCACTTCTGATAAATCTTTAACTCTTAAGTATAGTTTTTTACCTAGCGAACCACCCGGGTGGTATTTAGCAAAATCTTTACTAGAAAAACCTCTTAGCTTTAACAAGCAAACTGCTAGGGCATCACCTAAAACCAATTGGGCGGTAGTGCTGGTAGTTGGTGCTAGATTGTTTGGGCAAGCTTCTTTTTCAACATAGGCATTCAATACAAAATCGGCTTGTTGCCCTAAAAAGGAATCCTTTTTACCCGTAATGGCAATCATTTTGTTTTGGGCATTTTTTATCAATGGAACCAAAACCTTTATTTCTGGTGTGTTACCACTTTTTGAAATGCAAATCACAACATCATCTTCAAGAATGAGCCCTAAATCGCCATGAATGGCATCGGCGGCATGCATAAAAACTGAAGGTGTTCCTGTAGAATTTAAAGTGGCCACAATTTTTGTGGCAATGATAGCACTTTTACCAACCCCAGTAATAATGACTCTTCCTTTGGAATTATAGATTAGTTGAACCGCTTCGGCAAAATCTTGATCCAATAGCTGGCTCAAATTAGAAATGGCTTCTGTTTCCATTTCAATGGTTTGGCGTGCATTTTCTAAAATGGTTGAATGATTATTCAAAATTTTAATATTTTTTGGGTTGATGCTTCTAAAGATTTTTTTATCTTTAAAGTTAATGAGTAAACTCTAATTGCATTTTTTGTGCTGCAAAGCTAACGAAAAAATTGCTTGGAGTTTCTATAACTAAACTATCTTTGGATTAGTGTAAATTCTCTTTTAGTGTAAATTAAACAATAGTGATACATGTCGATAGTTGAGCAAGATTTGCGATCTGCTTTAAAGAAGTATTTTGGGTTTAGCCAGTTTAAAGGTTTACAAGAACAAGTAGTTAATAGCATCCTTTCTAAACAAAACACTTTTGTAATCATGCCCACAGGTGGTGGTAAATCCCTGTGTTATCAATTACCTGCTCTCATGCAAGAGGGAACGGCAATTGTTGTTTCGCCTTTGATAGCCCTGATGAAAAATCAGGTAGATGCCATACGGGGTGTCTCTAATGATAATGGCGTAGCCCATGTACTGAATTCATCCCTTACCAAAACCGAAATCAAAAATGTGAAGGCGGATGTGGTCAATGGAGTGACCAAGTTACTTTATGTGGCACCAGAATCCTTGACCAAGGAAGAAAATGTCGATTTTTTAAGATCGGTTTCCATTTCATTTGTAGCCATAGATGAAGCCCACTGTATTAGTGAATGGGGGCACGATTTTAGACCAGAATACCGAAATTTAAGACACATCATCAAGCGTATAGGGGAAAACATTCCTATGATTGCTTTAACGGCTACGGCCACCCCCAAGGTTCAAGAAGATATTCTGAAGAATTTGGGAATGACCGATGCTAATACTTTTAAGGCGTCTTTTAACAGGCCTAATTTGTATTATGAAGTTAGACCCAAGACCAAGCAAGTAGATGCCGATATCATTAGGTATGTGAGACAGCACCCGGGAAAATCTGGTATTATTTATTGCTTGAGTAGAAAGCGGGTAGAGGAGTTGGCGCAAGTATTGCAAGTAAACGGCATTAAGGCGGTGCCATATCATGCTGGTTTGGATGCCAAGACCAGAGCCAATCATCAGGATATGTTTTTGATGGAAGACGTGGATGTGGTGGTTGCAACGATTGCTTTTGGAATGGGGATTGACAAGCCCGATGTGCGGTTTGTGATCCATCACGATATTCCAAAAAGTATCGAAAGTTATTATCAAGAGACTGGTAGAGCTGGAAGGGACGGTGGCGAAGGCCATTGTTTGGCGTTTTATTCCTATAAAGACATTGAGAAACTAGAGAAATTTATGTCTGGGAAACCAGTCGCCGAACAGGAAATAGGACACGCCTTATTGCAAGAAGTGGTGGCTTATGCAGAAACCTCTATGTCCAGAAGGAAATTTATCCTACATTACTTTGGGGAAGAGTTTGACAACGAAACAGGAGAAGGCGGTGATATGGATGACAATGTGCGTCATCCCAAAAAGAAACATGAAGCCCAGGATGATGTGGTGGTGGTTTTGGAAACCGTCTCAAAAACAAATGAAAAGTATAAAGCTAAGGATTTGGTTAATGTCATTGTGGGTAAAGCCAATGCGATGATTAAATCTCATAGAACAGATGAGCAGCCTTTCTTTGGAATGGGGAAAGACAAGGAGAAGTCCTATTGGATGGCTTTGGTACGTCAAATTTTGGTGGCCGGTTATCTAAATAAAGATATTGAGACTTATGGGGTTATTAAAATGAGTCCAGAAGGAAGGGCCTTTTTAAAATCTCCTGAGAGTTTTATGATGACTGAGGATCATGTGTTTGATGATTCCAGTGATGAAACGGTTGTAACGGCGGCCAAAGGCGGTGGTGCTTCTACAGATGAAGTTTTGTTGGGTATGTTGAAAGACCTAAGAAAGCGTAATGCCAAGAAATTGGGAGTTCCTCCGTTTGTGATTTTTCAAGATCCGTCCCTTGAGGATATGGCATTGAAATATCCCACTTCTTTGGAGGAGCTTGGAAATGTTCATGGTGTAGGAGAAGGGAAAGCCAAAAAATATGGTCGGGATTTTGTGAGTTTGATAGCCCAATATGTGGAAGATAACGATATCACGCGTCCTGATGACATGATTGTGAAATCTACGGGGACCAATTCTGCCCTTAAACTCTATATCATACAGAGTATCGACCGAAAATTACCTTTAGATGACATTGCTGCTGCTAAAGGGATGGATATGCCAGATTTCATCAAGGAGATGGAGGCCATTGTGTATTCAGGGACCAAACTGAACATTGATTATTGGATTGATGATGTTCTGGATGATGACCAACAGGAAGAAATCCACGAATATTTTATGGAATCAGAATCTGATAAGATTTCAACGGCTATAGATGAGTTTGATGGCGATTATGACGATGAGGAATTGCGATTGTACCGCATCAAATTTATCAGTGAGGTGGCTAATTAGTTGTTGCTGGTTTTTAGTTTTTAGTTGTTGGTTTTTGGTGGCTTTTTGATTCTGTTTGGCTCTTTACGATTAATGACAGATAAATGTCAATAAACATTGTGTTATATGATTGATGTCAACTGAAAGAAGTTTAATCGTGAACCCAGAAGTTTTTTAGCAATTAGCTATTCCTTTTGTTCCAGATGGTCTTGATAATTTTGAAATATCTTTTTTAGTTGTTTCTTATACTTTTTAAACATTCCATCATAAAGCCATGGGAAATAATTGGATTCCTCATAATATTCTAATTGGTTTAAATTGAGATTGTAAAATGCTAAAGCAATTTTTGTTTTGTAGTAAGGAGGGGTACCGCTTCCTTCTTTTCTAACATATCCCTTGGTTGTAACTTTCATTAATATTATGTGATCGTTAATACCTGTCGATCCTTGAGAATCCCAATTAGAATATAGCGTTACTTCTTGATTTTGGGTTTCTAATGATTTAAAAAAACGATCCACATCATTCTCAGAGATTTTTAAACTTTCGAGCTTTTCTTGAGATAAAACATTCTGCACATGATAAGTTTTATAGTCCTTTTTAAATATGGAATCTATAGATTGGCTATGTAATTCATTGAATCGCTTAAAAATTACATTTGGACTCTCTTTTAGATGGAGATATATAGGCTCAAAAGCTGTAAAATCAGAAACTGTTTCGCTTTTTTGACCCAATGATATTGTTTGACATGTTATGCTAAAAATAAATAATAAGAATAGGTGTTTCATGTTTTGGGGTTCTTTATATTTTGATTTTAAAATTAGTTGTTCCTATTAAACTTATACTCAGGAAGGGGCACATATTCTTCTGAGTCACCAGGTATTTTTGGGAAGGCTTCTAAGTTTTGTTCTTTCCAGTTGGCTTTGGCATGCTCCAAAATAGCTTTATCAGAGTTGACGAAATTCCAAAACATGAAGCGCTCCTCTTCAAATGGTTCGCCACCAAAAAGATATAAGGTGGTTTCCCCATTGGTTTCAAATTCACATAATGTTGCTTCTTTGGCAATTAACAATTGTTTGGTGCCGTATGTGTTGTTTTCAATAGTGATACTACCCTCTAAAACATACATACCCACCTCGCCATAAAGTTGGTCGCCAATCTTAATTTTTTGCGCTGATTGGGTTTTTATTTCCAAAAAATATAACGGACTGTGTACTGGTACAGGTGAGGTTTTATCACCGAGCTTACCTGCAATTAACTTGTAGGAAACGTCATGTTCGTCCCACGTTGGAATATCTTCTTTGCTGATATGGTAGAAGGAGGGATCTGATTGCTCCAATTCCTTGGGTAACCCAATCCAAATTTGGAGTCCGTGTAAAAATTTGTCTTTTTGTCTCAGGTATTCTGGTGTTCGCTCTGAATGTACCACACCTTTTCCGGCAGTCATCCAGTTGACTTCTCCCGGTTTGATTTCTATGGCATTGCCCAAACTGTCTCTATGAAAAATGGCTCCTTCAAATAGATAGGTAAGTGTAGAGAGCCCGATATGGGGGTGTGGCGGCACGTCTAGATTTTTATAAGACTCCAAACAGGCTGGTCCCATGTGGTCAATAAACACAAACGGACCTACCGCTCGTTTATGTCTGAAGGGGAGAAGTCTTCCCACCATAAAATTGCCAATATCAGCTGCTTTTTCTTCTAAAATTAGTCCGACGTTAGATTGCATACCTTGGTTTTCCTTTTGAAAGTGACACCATAAAAATAGTGGAATCGTGAGATTTTGTATGAATGTATTTTACAGTTTTAAAGTTAGTATTTTTATGTAAAATATTTACAATAGAATAACTTCCTGCTAGGTATACTGGGAAGGTGAGATTCATGCCAAGTTAAAAGGACTTTAGTTTGATATATTATTTGTTATTATAATATCAATCACAAGTTCGTTCTTTTCAGAATCTACTATATCATCAATTCTAGTCCAATACTTAATATCTTTGCCTCTAAAACTCTTTAATTGTTCAAAACTCACTTCTTGGTCATTTAACAAATAAATCCACTTTGGTGGTGTTCCACAATGTAAAGTTTTGAATTTAGTAATTTCGATTACACCATTTTTTGAATCTTCCCCCCAAATCCTTTTTAAGTATTCTGAACCTTTGGGAATGATGCTTAAGCTATTAGAATTAATTGTTTTAAACTCAAAATTTTCCATATCTATTTCTGAGAGCAAACCAATGGGTTTAGCGTCTAAAAGGATTAAAGGGTCTTTTTCAATAAGTCCTTTTTTGATAGCATTTGTGCAGTAAGTTTCTAAATCTACATCGCTACTTTTTACTTGTTTTGATTTGCATGAAACTAAAACAGTTACTAAAAGGAAGCCTATAAATACCTTAACATTCATTTTTTCCATTTCGACTAAATTATCTAATCAGATTGCCAAAATGAAATCGGAATTAGTAAAAGCTTGTTTTTAATTAGGGAATAGGTAATTATTGGCTAGGAAAGGGGTTGGTTAATCAGTATAAAATATGGTAATTCTTTGGGTTTTGAGGTTGTGCAACACTAAGGGCAACCTCTTTGAGTGAGCCTTATTCCTCATTGCAACGATTACATAAGTTGGTTTTTAATTAACCAATTGTTCTAATCTTTGCCACAAAAATTTCTTATCAAATTCAGCTAAACATGAAATATATCTTCCAGTATCGGAAACGAGAACATATCCACTACATGGCGGATGCTCTTTGAAAAAAGTTTTTTCTATTATTTCATTCGGATCTTTTTTCCAGTCCTTAAATCCATCATTCCTTTGAAACAAGCCTGTAGAATCTTTATAAACATAAAGAATATTTGAGGGCTTTATTTTATTAATCCCTATTTCCATTTGATTGTACCAAACTTCTGTAGATTGTCTTGTTGAAGTACCCGATGAGTTACATTTATCCTTTCCTGGATAGTATATAATTACCAATGGTTTATGGGAATCAATTCTTATATTACCATTTTGCTGCAAAACAGAATCTATAATACTTCTATTCAATTGTCCAAACCTCTCAGCAGGATATACTTTTTTTACAGCTTCATCCGATTTTTTTTTAGTTGAACAAGAAATCAATACTTGTAACAATAAAAGCAATAAAAATATCTTCTTAATCATTCGATAATTATGAGTTTCAGTATTCACAACCAAGTTAGTAATTTTGTGAGGATTTTCAACTTCGGAGCCGAATCAAACTGAAGGCAATTATTTTTGATTTAACATGTTACAAGTCATGGGATCCTACTACTACAGACCTTTAATAGTTAAAACCCATTGCAAACTTTCCTTGAGGGTTCAGAATCTCCTTTTTAATTTTTAAGGTTTATGTACTTCCAACTCAATTTCAATCATAAATTCAGGAAGTGCCAATTCCTTAACCCCAAGCCAAGAACCTGTGGGGAAACCATTTTTGTAAATTTCAGCTCGATATGCAGATTTTTCCAGCATTAAGGGCATATTTGTTGTAAAAATGTTTTCTACCACTACATCATCAAATGTACAGCCGTAATGCTTTAAAATCTTTTCTAAATCGGAGTAGCAGTTTTTCATTTGTTGCTCCAAATCGCCAATGGCAGTGGGATTTCCCTCATCGTCCATACTGACTGCTCCCGAAATTTTTATATCATTTCCAATTTTCACTGCATGCGAATAGCCATATGCTTTTTCTACCTCAGGTCGCAAAAGGAAATATTCTGGTTTTTCCGATTTTACGATTATTTCTTTTTCAATTGTTTTGGGTTCTTCTTTTTGTTTTTGCTCGCAACTTTGAAAGTTTAAGGTTAGAATGATAAGGGTAGCAAATAAAGTCAGTTGGTTGGTTGCTTTTTTCATAATTCAAATGGTTTAGTGCCTACTTTGGTCGGTTTTCGGCTATCCCGTTTTCACGCGAAGTTTGGGTTATCGGTATAATGTATAACAGTTTTATGCAGGGGAGAATCGGGTTCGTCTAAAGGTAACTATTTTTATTTTAACTTCTTAGGTTCAAAAACATCGTGTAAGCACGATGTCACCCTGAATTTATTTCAGGAGCTAAACGTCAATCTTAATCCTCACAACCAGATGCTGAAACAAGTTCAGCATGACAGAATGCTTTTTATTAGACACATTGTTCTGCAAAGAATTTTTAACTTCTTTACTTTAAGCCCAGGTTCTCTATATAAGCCTTGTTATTGGAGGGTCTTCCCAAAAACTCCTCAACAGCTGAAACCATATCCCTTTGCCCACCGTTGGCTAGTATAAGCTGTCTATATCTCATTCCCGTTTCGGTATCTCTTAAACCATTTTGCTTAAATGCCGTAAACATATCTTGAGCGTATACTTCAGACCATAAATAGCCATAGGTATAAACAGGATGGGTGTTAATATGAATCCAACTGGCTTGTGGATGTGTCCCCTCAATATAACCATTTAAAGTGCCCATTTTGGCGTCAAGGTCTTGCCATAGCTTATCTGTGTTTAATGGATCATTGGGGTTATAGGAATCATATAAATTCATGTCATATAGCGCATACCTTATAGTTCCTTGAGCACTTAAACCAGAAAATACGTTTTTAGCATGTAACTTACTTTCAAATAAGGTTTTAGGAAATGCGTCCCCCGTTTCATAGTGTTTGGCAAAAGCGCTTATTATATCATAATCATCAACCCAGTTTTCAAAAATTTGTGACATGGCTTCAACAAAATCAGCTTTTGGATAGGCCAACGAGCTATAATCACCATTGTAAGACATACAGTCTACAATGTGACCAAATTCATGAAATAAGGTATTTAATTCTCCAAAACTTAATAAAGAAGGCAGATTTTCAGTAGGCTTATTAAAGTTCCCCAAAAGCATCGCTACAGGAACCTCCTGACCATTTGTAAACGTTCTGCCAGAAGTTAAAGGCACAGCATAGAACCAAGTTTCTTTATTTGGTCTTGGATATAAATCTAAATAAAATCGACCTTTTAACTGATCGTTTTCATAAACTTCATACATGGTCACATCTTCGTGCCAAACGGACGGATTTTGTACCTTTTTAAACTCTAATCCTAAAAGTTCTTGGTATAATGCCATCATGCCTTCCAAACAGGCATCCATGGGTAAATAATCACGCATTTTTTCATAATCAACATCATATTTTATTTTTAAATGCTGATTGATGTAATAACCCATATCCCATGGATTAATTGAACTTTTGTCATCAGGTGTGTGCTTATCTTCGTTTCTTACTGACTTTAATAAGTCAATTTCCTGAAGTGCTTTCGATTTCGACTCTACTACCAGATTATCCAGAAAATTCCAGACACGTTTTGGTGTCTTGGCCATTTTTGACTGTAGGTTATATTCCGCATACGATTTGTAGCCCATTATTTGAGCTAGTTGATAGCGTTTGCTAATTAGAGAATCAAGAATCGGTAGGTTTTGATCTGCCGCGATATTGCTCTTTTTTACGATATAAGCTTTTCTAACGTCACTAGATGTCGCGTTATTCATAATTTGGCTGGAAGTAGCATTGATAACAGGAATTTCATAGCTGCCATCTTCTAATCTGTAGGTATCTTTAAAATTTTCAGGCAATCCGTCTACTTCTTGTTCATTTAAAACCAAGCTTTCTTGGGCCGTATTCATGTTTGTGGTGAATTTTGCCGATAGTTCTTTAATTTCTAAAGAAAGCTTTTTAAAGGTTGCTAAATCTTTCGGATTTAAATTAACACCAGATTGCGCGAACTCCTCTAAAGTACGTTCAATGAGCATTTTTTTTGGTCCCTGAATGGTTTTACCTTCTTCAGATTCCACGAAAGCTTGAAACTTGTTATAAATAGCTCTGTCTGAACTAATATCAGTAAAAAGCGAATCTATTTTTTGTGAGCCTTCAAGTCCTTTTGCTCTGGTAATAGAGTCTGTTGAAACCCAATACATCATATGGGCATTGCTGTATGCTTTTCCTAAACTATTTGAAATTTCGTCATAAGCTCCAAATGTGGATTCAAAACTTACTTTATCAGTTGACTTTAATTTTTCAAAATCAATGTTGGCATTGTGAATCATGGCATCTACGTAGGATTCAATATGGTCTCCAGTAACTTTTGCATAATCGAAAGGTTCATTTAGAGAGACATTAAAAGGATTGTCTGCAGACATTTGTAATTTTTCTGGTTTTTGGGCAGAGGAGCAACCAATTAATAAGGTTGTAAAAAGAAGTAAATGAAGTTTCATAATGAGTTATGTTAGATGTTGTTATAAAGGCGCAGAACGGTTTTGTGTTGGGTTTGGATGCGCCATATTTCCGCAGGACTTTTCCTGCCGTAACTCTAATATAGTAAATCGCAATGGATTACGATGAGGTATTCAGTAGTAATGATTTGTTGGACAATGGGTTGTGGCGTGTTTTATTAAATATATACTCCTGAACAACTAAACTTCCTACTAGTTACTGTCACCCTGAATTTATTTCATGGTCTATAATTCAAGTTTTGGTTGTCACAATAAGATGCTGAAACAAGTTCAGAATGACAGAAGACTTTTTATTGGACACGACGTTATAACCAGTTTTTATTATTCAGTTTTGGGTCAATATTTATATAGTCAAGCAATACTATATTTAATTGGTTATTTTTCATTCCGTCAACCACTATGCCGTAATACAATTCGTCCGAGTTTTCTGGTTGATCAATTGTTTGTTGATGATTGGAATTTTTAAACCACCACGACAGATATTTTGAAGTATTCCAATCTGATTTGGTTTGATTATTTTCGTCAGCTCCATATTGGCTTATTATCAATTCAATAATCTTTTTCATCTTATCGGAGTTTATATCTTTGGAAATTAACTCCAAATGACGAACATTTCCGTCAAATAGTGTTATTTGAAATTGGTCAAATAAATCTAAAAATTTTGATTCCAAATCAAAAAGTAAATAATTCCGAGTATCATTTTGGTCGGTTTTTAAGTCAGATTTGAATAGAGAATTTTGATAAAGGAAATCAATATCAATTTGTAATAATTCTTTTATGTTCTTAGGGTTTTTCAAAATTGGGTGCTATAAGCAAATAAACACGTCAATGGATTAAATTTTATTAGAGATACTCCTAAAATAGAGAAATTCCATAATACACCAGCTAGTCTCCCTGAATTCATTCCAGGGTCTGTCTTTAAATGGTGTTCATAACAACGAGATACTGAAACAAGTTAAGCATGACAAAAGGCTTTTAACAACGCATCCCATGGCAAGCAACCATCGTTTTTTCACAAGTAGGCGAGTGCAAACAATTGCTTATAGCCAACTTGTTGTACACCATTTTATTTCTTAATTTAAGTTATAATCTGGCACTGAGATTTCTTTTACAAAAATTAAAGCATCATAAGTATCTGCATATACCTTATTAATTAATATCCTACTTAAAGATTTTGGTTGATATCCCCCACCGCCAATTAATAAATGTTTGGACTTCTCGTTGAAGAATTCCAAGCTTTTATCAAATTCAATAAAATAAATGTCCTTGTCTACTAAAATCAAGGTTTCAGCATAAGTTTTTCTCACTGGCTTTTCTATATCATAAGTTTTCCAAGAACTCCCTTTCTGGTTAGTGATTAACCCGTTTATTTTTCCAAATCCAAAATCGAATCCTACTGCATAATAATCGTCACTATAATAATCTTTTAAATTACGGCCCAGATTAATAATATTACTACCGGTACTGTACATTTCTTTTTTATTAATGTGTTCGTTATGAGCCCATATAAATGCTTTGCCATTTTTAGATAAATTTTCTACAATATAGTTGACATTTTCAAACATTTTTAAGTCTCTATATTCTGTGCTCTTGGGATATTCTTCTTTAACCAAAGAAGCATATTGCGTATAGCTAATCAAGTAATTTAAACTTCTTAAAACATTTTTGTACGTCTCTCTTTTTAAGTTTGATTTAAGAATTTGTTGTTTAAGTTCGTTTAATTTAGGAAGCTGATTTTGCCACCAAGTTTCTTCTTTACCATAGTCTATTTTCTTATTTGCACAACTATCAGCAACGGCCAAAAGATTTTCGTCTATTGAGATATTAGCCTTATCAACAAACTCTCGAATCTCTTGATTAAGTTTTTTGCCTATTTGGATGTCCATACCATAAAACTGAATTTGTTCTTCTTTGGATTTGCCTTTGTTGTATGCCCTCATCCAGTGTAGAAGATTTACAATTTCTTTTGTATACCAAAATCCTATATTAAAATTTTCAGCAATCGTTTTTATATCCCCTTGGCCTCCGCTTATCCACTCATTAATTCCAGATTCAGCTTGGTAAGATTCCTCCATTATAAACGTTTTAACACCATGATTTTTTACCAAATATTTAAAGAACTTGGCTTTTAGGTCAAAAAATTCTTTGGAGTTATGTGAGGCTTCTCCAAAACCATAAATTTTGGCGTTAGAAAACTTTTGAGGTGTATTTTGTTCAAATATTTTTAGTTCAGTATCAGGATTTGCATCTTCGATTTCTATGGAATTATTCGTTATTCTATTTATCGTTTCCTTTTTCTGAGAATATAGAAAGAGTGGTGAAATAAGAATAAAGAATGAAAGTAATTTTTTTTGCAAAATGATTGTCTTAAAATGTACTTACAACGGTTTGTGTATGGTTATGGACCTAATTTAGTAAAAAAGCACTTACGTACGGTTCATCTGCGAGGGTTTTCCGCGAAGAAAATAGGAAGCAATTTATTGTACTGGGTGTTGGCATGGGTTTTTGTATAATCTGTGATTCAAGTCATTAATTTGGTCAGAATTAATCTCCAAAATCTGAACAGGATAATCATGGTCAAAGTAGCTAATCCATACATTAAAGTTCGGAAATTTAAAATCCAAAAATCTGCATATACCGTAAAATTCCATCCAGGATAGATTGAAGCAAAAACATCACTCCGAATAAATTTCAGAATGAATCTAAATGAAATTAAAGTAAATAAAGTTGCTGTAACTCCTATTAACCTAGATTTTGTCATTTTTTAATGAATGCCAACAAGTCTATAAAACACCTGTCATTTAATTTACCTATAGACCCCTAAATTAACTAAATTTCCTGCAAACAACCCATAGCCAAACTAAGGCTTTTCATTGACCATCCCATGGCTAGTAGCAATCATTTTTTCACAAGTAGGCGTGTGCCAGCAATCGTTACCAGCCTTTAGTTATTTCTTTTGGCAGGTCTTGAACTTGCTCCAGCTTTTATTTTATCCTCAAGTACCAGAATTACCAACTTCCTCAAATCTTCATAATTGTAGTCCGCTTCAAGTCCATAGGAAAAAGTGGAGTGCGTTCCATTATTATCCATGCCAAGTATATATTTGGGTCCACCCAATTCAACCGAAATCGGGGAGTTCTCTGTTTGAATTGTAAATTCGGTTTTCCCACTTTCTTTATTAGTTACATAAAATACATGTTTATAATATAAGTTGCCTTCATTTTCGGCAAATCGCTCAAACGCAAAAATGTACTTATCCTCCCAGTCAAATTGGTCAAAGCAAAACTGATCTTTCAAGTCGTCTTTTAGTATCCCTTTATTATAAGCCTCATATAATTGATCCTTTAGCGGTTTTGCCTGCTCGTAATCCTTTTTGCCATAGTAAACCTGAACTAATTTTGCAATGGAATGATAGTCATTGGGTACCAATTCATTCAGCTCTTTGAATGCTAATTCAGCTTTGTCATAATCCTGATTCAAATATTCATAAAGTCCAATATTGTATAACGCATTTATATACGATTCCGATTCTTTAGATATAGTTTCTTTTGATATGTAATAAGCCTCCAAAGCATTCTTTGGCTGGTTCAATTCCGCATAGATTTGTGGAATCATGGTAAAGGGGCGGTCAATTGGCTCCTTTTTTTCAGTGGCTGTTATGTATGCATTAAGGGCATCCTCATATTTTTCTTGACTAATAAAAGAATCTCCTAAACCACTGTAATAATTTGAATCTGTAGAATCTAATGCGATGGCTTTATAAAAAGACGCTATGGCATTGTCATATTGCCCTATATAATTAAGAGTCATACCTTTTATAAAGTAGGCATCAGGGTCTATGCTGTCCTTTTGAATGGACATATCCATTAACTCCAATACTTTATGGTCATTCGCTTGCATATAATAAGCCATCGCAACATAGAAAATTGCTTTAGCTGGATACGCACTTACTTTATCAGAATGTTCGGAAATTATAACATTATATTTTTCCTCATGATAAGCTTTTTCTAGTTCCGAAGTAATCTCCTCTTGGGCATATTGGTTGGTACTAAAAAGGCAAATGGTTAATATGAATAAGAGTTTTTTCATAAGTGCAGGTTGTAGTTTGTATTTGGTGTTTGAAAATCCATTAGCATTCTCATAATTAATGGAGAAGAAGCAATTGCTTTAAGACATAATTAAGCATTGTATTTTAATAGGCAATTTGTAAAGTCTTTCCATCTAAGAACTTCCCTTTTGATTCGGTAATTTTTAGTTTTTGTTCAGCCGATACCCCAATTGTTTCACCATCTTTAAGCGTCACGTTATAGGCTATAACATAATAAGCTAAATTGAATATCATTTCATTCAAATTTTCTATGGAGTTTTTAGACTCAACAATTTCCATTTCCATTTTACCAAAGTCAGCAAGTCCATATGTGTATGCAGATTGTTTTCCGTTTTCTGTTCTTAAACCAAAGTAAATCCAGTTGTACAAAGGAAGGTCTTCTTCACTCATCATTTTTACATTCTCTTGATAGAAATCCTTTTTTATAACTAATGTTCTACTTCCCATATAAATTCCCATTGCTTTGCTATTATTCATAACTGAAGAGGCAATTTTACTATATAACAAGTTTTCATGAACTGGATTTTTTCCTGCATTCATAATTGATAAGACAATATGGCCTTTGTGTTTAGATGTCTCTTCAACTCCATTTTCCCAGAAATAATTATATGAAGCTGTTCTCTCAACCTCTCCTTCTGGAATTGCAACTGGAATATGAGCTATAGCAACATTGTAATCTTCAATTACTAATACCGCAGTTTTGTTATCAGCGTCACTGTCATTTACTTTTAGTTTCCATTTTGTCTTTAATTCATTTACAGTTCCCTTTAAATCAAATGAATTTGGGTCTTCTAAAAGAATCATTCCTAAAATTGGTGAATTTGTGTTTGACTCGGTCTTTTTCTCCTTTGTTAGAAAGCTAAATAATCCCATAGAAAGAATTCCGATACATATAATGGTTAGTGATTTTCTCATATTGTGTTGAACGCTTTGTGTATAGTTTTGTTTGACGAAAATTCAAAGCCATAATCATAAGTAGGCCAGAACAGGCCATTACTAATAGCCATTGTTGTGTGTAGTTTTTTCACAGTTATTTTTTAATAATTCGATTCCTCTTTTTTGTCCTAGTTCAGATAGTTCATTCCAATCTTTACAAGCTAATTCTAATTTTCCCAATTTATAGTAAATAGCTGCTCTATTATAAAGGGCATCTATGTTTTTAGGATCTAGCGAATAACTTTTAGAAAAGTTTTTTATTGAGTTATCATAATCTTTATTCTGATAAGACTTTATTCCTTTGTTAAAATAGCCTCTAGCTTCTCGAATTATTCTTAAATCTCCACCATAAAAATGGTCTAATTGATAAAAAGAATCAGTGAAAAACTTCATTGAAATTCCACGAAAAGTCTTGGTTTTTTCATCTTTCAAAACAAAGGGCATTTCTAATCTTTCAAGGTGTTTGAATCTATCTGTATTCCAAAGAATATAAGATTTGTCAATTACTTTTTTTACTCTTTCAATTTTGGATGAATCAGAAGTATCAGAGTAATTTACTAAAGTACTTACCTTTTTATTTTTTAAATCAATGGTTATAACTCCTTTAGCTTTGAAGTTACTATGTTTGTTCTTAAAAGCATTGTTTAACTCTAAAATTAAACTGGACTTTAAAGTTGGTGTGTAAAATTCATTTGCAATCTGATTTTTACTTTTCCCTTTTGCTTCTTTAATTTCATTAAATAGCTTTTGTTCTCTGACGAAAAAAAATCTCTTCAACTTGTCATTGTCCATTCCGCTAATCGATTGACAAAGTATTAGAGTGTCATTTTTTATTTTTTCAATTTCATAGCCAGAAGTTGAAGATGTTTTGATGAAATTTTGATTTATTGAGAATGGAAAACAACTCTTGTTAACTCGATGAGTTGGATTGCCATTTGTGCACATTTCCATTTTTTTAAAGCTATAATTTACATAAGAAGAATCAGTTAAAAATCTATCAATTAAATTACTGCCATCTTTCATCTCGATCTTATATTTAATCCACTCGCCATACAATTCCGAAGTGTTGATTGTTTGACAATATGATTTGATTGAGATAAGTATAAGTATTAAAAGTACGTCTTTTGTCATTCTTTAAATTACTAACAAAAAGTGTTTAAACACACCTACTGTGTTTATTCTTACAATAGAACCGTCTAATTAAATAAATTTCTTACAAAAACTTGATGTTATTGTCGTCTTTTTAAATTTTTTGGGTTCCATCTAGCATGGTTTCCCTAAATCACCCAACTAGGTATTACCCATCCATTCTAGAGGTTTGCATGCTTTAAATTAAAATATAATTGCCATCATGACCTTACAAGAAACTATAAAGCCTTTGTTCTTAGAGGAGAGGTGTAAGCATAACCAAAAAAGGAGAGCTATCAAAAGACATTGGAAGGAAAAACGTTTTAATTTGTATGTTCTAATTGAACAATAAACTGTTCCTAAGCATTTTCATTGGTAGAGTGAAGTAGTGGGCATCTTTAGCATGACCAAACCATGTAAACCATCACAAAAAACACTCCCAACCAAACAGCTTCCTAACTTCCTTCTTAAGTTCAAAACTTGTATCTTTGCACCTCATTTAAAAACAAGAACATGCAAGACGGATTATATGCAAAATTCCAAACCCCAAAGGGAGATATCCTAGTTAACTTGGAATTTGAAAAAACCCCAGGTACCGTAGGAAACTTTGTGGCCTTGGCAGAAGGAAATTTGGAAAACGAAGCCAGACCGCAAGGAAAACCTTATTATGATGGCTTGAAATTTCACCGCGTCATTCCAGATTTTATGATTCAAGGCGGTTGCCCTCAAGGCACCGGTTCTGGTAACCCAGGATACCAGTTTGATGACGAGTTCCACCCCGATTTAAAACACGATGGCCCAGGGGTACTTTCTATGGCCAATGCCGGACCGGGCACTAACGGAAGCCAATTTTTTATCACCCACGTAGAAACCCCATGGTTGGATAACAATCATACCGTTTTTGGGAAAGTGGTAGAAGGCCAAGACGTAGTAGATGCTATTGCTCAAGGTGATACCATAGACCACGTTGAGATCATTCGTCAAGGTGAAGCTGCAGAAAAGTTCCACGCCGTAGAGGCTTTTAGAACCTTTGAAGGGGCTCGTGAAAAAAGACTTTTAGAAGAACAAGCTGCTAGAGAAGCCGAGTTGGATAAGTTGGCAGCAGGTTTCAAAAGAACAGATAGTGGTCTACGTTACCAAATATTACAAGAAGGTTCTGGTAAAGCAGCCCAAAAAGGACAAACTGTTTCAGTACACTACAAAGGGCAATTGGCCGATGGAACTGTATTTGACTCTTCATACAAAAGAAATGCACCTATTGATTTTCCATTAGGAGTAGGACAAGTGATTCCAGGATGGGATGAAGGTATCGGTCTATTGAAGGTAGGTGATAAGGCTCGTTTGGTGATCCCAAGTGATTTGGGTTATGGTGCCAGAGGTGCTGGAGGTGTTATTCCTCCTAATGCTACTTTGGTATTTGATGTCGAACTTGTGGATGTGAAATAAGAAGCTCGCGCTTTATATAAAACGTTAAAAAGCTGTTCCAAATGAACAGCTTTTTTTAATTTTAGGTATGACCGAAGCGCAACTGGAAAAACTGAAATATCCCATAGGTAACTTTGAGCTACCTAACACGATTACCCCGGAACATATCGAGGAATGGATAGATGTATTGGAGACCTTTCCCAAAAGATTGACACTTTTGGTACGTCCGTTAACAGACGAGCAATTGGAAACCCCATACAGACCTTATGGTTGGACGGTTAGGCAATTGATTCACCACATTGCAGACAGTCACCACCACAGCTACGCTCGATTTAAATGGTCCCTTACCGAAAACAAGCCGGTCATCAAGGCTTATTATGAAGACCGATGGGCTGATTTGTTTGATTCAAAAACTGCACCCATACAATTGTCACTTGATCACTTGACGGCAGTCCATGGCAAGTTGGTATATCTATTAAAAGGTTTGTCTCCCGAAGATTTTGAGAAGTCCTTTATTCATCCAGAAACCCACAGTGAGATTCCTTTAAAAGTCAATCTTGGTATGTACTCGTGGCACAGTTTGCATCACTATGCCCACATTGAGCACTTAATCATTAGAAACCACTGGCACTAATTAAGACTTCCACTTAATGTTGCACCCAATGCTTGGTTCTTGGTTCCATGTATTGGTTTCATTCTCAAGCAGGCAATCCATAGCGTGTCTTAAGTCTTTTCCCGTCACGGGAACACCATTTCCAGGTCTCGAATCATCTAATTGCCCACGATACACCAAAGTGAGCTGGCCATCAAAAAGAAAGAAGTCTGGCGTGCAGGCAGCGTCATAGTTTCTGGCTACTTCCTGGGTTTGATCATATAAATAAGGAAAGATAAAGTCTTGTTCTAGGGCGTTGGTCTTCATTTCCTCAGGGCCATCCTGTGGATAGTTTTCCACATCGTTACTGGAAATAGCAACACATGTAATACCCTTTGATTTATAATCTTTGGCCAAAAGGCTGATCTGTTCATTCACATGTTTTACAAACGGACAGTGGTTGCAAATAAACATAATCAAGGTGCCTTTAAGTCCTTTGGCATCATCTAGCGAAATCTCATCGTTGGAAACCACATCTCGTAATGTAAAATCTGGAGCTTTGGTTCCTAGGGGAAGCATGTTTGAAGGTGTATTTGCCATCGTATTTTATTTACTTCAAAATAACGCAAAAAATGATACTTTTGAGGAATGAAACCAGAAATAAATTTTGAAGCGTTTGTTAAAGTAGACCTAAGAGTAGGGACGATAATTGAGGTAAATGATTTTCCTGAAGCCCGAAAACCGGCTTATCAAATGCGTATTGATTTTGGAACCTTGGGGATTCGTAAAACTTCGGCGCAAATTACCCAATTGTACACAAAAGAAGATTTATTAGGAAGGCAAATTGTGGCTGTTGTCAATTTTCCCAGAAAACAAATAGCTCAGTTCATGAGTGAATGTTTGGTCATGGGTGCTGTCAAGGAAAAAGACGTCATGTTGTTACATCCATCGCAGGTAGTTCCTAACGGAAGCACAGTAGCTTAAAAATAAAAAAGCCATTACATTGTAATGGCTTTTTCTTTGTTAGTCTTTTAGTAAGATTGATGATTAAATATCATCAAAATCAATATCGGTAAACTTGTCTGCGGAACTAGTTTCTCCTACAGTTTCCTCTTCATACTCCTTTTTGAAATCCTTTTGGTGACGCTCACTGATTACCTCATTGCCTTTTTCATCAATAATGTATTCAGTCATCTCTTGCATGATTTCATTGAAGTCAGTAAAGTCCTCTTTGTATAGATAAATTTTGTGCTTTTTGTAGTGAAATGAACCATCGTCATTGGTAAATTTCTTGCTCTCAGTAATCGTTAGGTAGTAGTCTCCAGCCTTAGTAGATCTTACATCAAAGAAATAGGTTCTTCTACCTGCCCTTAGCACTTTAGAGAATATTTCCTCTTTCTCCATCATATCATTATTACTCATAGTCTAATTGTTAAATTATCAATTTTAAGAAGTCCAAAAATCTAAAAAAAAACCATATTAACCAACAATTTGTGTTATTTCTTTTTTGGCTGATTTTAAGAAATTTTAATAGGAATCCTCTTAAGAAAGGGTTTCACTCAATTGTTCCAAATACAATTTCTTATAATATCCATCTTGTGCAGACAAGGTTTCATGGTTTCCTTGTTGGATGATTTTTCCATCTTCCAAAACCAGGATTTTATCAGCATTTTTAGCCGATGACACTCGGTGGCTCACAATAATAGTAGTTTTGTTTTTGGCTATTTCCTTTAGGTGTCTTAGGATTTTTTCTTCAGTTTCTGTATCCACTGCTGAAAGGGAATCATCTAGCAGTAAGATATTCGGATTTTTGACAATGGCTCTGGCAATAGATACCCTTTGTTTTTGTCCGCCAGAAAGGGTAATCCCCCTTTCACCCAATACGGTTTCATATCCTTTGCTAAAGCCCATAATGTTTTTATGAACTTGGGCATATTTCGCCGCTTGAATGACTTCCTCGTCGGTAGCCTCTTCTTTACCAAATTTTATGTTGTTGCTAATGGAATCAGAAAACAAAAAGGCATCTTGAGGGACATAACCTATATGGTCTCTTAAAGAGGTTAGGTTAATATCTTCAACGGGTTTGTTGTCTATAAGGATGGTTCCATCAGTCACATCATATAGGCGTCCTATTAAATCTAAAACGGTAGACTTACCAGATCCTGTTTTGCCAATAATCGCCAAAGTTTCACCATGATTAAGTTTAAAGGATACATGCTTCAATGCCTGAATATTGGTGTCATCATAGGTAAAAGACACATCTTTAAATTCGATATCGCCAACAATGTTAGTAGGCTCTGTATTGTTATTGGTGATTTCTGGTTGGATTTTTAAAAACTCATTGATACGTTTTTGTGATGCTTCCGCCTGCTGTACAATTGAAGTCACCCAACCTACCGTGGCTACTGGCCATGTTAACATATTGACATAAATAATAAACTCGGCAATAGTTCCTAAGGTTTCTATCTCACCATCTATGTATTGTTTTCCTCCTATATATATCACCATTAAATTGCTGACACCTATTAATAGGATCATCATAGGAAAGAATAGGGATCTAACTTTGACTAAATCCATTTGCTTGTCACGGCTTTCTGAAGCCAATTCATTAAAGGAAGTTGAAGTCATGGGTTCCAAACCATATGCCTTTATAATGGCAATACCACTAAAACTTTCTTGAGTGGAGGAGGATAATTTGGAAAGAAACTCCTGAACAATAGTACTGCGTTTATGAATTTCTTTACTCAGTTTATAAATAGCTACAGAAAGGATAGGCAATGGCAATACCGTATATAAGGTTAGCTTAGGAGCCTCATTGAACATATATATAAGCGCAATTACAAACAGGGTCACCGTGTTGATGCTATACATTATAGCTGGACCTGCATACATTCTTACCCTTCCCACATCTTCACTGATGCGGTTCATTAAATCCCCAGTACGATTTTGCTTGTAAAAGTTAAGAGATAGTTTCTGGTATTGTTGGTAGACCTCATTTTTTAGGTCATATTCAATGAACCTGGACACATTGATAATGGTTTGCCTCATTAAAAAGGTAAAAATTCCTGCAATCACAGCAGCTATGATGATATAAATGATGTCCTGAAGCAATTCATCCTGCACTTCTTGCATAGAGAGTCCGCCTTTTCGGAATTCATCTACCACATTCACCGATTCTCTGATGAGTCTTGGGGTAAACAATAGAAAGATTCTGGCAATGATGGTAATGATGATTCCTAAAAGCAATTTGCCTTTATATTTTAGGAAATATTTATTGAGATGGCGAAGTTCCTTCATATATTGATTTAACAGAAATTACACATCAAATTAACGATTTGTTATTTTTGATACGTTAATTTTGACATATTGATAATTTTGATTTAATTTTGCGCGGTGATTTTAATGATTTTTAAATCACGTAAACGTTTAACCTAATATTTCATTAAATGATTTCAGACGTCCTAAACCCACAAGAGTTAAAAAAAGTAGACCCTGTTTTTGGTCAACTTTCTTTTGACAATCATGAACAAGTTGTTTTTTGCAACGACAAAGATACAGGTTTAAAAGCAATAATCGGTATCCATAATACGACCTTAGGACCAGCCCTTGGCGGTACTAGAATGTGGAATTACAACAATGAATGGGAAGCCCTAAATGACGTTTTACGTCTTTCGAGAGGGATGACTTTTAAGTCGGCTATTACTGGTTTGAACTTAGGAGGTGGAAAGGCCGTTATTATTGGAGATGCCAAAACCCAAAAAACGCCTGAATTAATGACTCGCTTTGCTGAATTTGTACATTCTTTAGGTGGAAAATATATCACTGCCGAAGATGTTGGAATGGAAACAGCAGACATGGATTTGGTAAGAGAAACGACACCCTACGTTACCGGTATTTCTGAAGCTAAAGGAGGCGCAGGTAATCCGTCACCTATAACAGCCTATGGGGTATTTATGGGATTAAAGGCAGCTACCAAATACCAATTTGGAACAGACAAGTTGGAAGGTAAAAAAGTGTTTGTGCAAGGTATTGGCCATGTGGGTGAAACTTTGGTAAAACATTTAACCGAAGAAGGAGCGCAAGTAACCATCGTTGATATCAATCAAGATCGCTTATTAGAAGTTGCCAAAACTTATGGTGCTACTATTTATACGGGAGATAACATGTACCAAGAAGCTATGGATATCTATGCACCTTGTGCTTTGGGAGCAACCATCAATGATGCTACCATCAACCAAATTCAAGCAAAAGTAATTGCTGGTGCAGCTAATAACCAATTGGCTGAAGAGCAAAAACACGGACGAATATTAAGAGAGAAGGGGATTGTATATGCTCCTGATTTCTTGATTAATGCGGGAGGTATCATCAATGTGTATGCAGAATTGGAAGGTTATGGTAAAGATGAAATCATCCGTAAAACCGAAAACATCTATAATACCACTTTAGATATTTTGAATAAAGCTGAAAATGAGGATATCACAACCCACCAAGCGGCTTTAAAGATGGCTCAAGATCGAATTGAGACAAGAAAAAAAGAAAACAAGAAGTAATTCTTCAAAATAATATTAATTTTGTCGGGCAAAAGTTCAAGCAGCTTTTGCCCTTTTTAATGTTATAAAAGTTCTTTGTTTATATGCTTAACAGGAGACAAATTAGAATTAAGGTCATGCAAACCATTTATTCCTTCCAAGGTGGAGAAGGAGATGATTTTGGAAAGGAACAAAAGTTTCTTCTTCAAAGTATGGATAACATGTATAACTTGTATTTATTATTGCTATCCATTTTAATTGAATTGCAAAAGAAAGCCGATGACCATTTAGACAGGTCGAGTAAAAAGTATTTGGCTACCTCTGAGGACAAAAATCCCAACCGAAAGCTGGTAAACAATGAAGTTCTACAAAAATTAATCAATAACGAACCTTTTCAGGAAGCCATGGCAGATCGTCACATTCGCAATTGGGAATTGGACGACGAGTACATTGATGTGTTGTTTAAGGAGCTTATGAAGAGTGATCTTTATAAGGACTACATGAAAACCAAGACTTCCACATTCCAGGAAGATAAGGAGTTTGTTATTGATCTTTTCAAGGAAATTATTGCACCTAACGAAAAGCTTTACGATTATCTAGAGGACAAAAATCTAACTTGGTTAGATGACCTTCCATTGGTAAATACGGTTATTTTAAAGCTATTGAGAAAGGTAAAGGCTAAATCGAATGACGAGTTCTTTTTACCGCCTTTATTCAAGGATTTGGATGATAAGGATTATGCGGTCGCTTTGTTTAAAAAAACTTTGTTGAACCAATCTTCTTATGCGAAAATCATTGAGGAGAAAACCCAAAATTGGGATGCAGACCGAATTGCCATCATTGATACTGTTTTGTTGAAAATGGCCATGTGTGAATTGCAAAAGTTTCCAACCATTCCGGTGAAAGTTACTATTAATGAGTATTTAGAGATAGCCAAAGAATATTCTACGCCTAAAAGTAGCATCTTTATTAATGGTATTTTGGACAAGTTGGTAAAGGAATATGAAGACCAAGGGAACCTAAATAAAATAGGGCGAGGGTTGATGTAATAAGAATTTATTGTTACATTTACCACCCGAACTCAAAAAATAAATGATTATGAAAAAAGTAATATTAGGCTTATCAGCCTTATGCTTAGTGGCATTTACTTCTTGTAAGGAGGATGCTTCAAAAAAAATTAGTGAAGAAAACGTAGCAGAAGCTTCTGCAAGAGATGCTCAGGCTACCAAGTATCCTGAAATTTCTTTCGATAAGACTGAACATGATTTTGGTCAAATTGAATCAAAGCAATCTGTAGAAACTGTATTTAAATATACCAACACAGGAGAAGCTCCTTTGGTTATCACAGATATAAAAAGTTCTTGCGGATGTACAGTTCCTAAAGACTGGAGTAAAGAGCCTTTAGCTGCTGGAGAGTCTGGACAGTTTACTGTTAAGTACAACGGTTCTGGTAAAGGAAACGTAAGTAAAACAATTACTGTTACTGCCAACACTGAAAAAGGTAAGGAAATGGTAAAGATCAAAGCTTTTGTAAAAGAAGATCCTAACGCTCCTTCAAAAGCAATTTCTAAAGCACCTGCTGTAAAATAAGAATATGGAAGGAATTGGAAGTTTTTTACCGCTTATTTTGATGTTTGCTGTGGTCTATTTTTTCATGATAGCCCCTCAAATTAAGCGTCAAAAACAAGAAAAGAAATACCTCGCTGAAATTAAAAAAGGGGATAAGGTGATTACCAAAAGTGGTATGCACGGTAAAATTGTTGAATTGAATGAGAAAGACAGTAGCTGTGTCATTGAAACCTTAGCTGGAAAAATTAAGTTTGATCGTTCTGCCATCTCTATGGAAGGAAGTAGAAAGCTTAACGAACCTGCTAAAACCAAATAGTTTCAGTTTATTACAATATAAGGAAAGCCACTTTTTAAGTGGCTTTTTTTTATGCTAACAATTTCGGTATTTGTCATTAAGACCTTGCCCGTTTTCTATCATGGGCTTTATTTTTTCCAATCGGGACGTTTTGGTGGCTTCTCTTTTAGCGGTGGCAATATACTCGGCATACTCCTTTTGCTTGAAAGGGGTTAACGCCTCAAAACAACTTAGGAGATTCTTATCCTGCTTTAAAAATTGGGATAGTTCGGTTGGGATCTCCAAGGTGTCTTTGGTAACCTTTTTGGCTGGTTTAACAGTTTTACCCAATTTTTGATTGTCTATTGCTTCCTTGACATAGGAGAGAACAGCTTCTTTTTTGATTTCTGAAAGGTTTTCAAATCTCATTTGTCTCAAGGCTTTGGTTTTGTCCTCTTGGGCATTAATTAACAAACCCTGTTCATCTTTTAGAAACACGCCATTAAAAAACCAAATGCCAAAGTGGTTTTTAAAGGCTCCTAAACCCACAACATTTTTTCCATTTATGGTGTAAACAGGGGCACTCCATTTGAGGGTTTCTTCTAATTCTGTTTGCAATAAAAGGTCTCTTAACAGAGTCAATTCCTCTTTGAAATGGGCATTGTTCTCAATGTATTCTTCAACGGAAGTGGCTTTTTTCATGGGTGTTTTTTTGTTTATGTATAAAAATACAACTTCTAATTTTCATTGGCTTAGTCACTTATAAATTTTTGTTTAAAATCATTCTAAATAAGTTGGTGAGATATATGAAGGGAAGTATATTTGCATCGTTATTTTAAATAAATCTAAATAAAAACACTGATAGTTCATGCGCCAATTTACACTTATTTTACTAGCGTTTGTATTCACACAATTTTCTTTTGCACAAGCCAGTTTGCAAGGAATTATTACAGAAATCAATCAAGAACCTATTCCCAATGCCTATGTGACCCTTCAAGGAACATCGATAGGAACGATGACCAATGATGAAGGAGAATTCTTTATAAAGGATATTCCTTTTGGGCGATATGAGGTCAGGGTGTCCAATATGGGGTTTGAAACCCAAAGTCAGACCCTAGACTTTTCAGAGAACAAGGTCTATAGCTTAAATGTTAGCTTGGAGTTTAACAACGATTTAAATGCCGTTGAGGTTTTTGGAAGACGTCTTAAAAATCCAGATAAGATTGAGGCGCTTACCAGATTGCCACTAGAACCCTATAAACAAATTCAAAGTATTTCGGTTATTGGGGAGAAGTTAATTGAGAACCAAGGTGGACTAAGTATTTCTGAAGTCACTAAAAATGTGCCTGGGGTTTATACTTTCGCTACTTATGGTAACAAACGTGAAAGTATGTCTTCCAGAGGGTTTAGAGGAATTCCGATTTTGAAAAACGGTGTCAGGGTACATTCTGATTTTAGAGGTGTTGGTATCCTTACCGACATGCAAGGGGTAGATAACATCCAAGTTTTAAAAGGATCTGCCTCCGTTACTCAAGGTGTAGCCACCGATTTAGGAAGTCCGGGAGGTGTAATCAATATTGTGACCAAAACACCAAAATATGAGTTTGGTGGACAAGCCTCTATGAGGGTGGGTAGTTTTGGACAAGTACGTCCCACCTTTGATGTCTATGGGCCTATGGATAGCAATAATAAGGTAGCCTATAGAATCAATGGTGCTCTTGAGCGAGCCAATAGTTACCGTGATGGAATTTCTTCAGAAAGGTTTTATATCAACCCTTCCTTTCAGTGGAAGGTAGATGACAAGTCTCGTTTCACAGTAGAAATGGATTATTTTGATGATAGCCGTACGCCAGATGTAGGAACCATCAATTTGGCTGAAAATGACACCAATGCCATTTATGATTTGCCTTATGATCAATTTCTAGGGTTTGCCAATGACCGTTCCATTACTCAAAACAGTACCTATTCCATCAGATTTGACAGGGAGTTAAGTGACCAATTAACCTTAAAGGCAGCCTTTTATAAATCTCATTTACAGTTAGATGATAAAGGAGCTAGTTTGGGAAGTGCCATCGAACAGGATGGAGAGACCATTTACAACTTGAAAAGACGTGGGTATTCGGTATCCAATAGAACCGATGACAACAGCGTGTTACAATTTGACCTTATAGGACAAGACATCTATACCGGGAAGGTGAAACACACCTTACAAATAGGTTTTGATTACCGAACTACCAAATACAGCACTTCAAGTCAGTCGGTTTCAACGGTTGATACTATTGATGTTTTTGGTAGTGTCAGCAATAAGTTACCTAATTTGTCCTTAGGAGATGCCCGATTGGGAGGTGGTAAAACAAGATCTCTTGGCTTTGTTGCCCAAGATGTAGTATCTTGGACTGATTGGTTCCAAACTTTTGTGGGCTTGAGATACAGTACCACGGAGACCATAGGCGAGGTAGAAAACACGATGAGTGATGCCTTTAACCCTCTGGGAGGTATTGTGGTTTCACCTACAAAGAACATCAATATTTTTGCTTCCTATACCAACAGTTCCTATCCACGAACAGCGGCCCGATTGGGAGAAAATGGGGAAGAACTGGGTAATGAGCGGTACGACCAGCTTGAAGCAGGGGTTAAAACCACATGGCTGGAAGACCGTCTTAGGTTTAACTTAACTTTATTCCGAATCAACAACAAGGATATTAACTTACCTGTTTATGATGATACGTGGTCAACCATTTTATATTATCAAAAAGGAGGAAATGACCAACGTCAAGGGATTGAAGTAGAATTGACTGGAAGGGTATTGGAGAATCTAGAGGTGATTGCGGGGTATAGTTACATAGATGCCCAGTACAAAGAGCATACGGCCTTTGTAAGTGGTTCAGCGCCTTTAAATACACCCAAGCATACAGCAAACCTGTATGGAAACTACCAATTTAGAGGTGCTTTGGAAGGATTTTCAATTGGAGCAGGAGCCTATTATACAGGTGAAAGACCTATCAATGACTGGAGTTCTGGGGCTGTGACCCATGAAGGAATTGTTCCTGGCCAAAAGCCGTTTAATGTGGATGCGTATACGCTTGTAAATCTACAAGCGGGATACCGAATCAATAACCACTGGAACGTTAGGTTACTATTCAACAATGTGTTTAATGAAATAGGATATAATGCTTACAGAACAAGTTTTATCAATCAAACCGACCCTCGAAATTTCTCAGGTGTGTTAACTTATCAGTTCTAAGAAACATTCAAACAATAAAAAAAGCAGTCATTTAGACTGCTTTTTTTACTTATAATAATGCTTTATTATTTGTGCTTTTCAGCTGTTATTTCGGCAATTTTACAAATGACTTCGGTAGCCTTCATAATGCTTTCTACAGGCACATACTCATAACGTCCATGGAAATTATGTCCGCCAGCAAAAATGTTAGGACAAGGTAATCCCATGTAGCTTAATTGCGACCCATCGGTCCCTCCACGAATAGGTTTGATGATGGGGGTGATATTGAGTTGCTTCATCGCTTCTTCTGCAATATCCACAATATGCATCACAGGCTCTACCTTTTCCTTCATATTGAAGTATTGGTCTTTGATCTCAATTTCAATCACTTCTTTACCGTATTGCTGATTGATTTCAGTAGCCAGTTTGGACATCACTTCCTTTCTGGCTTCAAAATGATTTTTATCGTGATCTCGTATGATGTATTTCAAAACGGTTTCTTCTACATGGCCTTCCATATCATGCAAATGGAAAAAGCCTTGGTAACCTTCAGTATGCTCAGGTGTTTCAAGCCTAGGTAAGGAATTGATAAACTCGGTCGCTATATACATGGAGTTGACCAATTTGCCCTTGGCATATCCAGGGTGTACAATTTTTCCTTTCACTTTTACAGTGGCTCCAGCAGCATTAAAGTTTTCGTATTCCAATTCACCAATTTGGCTTCCATCCATGGTGTAGGCCCAATCGGCTCCAAATTTTTCTACATCAAACTTGTGGGCACCACGACCAATTTCTTCATCCGGTGTAAATCCTACTTTAATATCCCCGTGCTTAATTTCAGGATGATTGATTAAGTACTCCATAGCAGAAACAATTTCACAAATACCTGCTTTGTCATCAGCACCTAAAAGCGTTGTTCCATCAGTTACAATTAGGGTCTGTCCTTTATATTGTAACAGATCATCAAAATAGTCTGGAGACAAAATGATATTTTCTTCCTCATTGAGCGTGATATCCTTTCCATCATAATTTTCAATGATTCTAGGTTTCACATTCGCCCCAGTAAAGTCAGGGGAGGTATCAAAATGGGAAATAAATCCAATGGCGGGTACCTCATGAGCAACATTACTTGGCAAGGTAGCCATGATATAGGCATTTTCATCTATGGACACATCGGTCATACCGATGGCCTTTAATTCCTCGGCCAATAAATTGGCTAAGTCCCATTGTTTTTCGGTGCTAGGAGTTGTTTTAGAATCTGGATCTGATTCCGTATCGATGGTAACATACTTCGTAAACCTATCGATTATATGCTGTTTATTTAACATGAAATAAGTTTTGTTTGTGTTCACTATAAAAAGACCTTCAAAAATACTATTTTTGCACCACAATTCTGCCAATATGTACAAAGCTTTTATTCGGCCTCTATTATTCTCCTTCGATCCAGAACGCATCCATCATTTTACCTTTAGTTTTATAAAAACACTACATAAGGTGCCTGGTATGGGAGCCTTGGTTAAATCGATGTATTACACAGAGGATAAACGATTGGAGCGCAATCTGTTTGGTCTTACTTTTAAAAACCCAGTGGGATTGGCTGCGGGATTTGATAAAAATGCCGAGTTATATAACGAATTGGGGTCTTTTGGTTTCGGATTTGTAGAAATAGGAACGGTAACTCCCAAGGCGCAAGCAGGGAATCCGAAAAAACGCTTGTTTCGACTTAAAGAGGATCAGGGATTGATTAACCGAATGGGTTTTAACAATAAGGGTCTGGAGGCTGCTATCTCCCAGCTGAAGAAAAACAAACACCGAATGATTATTGGTGGGAACATCGGGAAAAACACCCAGACTGCTCCCGAGCATTATACCGCAGATTATCTAGCTTGTTTTGAAGCGCTACATCCTTATGTCGATTATTTTGTACTGAATGTAAGCTGTCCCAATGTAGGAAGTCATGCTAAATTAAGCGATAAGGATTATTTGATAGAATTGATTGAAGCGGTGCAAAAAAGTAATACATCTTTTTCACAACAGAAGCCCATCCTTTTAAAAATTGCTCCAGATTTGAATGAATTTCAGTTGGATGAAATTATTGAAATTATGGCACAAACGAAGTTGGATGGTGTCATTGCCAGTAATACGAGTGTGGATCGAAGTGGTCTGACGACTTCAACAGAACGTTTGCAAGAGATTGGAAATGGAGGATTAAGTGGACAGCCCATTAAAGAAAAGAGTACCCAAACCATAAAGTATCTTGCAGATAAAAGTGGAAAAGCATTCCCCATTATTGGTGTGGGTGGTATTCACTCTGCAGAAGATGCCTTAGAGAAGCTTGAGGCAGGTGCCGATTTAGTTCAGGTTTATACCGGGTTTATTTACGAAGGTCCAAAGTTGGTGAAGGCTATTAATAAAGCGGTATTGAAGAAGGCTTAAAGCTTCTTTTCCATGAGGTAATCGTCCATTATAAAGCCATTGCCAATATCAAACTCCACTTTTTCCTTGATTTTAAAACCTTGGGCTTGGTACCATTCTATGGATTTTAGGTTGTCTTTGTTTACTGTTAACCATAGGGTGGAGGCTTGAAGTTCAATTGCTTTACTGACCGAAAAATTTATAAGTTGCTGACCGAGGTGTTTTCCTCTAAACTCTTGTGCTATATAAATTTTACTAATCATTAATTTCTTTGCTGTTAAGTCTGGAACAAGTGCCAAATAACCAGCAGGCAAATCTTTAAAATGGATTGAATAATAGAGATAGCCGTTATCTACTTGGGCAGTTATGGCTGCTTCACTTTGAAATTTATCAACCATATAATCTACTTGTGCTTGACCAATAATGGGCACATAATGTTGGTTCCAAATGCGGTGAGCTAATTGGGCAACCAAGGCAATTTCAGAAGCGGTTTGAACTAAACGAATCAAGTTGTTTTATTATAATCCAAAGCTAGAATAAATTCTATTGGTTTGAGAATTTTAATTTAGATTTAGATCATGATAGCTAACAAATTTAATCCTCGACTTTTTATATTTCTTATTCTCGGGTTTGTTTTTTGTACAATTATAGGAACCCTTACACATGAATTGGGACATTACATAGTTGCAAAATCTTTGGGATATGAAGCTAGAGTTTTTTATGGTAGCATGGAACATTTTCCTAAAGGGTATAAAGAAAGTGATAGTTTTAAGGAGCTTATCCAGCTTAACGAGAGGTATGGTGATCAGATATTTGATAGTCTTGATGTAAGCATTCAAAATCGATACAAAAACGTATTTAACCAATTGGAAAGGGAGTTTCCAACTAATTCTACCAAAGACATGTTAGTGACTTTGGGAGGGCCGGTACAAACACTTTTAACTTCAATCTTAGGACTCTTGATATTGTGGTATCGAAAAAGCAAGTTTAAAACTAGCTTTCAGATTTTGGATTGGATTGGAATTTTTTGTGGACTTTTTGTATTGAGAGAAGTCTTTAATACCCTCATGGCCTTATTTTCTAATTTAATCAATGAACAGATATATTTCAGCGGTGATGAATTTCGAATCTCATTGTATTTTGGCCTTAATCAATGGATTGTGCCCTTACTTACTATGATTTATGGATTAGGAATATCTCTTTATATAATTTTTAAGGTTATCCCAACCTCCTATAGGCTCACTTTTATTTTGGCGGGGTTGATAGGTGGCTTTATGGGATTTGGAATTTGGTTTGGCTTTTTGGGAGAGCAGTTTTTACCTGTTTCCAATTAGTTATAAGAAAACGTTTTCGCAGATGTGAATCTTTCTTATCTTTGAGCTTCTATGAGTGACACCGTAAAAATCATTGAATGCCCCAGAGATGCAATGCAAGGTATCAAGGCATTTATTCCTACCGAAAAGAAAGTGCAATACATTCAATCCCTTTTAAGAGTAGGGTTTGATACAATAGATTTTGGCAGTTTTGTGTCACCTAAAGCCATCCCTCAAATGGTGGATACGGCAGAGGTGTTGTCAAAACTAGATTTAAGTGCCACCAAAAGTAAATTATTGGCCATTGTTGCCAATACCCGTGGTGCCCAGGATGCTTCTGTACATTCAGAAATCGATTATTTGGGATATCCGTTTTCAATTTCAGAGAATTTTCAAATGCGGAACACTCACAAAACCATAGGCCAATCGGTTGACACTTTAAGTGAGATTTTGGAAATAGCCAATAAGTCTGATAAGGAAGTCGTGGTTTATATTTCTATGGGATTTGGAAATCCTTATGGCGATCCTTGGAATGTGGATATTGTAGGGGAGTGGACCGAAAAGTTAGCCAACATGGGTGTTAAGATATTGTCCTTGAGTGATACCGTAGGTACTTCCGATCCAGAGACCATAGACTACCTTTTTTCCAATTTAATACCCAAATACCCACATATCGAATTTGGAGCCCATTTACATACCACACCAACCACTTGGTTTGAAAAGGTAGATGCTGCTTATAAAGCTGGATGTGTCCGGTTTGATGGAGCCATCCAGGGGTTTGGAGGTTGTCCCATGGCCAAAGATGAACTCACCGGCAATATGCCAACTGAAAAATTACTTTCCTATTTTACCACAAAAAAAGCTTCAGGCTTGAATGCCTTCAGTTTTGAAAGTGCCCATAATGAGGCCACCAAAATTTTCAGTATTTATCATTAAAACTGTAGTTCTATTCCACCATATATACCAAATGGATGTCCAGGTCTTAATCCTGCAGGAGTTCTAGAAACAGCATAGGTATTATCTAGTAAATTGATGATGCGCCCAGTTAGGGCCAAGTATTTTGTAGCAAAATATTTTCCAGAAAAATCAACAACAATATTCCCGTCAACTTTTTGATTGGCAGGGATGTCTCCGGTACCCGCTACGGTTCTAAAAGCACCATTATATCTTCCATTAAGTGCCAATAGAAAATGTTTGTTTTCCAAGGTCATGGATGCATTGGCTTGATGCTTTGAAATATAAGGGATTTCATCATCTTCTGTAACTTCTCCCCAGATACCTTCATCACTATCAAAACTGGTTAAGAATTCCGTATCTGTAAAGGTGTATCCTAAGGCGATAGGTAGGTTCCAATTGGCATTATTACGAAGTAAATCATAATTTAGCAATACTTCTAAACCATAAACATTTACTTCTCCGGCATTAAATTGGTCTAAAGATCCAGTACCTCCTGAGGCAGCCGAATCACTACCTAAAAGATTATTGTACTGATTGTAAAACCCAACCACTTCACCCGAAATATTCATGAAATTAAATCGTCCTCCCAATTCGTAGTTTAAACTTTCTTCAGGTTTTTGTCCTGGTTCATTGCCTGGTGGAGAAAATCCTTTATGAATACCACCGAAAAGGGACATTTGATTGTTGAACTTATAATTGACTCCAATACCTGGAATGAAAACATCTACTTGATTGTCTCTATTCGATAGTACGGTCCCAATTCTGCTAACATCATTTTTTCCATAATCAGACCTCATGAGCTCGATATTTTCGTAACGTATACCTGGTGCAATGGTCCAATTGTTAAATTTTAATTTGTACATGGCAAATGCTGCAAAGGCTTTAGCACTACTAATACGGTTAGCATCTGTTCCAGGTACACCCGCATTTTCCAAAACCATCGTTTGATCATAAATACCATATTTATCTACCCATTGATAACGGTCTTCCTCATCGTAGTGATATCTAGCACCGATTTCCAAATCATGAAACGTATTGCCAATGGTGTAATGATAATCCAATTTGGTTTGAACACCTTTAGAAATATAATCTCTATTATTGGCCTTTACCGCTAAATAATCATCAGATGTAGAAGATAAACTTCCGGTAATCAAATTGTAATGCGCAGAATAGGCTTCTGGTTGTTCCACAATATCTGCAATTCCCACTTTATCACCATTTGCTGTAACATCATTTAGTTTATACCAATTTCTAGAAAAGCTATTGTAATAACCCTTGGTTACCAATTTGATATTTTCTGAGAAATTCAAGTCATGACTTACCATAAATTGTAGATGGTCATTTGTCATTTTGTCTTTCTGAGAACCGGCATACCTATCGAATGGACTATTGGAGAAATCGGCGTCAGTCAAACCCAAATAGGTTTCATTGGATACTTCATCACTATATTGGAACTTCAATTCAACAGCTTGTTGGATTTTCGCGTCTTTAGGGGTGTTTACTCGAAACTTGGCCATAAAGTCATTCTTGTCGAATCCCGTATTTGATTGATTAGGAAGAAATTTGAAGCCGTCTGAATTGTAGTTTAAATATTCAATCTGATATCCAATTAAATTTTTACTATCTCCAACCGAAGCATGCCATTGCTGCGTATTGAAGCTTCCATAAGAGCCGCTAATGTTTCCTGAAAATGAATCAGGAATAGAAGAAGAAACCATGTTAATGGCACCTCCAGTTGTAAAGGGGCCATATTGTACTTGACTACTTCCTTTAAGTATTTCAATTGCTTCCATGCGCGCCACTGACGGGAAATAATATGCGGAAGAAGCACTATATGGAGCTGGTGCAATTAAAACACCATCTTCCATTAAACTTATTTTAGCACTACGCTCAGGTGACGTCCCTCTTAAGCTAATGTTGGGTCTTAATCCAAATCCATCTTCTTCTACTAAATTCACACCAGGAACACTGGCCAATACTCTATTAATATTGGTATAGTTATATTTCTTTAATTCCTCACTAGATAGGTAGTATGCTGAGCCCGTACGATTTTTGGCAACATGCTTATTTCCTAATATGACATGGCTTTTAATAATCACTTCACTTAAATCCTGAACGCTATCTAAAGTTGTTTCCTCTTTTTGTTCTTGAGCCAAGGTATTTAGGGAAATAAATAGGAAGCCAATTAATAGAGTTTTAAGATGTTTCATTGGTGTTTTTTAAATTTTGCGGCAAAAGTACAAACACCTTTTAAAATATCAAATTTATTTAGAATAAATAAAAATAAAGGGATGGTTGGCGATTTGCTTTTCCTTGGATGCTAGGATTTTAATTCGTTGTAAAGTTTAAAAAATGATTTATTTTAGCTTTAATTGACCTTATCATGAAACAAACCTTCTTTTTTTTATGCCTTATGTTAATTGGGTGTTTTGTCTCTGCTAGTGAGTGGCCATGTTTAAAAACCTATCAAAAGACTACAAATCTGAAAGAATTGGGTCCCTCAGACTGGTTGAAAAAAGATAGAAAGCAAAACACTCTGGTTTGGCAAAAGGCGAATCTCTATAATTTAGAACATCAATTACCTCAGGAGTATACCACCATTAAACAACGTCGAGATTTTTATGTGTGGCTCAATGAGACTTTAGTGGCAAGGGGGTATGAGATTGTTTGGCCTACTATGGCTCATTATATTTCTAAAAAATTGGCTTTGATAAAGGTATTTCCCTATTCCATTTTTACAAGTAAGGAGATAAAAACGTATGCAGAGATGGGGAGTGTTACCGTCTTTAATGCTTGTTTTGATCCCGTAGATAAATTGCTGAAAGGAAAAGTTATTCAAGGGGATGAAGCGCTCTCTTGGGACCAGGACATGTTGAAAATGGAACAATTTCAATGGTTGGGACCCATTTATAGTGAGGTGGACGAAAAGACTTTACATACCATTGAAAAAATGGCAAAAGGGAAAGGCTTCTATGGATTGATGGTTCCAAAAGATATTCGTTTTCAGGGAGATATAACCAATGCAGATGTACGCTACCAATATGCCTTAGAAAAGCTAAGGCCTCATTTTAAAAAGGAAATTTACACAACTGAGGAATAAATATGAAACTTAACGTTCATTTATAATTTCCATGGGATTTAAAGTGAAAAAAAATATGTAAATTTGCCCGCAATTATAAACGTAATTGCAACATGACTGCACATCAAAACAAGATTCTAGGTGAAGGTTTAACCTATGATGACGTCCTTTTAGTTCCAGCTTATTCTGAAGTTCTTCCTCGCGAAGTTAGTATAGAGACTAAATTTTCAAGAAATATTACTTTAAACACCCCTATTGTTTCTGCCGCTATGGATACGGTTACAGAAAGTAGGATGGCTATTGCTATTGCTAGGGAAGGAGGAATTGGTGTGTTGCACAAAAACATGACAATAGAACAACAAGCCAACAAAGTAAGACGTGTTAAGCGTGCTGAAAGTGGGATGATTATAGACCCTGTGACATTGCCTTTAAGTGCTAAGGTGGTTGATGCCAAACAAAACATGGCTGAGCATAGCATTGGAGGAATTCCTATTGTTGACGATCAAGGGGTTTTAAAAGGAATTGTTACTAATCGCGATTTGCGTTTTGAAAGAAACATCCAACGTCCTATTGTGGAAGTCATGACTTCTGAAAATTTGGTTACGGCAGGAGAAGGTACTTCTTTGATGGATGCTGAGGTCATTTTACAAGAAAACAAAATTGAAAAACTTCCCGTTGTTGATAAGGATTTCAAATTGGTAGGCTTGATTACGTTTAGAGATATTACCAAATTGACCCAAAAACCAAAGGCTAATAAAGATCAGTTTGGTCGTTTGAGAGTAGCAGCGGCTGTTGGTGTTACAGGTGATGCTGTTGAACGTGTTGAAGCTTTGGTTCATGCTGGAGTAGACGCGGTTATTATTGATACCGCTCACGGACATACCAAAGGGGTGGTTGCTGTATTGAAAGAAGTAAAAACAAAATTTCCGCAATTGGATGTAGTAGTTGGAAACATTGCCACTCCAGAAGCAGCCAAGTATTTGGTTGAAGCAGGTGCTGATGCCGTCAAAGTAGGTATAGGTCCTGGTTCTATTTGTACTACTAGAGTAGTAGCAGGGGTTGGATTCCCTCAATTTTCTGCTGTTTTGGAAGTGGCTGCAGCTATCAAAGGTTCAGGTGTTCCAGTTATTGCTGATGGTGGTATTCGTTATACAGGGGATATTCCAAAGGCCATTGCTGCTGGTGCTGATAGTGTGATGTTAGGTTCTCTATTGGCCGGAACAAAAGAATCTCCGGGTGAGACCATTATCTATGAAGGAAGAAAATTTAAATCTTACCGAGGAATGGGATCTTTGGAAGCCATGGAGAAAGGTAGTAAAGATCGTTATTTCCAAGATGTAGAAGATGATATTAAAAAATTGGTTCCAGAAGGAATTGTTGGTCGTGTGCCATATAAAGGTGAGTTGTTTGAGAGCATTCACCAATTTGTAGGAGGTTTACGCGCTGGAATGGGTTATTGTGGTGCTAAGGATATTGAGACCTTAAAAGAAAATGGTCGTTTTGTGAAAATTACGGCATCGGGAATCAATGAAAGTCATCCGCATGATGTGACCATCACTAAGGAATCACCTAATTATTCGCGATAGGTCTTTTTTTCCTAAGTTGTTTAATCTGATCATTGGCTTGTTTTAACTCCAATTCTGTTGGAGGTTCAGGAGTTTGTTCATGTGCCAAATTGGGTTCATAGGTTAACTCTGTGTAAAAAGGAAAATGATCAGATCCTGTTTTATCGCAAAGCATGACTTTTTTCAGTCTGAATTCGTCAGAAATGAAAAGGTGGTCCAAAGGCCATCTAAAAATCATGTTATTGGCATCGTAGGAACAATAAAATCCGCGACCTTTTCTCAGATCCAGTAATTCACCAGTACGTTGGAAAAGGTTGGTGGTTTTTGACCATGCTACATCATTAAAATCTCCCAAAACGACGACAGGTAATTTTGAATTTCTACATTCTTCTGCCACAATCATCATTTCAGCATCCCGATCAGTTGACATGGGATTTTCTTGTGGCATGGGAGGAGTAGGATGGATGGTGTATAATTGAATCCAACTTCCATCAGGCAGTTTTACCTCACTACTCATAGAGGGGATGCTATCATTAACCAAAAAATGGGTTTCTGGATTTTTCAATTCCAATTTAGAATAAAGAACCATTCCATAGGTATTGTCCAAAGGAGCCTCCTTTCGATATTTATAGTCACTCGGTAGTTGAGAAACTATCGCATTTCTCCATTTTTTGTCGGTTTCGGTCAATAAGATGATATCAGGTTTTAAAGTGTGAATTTGTTGGTTTATGGTATCATAGTGCTTGTTTTTTTGAAGCACATTGGCTGTGTACAGTTTTAAAACTTGATTTTTTTGAGTTTTGGAGCTGTCCTTGACTTCCAAAGAGGCTGTAGGTGTGTAAGGATATACTTTGATGCCTTGATAAATAAAACAGCTTATCAATGCTCCCACAAAGACATATTCTTTCCAATCATCTATTTTAAATTTGGTAACAAAGGACACCAAGGCGATTAAAGTAAAAACCGTTAGTTGTACATGAGGAAAATCAAACATTCTAATCCACCAAGCATCCAAAGGTAGTAAAGGAAGGCATGTCATAACAACAGCTAATGTACCTAATGTGTATAAGAAGGATTTTAAATTCAATACATTAAAGGATTAATTTTGCTTTAAAATACAAAATCTCGTCGATTTAATGCCATAATTCCTCGTATCTCGGATTTCTTTTACGAATCTGTTTTTTTTTAGGGGTTTAGCTTAATCTACTTTTGAGTATCAAGCTTCTTTTTTATCTTTACACCCTAAAATTTCATCTTATATGAAACCACATAGGGTCACCACCGATTTTCAAACTGGACAAGCTCAGATTTTTAAAAATCCATTTTTGGAAAGCTTGACCAAAACCAATCCCATTTCCAATATCATTGTTTATGGAATTACCATTGCGGCTATAGCCTATGTAGCTATTGCTATGAAGGGTATTTCTGTACTTGGATTTTTAGGTTTATTTGCGATTGGATTTGCGTCGTGGACTTTAGCCGAATATTTGCTTCATAGATACCTGTTTCATTGGTATAACGAATGGAGATGGACCAAAAGGTTTCACTTTATCATGCATGGGTCACACCATCAATATCCTAAAGATGAAGAGCGTTTATTGATGCCTCCAGTTCCAGGATTGATTTTAGCTTCCTTATTGTTTGGTATTTTTTATCTGCTATTTTGGATTTTTGGATTTCCTAATTTAACATGGGGATACTTTCCAGGTTTCTTTTTAGGATATTTAATGTACTCTTTTGTGCACCGTGCTATACATGTAAAGCGTCCACCAAAGCGTTTTAAGCATTTATGGCATCATCATAACTTACACCATTTCCAATACCCTGACAAGGCTTATGGGGTTTCTAATACGTTTTGGGATAAGGTATTTGGAACCATGCCCCCAAAACCTCAAAAAAGGTAAATCAAGAGGTTACCAGTTTTTCAAATAGTTTCATGCCTGTAGATGCTTTTTCAGGTATCACGGTAATTTTGTTATTGGATGCCATGGCTGGATTGGGATCAATGAAGTAAATAGGGATATCATCTGCCACATAATGCATTAAGCTAGCAGCAGGGTAGACTTGCATGGAAGTTCCTATTATCAGAAGGATGTCTGCCGTTAAACAAATATCTACCGCTTTTTCTATCATTGGAACTGCTTCTCCAAACCAAACAACATGTGGTCTCATTTGATACCCATTAGGGCATAGATCACCAATGTTTATATCCTTGGTCCAAGAAACAATATGGGATTCATCTTTGGTGCTTTTGGCTTTCAGTAATTCTCCATGCAAATGCAACACGTTTGAACTTCCTGCACGTTCATGCAAATCATCAATATTTTGAGTGATGATGGACATTTTGAAATTATTTTCTAGTGCAGCTAAAGCTAGATGGGCATCATTAGGTGACACTTCTAGAAGTTGTTTTCTTCTTTGATTGTAAAAGTCTAGGACCAATTCTGGATTTTGTGAAAATCCTTGAGGAGAGGCCACTTGCATAACATCATGTCCCTCCCAGAGGCCATCTGCATCTCTAAATGTTTTAATGCCGCTTTCGGCACTAATACCAGCTCCAGTTAATACTACCAAATGTTTCATTAGGATTCCTATTGCGTATTGTCCTTGCAAATTATGAATTTCAATTATCTTTGAAAAATGACCGATTTAAAACTTATTGAATATTTAGAATCCTTTATGACCGAATCTCGAAGAGATCGTTTTTTGGAAGTTTTGGAAGGGCGAACAAGACATTTTACAGTTGCTACGGAAGATGTTTATCAATTACACAATACCAGCGCGGTTATAAGGAGTTGTGACGTATTTGGGATTCAGGATGTTCAGGTGATTGAGGAGCAAAATGCCAAACGCATCGATAGGGAAATTGCGATGGGTGCCCAAAAGTGGGTTGATATTCATAGGTATCAATCAGTAAAGGACTGTTTGAAGGAAATGAAACAGCAGGGATATCAAATTGTAGCAACCACGCCACATACCAATGATTGTTTGTTGCATGAGTTTGACGCGACCAAAAAGTCCTGCTTTTTCTTTGGAAGAGAACAACAAGGTTTGTCTCAGGAAGTTTTGGATGAGGCTGATTGCTATTTAAAAATTCCTATGGTAGGTTTTACTGAAAGTTTAAACATATCGGTTTCGGCTGCTATTATTTTGCAACATGTTACTACACAATTAAAATTAAGTGCTATTCCTTGGCAATTGTCTGAACAAGAAAAATTAGAGAAGCGTTTTGATTGGGCTAAAAAGTCCATTAAAACTTTTGACGAGATTTTGAAACGTTACGAGTCATCCAAAAATTCCGTAACTTAAGTATCTTAATTTAAACGAAATGTCATGAATCGAAATATGGTAGGTTGGTTTGAAATTCCAGTAACTGATATGGAGCGCGCCAAAGCATTTTACGAAACGGTTTTTAACGTGGAAATTGCAGTACATGATTTTGGAGGGCTTGTAATGGGCTGGTTTCCTGATCGAGGAGAAGTTATAGGTGCTCAAGGAACCTTAATCAAGCAGGACACCTACATTCCCAGTGAAGAAGGTACGTTGATTTATTTTATGAGTGATGATGTGCAAATAGAATTGGATCGAATCGAATCTGTAGGAGGAAAGATATACCAACCAAAGACACAAATATCCCCTGAACATGGGTATATGGCAGCATTTATAGATAGTGAAGGTAATCGAATAGCCTTACATTCTAGAGCATAAAAAAGGCGAAGTAATTACATCGCCTTTTTATTTTTTATAATCGTCCCGAACGTTTCGTTCGGCTTAGAACTTTGTATTCTTCGTAACACTGACTGATGGCATCCAGAATTTGCAAATCGTTGGCCGTTTCTATAAAGCCTTTGGAATAATTACATTGTCTTACAATTTCGTCCAAATCCACACGATCGACTTGTAAAAGAGCTGTCAACATTTCTCTGTCAAAACGGTTGGCCAACAGGTTTCTGATTTCATCGTCCTGCTTCATTTTCTTTAGCTTTTTCATTTCGTTGGGTTCTTTCCCAAAGACGCTATAAAGAAAATCGGCTGGATTAAATACGGCTCCTAAAACACGTGTTACCGCATTAGAAGAACGACCTGCTTCAT
The DNA here is from genome assembly GCF_021245805.1 of Mangrovimonas futianensis. NCBI lineage: Bacteria > Pseudomonadati > Bacteroidota > Flavobacteriia > Flavobacteriales > Flavobacteriaceae > Mangrovimonas > Mangrovimonas futianensis. The sequence goes on from NZ_JAJJNF010000003.1 coordinate 407,383, forward strand.
ACCCTGTTGATGGCAACCCAGAAATGCTGTACCTGTAATTATTATTGATTGGTACCTGTTTGATATCTACTTCCAGTACACCAGTCAAATTAAACTGATTGATGACCACCTCTTCCAGAGCGAAGGCCAATTCAGTCATTTCAATGGTGGACTCACCATATTTCAACCAGTCATTGGTAACCCGCACTTTGATAGATTTGAAACCTAAATATGAAAAATAAAGCGTATCGTTTGCTTTAGCTTGTATTTCAAACTTCCCCTCGCCATTGGTGGCTGTTCCTTTCACTTGGTTGATATTTACAATATTAACCTTTTCCATGGTGGAACCGTCAGTAGCATTAATTACTTTACCCAGCACCGTGGTCGGTTCTTGTGCAAACACAACAACAGAGCAAAAGCATAAAGTTATTAGGAGGATGAGTTGTTTCATTCTATCATAAGTTAGCCATAAAAATACTAAACTAAAAGAAAACCGTTAATTTCCTGTTTATTTTTGACTAAAAATTAACAGAAAGGTTTAACGTCTGGAACGTCTTGGTCTAGATGATCCAGAGCTTTTAGCGCCTTTTCCTTTTTTAAATCCTTTATCAGATTTAAAACCTCTTCCTTCAGATTTGAATCCCTTACCATCACGTCTTTTACCACGACCCCTTTTACGGTCTCTTCCGCCTCCGCCGCCTTTGTTATCAGAGACTTCTACATTAACAAATCTACCGTTGTATTTAAAGTCGGTAAAGAAATCCAATACCTGCTTTTCTAAATGGGATTCCGTGTTGAAGAAGGAGAAGCTATCCATAACATCTACCTTAAAGATATCATCTTGTCCCATTTGAAGAATTTCACGTAAGAAATCTTTTAAACTGGTCCAGCTGTAGCCATCTTTCTTTCCAACATTGATGAAAAATCTTGTGGATTGTTCATTACTGGTGTCTCTTTCAGAACTATGTTTTGCTTCGGAATTGAGGTCTTTGGAACCTTTGTAATATTCAAAGAATCTTGTAAACTCAACAGAGAAGAACTTTTTAATCAAGTCTTCCTTGGTTGTATCTTGAAACAAATCGTTGATGGTATCTAAGTAACCATCAATTTCATGATTAATTTCTGTGTTGTGCACTTTATTAGCTAAGGACATCAATTGAACTTCGCAAATTTCCATTCCACTTGGAATGTCTTTTTTAACGAATTCTTTTTTGATGACTTTTTCAATGGCTTTGATTTTCCTAAGTTCACTTTTAGGAACAATAACCATAGAAACACCTGTTTTACCAGCACGACCTGTTCTACCACTTCTGTGTGTGTAGGTTTCAATCTCATCTGGTAATTGGTAGTTGATGACGTGGGTAATATCATCGACATCAATTCCCCTTGCAGCAACATCAGTAGCAACCAACATTTGGATTTGGTTATTTCTGAAAGCCTTCATAACGAGGTCACGTTGGTTTTGACTTAAGTCCCCGTGAAGCGCACCAGCATTGTATCCATCTTCAATTAGTTTTTCTGCTACTTTTTGAGTGTCTCTTTTGGTTCTACAGAACACTACAGAGAAAATATCTGGATTGGCATCGGCCAATCTTTTTAAAGCCAAATATCTATCTCGTCCGTTTACCACATAGTATTCATGGCTTACTTGAGAACTACCAACGTTCTTGCTACCTACAGTAACTTCCAATGGATTAACCATGAATTTCTGTGCAATAACATGAACCTCTTTAGGCATTGTGGCTGAAAATAACCAGGTATTTTTTTCTATTGGGGTATGTGATAAAATATCGTTGATATCTTCATAGAAGCCCATGTTTAACATCTCATCGGCCTCATCCAAAACGGCATATTCAATTTTTGAAATGTCAATCATTTTACGACTGATCATATCTTTCATTCTTCCCGGAGTGGCTACCACAATTTGAGATCCTCGTTTAAGTTGTTTTGCTTGCTCGGTAATACTGGCTCCACCATAAACAGCTGTTACGTTAAGTCCCTTATAGTACTTTCCGTATTGTTGCAGTTCGTTAGTGATTTGAAGACATAATTCACGTGTTGGTGATAAAATAAGTCCTTGGGTCGTACGACTATCAACATTGATTTTTTGTAACATGGGAAACCCAAAAGCTGCCGTTTTACCCGTTCCTGTTTGAGCTAAAGCTACAAGGTCTCTATCTTCAGACAATAAAATAGGAATGGCTTTTTCTTGTACTTCACTTGGGGTTTTAAAACCCATGTCATTGATGGCATGAAGAATAGGTTCCTCAAGACCAAGTTTTTGGAATGCGTTCATTTAATAATAAGTATGCGATTTATTAACAGGTGTTACCTAGAAGCGAATCGACATACTTATAACCAAAACTTCTTGTAACACATCCTCACCCTGAGGAATTAAGGCGCAAAGATACACTTTTATTTGACTTCTAATGATTTAAGGAAAGAAACTAATTGTTGGATGGCTTTTCCGCGGTGTCCAATTTTGTTTTTTTCTTCCATAGAGATTTCTGCAAAGGTTTGTGAATAACCAGTTGCCTTAAACACAGGATCATAACCAAAACCGCCATCTCCATGTTTTTCTCTGGTTATCTCTCCTTCGCAGATTCCGGTGAAGGTGTGCATCTCATCTCCGAGGCTTAGGGCGATCACTGTTTTAAATTGAGCTTTTCTATTGGTTTGATTCTGGAGATTTGTCAATAGCTTTTGGATGTTGTCTTCAGAATCTCTTTGTGGGCCAGCATATCTAGCAGAAAAAACACCAGGTTCGCCATTAAGCGCCTCAACTTCAAGTCCCGTGTCGTCAGCAAAGCAATCAACATGGTAGTGTTGTTTAATGAATTCTGCTTTTTGAAGAGCGTTTCCCTTTATCGTCAATTGGGTTTCTGGTACTTCTTCAAAGCAATTGATATCGTTCAAGCTGAGTAACTCAATGCCCTCAGGTACTATTTTTTGGACTTCTTTTAGTTTGTTGAGATTATGTGTAGCAAAGACAATTTTCATAAAAACATATTTCTTGAAGTAAAGATAATGACATTTAGTGAGGTACCTAGAAATTCCTGATTCTAGAAAGGAATTTTATCATTAAATTGTGATATTCATCAGCTGATTTTTGTGAAATTGGTTGTATTTTTATTATGTAATAAATTTAAAACTATTAATTATGACTGTACATATTCAATACGTTAATATGGATGCCAGTGAAGCTCTTTCTGCTTATACTGAGAAGAAGTTAAGATCTATCTTTGACAAATACGATTGGTTAATTAAATGCGATGTGTCCTTTAAGTTGGATAACAACCAAAAGGAGCAAGGGCATATTTGTAATATGGAATTAAGCCTGCCTGGGCCACGAATTTTTGCTACATCTAATGAGAAAAACTTTGAATTGTCCGTTAAAGAAACTATTAGCGATTTGGATAAACAATTAAAAAAACGGAAGCATACGTTTTCAACGCATTAATTTACCTATGATGATAGGGTTCATTCCTTAAAATGGTGAATCCGCGATATAATTGTTCTATAAAAAATAGACGAATCATTTGATGGGAAAAGGTCATTTTTGAAAGTGACAGTTTCCCATTACTTTTGGCATATACTTCAGGTGAAAACCCATAGGGGCCGCCTATGACAAATACCAATTGTTTGATTCCAGAATTCATGTGTTTCTGTAAATATTCAGAAAACCCTACCGAATCCATTTGTTTGCCTCCTTCATCAAGTAAAACCAAAATATCTGAGTTAGTCACCTTAGAAAGGATTTGTTCTCCTTCCTTTTGCTTTTGTTGGTCCTCACTCAGGTTTTTAGAATTTTTGATATCGGGAATAATTTCAAACTCAAACTTGATATAAAACCCCAATCTCTTCTGATAATCGTCCATTAAAGTTTGGAGGCTCTTATTGTCTGTTTTTCCTATGGCGATGAGTTTGATAGTCATATTAGTTTTCAGTTAATTAAAAATAGGAATCTTGATAACACCCATTACTGGAATGATAACCTGAAGGTACAATTTTACTGAAAATTCCGGGACGATTAAATGTGCCTGTTTTTTTTGCTGTTTCAAAATCATTAAAGTAAGAATCCCACGGAGTACCAATTAACTTTTTCAATATTTTTTCTGGCATATATCGGTAAATAAAATATTCTCCATTGGGTTTTAATAAGATGTGTCTAGAAAAATGAGTTTGAAAAAAGATGTCAAAAATTGGTTCCGGTATGGGTTTCCATTCAAAATGTTTGGGCTTATAGTTGAAGTTTTCTTTTGACCCGAAATAGTATATTACTTCTGTATTAAATACATTAAATTGTTCTTTACATTTTTCTTGCCTATTATCAAATTTTACTAATCTATTCGTGTGTTTTTTTTCTGATGTAACCAGTTGATTTGAATTTCCTTTATAATAAGGCTTATACCCTCTCAGGGTATCCATGTAGCTTATTATGATATTTTTATCCCCATTGATTTCTTGAGCCTTGTCTCTTGAGATGAGGTTTCTTATTTGCTCGTTTTCTTGCTGATTTAACTTTCCAAATTCATAGGCATTCACCAACAGATATATGTCTAAAGTGTCTAATTTATATTTTGTGGAAGTGTATAGAAAGTTTTTGCGTTTTGCTACAAATATGGATTCGTTGGTTTGATTTTGATTTTCATCAAGGTAAATTATTGGTTTTGAGTTGGTTTGGGCTAGCAAGGTGCTGTTCCGAGTAAATAGTAATGACAAAAATAGAATGGATAATTTAAAGAAAAATTTCATTTTTTAAGTTGATAGATTTTGAGGTAGTTAAAAGTAATTTGATTTTTCAAATTAATCTAAGATAAATTTTTAAAAATTAAACTTTGTGGTTTTTCATTTCGAGAAACGTATTTTCGCATAACCTAAATTTTAACCAACTATTTTACATGAAATCTACTTATTTTTATTTGCTAGCCCTATTATTTAGTTTTTCCGCTATTGCTCAAAACCAATTTATTGCCGGATACTTCACCAATGAATCAGGAAACCGCACGGATTGCCTGATTAAAGATGAATCCTATTTAAAATTACCGGCAAATTTGGAGTATAAATCTTCTGAAAATAGTGATATACAGTCAGTACGTATGGAAACTATTATAGAGTTTGGAATTTCAGAACATATAAAATACATCAAAAGAAAGACAAAGGTCGATGTTTCTTCTTCAGCATTAGAGGATTTGGATTACAATCAAGAGCCTGTATTTGAAGAGCAAGAAATATTTTTAAGAGCTATTGTAGAAGGAAGCGCAAATCTTTATTTCTATGATGGTCCTAAAAGACCAGCTTTTTATTATCAGATGAATGGGGGAGAGCTAGAGCCCTTGATATATAAAACCTATTTGTTAGATGGGAGCTATAAAATTACTGAGAATAACACTTTTAAAAAGCAGATTTATAGCCAGTTGAAATGTGAAGGTATTCAGGATTCGGAAATAAGAAACACTAAATATAAGGAGCGGGATTTATCTAAATTATTTATTGCTTATAACGAATGTCAAAATTCGAATTATTTGGTTTACAAAAAAAGTCAAGGTAAGATAGACCTTAATGTGTCTTTAAGACCAGGTGTAACATTCTCTTCTTTAGAGTTGTTATCCCCTGATCCTACTAGTATTGTGCTTGGAGATGTCGATTATGGACAACAGACAGGTATAAGAGTGGGAGTTGAATTGGAATTAGTCCTTCCTGCGGGTAAAAATAAATGGGCCGTGTTTTTTGAGCCCACTTATCAAGCTTTTAAGGCTAGTAATGATGAACCTATCGGGATTTTTGAATATGAATCAACCATAGATTATCAAGCTCTAGATTTGAATTTGGGTTTAAGACATTATTTTGTGCTAAGTGAAAAGTCCAAATTGTTTATCAATGCTTCCCATGCTTTTGTGATAAACTTTGGTGATTCAAAAGTGGATTTTGATGGGAGAAGTGATTTGGATATTAAAAGCCAAGGGTTTTTTGCATTTGGGTTGGGGTATAAATTCATGGATAGAATGAGTGCAGAGATTAGATATTCTACCAATCGGAACCTACTGGGAGAATATGCCAATTGGAATACCAATTTTACAAGTGTTTCTGCCATACTGGGGTATACCTTTTTCTAAGGTATTCTTTGACTTTGGTTTAAAAGGCAACATATTTTTAAACTTTTTTAGATTTCAGTTTAAATTGGGCTGGTCGTGAATAATTCAAAAATCAATTAGTATTTTTACATTAAAATACACCACTTATGATAAGTCAAAAACAATTTGAAACTGAATTAGATCTTATTATTGCCAATGCAATCAGAGAAGATGTAGGTGATGGAGATCATAGCTCATTGGCTTGTATTCCTGAAGATGCCATGGGAAAAGCCAAATTGTTAGTGAAGGATGAAGGTGTGATAGCTGGTGTAGAATTTGCTCGTAAAGTATTTCGGTATGTTGATAAACGTTTAAAGATGAAAACGTTTATCAATGATGGAAGAAATGTAAAAAGAGGCGATATTGTTTTCTTTGTAGAAGGTCCTTCTCAAGCCATTTTGAAAGCGGAACGATTGGTTTTAAATGCGATGCAAAGAATGAGTGCCATAGCCACTAAAACAAGAATGTTTGTTGACCTATTGGATGGAACCAAAACTCAAATTTTAGATACAAGAAAAACAACTCCAGGTATTCGGGCACTCGAAAAATGGGCCGTTAAGATAGGTGGGGGAGAAAATCATCGGTTTGCACTTTATGATATGATCATGTTAAAGGACAACCATATTGATTTTGCGGGAGGAATCCCAGAAGCTATTGAAAAAACAAAACAATACCTAGAAGACCATCATAAGGATTTAAAAATTATAGTTGAAGCGCGCGATTTAAATGAAATCAAGGAAATTTTAGCTAGTGGAGGTGTTGATCGCATTCTATTGGACAATTTTGATTTTGATGAAACCCGGGCAGCTGTTGCTTTGATTGGGGATGCATGTCAAACTGAATCGTCGGGTAATATCAATGAAAGAACTGTAAGACAATATGCTGAATGTGGCGTTGATTTTGTTTCATCTGGAGCCTTGACCCATTCCATTTATAATATGGATTTGAGCCTAAAAGCAGTTTAATATGACCAAACAGGTAGAAGACAAACTGGAAAAAATTCCAATTGTTAATCTGTTGGTGAAACTGCTAAAAGGATTAAAACTACCCGGTCTGGAGGGACTTTCAGTTTATGACCTTTTAGAACTATATGGGATAGGTATTGTTAAAGGAGCTCTTACCACCCGAGCCAGTGCTATTGCCTTTAGTTTTTTTACAGCCCTATTTCCATTTTTATTGTTTGTGTTAATCGTCATACCGTATATTCCGATTGACGATTTTAAAATTGAATTTCTAAAGTTTTTAAATTCCTTTTTGCCTTCCAGTACGTCAGACTTCTTTTTTGATAATATTTTTGTCAATATTGATAATACGGCAAACGGTGGTTTGATTTCATCAGTGTTGTTTGCCTCAATTTTTTTGATGGCCAATGGTATCAATGCCGTTTTTTCTGGATTTGAAAGTTCCTATCACGAGCAATTGACCAGAAATCCTTTTAAACAATATGTTTTTGCTCTTGGGGTAGCTTTGATTTTAGCCTTTTTATTGATTTTGAACGTCGTGGTACTTGGGTACATACAAATCTATATCAGTCAGAATCTGGAGCAATACGGTTTAGTAGATAAACAGAATGTGCCCCAATGGTTAAACCTTGCCAAGTATGCTTTTTTCGTACTTACGGCTTTTTTGGCCACTGCGACTTTGTATTATTTTGGAACCAAGGAAGGGAGACATTCTAAATTTTTCTCTATAGGTGCTTTGTTTACTACCTTATTGATTATCTTGAATTCTTATTTGTTTGGTTTGTATATTGAGAACTTTGGAAGGTACAACGAACTCTATGGTTCTATAGGGGCTTTACTGATTTTAATGTTCTATCTATGGCTTAACTCTACTATTTTGCTATTAGGGTATGAGCTGAATGCTACCTTAAACCGATTGAAAAAACAAAATAGAAAAAACGCTTAGGCAGATGTCATACTTTATTGATGTCATTATTCCCATTCCTATTTCCAATCTGTTTACTTATAGTATAACAGAAGCTGAGGCAACATTCCTAATTCCAGGGGTTAGGGTGTCAGTTCCTTTTGGTAAAAGCAAGATTTATACCGGTATTGTATATAAAATACATGAACAAGCACCTTTGGTTTATGAGGCCAAACCCATAGAGCAAATACTCGATGAGTCGCCCATAGTCACCTCAAGACAAATGAGACTATGGCACTGGATCGCCGATTACTACATGTGCACGGTGGGAGAGGTTATGAGAGCTTCATTGCCCAATGCCTTTATATTGGAAAGCGAAACGGTTATTTTAAAAAGTCAGGATGTTGAAATAAGCGATGCTGATTTGGAAGATGATGAATTCATGTTGTGGGAAGCCCTCCATCATCAATCCTCTCTAAAGATTCAGGATGTCATGGGGATTTTGGATAAAAAGAATGTGCTTCCGGTCATTAAAGGACTTTTGGAAAAGCAGGCCATTTCTGTTCAGGAAGAAGTCTTTGAAAAATATACCCCAAAGTTGGTGCGATATGTCAAATTGGGAGATGAATATACCTCTGAAGTAGGACTGCATGGGTTGTTGGAAGAGTTAAGTCGTGCCCGTAAGCAACGTGATGTGGTAATGACACTTTTCTCACTGTCGGCAAAAACCAAAAAACCGATTAAAGTATCCGCATTAACGGAGGAGAGTGGTGCTTCAAGCGCCATAGTAAAGGCGCTGATTGATAAGGGCGTTTTAACTGAGTATTATTTTCAAACAGATAGAATTCAATTTGAAGGTGAGGTGTCTTCTGAAACCAAATTACTTTCTGAAGATCAGAATCAGGCCTACCAAGAAATCAAAAAAACTTTTGAAGAAAAAGATATTGTTTTGTTTCATGGCGTGACTTCTTCGGGGAAAACAGAAATCTACGTAAAGCTTATTCAGGAGGTTTTGGATCTCGGCAAACAAGTCCTTTATTTGCTTCCTGAAATTGCTTTAACCACACAGCTGGTTAATCGTCTTCAAACCTATTTTGGAGAAAAAGTAGCGGTCTTTCATTCCAAGTATTCTTCTAACGAACGCGTAGAAGTTTGGAACCAAATTTTGGAAAACTCACCAAAGGCTCAAATTGTTCTCGGAGCCAGATCGGCTGTACTATTGCCATTTAAAAATTTGGGATTGGTCATTGTAGATGAAGAACATGAGCAATCTTTCAAGCAATTTGATCCTGCTCCTAGGTACCACGGTAGGGATACGGCTGTCATTCTAGCGCATATGTTTCAAGCCAAAACCTTGTTGGGATCGGCGACACCTAGTTTGGAAACCTTTTATAATGCGAAGCAAGGTAAATATGGATTGGTTTCTTTGTTTACGAGATTTAATGATGTTCTGATGCCGGATATAGAACTAGTGGATATCAAAGAAAAGCATCGCAAAAAGAGAATGACAGGTCATTTTAGTGATCGATTGATTGAAGAAATGCGAGAAACTTTGGCTGAGGGTTATCAGATTATCTTATTTCAAAATAGGAGGGGATATTCACCTATTATTGAATGCCAAACCTGTGGTCATTCCCCGCAATGCCCCAATTGCGATGTAAGTCTAACCTACCATCAATATCGAGATCAGTTGCGGTGTCATTATTGTGGATATCATACGGTCATGGTTAAGACTTGTGAAGCTTGTGGAAGTGTTGAATTGGATACTAAGGGTTTTGGGACGCAGCAGGTGGAGCAGGAGGCCAACGTACTATTTCCTGATGCTAAAATTGCCCGGATGGATTTGGATACCACTAAAGGGAAGTATGGGTATGAGAAAATAATCAATGCTTTTGAGCAGCAGGAAATCGATATCCTTGTGGGTACCCAAATGCTAACAAAAGGGCTGGACTTCAGAAACATCAAGTTGGTTGGTATTATGAATGCTGATAATATGCTTAATTTCCCTGATTTTAGGGCTCACGAACGGAGTTTTCAATTGATGGTTCAGGTTTCTGGAAGGGCAGGAAGAACCAAAGAAAGGGGGAAAGTATTGATACAGACTTATAATCCGTATCATGCCATCTTGCAGCAAGTTTCTACCAACTCTTATTTGGAGATGTTTAAGGAGCAAATGGATGAACGCCATAATTATAAATATCCTCCTATTTATAGATTGATAAAAATATCCTTAAAACATAAGGATTACAATAAGGTTAATTTAGGGGCCGAGTGGTATGCCAAATCATTACGCATGGTTTTTAAAAGTGGGGTTTTAGGTCCTGAGTATCCGCCAGTAGCTAGAATAAGAAACCAATATATCAAACACATATTGGTCAAAATACCTCCCAAACAGTCATTGTCAAAAACAAAAGAAGCTATCATTAAAATTAATAATAGCTTCTTGAGTGTAAAAGATTTTAGGTCGGTTCGGGTAATATTAAATGTAGATAACTACTAAATATTATTAAGCGCGTCAACCAACTGCGTCTTTTTATTTCTACTTAATGGTATTTCATAAGCCCCAACTTCAACATTTTTACTGTTGAAACGATCAATTTTATCGAGGTTCACAATATAGGATTTGTGAATTCTCAAGAATTTACCTTCTGGTAATTCTTTTTCAAATGCTTTCATTGTAGAAAGCACCACCAAACTGGTATCTTCGGTTACTAATTTTACATAGTCACCAAGGGCTTCAATCCATTTAATGTCTTTAATATAAACTTTACGTTTTTTAAGGTTACTCTTTACAAAGATGTGTTCACCTTCTTCTTCGTTGAAGTCATGTCTTAATTTGTGCTGCTCTATAGCTTTTTCAACAGCCGTATTAAAACGCTCTTTGGTAATCGGTTTGTGCAAATAATCGGTAGCATCATAATTAAATGCTTTAAAAGCATATTCTGTTTTACCGGTTACAAAAATAATTTGGGGTTTATTATTTAATACATCCAGTAATTCAAATCCATTCAATACGGGCATTTCAATATCCAAGAATATTAGATCTACCTTATGAGTATTTAAACCGTTTTTGGTTTCTAGGGCACTGTTGTACTCAGCAATTAAATTAAGAGCTGGATGACTCTCAATTAGTTTGACTATTGATAGTCGCTGTATGGCTGAATCGTCAACTACTACGCAGTTTAAAGTCATAACATTTAATTTATTTCGGTTAAGATATCGACAATAGTACAAAAAATTCGGTTAAAAACCAAAAAACATCGATAAAATACATTTTTAACAAAATATTAACAATGTTTGAGTGAGGGAGAAAAATTAAGGGGATTACTTTGCAATATAAGAAATAAATAATTATTTTTGCACCCATTTTTAACATTAATAGATAAACAATTATGAATCATTACGAAACTGTTTTCATTTTGAATCCCGTTTTATCTGAAACACAGATAAAGGAAACAGTACAGAAATACGAAGAGTTTCTGACTTCCAGAGGAGCAAAAATGATCTCGAAAGAAGATTGGGGTCTAAAAAAATTGGCTTACCCAATCCAAAACAAAAAAAGTGGTTTTTATCACTTATTTGAATATCAAGTAGAAGGTGATGCTATCACTCAATTAGAGCTTGAATTCAGACGTGACGAGCGTTTTATGCGTTACTTAACTGTAAAACTAGACAAGCACGCTGCTGCTTGGGCTGAGAAAAGAAGAAACAGAAACAAACAAAAAGCGTAATTATGTCATCTATAGAACAACAAGCAAAAGGAAAGAAAGACGGAGAAATCAGATATCTTACTCCGCTTAATATAGAAACTAACAAAGCTAAGAAGTATTGTCGTTTCAAAAAGTCTGGAATCAAGTATATCGATTATAAAGATCCAGATTTCTTATTGAAATTTGTAAACGAACAAGGTAAAATTTTACCAAGACGTTTAACAGGAACTTCTTTAAAGTACCAAAGAAAAGTATCTGTAGCTATCAAAAGAGCACGTCATTTAGCTTTAATGCCTTATGTGGCAGATTTATTAAAATAAAAATATCATAACGATGGAACTTATATTAAAACAAGACGTTGAGAATTTAGGATTTAAAGACGATATTGTAACAGTTAAGAACGGTTATGGTAGAAACTTTTTAATTCCTCAAGGGTTTGCCGTTTTAGCTACAGGATCAGCTAAAAAAGTATTGGCAGAAAATTTAAAGCAAAGAGCTTTTAAAGAAAAGAAAATTGTTGAAGATGCTCAAAAAGTAGCTGAAGCAGTTAAAGCATTGGAGATCAAAATCCCTGCTAAATCAACTGAAGGAGCTTCTGCTGGTGATAAACTTTTTGGATCAGTTACTACTATGGATTTGGTAGACGCTATTGAGAAAGAAGGTCACAGCATCGATAAAAGATTTGTAACTATAGTTGGTGGAAACATCAAGCGTTTAGGGCAGTACAATGCTGTAATCCGTTTGCATAGAGACGTTATTTTTGAATTCCCATTTGAGGTAATTCCTGCAAGTAACTAATTTCACTCAAAACATCAAAAAGCCTCAACCAACGTTGGGGCTTTTTTTATTGAATTTATTATGAAGTACGCAAGATTAACCAAAGAGCAGTTTGAAGAACTGCATCAAGAATTTATCAACTTTTTGGCCACCCAATCGGTTACGGCAGAGGAGTGGGATCATTTAAAGGTCAACAAACCGGAATTAGCCGAACAGGAATTAGACGTGTTTAGTGATTTGATTTGGGAAGGCGTTTTAAATCAAGTTGGTTATATTGAACACATCTCGCCACAGCAGATGCATCTTTTTTATTTGAATGACAAGAACATGCATGTTATTGCCGTAAAAATTAAAAATGATCAAGACATCACCACAGATGAAGGTTATGGGTGGTTGCGCCAGAACCTTATGAGCGATGAGGTGGAGTTTTTACAGGCCAAGAAAGACTATTCTGAAGATAGAAATTTGGATAAATTTCAATTGATTCGTCAAGGAGGCGTCATTACCAAAGGTGAATTGTTCAATTACTTTGATAAATTGATTAACTAGTTCTATTTTTGCGGTAAATTTCACAGAATAACATGGCACAAAAACCAAGCATTCCTAAAGGAACCAGAGATTTTAGCCCGAGCGAGGTAGCTAAAAGAAACTATATATTTTCTACCATTCGTTCCCAATTTGAGACTTACGGCTTTCAACCTATTGAAACACCGAGTTTTGAAAATTCGGAAACCTTAATGGGAAAATATGGAGATGAAGGGGATCGCTTGATTTTTAAAATTCTGAATTCGGGTGATTACCTAAAAAAGGTGGATGAAGCAGCCTACCAAACAAAGGATTCTACAAAGTTAGCTGTAGATATTTCAGAAAAAGCCTTACGTTATGATTTAACCGTACCATTTGCACGTTATGTGGTCCAACATCAAAATGAGATAGAATTTCCTTTTAAGCGGTATCAAATGCAACCTGTTTGGAGAGCAGACAGACCTCAAAAAGGACGTTTTAGAGAGTTTTATCAATGTGATGCCGATGTGGTGGGATCTGATTCTTTATGGCAAGAAGTGGAGTTTGTACAATTGTATGATGCTGTTTTCACCGCTTTAAAACTGGAGGGAGTTACCATCAAAATCAACAACCGTAAAATCCTATCTGGAATTGCAGAGGTGATTGGCGCCAGTGATAAATTGATTGATTTTACAGTGGCTTTGGATAAGCTGGATAAAATAGGAGAGGAGAAGGTTAAGGAAGAAATGATAGGTAAAGGAATTTCTCATGAAGGAATTGAAAAGCTTCAACCACTTTTTTCTTTAAGTGGTGATTTTGGTGCCCAGATTTCTCAATTACAGGATATTTTAAGTGCCTCTGAGGAAGGAATAAAAGGAATTGAGGAATTACAGTTTATTGAAAAAGCCATTGCTGAGCTAGGTTTAAAAACGGCCCAATTGCAATTGGATGTTACCTTGGCTAGAGGTTTAAATTACTATACAGGAGCTATTTTTGAAGTAGCGGCGCCAAAGGGTGTTCAAATGGGATCCATCGGCGGAGGTGGTCGCTATGATGATTTGACCGGAATTTTTGGGTTGAAAAATATGAGTGGCGTCGGTATCAGTTTTGGTTTGGATCGTATTTACTTGGTACTGGAAGAGCTTGGATTATTTCCTGAAACAGTGACCAAGACTCTGGATGTTTTGTTTATCAATTTTGGTGCCGATGAAGCCTTGTATGCTATGAAAGCAATTAAAGCTTTAAGGGAACAAGGAATCCACTCTGAACTTTACCCTGATACGGCTAAAATGGGTAAACAAATGAAGCATGCCGATAAAAGAGGGCTTCCATATGTTGTGTTGGTGGGTGAGAAAGAAATGGAACAACAGACCTTTACTTTAAAACACATGAAATCTGGGGAGCAAGTTTCTTTAACTTTAACAGAGCTTATTGCTAAATTTAAATAAAAAAAGGAAGCCCCGAACTTTGTTCGAGGCTCCCGGGCACAGTCAAATCTAAAAGCTAGATTTGGGACTTACGCTTAAGATCTCTATTTAATAATAACTTTTTTGTTGAATGTGCCGTACAGTTTAGTGGAAACTGAAATAATGTAGGCGCCCTGACTTAAGTTATTTGATTGTATTTTAGAATATTCTTCTTGGTTTAGGTTGTTTAATTGATAGACTGATTGGCCTAGTGTGTTATATATTTCTATTGTTTGTATATCCCAAAGTTTTGGATTGTAAATGACAATTTCTTGTTGGTCATTAGCATAGAATACAGACAGGCTTTCAGCTAAAGTATCTTCCTCCATGCTTAGTGTTTCAGCTGAGAACCTCAGTTCAAATCGGTTGAGGTGATTTCCGGCACCAAGAGTGACAGAAAAATTACTAACCCTGAGATCATGATAAAGGTTTTGTTCGCTGTCATATAAATAGATGTTTAAGTCATCTGGAACGTTTTCCAAAGCATCAATCATGATGGTGTTGATTCCTTGTGTATCGGTTTTGATACCAATTGGCAATATGGTTGCTTCATCAATCATATCGATTCCTTGAATCACGAATTTATCATCAGATATTTGCCAAAACATATCGTCCATTTGATTCTCATTTAAAATGCCTTCATAACCCCAATCAATACCTGCTGATGCTTGTGGATCTTCAGTAACTAAGAGTTGTCTGTGAATCGTATTTACCGAATTATAACCTAATCTAATTTTTAATCGCGTATCATAATAGTCTTCTGGGTTTTCCTCATCATTGGTCACATTTGTATTGGGATTAGCTTGTTTTACAAAAACAGAGACTCCATTCTCTTCTTTTCTGAAGACACGTTGTCCGTTGTTGAATTTGATTTGGCCGTCACTTTCCCCTATTACAAAAAATCCTTGACCTACGGGAATATACCTGCCAGGAATTTTTGTTGGAACGCCTCCCGTGCCCACATCTGGGTCATTGGTTCCATAAGAGGCAGATGGTGCTCCTCCTGACAAATTGTAAGTGGCATAGCCTCCTTGATATTCAGCAAGAATATGTGAGCCACCACCCCAGTGTTCCCAGAAATAGAGCGTGCCAGATAGGTTCCCGTTTCCTTCAATGATGCTGCCATTATCTAATATAAATTGAACTGCGTCTATGGCTGAAGGGTAGGGGTTTCCTACCAAATAGTCATTGTTGTCATTAATTGTGAGAGCAATGTCTCCGTTGTTAGGTTTCCCCACGAAAACATAATTTTGCTCTTCGGATACATTTCCATTGGTATTGGCGACACCTTTCATAGTATATCCTTCACCCACATACATGGTTCCTGTATTTCTGACGTGTTGCCAAGAGGCGTAATCATCAGTTGGAAAATTATTAAATTTCCAAATCCAATAATGGGCAATGCTTATGGGTGATCCCGAATTTCCATTATATCCTGAAATGAAGTTGATTTCTTGTGCCTCGTTTGGGTCAGATCCATCAAATAGAACGTCTGGAACATGATATTCCTTATTGTTTAGGGTGTTGTTGATTAAACCTACTGGAGAAGACCAATAATTATAAGTGAATAAATCTTTGGTTCCTTGTTGGTCAATTTCTATGCGCCCAGTGCTTGTGGTATCCAATTCGCTGTCCAATCCTTGAACCAATTGTGATTCTCCCGTTAAATCTAAAAGGCCATCTAATTTCAAATACCAACTCACATTGAACTCAGAATCATTTTCAATACTAAATTCTATGGGGTCATTATTGGAATCATTTTCTTCCAAAAAGAATGCCAAATGAGATGAGTTTTCATTGTAAGAAATATTATTGTGGAGCACTTTAATGATGCTCCAATCATAGGTTGTGGCGTCATAACCATTCACACCGTCTTCTGGAATATCTAGAGTTTCTGGTAAAAGATCATTGCCATGTTGGGTGATAAAAGGGAGTGGTGCGGTTTGATAACCAATATGTTTAACATTGTAAATTTTTGCGCCAACCGTATCAAAACCAGGGGTTGTCAAATCATCAATTATATCATCCCTATACACATCCATCCTGTAATATCTCAGTAGGTAAGACCAAGATAAAGGAGAATTATTGTCTTCATCAACAAAGTCGGTGATATCTCGAGGGATAACTTCACCTCTTACATTGCCTGCATTATTCCCGATTTCTTGATACACCATTTTGTGAATTTCGTCATCGGATAATGTCTTGGTAAATATTCTGACTTCATCTATGAAGCCTTTAAAATAGGTATCACTGTCTGCTGGATCAGCAGACTTACCAATTGTAAAATTATAGGTGTTGGTATTCAAGGAGCCTCCTATACCATTGACACTTCCTCGGTTTTCTCCATTGATATAAAGTACCAATTGATTTGTTGAACTGCTTGTAGTAGCTGCTACATGAACCCATTGATTCAATGGAATATCACCAGTGGAAAATTGTTTGTTATCAGCATGAGCTGTTATAGTAACATCCCCGTAATTTTCTACTTCCAATTCAAAATTGGCTTGCCCAAGAATGATTGCTCTACCAGTGAAAGTGGGATCAATTTTAATCCATGTCATGAAAGAAACGTCAGAAAGACCACTCAGTATTTGAGTATCTTCAACATAATCATTTCTTCCATCAAAGTATAACAGCAATTTTTGATTCAGATCTCTTGGGGATCCAAATAGACTGTCATCTGTATCAAAGAGATCCATTATTCCGTCGCTGTCCAAATCTGTCATATCATCAATGACACCATCATTATTAGCATCTAATGCGTAATATAAGGTACTGGCGATATCATAAATGCCATCGTCGTTAGAATCGGTATCCATATAATCGGGCAATCCGTCGCCATCTGTATCTTTTACATAGTAAGTATATCCTATTCCCTGGTTACTATTGCCATATGCTTCTTCAAATGTACTTCCATTGTAGTAGTCATATAAATCCAAAATACCATCGGTAAAATATTCAACAATTCCATCGGATTCTACATCTGTTTCTCTTACGGCATCTGTATCAGTACCATCACCCACACCATCTCCATTGATGTCTCCATCGCCATTTTGAAACGAAGTATCGGCTAGATTTCCAGCTCCTGACTCGTCCACATCAAAAAGGGTGTCGTTATCACTGTCTAAATCTAGATAATTTGGTATGCCATCACCATCTGAATCTAAAGGAATGTGCCCTTCAACCAAATCGTGCATGCCATTACCATTTGTATCCACCCAAGTTGATACGTTTGTTAAGGTTGCTTTTCCTTCACTGTATGCTCCCAAGCCTGCTTCAACAACATCAGGTATTCCATCATTGTCAGAATCTAAATCAAAAATATCAGCAACGCCATCACCATCTGTATCACAAAGCGTTTGGGAAATGACAATGTCATCAAGAGCTAAATCATTTCCAAGACCTCCTGTTTCGTTGTTGAAAAAATAAACGTAAAATTCATCAACGTTAAATGTTAAATCTGCCGTAAAGTTGATCCAACCGTTATTAGCAGAGGCAGGATTGTTGGGAGGGATGCTTCCTGTTGTTAAGGAGTTCAATATATTTCCATTTCCATCTCGGAATTCAACCAAAATATCAGGTCTTAAACGTGAACTGATACCAGGAGCATCATGGTTGTCCAAATTGATTACCCAAAAACTATAGGTGATTGGTACGTTGGGAAGTGCCCCTTGGATATGAGCCGTGTAAAACAACCCAGGATCATAGGAGGCATTAAACATCGCCATACGCCCGTTGGTATCACCTGAAGTGTGGTCTAGACCAGAATACCAATATTCATCGGCCCATGAAGCAACTTCATTATTTGGTGTGTCATTAGTGCCATCTCCATCACATGCTTTGTGGTAAACAGTGTACTCTCCATCATTTAAATCTTGATTGCTATTACAGGATCCGCTACCATCTTCATAGCAATAGCTTGTTTGCGCATCGTAAGTGGTGTTTATAGTGGTGCGATTGGTTCCAGTTCCAAAAGTTTCATTGAGGAACTTATAATTTACGTAAGTTGATATGGCTGAATTTTTACAACTGAGCTCCTCATCAGAATCCAAAATACCATCGTTATCGTCATCTATATCCACATCATCATAGACTCCATCTCCATCACTATCGTAAAAATCTTGAATGGTTACTTCAGGCTCATTTTCGATTCCTTCAATGAGGATATTGTCAAAGTAATTGTATTCTGAATTTTGATTTGCTGTACTCGAAAACCGCATTCTGGAATTAGTACTAAATGAATAAGTGTCACTAGCAAATGTATATACAAGGTCGTAAGACGAATAACCCGAAACAGAAAAATCAACCCCTTTTTTAAACGTATAGAGAAGTGACCATGTCGAACCATCATAATATTCAAGCTTGAAACCTTCTCCATTTTCAAGGCCATTGTTTTTAGAACAAAATGAAATTGTGATGTTTGAGTATGGTGTGAAATCTAGAATTGGGGAAGTGACTCTATTTTGATTCTCTTGATCATCTTTGGAATAGATGGAGCGGTTCCCAAAACAAGAGTAATAGGAAGAGTTGCTCAAGCCTGCATCATTGCCACCATCCGTCCAACCTTGTAAACCATTTTCAAAGTCATAGAAACCTATGGTTGTTTGGGTTAGAGCTATTTTACATGAAAATAGTAAAAGCATGACAATGATACTTTTACATATTGAAAAAGTATTGTTTCGCATAAGTAGATTGGTTTAGTTTGGGGCTAAATCAAAAGCTCAACAAAGATAAGTTTATATCTTTTAAATGCAAAAAAAATCGATGAAATGCATTGTGTTATAGGAAATTATATAAAAAAAGCGGTAAATATTGTTTACCGCTTTATAATTGGAGGCTGATTTTTGACGTTATTCAATAATCACTTTTTTATTAATACTTGTGCCAAGGCCTGTATCTAATTTGATGATATAGTTTCCACTTGAAATATTCCTTACAGGTAGTTTGATCTTGGAATTGGCAAGTTCAGTAACTTGAGAACTGTTCCAAGTTTGTAAAACTTTTCCGGCCATATCAATTAGTTGTACGCGATTGACTTTAACTTTATTGTAAGTATTGATAAAGATTTCACCTGAATTATTTAGGTAGTTGACGCTAATCTCATTGGTTAAATCTTCGATGATGCTTAAGGTGGATTCATCTGATTCAAATGTCAGGAAGAATCGGCTGTTATATTCTCCGGCTTCCAAATTAATAGAGAATGGAACCTCATTAAATTGAGAATATTCGCCGGTTAAAGAATCGTAAATAAATACATCTATTTCCTCATCAAAGTTTTCTAGCATTCTAAGATTAATTGCCAAATCTCCAGCTTGAGCCAATTTAACATTTAAGGGATATTGTTTAGTAGAATCAAATTCGCCTACACCTTGAATAATAAAATTAGTATTCTCAACATTCCATGACACATCAGTTGTATAGTCGTCTATGTTTTTAGCGTCATAGCCAAAATCATAACCATCAGAAGCATTGCTATTAGGAACGAAAGCTAACATTATATGCCTATTTAAGTTATTTGGTGTAGTTGCCGTTAGCCTTACCCTTTGAATTACAGATTCATTTTCACCATCTGTGTAAGTTAAGTTTGAACTATCTATAGTCTTCATGAAAATCGAGGACCCTGAACCGGATTCTCTTCTAAAGATCCGCTGGTCATTTTCAAATTTAATTTGACCTCCTGTTTCTGGTTCCAAAGCTCCAACAAAAAACCCTTGTCCAACTGGAATATACCTTCCAGGCATTAATGATGAAGAGCCTAGATCACTGATTTCATATCCATCTTCAGTTATGGATGGAGTAGTTGGAATTTCACCCCCACTTAAGTTGTAAGTGGCATACCCTCCTTCATAGTTTACAAGGAAATGGGAATTACTACTTAAATAGTGTACCCAGAAATAAAGCGCACCATCAATGGCGCTTGTAGAGCTAGGGTTTGCCGTACTTCCATTTGGAATGTTATCTTTTATAAATTCGTCAGCATCTATCGCACTTGGGTATGGGTTTCCAATTAATATTTGATTTCCATTGGAAACAGCAGTATTGGTATTTTGAATCAATCCATTGTGGGGTTTTCCTTGGAATACATAGTTTTGATAATCATTGTTAGTGCCACTACCTTTCATAGTAAACCCATTTCCGGTGGGTATGTTTCCAGTGCTTCCAACTTGATTCCATTGTTGATAGGTATTAGCTATGGCATTGTAGGTCCATAGCCAATAATTTGGTAATGAAATAGGTGGTCCTGGAGTGGCATCGTAGCCACCAATCCATGTGATTGTGGCAGGATTGGATGAGGTGGTACCATCCATCAAAATACTACCGACAGTATAATTAGAATTAGTTGCAGCACCAATGGCACTTACCGGGGAACTCCAATAATTGTAATTATATAGATTTTTAGTTCCTTGTTGATCTCTTTCGATAAACCCAAGACTAGTTGGTTCCAATTCACTATCATTCAATTGGTCTATATTATATCTTTTTTGAACTAATTGTGATTGTCCGACTAAATCTATTTGTCCATTAAGCTTTAGATAATGGGTTACCCATAAAGCATTACCGCTATTATTTTCATCTTGCGTCGTATTAGGGTTTGAAATAGTGATTTCAGAGCCTAAATTATTTAATAATCCCAAAAGGGTAATGTTCTCATTATGAGAATCCACATCATGTGATGTCTCCACAATATTCCAATCAATCTTTGATCCATTTATTCCAACACTGTTAGGATAATTCCAAACTGAATAGTGAGTCCATGGTGAAGCTGATGTAGTATCATCACCCCAATCTCCCGATTGTAAAGTGGTATAGGGAAGTGGAGCGGTTTCTTGTTGACTGGTTGTTATATTTTTCAATCTACCAGTAGTTCCTACTGCAAAATTTGGTGACAGACTACCACATGCAATATCCATGCGGTAATAACCTTCCAAATTAGACCAGAATAACGGATTATCATCAATACCATCTTGATTGGCATCCGGGCCATTTATTTTTAAACCTAGAACTGCACCTCTCACATCAACTCCATCGGGTTCTATTTCTTGGTTCATCATTTGTCTAATATGTTCCGGTGATAGGGCTTTATTCCAAATACGCAATTCGTCTATCCAGCCATTAAAATGGTTAGAAGGAATTGGTGAAGAATCTTGGTCTATAGCACCTAAAATGGCTTTGTAATTATTGCTTGATGGTTGAACTCCAGCGCCTTGTTTAATTAAAATACCATCGATGTAAAGTCTATACTCATAACCGGAGCGAATAATGGCTATATGGTACCACCTAGAGTTATCTATGGTATAAGGAGCAGAATTTAGAAATCCAGATTTATTCCATCGAAATACAACATGACCCGAATTGTTAATTCGCAAGTCGTAGCCATAAGCATTCCCCGAAAAACTTGCATCTCTTTTAGATATTATACCCTGAATCCCACTAATGGATTCGGGTTTTATCCAAACTTCAATGCTAAAATCATTGTTGTCTAAATTATAATTATTTTCACCAAAATCAACGTAATCATTGGAGCCATCAAAATCTACCAAATCACAATTGATAATTTCGATGCTCATATTATCTGAACATCCGTTAACAGTCCATGTTAAGTTGTAAATCCCAGCATCACCAGTAAATAGTGCATCAGGGTCGTTAACATCAGAAATTGTAAAATTTCCACCACAACTGCTGCTTGCAATCACAGCCCATTCACCCGCAATTTCCGTATCTTCCATAGCGCCTTCATCATCACAGTTTACACAGTTATTAGGAAGCGTATATGCTCCTTTAGCTGCATTTTGAGTAGCGGTTAACCTATTGTCATAGGCATTTAATTGAACCGTGTTTTGTCCACATTCATCTGGCGTAAAGACAACATCTTCCCCTGCATAAGAATGGAATACCTTTATCCAAATAAGGTCTGTACCATCCTCATCATATGACCTACAGCCATTAATTAAAGCTGTTGCTCCATAATTATGACTACCAGGTACCTCAGGAACGAAGGCAATAGGAACTTGGGTTTCACCTGTTACAAGAGGATCTTCACTAGGATCACCAATTCCATCAGTCCATTCTAGTTCTGTATCTACATAGACTTCTTGGTAGACATAAATATTATCCATTGCCCATGCACTTAGATTTGTAGTACCTGTAAAAGACCATCTAATTCTAACATTACTTTCTCCAATATAGGCGTCCAAAGGAATAGAGGTGTTATCCGTTTCAAAATTATATTCGGTAGGTGTTGATCCAGCAACAGATTCTGCAGTTCCTGCAGTATACCAATCTAGATCGCCACTTCCTACGGCATGCATCAGTACTAGTGTCGAATAGTTGACACCTCCATCCGTAGATATTTCAATAACGGCATAGTCTTGATCTGAAAAATAATAAGCTTGGTCAAAATCTAAACTTGCAGAAGCAACATTAGATAAATCCATAATAGGAGTTTCAAGTGTTGTTGGTATGGCTCCATTATATTGAGGTGAACTAAAATCACCATAGGCTATGGTATATTTCCCATCATTACCGCAATATACAATATTACCATTCTCTTGATTATTACAAGTTTTTGCGGACCAATTTCGAGGTTTTGTTGCACTTCCGCCAGCCGTAAATCCACCAGTTTCTCCATCAACCAACCATCCATTAGGATCTTGCGTGTTTAGCTGCCCTTGATTAAAATCTCCAGGAGGATAATCAGGAAAAGCCTCTTCGGTTGCTAAATAATTACTAGTAGCTAAAAGATTAACTTCCTCACCTAGACAATAGTTAGAATCAACATCTAAGTTCTCAATAGTAGGAGCCGATCCAGGAGGTAATGATCTGACATAAAACAGACTGGAATATACACTGCAATTTCCTACTTGAATTAGAACTCTATAATAAGTTGATTCCAATTCTCCTATAGCAAAGGTTATTGAATGACTATCGGTGGTATTTGAAATGATGTCCCAAACACCTTGATTTACTGCGAATTGCTCCCATTGAATGATAGTTCCTATTTCCCCAGTTAAGTCTAAATCAATATTAATTTCTTCTTGACAAGACGAAATGTCTATTTGATTAGAAAATGCAATTCCTTCAAAGGTTCCCTGAAGTGTACCACCATCTATGGAGGGGGGCGTTAGTGTAATATCTTGGGTTTGTATGGTTATGTTACCATTACTATCAATGAATTGCCAATCTATGGTCTCAGTTCCAGAAAATGAAAAAGGGAATATAAAATCGGGAGATAATGTTCCTTCAATGATACCATTACATCCATCAGTAGCAGTTGGTATGGTCAATTCTGAAATACTTGAAATTTGACAACCAGTAAATGATAAGGCAGTTAATGAAGGACTGTTTGGTACAGGACTTTCATTGTCAACGACTGTAACATCTTGTGGTACAATAATACTGTTGCCTGCACTGTCTGAAAAGGTCCAATAAATTGTTTCTGTACCAACAGTGTCAAAAATTAAACTAACATTAGATGTTCCGATAATGGATCCATCACAATTGTCATTAGTGGTTGGAGGAGTTACTTCAATGTAACAATCTGCAATGATAGGTTCAAGGACTGGAATCTCAGGACCTTCATTGTCTATAACAGTTATATCAATTGAACAAGTGGAAGAATTTCCAGCAACATCAGTAATTACAAATGTATTGGTTGTAGTACCTACTGGGAAGACACTTCCAGAAGGCAAACCTGTGGTTTGTATTGTGGTTGCTCCAATACAGTTGTCAGAACCTGTTGGTGTAATGTATGTCACTACCGCTGAGCAAAGTCCTGTATCATTGATTGTTATTATATCACTTTGACATGATATGGTGGGTGCTGTAGTATCCTCGATGATCACATTTTGGTCAACTGTTATGGCATTGCCATTTCCATCGTCAAAGGTCCAAGTAATGATGTGTATGCCTTGGGTATTATAAGTCAGGGGATTAGAAGTGGTTCCTGTTATGGTTCCGCTACAGTTATCGGTTGTAGTCGGTGTAGAGGCAGTAGCAGAGCATTGTCCATTGACATCGGATAGAATAGGAGCTACTGGAGCAGTGGTATCATTAATAACAACGTTCTGCGTCTGTGTTGAAGCATTACCATTCACATCTGTATATATCCATGTTACAACTGTTGTACCCTGGGTGGAGATAGGTAGAGAAGCATTGTTTGTTACAGTTACTGATCCACCGCAATTGTCCGTCGCCGTTGGTGCAATCAAGGATGTTACAGAACATTGTGCAGTTACATTCGCTAAATTAGCTAAGTCAGCTGTAGGAGGCGTGTTGTCCTCCACGGTAATGGTTTGGGTTTGTGTTGTTGTATTGCCATCGTTATCAGTTACGGACCATTCACGGATGATAGTTCCGACACCATCATTGACGGTATTTGTAGTTTCTGAATAGCTAACGGTAAGGGTTGTATCACAGTTGTCTGTTGCGGTAACCACAGCAGGAGCGGGTATGGCATCACATTCTACGGTCGCATCGGCAGGGACACCAACAAGCACCGGAGGCGTGTTGTCCTCCACGGTAATGGTTTGGGTTTGTGTTGTTGTATTGCCATCGTTATCAGTTACGGACCATTCACGGATGATAGTTCCGACACCATCATTGACGGTATT